>CAMAPH010000012.1:0-63979 GCA_945859975.1 Chthonomonas calidirosea
GAGAACGTCAACTCTGCAGGCCCGCTGTTCAGCGCGAATCTGAAAAAGAATGAACCGGCGCGGTTGCTGTATCACCACCAGAACACGGCTTCGTTCCCATTGTTCATTCGCATTCAAGCGGTCAACGACTCGGATTTGCCGGCGCGAGTACTGATCCTTCCAGGAGACAGCGATCCCGACAAGAACCCGGTCCGCGCTGGATTGAAGGCCGGTTTGCAGTACATGAAAGCCTGGGCCGCCGGTAGTGGTGATGTCGTTACGATCCCGCCGCGAAGCACGATGCCGATTTCACTTCGGCGTCTTGGCAACATGGAAACGGTTTCCGGATTGTGCAGCCTGCGGCTAATTGATGGACCGGAATCTGTGCTTGTTCGGACCGACTCCTGGCCGCCATTCAACCTTGATCGCCGATGGGCAACCGCAATTGAGAGCACAACCCCTTGGCGCGAGGTTGGCTGCAACCCGATCAACGATTACGACCAGGCTCCGTATCAGCTTTCCGACCACATCTACCCCGATCCATACAAGCAGCTGAAGGTCCAGTATCGATTCGGCGAGAATTGGAAGTTCTTTAAAATTGGCGAGAAGCCGATTTCAGGTTCGGACAACCAGCGCGTGCTGAGCGGAAACTTTGGCGTCGTCTACAACATCACCGGCGAGATCATCAATCCGACCTCCGAGCCGATTGAGATCGAGCTCGTCTTCGAGGCTTCGGCGGGCTACTCGGGCGCGCTGTTCCTCGTTAATGGCGTTCTGAAAGAGACCCCTTTGCTGCAACCAAAGGCCGAATATCGCATCGAAAAGTTTCGTTTGCTCGGAAACGACGTAAAGAGATTTGAACTTATGACGATTCCGCTTTCCGGGAGTAGCTATCCCGCCCAGCTCACCATTCGTCCCCTCCAGACCCTCAGCACCGGCGTTATAGGAGGGAAGTAATGGATCCTTCGATGAAGGTCATCTTCGACCTCTTCCACCAGCCGCAAGGCGAGCTGACGGAAGAAGGCATTCAGCGTCGTAACAAGGAAGGCAAAGATGCCGCCGAATCGCGTGAGCTCGGGCAGCAGTGCCTGAACGATGGCGACTACGATGCCGCCGTCAAGCACTTCCGCCGCGCCGCCGAACAACGCGATGCAGACGATCCGACCCACCTGCTGGACCTCGCTGACGCGCTGACCTTCGGCGATGAGTTGCCTGCGGCGTACAAGAACTTTGAGCGCGCCTTGCGGATCAAGGAGTCGGCGGAGCCGCATCTTGGTCTGGGCGACATCTGCAAGCGGTACGGACGATATCGCGACGCCATCGAGCACCTGCAACGCGCAATTGACCTTGAGCCCGATCAGCCGCAGAACCACTTCAAACTCGCCGAAACGTTGGCCGAGCTAGGTGAAAAGAAGCGTGCGCTGCAGGCAATCCAATATGCCATCGCGCTGAAGCCAGACGAGTCGTTCTATCACTTCTGGACGGCCGAGTTGCTTGCTCGCATGGGGAGGGTGGATGAAGCCCTGGAGTCGTATCGAGCGGCGATTGAGCTTTCGCCCGGCGACGACCATCTGTATCTTCGGGCCGCCGTGGCCTTCTGGCGCGCGAAGAAGGTTATCGAGGCCGTGAAAGCCATTCGGCTTGCGAGCGACCTTGATCCGGATAAGTTGATTTACCGAGGATTTCTCGCGATCATGTTGGACCGAGATGGACGTCCTGCCGAGGCGGAGCCGGAGAAGAAGCTGGCGAACAAGATGGACGCCTACGACCGCGACCTTCTTAACCGGATCATCAAAGAAATCGACGGCTAAATCTAAAGTCCGCGCTGCGCCGTTTCGATCGCCGAGAGCGCGGCGCGGGCTTTGTTTTTGCTCTCGTTGTATTCGAGCGTCGGGTCGCTATCGAACACCACGCCACCACCGGCTTGTACGTACGCCATGCCGTTCTTCAGCAAAATCGTGCGCAAGGTGATGCACATGTCGAGGTCGCCGCTGTTTGAGAGGAAGCCGACCGATCCGGCGTAGCTTCCACGGCGATTCGGCTCCAGCTCGTCGATAATCTGCATTGCGCGAATCTTTGGTGCGCCAGTGACGGTGCCCGCCGGGAAGGTCGCGCGGAGCAGGTCCAGGGCGTTTTTGCCTTCTCGCAGTTCGCCGGTGACGTCCGAAACGATGTGCATGACGTGGCTGTAGCGCTCGATGACCATCAGTTCGTTCACGTGGACGGTGCCGTATTCGCAGACTCGCCCGAGGTCGTTGCGGCCTAGGTCGATCAGCATCACGTGCTCAGCGCGTTCTTTCTCGTCTCCAATCAGTTCGGCTGCCAGGGCGTCATCTTCCGCTTCCGATTTGCCGCGCCACCGGGTGCCGGCGATGGGGCGAACCCGGGCTTTCCGACCGTGCAGGCTCACGAGAATTTCTGGTGAAGCGCCGACGAGATCGAAGTCGCCGAGCCGGAGCAGGAACATATATGGCGAAGGATTGATGCTGCGCAAGGATCGATAGACGGTGAGCGGGTGTGCGGCGACGGCGGTCTGGAATCGCTGGGAGGGCACCATCTGGAAGCCGTCACCGGCCTTGATGTACTCGCGCATCGACGAGACCATCTGCTCGAAACCTTCCTGGGTCACATTCGACGCCACCGAGTTGACCGGGAACGCGCCCGCCGGCAACGCTGGAAGCGGGCCGGCTAACCGCTCAATAATCGCCTCAATCTTGGCCACCGCGTCCTCGTATCCCGCCTCACTTCCATCAGCCTGCGAGACAATCCGAATCCGGTTCTTGGCGTGGTCGAACACTACGACGGTGTCGACGATCATCATTGCCATGTCGGGCAGGTTCAGGTCGTCCTCCGTGCTGTCCGGCAACTTTTCGAAATATCGCACCAGGTCGTAGGCGCACATTCCCACCGCTCCGCCGGTGAAAGTCGGCAGACCTTCGACCTTGATCGGTGGCTCGGTGCCGACCGCTTCCTCCAAAAGATGTAGCGGATCTTGCCCCGGGGCCAGTTCAAACTCCCGCGTAAACGTCTTGGCTTGGCCGTTCTTCACCCGAATCAGGTCGCGCGGCAACGTGCCAATAAACGAGTACCGCGCAAGCTGCTCGCCGCCCGTAACGCTCTCGAGCAGAAAGCTATGCGGCTGATCATAGGCCAACTTCCAATAAGCGCTGACGGGCGTTTCGATGTCCGCCAGAATGTCGTGGACAACGGGCATGGCGCGACAACCTTCGGTTTGAAGCAAATATTCGTCGCGACTCGGGAACGGCATACCGCTTCATTATCCCGCCTTCGCTGGGTCGCGTTCATAATGGGAGCATGGAACCGTTTGGACGTCACACCGGCAAAGTCGCGGTGGTGCCCGGAGACCAGGTGGATACCGACCGCATTATCCCCGCCCGCTTCCTCAGCCGAATCGAGCGACCGGGTTACGGCGAGTTGCTGTTCGCCGACATTCGCGGTCCAGAGTTTGCGCTTGACCTTCCGGAGACCGCCGGAGCGAGCGTGATGATTGTGGGAACGAACTTCGGCTGCGGCTCGAGCCGGGAACATGCGGTTTGGGCGATTCAACAGGCCGGGTTCCGCGTTGTCATCAGCCGGGTCGATTCTGACTCTCCCGGTTTCAGCGACATCTTTCGCCAAAACGCGGCCAACAACGGGCTATTGCTGATTGAACTAGGTCCATCTGACCACGCCGTGCTCGCGGCCTTGAACAATGGGGCCGAAGTGACCGTCGACCTTCTGGAGAACACGATCTTGGTTGGAGAGACGTTGATTCCGTTTCGCGTGGACGAAGGGAATCGGCAAGCGATCTTGGAAGGTCGCGACTTGATCGGAACGACTTTGGTCTTCGAACCTCAAATATCTGCCTATGAAGCAACTACAAAAGCCTTTGTCCCTTCTCGCGGTTAGCGCCGTGCTCGGCCTTGTGGTCGCTTCTGATAATCCAAATCGGATTTATCAGCTCAACGACCTGAAGAAGGTCAGCTTTGCCCACGGGAGCCATAAGATCACCGCTTACGTTTGCGACACCGATTCGAAGCGGCAAGAGGGAATGATGTTCCTTACCGCGAGCGAGGTGAAGAACACGGAAGGGTTCCTGTTCGTGTTCCCAAGCGCGGCGCCACGAAGCTTCTGGATGCGGAACACGGTGCTGCCGCTGGACATCATCTATCTGGATGCCGCCGGGAAGGTGCTGAACATTCAGAAAGGGAAGCCGTACCTCGAGTCGGGTCTGCCGAGTTCTGGGTCGAGTCAATATGTGCTTGAGCTGAGGCAGGGAATGGCGTCGAAGTTCGGGATCAAGCCGGGTGTGAAGCTGAAGTTGCCGGCGGTTCGTGCGGTTGAGTGAGTGGTTATTTGGCTGAGATTGGAGCGAGAATGACGCTTGAGATTGCCTTGGACATTTTGATTGCATTTGAGTGCGCGGTTGCGGGCTTTTTCACACTGCTCCTCATCAGCCAAGGGAAGGACGTCCCCGTGCCAGGTTTTGTTTGGGTGATCGGAATGCCCGTGTTAATCTATCGACTAGGTAGGATGACCATCCTGTCCGAAATGAGTACGACTGTTCAGATCCTTTTTGCATTTGGGCTAGCCCTTTTTTATGTTTGGTATTTGCAACGGTTGAGTAAGCGACCAGGCAACAGCAACGCGTCTTTGCTGGAGTGAGTGGTCAGGACGAGAGGGCTCTTGCGTTCCGTTCGTTCCGTAGCCGCGAATGGCAGTTTTGAAAAAGCGGTGTCTTAATTCGGCTGCACTGGGCTCGAGGGTTGCTTCTTCGGCCAGATTGGCGAATCCGGGTTGGATACCGGTGTACGATGGTCACAATAACATGACGACATGTTTGTTGCGTAATGATGCGGGGTCTGGCATGTCAAGTGACGAATCTCCTGGAGTGTCGAAATGGACTCGACTTGCTTAAGATGGAACAGCCGTTGAATCCGTGGGATCCTAGCAAAACGGTGAGGGCGATGCGATGGATGTTGCTTCTGATTCACACGATGTGTATTGGCGTAGTTGTCGTAAGCATTTATCGGCTCTTCGATGGCGAATCTGATCAGTGGGTTGGAATCATTATTAGTTTGGTGACTTGGGTCTTTGTTCAATATGCATTCGTGAAAGGAAAGGAACACCCGTATTGTCTTGTAAGGACCATAGGCGTACTTCGGATTGTTAGGATGTGTGGCGTTTTGATGCTTGTGCATCGCTCGGCGATGGAGCACGCGGATGATTCCGACGGCACGAAAGAGTAGGCCCCGACTTTGGACTCGGATATGGCTGTTGCTCTGATTGAAGCGCCGTTAAGCCATAGATGCGCGAGGTTCCTCATCTCTGCGCCGTTCTCGGTTGGACGGAGAACGAGGTGTACATTTCCACACGGGTCCGTTTGAATTTGTCTTCCTTGATTGACGTTTCCCTACCACAAGCCAAACGGATTGTTGGATAGCGCCGAACACCCAACGAAGCGGTGGAGCCGGCCGCACTCAGAGGGCAGGTAAAAGTGCCGTGTGATGTGCAATTCTAGGGCATGCTCTCGCTGATCGGAGTTAGCCTCGCAATGAATGCATCAAATTTTCGACCCCCATCCGTGCCTTTGATCGTCCACGATCCTTATTTCAGCGTTTGGAGCGGGTCGGATAAGTTGACCGACGACTGGTCTCGCCATTGGACGGGGTCGACGATGGCGATGGTGGGGATTGTGCGGATTGACGGGAAGCCGTACCGGTTTTGTGGATCGCCGAACGTTGACGTTCCGGCGTTGAATCAGGTGGGCGTTGAGGTGCGGGCGACGACGACGGCTTACACCTTCGAAGGCGCCGGGGTTCGGCTGCACGTTGATTTCTTCTCGCCTTCGTTCATCGACGATCTTGATGTTTTATCGCGACCAGTCGCGTTCGTTCGGTTCCGCTATGAGAGCGCGGATGGCAAGCGGCACGAGGTCAAGACTTACTTCGACACCACGGCCGAGTGGGTGGTGAATCGCACCGACCAGAAAGTGACCTGGGGACGAGTGAAGGTTGCCGGGCGAGATGCCCTGCGGATCGGCACCCAAGAGCAGCCGATTTTGCAGAAGCGCGGCGATGACCTGCGAATTGATTGGGGCAGCATGTTTGTAGTTCCTCCGTCCGGCGCCGAGTCGGCGATTGGAGCAGATCGGGCAGCCCGGGATTCGTTTATTAAGGACGGAGACTTACCGACGAGCGACGATTTGCGAATGCCACGACCGGCGAACGACTCCTGGCCGGTGCTGAGTTCGGTTTTCGAGATGGAAGCAGGGAAGAGCCAATCGGTTCTACTTGCTTACGACGATCAGTTTTCGCTTGAATGGTTCAACCGACCTGTGCCAGCGTATTGGCGGCGAACGGGTGAGAGCTTCGAATCTCTGCTGGAGGGCGCGGTTCGTTCGGAAGCGGCTTGGGTGACAAAGGGCGCGAAGGTCGATGCCCAGATTAGCAAAGACGCCGAAGCGGCCGGAGGCGAGAAGTTCGCCGACCTCGCGAATCTGTCGTATCGGCAGGCGCTTGGAGCACACAAGATCGTCGCGGACATTGACGGCAAGCCGATGATGTTCTCCAAAGAGAACTTCAGCAATGGCTGCATTGGGACGGTAGACGTTCTTTATCCGGCGGCGCCGATTATGCTGGCCTACAACCCAGAAATGCTGGAAGCGAACCTGCGACCGCTGTTCATTTATGCCAGCTTGCCGCGCTGGAAGTGGGATTTTGCCCCGCACGACCTCGGCACTTATCCGCTTGCAAATGGGCAGGTTTATGGCGGCGGCGAGAAGACCGAAGAGAACCAGATGCCGGTGGAAGAGAGCGGCAATATGCTGATTCTGGCGGCGGCGCTGGTGGAGAAGGGCGGCTCGAAGGCGTTTATCCGCGAGTATTTGCCGGTGCTGGATAAGTGGGCGAAGTATCTGATGGACAAGGGTCTTGACCCAGACAACCAGCTTTGCACCGACGACTTTGCGGGGCACTTGGCGCACAACGCGAACCTGAGTTTGAAGGCGATTGTCGCGCTTGGCGCTTATGCCGGGCTGCTTGACGATCTTGGGGTTTCGAAAGAGCGAAGTGCCACAGTACGAAAGGCCGCAGAGAAGATGGCGACGGAGTGGGTGAAGCTGGCCGACGATGGCGACCACTTCCGACTGGCGTTCGATAAGCCGGGCAGCTGGAGCCAAAAGTACAACCTGGTTTGGGACAAGGTGCTCGGACTGAAGTTGTTCCCGAAGACGGTCTATACGAAGGAGCTTGCTTATTATCAGAAGCAACTAGGAAAGTACGGTTTGCCGCTTGATAACCGAAAGGGCTACACGAAGCTGGACTGGTGCGTTTGGACGGCTTGCTTGGCCGATTCTCGGTCGGAGTTCGATGCGCACGTGGCGCCGCTTTGGAAGATGGCCAACGAGTCGCCTTCGCGGGTGCCGTTGACCGACTGGTACGAAACCGGCGATGGACGACAGGTCGGTTTCCAGGCGCGATCGGTGGTTGGCGGCGTCTTTATGCCGTTGTTGCTGAAGAAGTAATCTGCCTCACGAATTACGGTAAACCACGGAGATGGGATTTTCCCCGTCTTCGTGGTTTCGCGCATTTGTTGTCGCGGCCGTTTGTACTGGCTCGAACGTTGCGCTTGCGGCGGAGCGAATCAACTTCGATTCTGGCTGGAAGTTCGCGCTCGGGCACGCCTCCGACGCGAAGAAGGATTTCGGGTTTAGCAGCGGATCGTTTAGCGCGTTCGGAAAGGCGGGCACGGATGCGGGACCGATTGGTTTGGCGACGAGCGACGCCGATTGGCGCACGATTGATTTGCCCCACGACTGGGCAGTTGAGCTACCGTTTGACCCGACGTCGGATCTCATGCACGGCTTCAAGCCAGTCGGTCGCGACTTTCCGCAGAACTCGATCGGTTGGTATCGCAAGTCGTTCGAGGTTCCGGTGGCGGACAAAGATAAGCGCATCCGCATCACTTTTGACGGGATTTACCGGGATGCGTACGTTTGGATCAACGGCCATTTGCTCGGGCGGAATGAGTCGGGGTACATCGGCCAGACCTACGATCTGACGGATTTTGTGAAGTACGGAAGCCGGAACGTGATCGCGGTTCGTGCGAACGCGAGCGACTTTGAAGGCTGGTTTTACGAAGGCGCGGGGATTTACCGGCACGTATGGCTGACCAAGTCCGAGCCAGTACATTTTGTAGAGGACGGGGTTGCGGTCACGCCGGTGGTGCTTGGGAACGCGGCGGAGGTCGTAGTGAACGCCGAGGTGCGGAACGACTCGGACGCCGCGGTTTCTCAGCGCTTGAAGGTTGTCCTTCGGGATCGAACGGGGAAGGCGGTCGGCGAGAGCACGGGCGCGTCCGTGCGGATTGGCGCGAATCAGACGGCGTCCGTTTCGGCGCGAGTGAAGGTGGCTAAGCCAAGCCTTTGGTCCATCGAGGATCCTTACTTGTACACGGCGGATGTTTCCACGCCGACGGATGCGTATCGAACGCGGATTGGCTTCCGCACCGTCGTTTTTGATCCTGATAAGGGGCTTTTGCTGAACGGCAAAGTCGTGCGGATTCAGGGCACTTGCAACCACCAGGACCACGCGGGGGTTGGGGCGGCGATTCCGGATTCGCTCAACGTTTGGCGCATCAAGCAGCTCAAGGGTTTTGGTTGCAATGCGTACCGCAGCAGCCACAACCCGCCGACACCGGAGGTTCTGGACGCTTGCGACCGGCTTGGGATGCTCGTTTTGGACGAGACGCGGATGTTTGGTTCAGGGCCCGAAGCGCTATCGCAGCTGACGCGGCTGGTCAAGCGCGACCGGAACCACGCGAGCGTGATTTTCTGGTCGATCGGAAACGAGGAATGGGGCACCCAAAATTCGCCGGAATCAGCTCGGATCGCGAAGACGATGATGAACGCGATTCGCGAGCTCGACCCGACGCGGCCGGTGACTTTTGGCGCGAACAACGGCGGCGAGCTCAACGGCATTAATTCCGTGGTGGACGTTCGCGGGTTCAACTACAACCTCGGCGGGCTGGATTCTTATCACAAAGCTCGGCCGAAGCAGCACATTCACGGTAGCGAAGTTGGAAGCACGGTAACGACGCGAGGCGAGTATTTGGACGACCCGAAGAAGGCGTACGTGGCGGCTTACGATGTTCAGCGGTTGAGTTGGGGCTCGACGGCGGAGGCTTGGTGGAAGACGACGTTGGAGCGGCCGTGGTTCTCGGGTGGGTTTGTTTGGACGGGTTTTGACTACCGCGGGGAGCCGACGCCTTACGGCTGGCCGAACGTGAATAGCCATTTTGGGATTCTGGACACGTGCGGATTCGAGAAAGATCTGGCCTTCTACTACAAGGCCTGGTGGACCGATCAGCAGGTGCTGCATGTGTTGCCGCATTGGAATCGTCCGAAAGATCCTTCGAAGCCAGTCGATGTCTGGGTGTTCTCAAACCACGACGCGGTTGAGTTGTTCTTGAACTCAAAGAGCTTGGGCAAGCAGAGCATGGTGCGGGGTGGGCATTTGGAGTGGAAGGTTCCTTATGCTCCTGGTTCTTTAAAGGCGGTGGGTTACCGGGACGGCAAGATTGCGCAGGAAACCCTGATTCAAACCACGGGTCCGGCGGCGCGGATTCTGCTCGAAATTGATCGCGGAACGTCGCTTTCGGAGTTCAACGACACGGTACCGGTGACGGTGAAGGTGGTTGACGCCGATGGACGCATCGTGCCGGAGGCGGACCAGAATATCCAGTTCGAAACCATCGGGTCCGGGAAAATCATTGGAGTCGGAAACGGAGATCCGAGCAGTCATGAGCCGGACGTGTACTTAGCCAAGCCCAACGCCGCGGTAATCGGTGGCTGGAAGATGACGATGGCAGATGGCGACCCGCTGAAGCTGGCTGTCGCTAAGCCGGACTTTGATACCGCGGGTTGGCGACCGGCTGATTTGGGCCAGAACCAATTGCGGCCGGGAGAGCAAGGCGTTTTCCGTACGCGGTTCGATGGTGGCTTGGTGAAATCGCCGATGTCGCTTTCCGTAGGCCCGATTGATGACCTCGGCTGGGTGTTCTTGAATGGCGAACTGCTGGGTACCACGAAGGAGTGGAATGCGAGTCACTCGTTCCGAGTGGACGGGAAAATCTTGAACGGCGTGAATGAGCTTGCGATCGTGGTGAAGAACACGGGCGGCGAAGGCGGATTTACGGGAGGGCTGCGACTTGTCGGGCCGGATACTTTGCCAACTTGGAGCCGAAGCGTGTTCCACGGGCTGGCGCAAGTGATTGTTCAGGCGAACAAGAATGCGGCGGGTTCGCTGGTGATTCGCGCGAAGGGTAAGGGGCTGGAATCGGCCGAACTTTCGATTCCGATTTTGGTGATCAACTAGGCGCGGACGCTTTCGTTGGTCTCGGCTTGCTGGGGCTGTTGCGCGGTTTGCGCATTGTTTTCGGAAAGCCGAGTTCGCAGTCGTTTTGCGAGCAGGCGAATGCTCTTCTCGTGCGCGCTTGAGGATCGGCTGAAAAAGAAGCGGGTTGCCGCCGCTATCGTTGCGGTGACAATGATCATTAGGGCCGGCGCTCCGAGGGCGGTGGCGGCACCGAACTTTCCGCTGAGGGCAAGGCCCATGATCAGCAGGAAGGTGCCGATGATGCCGAACATCACCGCGACGCCATCGAGACGGCTACTGATGTCTAGACGGACGGTTCCATTGAGCTGGCGAAGGGACACGTTTACAGGCACGAGGCCGCCGCCGATCGCGGTCCATTCGCGGACGTTGCCTCTCTCGTTGATCGTGCCTTCCTCACCGAGAGTTTTACGGAGGTCGATGATCGTGTCTTCCCAGATGTCGGTTGTCAACTCGCCTTCGACGACGTCGTCAATTGAAACCGCCATTGGGCCGCCCCAAAACCAACTGGGTTTTTCCGTTCCGGCTTGAGATTCAGTTTTGTCGATCGCGCGGCTTATTGCTTCCGGAGAGATGCCCATTTCCTGAGCCGCCGCGCGGAGCTCTGATTCCGACGTAAGGCCGCTTTCGCTTTGGCCCTGAACGGCTAGGCGGAGGATTTCGGCGGTTTGCTTTTCGTTGAATCTTCGTTCTGCCATTGAGATCTCAGGAATTCGATTGCGTACCTAAGATTGTGTGGATAACGTCGGCGGCTGAGTAGGTCTCTTGGCCAGGTTGGAGGTAGCGGGAAACGTGCGCAACGTCGTCTCCGGCAGTAACGAGGGTCGGCTCCGCCTTGCCACGATGGATTTGTCCGAGACCGACGGTGGCGAGAAGACCGTTGCAGACGCATTTTCTGCCTTCCGTGTTGGCCGGATCGCCGCCTTTCTTTTCGTACAGTCCAACGGGCTCGGCGGGGCAGCGATAGCCGATTTCGCCGTCTTCCTTTCGATAAAGTTCGCGCAGGTAGCCGAGGTCGCAGACGCGCTCGCGCCAGGCTTCGACCTCGGGTTCGGAAACGGACCCGGCCATTTTTAGAACCTTGAAGGGGAAGCCGGTCGGGGAAGCGGCTGGGTCGGTGAAGACTTCGGACTCTCCGGCGACGCTGCGACGGATCACTTCGGCCTTGATGCCGTCGGCCATGCCCGACTCTTCGCAGAAGGCAAAGGCAGTGCCGACTTGGATGCCTTGAGCGCCTTCGGCGAGGGCTTCGCGCAGGCGGTCATGCGTCCCGAACGATCCGGCGAGCCAGAACGGGAGGCCGAGGTCCCGGAATTTCTCGAGCTCAGGGGTGTCGCGTGGGCCATATACCGGTTCGCCGCGCTCGTTGAGCTGCATTGCGCCGCGAGGTGGGGCATTGTGGCCACCGGCAGTTGGGCCTTCGATCACAAAGCCATCGACCGGCGGATGGGCTTTTTTGGCGAGAACCTGAGCAAGGGAAGCACTCGACACGATGGCGAGAAACTTTGGTCTTGGAAGGGTTCCGGGCAAGTAATCGTTCGGGTCGAAGGTCGATAGTCCGGGTTCACCGCCGCTGACCTCGATGCGCATTTCGGTGGCTTCGCCTTTGGCGAGTTGATCGAGAATGCCGGGGATGGAGCGAGGGATGCCGGCGCCCATCAGGACGACATCGACCTTGGCTAGCATCGCGCCGTAGAGGGTGGCCAAGGTCGGAAGCTGGATTTTTTCCAGCAAATTGATGCCGATCAGGCCGTCGTGACCGGCCTTTGCGAGCCAGACTTCCACGAAGGTGGCAACGATGAGAAGATCGTTGAGCGCGGCGCTTGGGTTGATGCTCGGGACGGGCTTCGATTTGAAGGGGGCATCTTCGGCTTTTCCGCCTTCGATGAAGTATCGGTCCCAAACTCGAGTCGCCATTTCTGGGATCGGAAAGTGCTTTAGAGCTTCGGCAATGTGCCCGCCTTCGTCGCCAAGTTGCAATCGGCGAGCGAGAACGGTGTCGATTCCGGTGCCACTGACGACACCCATTTGTCCCTGCGAAGCGACGGCCCGGGCGAGGGGCCAAGAAGAAACGGCCACGCCCATGCCGCCCTGGATGATCTGCGGATAGTTCACGCTAAATCAATTATGACAGAGTGTGATATGAGCTAAGCCGGACGGGATGGGTACTGTTTAGCGTGGCCAACTTGACCGACCTTTCCCCTTACATTTACGGAACCACCCGACTGGGGGATGAGGCGATTCCGTTTCCGGAGCGAGTGCTCATGGCGCGGACCGCCATGAACGCCGGCATTTGGATTCACAGCAGCCACCAATACGGCGAGGCGCTTTCGGTTTTGCGCACGGCGTTTGATGAGGACGGCTCGCGCGTTCCGCCAGGGATCTTCAAGCTGGGGTGGAATACGGTGGACGAGGTCCGGAGTCAGGTTCAGATTCACACCGAAGCGCTGGATATTCCGAGCTTGGCGATTGGGCAGCTTTGCCCCGGCGGGCAATTGGCGGAGGATCTTCGAAACGGCGGGGATAGCCTCGCAGGACTAGCCGAATTGAAAAAGGAAGGGCTTGTTGAGCGGTTCGTGATGGAGGTCTGGCCGTGGACCTCGATGACGGCGCAGATGGCGATTCAGGGTGGGTTTGCCGAAGGGTTGATTGATGGCTACATCTTCTATCTGAATCCGCTGCAGCGGTTTGTCCGGAACGACTTGTGGGACATCTTGATGCGGCAGAAGCATTCGGTGATCGCGATGCGGACGGTTGCGGGTGGCAGCATCAAGGCGCTTCGAGAGAACGATCGTGCGCCGAAGTATCTGCGACAGCGAGCGGCGGAAGTTGAGCCGCTGTTCCATAGCTCAGGAATCGAAAGCTGGACGGAGTTTTCCGTTCGGTTTGCTTTGGGAATCGGGCAGGTGCAGGCGACGGTCGGTTCGACGGCGAAGCGGGAGAACTTCTTGGAGTTTCAGCGCGCGGCGAAGAAGGCCGAGGAACTGCCAGAAGAGATCATGGACGCGATCCTCGCGCTGCACCGGAAGTGGTCCGAAGACCATGATTCGCACGCCGAGCCTTGGTCAATGTAAGAACATTTTGGTAACCCAACTCGACCGGTAACGTATTTGAATTGAGTTTATGGAAAGCGGGGAAGAGTTACTTCACGGTGAGCTTGAAAGCGATACCGAACTCCGTGACCTTCTTGTTCGACTTGAGAACTTTTCTGCCGACGGCGACTCGTTTTCGGAGCGGCACCGTGATGTGGTTACGGTTGAGGATGTTGCCGAAGCGCTTGGGTTAGAGCCGAATTTTGTGGCCGCCGAGCTTGCGGATATGCGACGGCAGGACATTGAGGCGCGGCTGGTTGGCGTGATGCGCGAGCTCGAAGAGCCGCTTTACCGCGTAGAGCGGACGAGTCCAGAACTGCGGCGAGACGCGAACCCGTTGTTGAAGCTGCGGTCGGTCCGGGAACTCATGGAGCGAAATCGCCCGCAACTCGAGTTGCCACGAAGGCCGAAGCAAAGCGCAGAAGAGTTGAGAAGAGAGCGTGAGCAATCCCAGCGGACGTTGTTCATCCTGATTGGGATTGCCGTGCTCATCGTTCTTATCGGCTTGCTTCGGTAAAGCACTGGCCTTACTTAGTTGTTGCGCGAATTGCTTCCTGAATCTGCTTCAGGTCGGCGGGCTTTGGATTCACGAACTTTGCCGTCACGAGGC
Source organism: Chthonomonas calidirosea (assembly GCA_945859975.1). GTDB lineage: Bacteria > Armatimonadota > Fimbriimonadia > Fimbriimonadales > Fimbriimonadaceae > Fimbriimonas. The sequence goes on from CAMAPH010000012.1 coordinate 14,076, forward strand.
GGTTCTTGGCCACGTAGACGATGGTTTCCCAGTCCGAATACGGCTGGAGTTTGTAGTCCTTCTGAACGGCCTTCGTGCTGAACACTCGGCTCATGAAGAAGACTTTTGGAAGCTTCCACGCTTCGGCCAATGCCTTGAGTTCCTTTCGGGATTTCTCGTCGCCGGCGGTTTCGTTCAAGTCCACGAGGAACGCCTTCTGTCGACCGCTCGGTGCTTGGCCGACGGTTTCGTTTATGCCCGCGAGAATCGGCTTGAGCTTGTCTGGGGACTTCAGTTGCGACCACACGATCACAAGAGGCATGATTCCGTATTCGCAAACCGGGCATTGTCGCGTGTCGGTGTAGGGGCCAGAGACCCAGTACGGTTCGAAAGGTGCAACTTCGTCTCCGACCGTGAGACCAGGGGTCTGCATCGCGAGGGTGAGGACAAGGGTCGCGATCATCGGACGGCGATCCCAGTTACGGCAAGGTCGATGTCGATTTTGTTGCCGATGAGGTCGGTGCTAAGGTCGGGGGCAACGTCAAAGTCAAGTCGATTTACGGAGAATTTGCTGTAGACCTGAACGATGTCTCCGTCTTTCTCGACGCCGCCGCGTGCCTTCAACTTGCCTGGGAGGTACTTCACGGTCGCATCGACGGTAAGCGGCTTTGTGACACCGTGGAAGAGGAAGTCGCCAGCAACCTTTGCCGTGTAAGTATCTCCCTCGCCCTTTTTAACTTCTAAAACTTCCTTAACCGAAAACTCGATTGTTGGATATTTTTTGACATCGAGGCACCAGCTTTGGTGCATGGCTCCGGTCATGTTCTTGCGGCCGAGTTCGGTGCTATCGGCGGCCACGACGATTTTGCCCGTTGACTTCTTAGGCTCTTTCAGATTCAAAAGGAGGTTTCCGGTGATCCCGCCCGCGAATCCTCGGACGGGCTCTAGTGGTGCGTCGATTCCGATGGTCATTCCGGTAACGCCCTTAGGGTCATCCAAGTCGAACGCGATCGCGTCTTTACTCTGCGGAACGGCTGCAATGAGGAGGGCGGAAATGGGAACAAGTACGAGCCAAGCGGAACGCATGCCGGAATGTACGCATGAGGCGCGACATTTATTCGCCAAATGAAAAAACTTTCACCCCAGATTTTTAGCCTTGGGTGAAAGCTGCGTAGGTTAGCTCTTGACTTCGAGCTTATTTTCGATCTTCTGCTTGGATCCCGCTTCGGTGATCACCTTCTGGGTGATTTCAGTTGCGAGTTCTTTGAGAGCGGAGGAAGTCACGTGACCGGAGAGGCTGACGGCTTCATCGGTGGAGTCCACGTCGATGAGGTTTTCTGGCAGATTAAGCCGTTTGTCCGCCTCAAGGGCGACTTTAACCTTTGGCGTCAGCATGGTTGCGGCACCAAAGGTGTCTCCGGCGGCTTTCGCGCCTTCAACCACGTTCTGCGTTGAATCGGCAGATTTCTGTCGATTTTCGGCAGTGTCTTCTTTCATGCCTTCGGCGGTATTACCGCATCCGATAACGAATAGAGCGGCGAGAATGGCGAGAACAGTGAATTTCATACGGTTGGGGTTTAGGGTTGCAACAGAGGTGGGCAGTGAAGTGGCCCGTGAAGGGCCGTTTCGCTTTAGTCTTTAAGCTTTTCACTCCAGTCATCAACCTGCTTCTGAGCGGCTTCCTGGGTAAGGCCGTACTTCTGCTGCAACAAGCCTTCAAACTGTTCGCGCTTTCCGTTTATCTGGCCGATTTCGTCGTCGGTAAGGTCGCTCCACTTTTCCTTAAGTGATCCTGACATTTCCTTCCATTTTCCTTCGATGATGTTCCAATTCATGAGTGTTTTCCTGCAGCCAGAATTGGCCGCCTGACTTCAAGCTACTCCGGCCGTTATAGAAACATCACATTTGAGAGCAATTTTAGGAGTATTTGTGGCGAAATGAGGCAATTGGAGAACTGTCTGCCATTATTCGCTAGACTATGGCTGTAGTCGGTCAACCTTTCTGGGGCTAGCACTTGCACTTCTCAAGTGCGATTTCCGCCCAAGGTGCATCCGGTGGCATCGGATTTTCTACAAGATCACGGACGATCCGTAGCCATGCTATGCGGGCTTCAGTTTCTAGAACCGTTGACATGGTTGCAAGTACCCCGAAGTAGTCGCCTATATCTTCGTTATCCTTCAAAAGGGATTTGCACTTCTCAAGAAACTCGGTAAGTCCCTCGATGGAACTATCGATAAACGCCAGCCGATCGGCCATGGGAACGATCCCAACGAAGAAGAAGCGGAGCCGAATCAAGTCGGCAGAGTGAGCGATATCGGGTAGCGGAATCGGTGGCGCCAGCCAAGCCTGAATGGCCGTGACCCCGGCTTCGGTGATTTGAATCGTGTTCTCGCTTGTCTCGGCTAGGAGTCCGAAGCTCAATAGCCGCTTCGCGACCGAGTAGGCCGTCCCTGCGCGGGATTTGTAATAGGAGGACCCGGAGGTCGAGAGCTCCTTCATCATGGCGTAGATGGTGCAGGGCCCCCGAAGCCAGGCGAGGCCCAGCACGCTGAGCTCGATGGTTGATAGATTTCGCTGCGTTTTCGGGCTCGGTTTCTTTTTCATCAGGGCTCTGAGGCAATTCTGCAGAAATGGGAACTTATAATACGCGGAATCCGGGTATTACAAATTGTAATAGGACTCACCCATGATCGCCTTCGGATTGTTACTCGCTCTTCATGTCCCTCAAGCCCCTATCTCTGGGCAAGACCTTCCGCGTCGCGGCGCCCTCGGGTTGCCGTTCTCACCCATCCCGGCAGATGTGGTTACAAAGCTCAAGCTGAAGTCGGGTGAAGGATTGCTCGCTCGGAAGCCGGTGGCTGGACTAACCGCGGAGAAAGCCGGAGTTCAAGAGGGCGACGTTGTTCTCGCGATCAACGGTCAAACCCTGAAGCAGGCGACGGTCGGCGAATTCGTTCGATCGCTTCCGACCGGCAAGCCAGTTAAGTTCGAAGTGTTGCGAGACGCCAAGCCTGTCTCCTTGAGCGCAATGCTGCTAGAGAAGCCGCGAGACCCGGGCAATGCCAACTATGAAGTGATCTATAGCCATGTTGTGAGCAACGGAGCTCGAATGCGAACGATCATCACGAAGCCTCGAAAGCCAGGTAATTACCCCGCATTTATGTTCATTCAGGGCTTTTCGCCGATCTCGTATGACTACGTGCTGGAGACCTCGGTTGGAGACGTGAGCTCGCTGGATGGCCCGCTGCTTTTCGACTTTGCGAACAGCGGCTTTGTGACGATTCGAGTGGAGAAGCCAGGGGTTGGCGATAGTGAAGGCGGGCCGTTTGCTCCGATGGACTACACCACCGAGCTCGACATCTATCGGCAAACGTTGAAGCAGCTCAAGGCTCTGCCAGAGGTGGACACGAAGAATGTGTTCATCTTTGGCCACAGCATGGGAGGCGCGTTTGGCCCGATGATTGCGGCGGAGAACCCGGTGAAGGGGCTTGCCGTTTACGGCGTTGCGGCGAGAACTTGGTTTGAGTACATTCTCGACACAATTCGCTACCAGGGGCTTGTTGGAGGCGACACGTTCGAAAATGCCGATGAATCTGCCCGGGAAGGCGCTCGGTTAATGGCGCTGGTGTTCTTGGAAAACAAGAGTCCGGAAGAAGTGAAGAAGTCTCATCCTTCGCTTGCGAAGGCGGCAGATGCCTACTTCCCGGGTGGGTTGTTCAACGGAAAGTCGCTCGACTTTTGGCGTCAACTTGCGGCGACCAACTTTGCCTCGTATTGGGCGAAGCTGGACTCACACGTGTTAGCGGCCAAGGGCGAAGCCGACTTCGTGGTTTACGAAGCCGACCACAAGCTGATTGCCGACATCATGAATCGCAAGAAGCCGGGCACCGGCAAGTTCGTCATCGCTCCGGGATCGGACCACCTCTTCCACGACTTCCCGACAGAGAAGGCGAGCATGCAGAACTTCCAGCGCGGCAAGTTCAATCCGAAATTCGGGAAGATGATGATGGAGTGGATCCGCGAAGTGATGGCGAAGGCAGACTAGCCTGCTTCCGCTCTGGCGGCGAGCTTGGGGAACCGGTCGTAAACTTCGTCCTCTTCCCAAGCTTCGCCGGCGGGGTCGGTACCCTCCAGCGACTCGACCTCGGTGATTAGGTCTGCATTTGCCACCTGCTCATAGGCTTCGGCGGCGGCGTAGTTCAATTCTTCGTTGTCGCAGCCGTTTTTGAGATCTTTGCTGGTGACAAGTGGAGCTAGATCGTCGGGGGCAAGGACGGCTTGTTCGAAGAACTTGCGACCTTTTCCGATGACGAATGCCTTGAAGTAGTGGAAGCCATCGTCACTGCAGCCCTCGTTCAGAACATACGCTGCGCCCCAGATGTCCCAGCGATGCAGGAGATTCATCTGCTCACTGTACAGATTCGCGAAGGACTCGATTTCTTCGGCCTGTAAGGGCAGCAGTGCAGCGGTCACTTTTGCCGCGTTGCCACGGGCATCTTCGATGATTTGCCAAAACTGATCGATGGTCATGATTTGGCTCAGTTTAGACGAAGTTGTGCGTCTTTAACAGCTTCTTTGGGGCGGAGAGTTTGTAGGCTTCGAACAGGACGTCTCGAACCTCGTCCCAGGGGATGTCCTCGATATCCAGATAGATTCCGATCCAGCCAAGGTGTCCGAAGTATTGAGGCACGTGGTACAGCACCGGGTTGGAAGCGACCAGGATTTCGGCAACTCCACGCGGGGCCCTGCAGTTGACGTCGATTCGGCCATCGCCGTGGTGACTTTGCATATACCAACCGAACCGCTTGTCGGCGACTTGCAGGCTGAGATGCTCGTTTGCCGGAAGGCAAGCGCCTTCTGGAAACGACGAGACGATCTCGACGATTTTGGGGCGAGCGATTTGGTCGGCGGCAAGGATTGCGTCGGTCAAGGTGGGAGCATTGTAAGCGATTGCGGCCGGCTCGACGTGCGGGTTTTTCGGCCGCACGTCGATGTTGTTCTAGCTCATCGGCTTTAGGCGAGAAGGCGCATCACCTTTGGATTCACCCAGTCTTGATCGTGAAACTGCTGCCCGAACTCGAGGGCCGTTACATTTCGGTACTCGTGGGTCGATTCGTCGGCGACGAATCGGAGGCTCTTTCGCAAGGAAGCCCGGATGGACGGGTCTGCGCCATGCGTAAGAAGCAGCTCGGCGAAGCGCTCATGACCCTGGACGCCAACCCGGAATGGCTGAGAAATCACGGCGCCGAACAGGGCGGTCGGCCCACCAAAGCCGTCTTCGTCATAGCCAGAAGTGGCGTTCGGATCGCCACCATTTTTCAGAATCCAATTCGCGATTTCGAATTCGTCGTAGTCCACGCAAAGGTGAAGCAGAGTTCCGTTCGCGAGCGGTGAGCCGTGGAGGGCGAGACTGTGGTCCGTGTCGCAACCGAGTGCTAACGGAAAGATTTCCTCGTGGGAAAACTGCTGCTTGAACAGATCTGGAGTTTTGGCGAGGTGAGCCTGCAAAAGATCAAGGCGGCCACAATGAAGCGCCATGGTTGGCGTGTCCGGAAGCGGCTCGCTTATAGATTCAAGCAAGGCGAGGCAACGATGCTTGCCATCAGCGTTTCGGCTGTAGGTTTGTAGTACCAGCGCGATGGCTACTTTCGGATCTGGCATAGGCGCGCCGAGCTCGAGGAGTAGCGCGAGTCCGTCGGCATTGAGGGTTTCGCACGGTCCAAGGATAGAGTCTTCGGCTGGCCGCGCACCCAGTTGGTGCAGTAGGCGAGCGGTATCGAGTTGTCCGCGGAGGCAGGCTCGTTCAAATGCATGCTGCAGATCGCTCGCGCCGAGAGAATGCAGTTTTGTGATGATCTCGTTTCGGCCGAGGTTTGCGGCATAGGCCATCGGTCGCCCCCAGTTTCGTTCTGTCACCAGGGCAGGCTGTTGAAGCAAAGTTGGGTGCTTTGTTAGGAGGTCCAAGAGGGCTGGCAAGTTGTCATTCCAGATGGCATCGATCAATTGGCAGGCTTGAACGAGGCGGCTCCAACTCGGGACGCCGTAACTTCGGGCAAGCACAACTTGGGCGTCCGAAAGCTTTGGCGCACCCTCTCGCGGTCGTGGATGGAAATGGGCAAATTCTTCCAGGGCAGTTGGGTCGCCGATCTTGAATTGCGCGAGGAGTTCTTTGGCTTGGCGTCGAAGTTGGTCGAGGTCGGGACGGACCGGCAGGGAACGCGTTGGCGCGATGGGTTCAGGTTGAGTTGTCATAACGGACTCCGTAGCTTTCGCCCGTGGTCCGCAAGCAACTGGGCAAAGGAGAATCGTTAGACTCGGCGCATATGGGTTTTCCCGAGGACGGGAAAGGATCAGGTGAACTCAGTTCTTCCCGCGGACCGGGCGCGACCTGCTCGCAGAGTGAGTGTAGCAGGGCGGGGCGATAACGGCAAGCGCTGACTTTGTGGGGCGAACTTTTTCAGCGCGAGAGCGTTAATGCCAATTCGTGAAGTTCGAGCGCTCAGAGGACTACAAGAAGTGCCTACTCATGATCTGTGTCGTGTTGTGGATACCAATCTTGTATGTCATATCTTTAGTCAGTTGCGCAAATCACAATGGGCCCAAAGCTCGTTTTCTTGCTAGCTGCATAGAAAAACAAGCCGGGCTTCCGTCGGACCAAATATCGGCTGAATGCAAGGACGTGACGGAAGCTTATCGCGAGCAAACTCTAGACTGCCCTAAGTTGAAAACACCCCGTAGGATTGCATTTGAGTGCTTCACCAGCCCAAAAAGTCTAGATACAGTATTTGAACGTCAATTTGTGATAGAAGGTAAACAATATATCGAGTGCATCAGATTTAGCGGTTCGTCGTTGGTATCGGTATCTTGGGACGAAAACGATCTCTTCGATCCACCAATCGTGGAAGTAGAAGGTTCGGATCACTTGCAGAAGGCTAGCGAAACTCAGCGTGAGTGATATCGGCGCGGAGGAACTCGCCTTTCTCGAACTTATCGTTGCCAAAATTCCAACCGACGCGAATGCGGGTTGGGATGGTGTAGCCACCGAAAGTCTTCTCAGCCTCCATCGTTCCTCCGAAGGGAAGCATCCGGAAAGCTCCGCCATCGGGATTTCCCCAGCGGTCTAGGCAAACCTGCTCAATCATTCCTGACGGATTGAGGTCCATCGCGAGTTTGGACTCAACGCTGTAACCGCGCATCCGAACGCTGACTTGTTCTTCGGCTTCTGTCCACATGAAGTTTGGGTTGCAGAATGCGGAGGGTAACAGCGTCCATTCGCAAGCCAGTCGGCCCTCGGCAGCACGCGAGACATCGGCACCGGTCAGTCCCATTACTTTGAGTAGACCGTGGAGTTTCCAGTTCATTTCACCGTGGCCATCCACGAGTTGGTCAAAGCCGCTGATGAAGGTAAATCCAATAGGCACCTTCGCTTCCCAGACAAAGCCGTGCCCAATCCGAATGACTTGTCGAGCGGTGAACGGTCGCCACTTGCCTAGCTTGATGACTCCTACCATTTGTAATTGAACCGAAGTAGCTAGCGGAGTCCCGTCGGCAATGGCATGACCTAGGTAGCGACGGGCCAGGGGCGGAAGGGAGGGGTATTCGTCTAGATGGAAGGGAATGCTCTCCATTTCTGGAGGTCGACAAAGCAAATCAAATTGTGATGACACCTTTTGAATCGTGCATCACAAAAGTCAAGGCGAACGGAAAAGTAGGTCTAATCTTGCCGAAATACACTTCATTGCGACTCTTTTGGTGCTCTTAGGAGCAAGATTGCATGCCTGGGTAACCTGAAAGTCTTGAGCGAATTCATGTTCACCAGCGCCAGCCTTTACGATGCTTCTCGAATTCATGCGGCCGCGATCTACTGTTCGGACGGCCGAATTGGAGCGCAGTTCGATGAGTTTTTGGTGAACGGATTGAACTTACCGCGCTATGATCGGCTCTGCCTTCCGGGCGGCCCGGCGTGTTTGGCCGGTCACCCACAGGCTCATTTGGAAGAGCAAGGTGTTGTCGATGAGCTTCACTTCCTAGTGGAAGCGCACGAACTTCGCAGGGTGGTGCTGATTGCCCACCAAGGCTGCGCCTTTTATGCCGCGCGATTGGAACTGGCGGAGCCGCGGCTGGAACTTGTCCAGCGCGCGGACCTCGTTCGAGCTGCGGCGTTCGTGAATCGAGTTACCGGAATTGAAGCGATTGACGCGTACTTTGCCCGCGTCGAAGCGGGCTTAGTAACTTTTGAGCCGGTAACCGTTTAGGGCTGAGCTTTTTCCGCGTTCGACTTTGAATCGCGGACGGAGGCCAGGACCGAAATGATGAGGATGCTAGCGATGATCGCGAGCGAGAGCATCGGAGGGAACTTTGGCCAATCAACGATGACCGCCTTTTCGACGTAACCATAGAGCATTTTTCCGCCGACAAACACCAGGATTGCGGCGAGACCTACGCTTAGATACTTGAACATTTGGGTTAGCCCAGCGAGGGCAAAGAACAGCGAGCGCAGACCGAGGATCGCGAACACGTTTGAGGTGAAGACGATAAAGGGATTCTCCGTAATCGCAAAGATGGCGGGGATTGAATCCACCGCGAAGATCACGTCGGTGAACTCAATCACGAGGAGCACGACAAACAGCGGCGTTGCCCAGCGCTTTCCATCAATCTTTACGAAGAACTTTTCGCCATGAAAGTCAGGCGTGACCGGCATTAGCTTTCGGACTAGTCGAACGACTATGTTGCGATCTAGGACCATCTCCTTCGACTTTGGCAGAGCCATTTTGATGCCGGTGGCGATGAGAAAAACTCCAAAGAGGATCATCGTCCAGAAGAATTTTTCTAGCACAACCGCGCCGAGAGCAATGAATATTGCCCGAAACAGGAGCGCGCCAATGATGCCCCAAAAGAGCACCCGGTGCTGGTACTCCTCGCGAACCTTAAAGTAGGAGAACACCATGAGGAAGACAAAGATGTTGTCCACGCTCAGGGCCTTTTCGATAAGGTAACCACTCAGGAAGGCAATGCCGGCTTCGCTATTTGTATAGGCGCTATTCGGCTGAATTTTGTCCCAAAAGGCGAAGAGGCCGGCATTGAAGACCAGGGCGAGTGCAATCCAGATCCCGCTACAGATGAGCGCTTCTCTGGGCTCTACTCTGTGCGGGGTCCGGTGGAACACGCCTAGGTCTAGGGCCAGCATGAGGGCGACAAAGCCCAGAAACGCTCCCCAGATCCCGACAGTAATGTTCGCGATTTCGGTCATCAGAAGTCGAAGAGGTCCTCGAGGAATCCGCCTCGTTTCTTCTTATGCTGTGAGCGCTCGGCGTAGGATGTGGTTTCTCGCGGACGGGAGTACTCGGAGTCGTCGTCATCGTGGTCGAGGCTCACGTGCTTGCACCTTTCAATGATTTTGTCGAGCTCACCTCGGTCCAGCCAAACTCCGCGACATCGTGGGCAGTAGTCAATTTCGACACGGTGCTTTTCGGAAATGACGAGGGGTTCGTTGCAGGATGGGCATCTCATGATTTTTCTCGTGATCCCTTCGCCCCGACATGAAAAAGACCTTCATCGCGGAGCGATGAAGGTCTTGCAATTGCCACAGTGCCCGGCTCGTTTGAGCGTGATGACGAACATTGTGCCTGCCAAGGCAGGTGCTACTCCCCTTCGGAATCAGATATACGAACGATAATTCACGTATAAAAGTTCCTTAGACATTCAAATGGCGCGCATTTTGTTGTTTTTTGCTTCGTGCGTGAGCTCAGCAAGGCCAAGAGCTTCCATCAGCGGCGGAACGTAGACGCCGAAGCGACCGCGCAATCCTTTCTTTAATCCGTACCAGCCGCCAACCGGATTGCTTTCCGAGCGTCCCCAGGCTTCGACAGTTCCTGCCTTGGCTTCCTTTTGTTCGTCTGCGCCACCTAGGTCCATCCAATCGCCGTGAGCCTTCAGCACGGCGTGAAGGTCTTCCAAACACCGAGCGTCGTACAGGAGGGTTGTTGAGCCGACGACGCAGACGATGACTTCTTTGCCGTCTTTCTCATCTTTGTACATCTGGTATTCGGAGGTTCCTGGGGGAGTTTTAAGATTCCATGGATCAAACTTTGTTCCTGCACTCATATTCCTAGTGTAGAGATGAGCAACGCTCTTGGTTATTGTGAAGATTCTAAGACATCACACCAAGCGACAGGCGTGATATAAAGTGCGGAGAGACAAATGTGATGGATACGCTTATTGCCTGCCTTGACCTTGGATTTTTTGAAGTGACCGAGGCATTTCGTGATCTGCGTGACGAGTACGTTTGGGTGCGGCCCGCCCCTGGGCTGCTTTCTATTGGCGAACTCGCCGGTCACGTTGCTTATTGGGAGGCGATACGGTTCGCGGGTGAGCTACCTGACGGATCGGCCGACCGCGACCTTTCGAATTGCAAGATTTACAGCGATTTGCTCGACCCGATGTTCCGCTACTACACGACGAACATTGAAGCAGCACCAGGGGAAACGCTTCTCGCCATGACGGCGGCCCAGGTGGAGAAAGAACTTCTTCGGATTCACGCCGAATCGATCGCGTGCTTGCGAGAGTTGAACCCTGATCTTTCCATGAAGGCACCGCAGTGGGGAGGTGACTACTTGTCCCTACTGCAGTACTTGATCTTCCACGTGTCCTATCACACCGGGCAGATGTATTCGGTTCGGCATCTTTTGGGTGATACGACGCCGGATAACTAGGCGCCTTGCGAGAAGCCCCGCCGTCTGGCAGACTCTGGTGATGGCGCAACCGTACGTTCTTGCTTCCGACGAAGGAGCGTTGATGATGCAAGGAATTCCGCACCTCATCAAGGCAGGTGAGCGTGGACTCGGGCGCGGGCTGGCCGCTTTCGTTCTTGACACGGTGCACGGCGAGGAGCCTCCGATGCACACCCATCGGACCGAGGACGAAGTGTTTTATGTCCTCGAAGGTGAAGTCACCTTTACTTGTGCCGGCAAGGACTTTTTCGCCGAGAAGGGAGGGTTTGTCTTCCTGCCACAAGGTCTTCCGCACACTTATGCGATTCCGGAAGGAGTTCGAACGCAGCTGCTCGTTCTTACTATTCCGGCCCAAGTGAACCCGGATGGTTGGGGTGGCTATCTGGGCGAGATCGAAGGGGACAAGAACTTTGCCATCGCGACGCCACCAGCAGAGTGAGAGCCATATCGCGGTGCTGACCCGAGTTGTCTCCGAACCGATCTTTGAGTAACTACTGCGCTTGGGGAGCTGAATTTGGAGGCTCGGGATTGAGCCTCCAAATTGGTCGACTCACGGATTGTCCGCAAGGAGTTTCTGAACCCGCACTTTGATTTGATCGCGGATCACGCGGACGGACTCGAGGCCTTGGCCGGCTGGGTCATCAAGTTCCCAATCTTCGGCAAGAAGAAACTTGGCAGGGCAAGCGTCAACGTCGACACCGCAACCCATGGAGATGACTTTATCGGCTCGATCCGCCATTTCTTGGGTGAGCAGTTTAGGAGCGTGACCATCCATCGAAATGCCGAGCTCTGCCATGGCCTCGATCGCCATTGGGTTCAGCGCTTTTCCGCCAACCGTACCGGCGGATTCGGCGAAGACCTTTGCGCCGCTTTCCCGCGCGAAGTGGTTCACGAATGCTTCCGCCATTTGTGATCGGCCGGCGTTGTGGACGCAGACGAAAAGGACGGTCATTCCGGCTTCACCGCCCGGATGAATGCGCCCATGACTTTGTTGTCAAGCTCTGGATGTGCACCGACTTCTTGACTTCCTTTGATCGTGCTGAAGTTGTAATAGCGGGTCGGGGTTACGCTGGCCGACTGGAATCCAGCGGATTCCAGCTTTTGGATGTATTCACGAATCTCAAGCGCTCCGGCAACGCAGCCGACGTACAGCTCCATATCTTTTCGAACATCCGAAGGTAGTTCGCCTTCTACGACGACATCCGAAACCGCGAACCGGCCGCCCGGTTTTAGAACCCGGAAAGCTTCTCGGAGGACTTGGTCTTTGTCCGCGCTGAGATTGATGACGCAGTTGCTGATGACGACATCAACAGAGTTATCTTCGAGCGGGATGGATTCAATGTGGCCTTTCAGAAACTGCACGTTGTCGGCTTGGGCCTCAATTCGGTTCCTCTCGGCAAGCTCCAGCATTTCGTCCGTCATGTCTAGACCATAGGCAAAGCCGGTGGTGCCGACCCGCTTTGCAGAGAGCAGGACATCGATTCCGCCACCACTCCCGAGATCCAGGACGATTTCTCCTTCGCGGAGTTCGGCAAGGGCGGTAGGGTTGCCGCAGCCCAGCGAGGCAAGGATCGCGGCTTCCGGGATCAGCGCCGCTTCGGTATCGGCATAGAGATCACCGCTGATGGGATCGTTTGCTTTGCCCGTGGAACAGCAATCAGGCTCGCCTTTGCTCTCGCAACATTGGCTAGCACCGGCGGGGATGTCCGATGAGCAACAGTCATCTTCGGCTCCGCAACAGGCCGTGGCTTGGCCACTGAGCACACGAAGCGCTGCTTCTCCGTATCTTTGGCGAACGATTTCGCGTACATCTTCTCGCTGATTAAAGGTTTCGTTTGACATTGGATTTCTCCTCGCAACAGTCTTGGGTCTGAGTGGACTTAAAGTAGTCCGCAATCGCGGCAAGGGCCTGCTCGTTCACGCTGCAAACCATGTGCTTGCCGCGACGCTCCATCACGATGAGCCCGGCGTTTCGCAGCTCTTTTAGATGGAAGCTGATGGTTGACGTGATCTTGTCAGCACCGGTGATGCAACAACAAACCTCGCCAACGGTTGGGCCAGAAACTTGTCGAATCTCTCCGGCGTCTGCAACCGCTAGAGGGCCGCAGGAGCAGCGAAGGTATTCGAAAATTCGCAGACGCGTCGGGTCTCCGAGCGCTTTGAACATTTCTGCGGTCACTTGCTTGTCCACATGACAATGGTAGCACACATTTCTAGAAATGTAGAAATGAAAATCGATTCTCGCTCGAAATTTCTGCTCAGAACTGGGCCGGGATGGACAATCATGGGAGAATAGCGACGGAGATTGATGACCATGAACCCGGAGGTTGATAAGTATCTTGCGATCGGCTGCATGCGATGTCCGCTTGGCAATACTCCGCAATGCAAAGTGCACGGTTGGTACGACGTGTTTCAGGCGTTACGTGCTCTTGTTCTGGAGAGTGGCCTCACCGAGGAAGTGAAGTGGAAGGTTCCGTGCTACACGCTGAACGGGAAGAACGTTTTGATCATTGCTGCGTTCAAGGACTATTGCGGACTCAACATGTTCAAAGGTGTCTTGATTAACGACCCGGCGGGAATTTTGGAATCCGCCGGGCCGAACTCGCACGAGGGCATGGTTGGGCGATTTCGGAGTGTGGAGCAGGTTGCTCAGAATGCTGCCGGTATACGAGAGATTCTGCGTCAGGCGGTGGAGCTTGAGCGATCTGGCGCGGTGGTCCCAAAGCGTGATTCCGCGGATCTTGAATTGCCCGAAGAACTCATCGTGGCGATGGAAGCGGACCCTGCTTTAGCGAGCGCGTTCTTTGCTCTAACACCAGGTCGACAGCGAAGCCACGTGATTCACATTTCAGGAGCGAAGCAGAGCAAAACAAGGGAAAGCCGAGTCGAGAAGTGCGCGCCAAAGATTCTGGCAGGGCAAGGGTTTTTGGATTGGGCTGGCAAGCCTAACGGTCAGGATTGATTTCGCTCGGTGTAAGTAGCTATGCGTAGCGATGTGTTAAATTCCGGTGATAGGATTTTAGGGCATGCCTGATTACGACGATCCTGAGATAGAAGAGCAGTGGTGCAACGAGCAGCGCGAAGCCGTTGCTGCGTATCTGCAAAAAGAGAAGGTTCCGTACAACGATATCGGCGAATGGCCAGCGTTTCACCTGGCTCCTTATCTTTCGCTTTGGGCAGTTGAAAGCAGCGAAGTCCTTGGCAGTATTGGGTGGTGGGCACTCTGCGGCGATGTTCCGTTGGACCATATTTCCGCCGCAGATATTGAGCCTCCTCAACATCCACGAAAAGCGCTTCGCGTTTTCTCCAAAAGCTGGCGTGAGATCGTGCGCGCTTGGGACGAGGGCAAAGAGCCAGCCAACGTTCGATTGGGGTCCGTAAAGGACCGAGAGGTTCTTGGTCCGCTTCTTACGACGCGCTCGAAATTTTTACTCGAGCTAGCCGAAGATGATGAGCTCTGGGAAGAGTGAGGCAGGCTCGATTGTAATGCGGTGGAGTTTTCCTTGGGAGCGAAAGAGTGAAGAGGAGCGGATCGACGTCCTGTACGGGAAAGGAGAGGCGGCTCTGCAGAAAGGGAATACCAAGAAGGCACACCAAATCGCCAATGAATTGGCTGATCTCCGAAACTCCGGCGCCTATGAGATTAAAGCCCGCGCACAGTGGCTGGAAGGTGATCGGAATGGGGCCATTCAGACCCTAGATCGCGGCGTTATTTCGTACCCTCAAGTTGCGCTTCTGTGGTCGTACTTGGGTGAGTTCTTGTCGAGTGAAAAGCGTTACGATGAAGCGATTCGGGCGTTCGAACGAACTCGCGAAGGTCTCGCCGGATCAAATGGATTCGCGGACATGAACATTGCGATCGTGCATCACCGAGCAGGCGACTATGAGCGTGCCCTCGAATTTTTGGATTGCGTTGACGACGATCCACCTCGGTACAGGGTGCTCGATGTGCGTGCCTGCATTCTAGTGGATTCCGGCCGGTTCGAAGAAGCTAAGGAAGTGCTCGAAGAGCTGGAATCACTTCAGGCTGTTCGCGTGTCAATCGAAGATCAAGCGCGTTGGATCTCGCTTCGTGCGCAGGTTGAACTTGCACAATCCAACAAAGCCCGTGCTCGTGAGCTGGCAAGGCAATGTCTGCGTTTAGATCGCACATGTTTTCGGGCGCACGAAGTCTTGAACCGGCTGGATTCGGAATCTTGATTTTTGCAGCTCGTAAGACTAAGTTTCGGTCCTTCGGGAATACTCAGCAGCATTGAGGATCATTTCGCCGTTTCATGACTATTACGACACAGCGCTCGGGCTCGGGTACGACCCGTCGCAGATCTATCGTCGTGAGGTTGCGGTGAGAAATGTCCGGGCGGTGGACTTGGATTCGAAGATTTCCACGCTATTTTCAGAAGCGTGTCAGCCTTACCGATTCGAGTCAAAGTTGGCGATCATCGGATTTTGTGGTCGTGTGTATCCCGTTTATCTTTTCCCGAACTTTATCCCTAGTCCGGAGTTGCTCTCTATAAAGCACCCGAAGAGCTTGGCTATGAGTCGAACGGAACTGAGTGCCTACCACAAAGAGTTGTACGGCTCAGATCGCGCCTGGTATGAGCGCAGTTACGGCAAGAAGACCTGGGACGTGCTGGACAAACAAGGGCTCCAAATTCGACAGGAAAGCTTCCAGCTTATAGAAGCTCCGATTTGGCTGGCGATAATGGGGGAGTACGAGTGGAATGAGGCGAAAATGATTCGAATCTATACCAATGTCAGATTGGCGAACTTCGAGTTCCAGAAGCATTTCGATGCCTTCACTGCCTTTCAGGAGGTCTCGATGTTCTTTGGGTCCGCCCTCGCGAAAACGGATGAAAGCGTACGCACGGTCGGGAGTGACGAAGTCATTGCGGCTCAGAAAGGTTTTGGCCCCGAGAGTTTTCGGACCAACGCTCCGAGCATAAAGAAGTCCCGCCGAAAGGAGAACCGTGCGAGAAAGAAGGGTGAAGGGAACTGATCCTAAGTTTAAGATGGCAACTGAATTTGAAGAACTGTACAAACATATCAGGCGTGGCCGGATCGAGAAAGTTCAAGAGTTCCTGGCAAATGGCGGCGAGCCGAACTTGCGTAATGGCTGGACAATTCTGATGGTGGCAGCCCACTTTGGGAACACGCCGATCCTTACGCTTTTGCTCGATCATGGTGCTTCTATTGATACGGAAGGCCGAACGGAAGGTCTAACCGCCCTCGCAATGGCGGCTAGCCAGTGCAAAAGGAAATGCGTTAGCCTTTTGCTTGAGCGTGGTGCAAACCCGAACGTACGACCGCATGGTCTGCCGCTTTCCACCTACATTCAGTACTGCGGTGGGCCTTATCCTAACGTTGACAAGCTGTTGGCTGCCTTCACTCCGAGCGAGTAATGAACGATTGAGTGGTGGCCACTTACCGAATTCTAGCGGGTCTCCAAAATTCACGGAAACTTCAGTCGGTCAACTTGAGCTCATCGGTTGTGACTGGACATGCGGGTAAGTACTTACTGGCTTCGATCAGTTCTAGATCGCCCGAGTCTTGAATCAATTCACGCAGAATCTTTGCGTGGCCAGAGCCATAGATGATGAGCACACGGTCTCCCTTGGCAATTCCTTTGCGCAGGTTGCCATAAATTCGAGCATTGCGTTTGTACCAGTCACCGAGAACGTCGGCGCCAGGATGTTCGCTGCCGTCGGTGACGTCGCAAAGGGAAACATAGAATTGGTGGGACTGCTTAATGAAGCCTGGGTTATTGTGGATTGCCAGCAGGGCACCAACCGAGTACTTTGAGTCCCATTCTTCAAACTTGGCCCCAATCTGCTGGATCTGGGCGCCAAACTTTTGTCCTCGTGCCGGCTCCTTCGCCTGCATGAAACCCATTAGTCGCCCGAAGTCCAGGTCCAATTGACTATCTATTGGCAAGAGGGTATCAAGCCGGCCCTGCGCCGCGAGGCGATAGCCTATTTGCTCGATTTCATTCATGCCTAGATCATAGGTCCCGCCACGGTACGCGGCCAGATTGCTGTTGAGTTTGGCGGCGTTCTCCGGTTTCGATTCAACGGCAATTTTGGTAGGGCGAAAGACGCTTAATCGCTTTACAAGCTCGGCGATCTCCTTTTGTCGGGTTGCAGACATCGTGTCACGTAGACGAGTTTTAACCGCATCGCGACCCGGATTTGCGAAATGGTAGGTTCCGAGAACCATAACTTGAGCGAAGGGGACCACGGCGATGGCACAAAGCATGGCGTTCATTCTGCCTTCTAACGTTTGCAAACGCCATCTGGGCCCAGGACCGGATCAGAGATGATTGTGGACAATCGGCTCGGCCGATGCGGAAAGTTGGTGAGGTGATTTAAGCAAGGGAGGAAGCGTTACGGAACCTAAATCGTGTACTTAGAAAGGTTGGCAAGGGCCGCGGCTGTGGCCCCGAAACGATTCCCGAACCGAGAAGTTTTCGTTCGGCTGGGTGCTCGCAGATGGCAAAGCCGGACCGATTTATGGAGCCAATCTATCAATGTGCTTGTTTGTTTGGGTTGGAGACACGACGATATTTGTGACTCCGTGGCTGTAGATTTCAATTTTGTGCGGCGGTTCCGTACCAGGATATTGAGTAAAGAACGTTGACCCATGCTCCCGGCTTTCGGTCCAGTCGGTATCGAGGCGTTCGCGATACCAACTGACCACTTTGCGGATCGGATCAGTGCACTCGATTGGGGTGTGTAAGTTTGCGCGGTAGGTTTTGCTAACTTTGCAGCTTGGAGGCAGCGCTCCCTTTCCGTACGCTAACGCGACCCGTTCGGCATCCGCCATCCAAATCGAGTTTTGAACCTCGTCGGCTACAAGAAAGAGTACGGCTGTCGCAAATGGCCATATCCAAATCGCGGTTGAGATTCCTCGCTTTAGGTTCCAAGGCTCCTTGTAGGGAAAGAACCAAACAACGACGGCCATAATCACGGTGAACCACATGATCGTAGCAAGGCCTAGTGGACCGCCAAGCCACATTAGCGTGTTCGAACCACAGTATCCGCAATAGTCCAGAAATAGCCCGACGAGTACTAGCCGTATGATACGCTCCAGTTGTTGAAGGCGCTGAACCTCTGGAAGATCCGTTTCAGTGTTCATGTTTGGCGTTTTCCACTTTTACGTTAGCTAGGCTCAATCTTACGGTAATTATGGCCGTCCGGCTTTCAATCGGGATTTAGACTCTACTGACCGAGTAGGCGGTACGGCGGTAGCATCATCATGGACTTCACCATCACACGGGTCGATTCTGAGCGACATCCGATCTGCCATCAGCTGAAGGCAACATAGCACTAAGGTCCAGGTCATGCAACCCGGGTTGGGCCGAACTGGTATGACTACGCGATGGGTGCGATGTATTGGGTGCGGCTGTCTCGGCGGCTGCCGGGGGTTGTGCGTCAGCAAGAGCTAGCAAATCTTGAGGCGTTGATCGATGCGGAAGAAAATCGAGAGCCGGCCCGGAACCTGTTCATTCTCTCCTGTGCGATTCCGGCCGGAATTGCTACCTTCGGTGGCCTGAGCGTTTTTGCGGCTTGGGTAACGGGCAATAGGGGACTGCCCCTGCTTATCGGTAGCGTGGCTACGGCCGTACTCGCTGCCGCAGCTTGGTTCATTTTCTACCGGCTTTACCGCGCCATTCCGCCGGCCCAACGACACCTGCGCGACCTGATTCTGAAATTTGGGCAGGGGTACACGAGTTTTGGGAACGTCGTTTCCGGGGATATGGCCCTTTCCGAACCGTTCGCCACGCTACTAGACGAGGCGGCTGGAATCTACATGCGACACTGCTCGGCTAAGGCCGACGACCAATCGGAGCCTTCCAACAAGGCGATGAAAGCGATTGAAGAAGCCATGACCAAGCTCATGGAAGTCGCGGTGCAAAAGGAGCATGCCGTCCACAATCGAGCCTTGGCATGGGCGCAGCCGATGCTAGAAGAACTCCGCCTCTTGGATAAATCCCTTTTGGAGCACGCGATCGCCGTAGATCGAGAAGCATTCGCCGATCCTTTGGCAAACCTACGGGGCGCCCGTGCCGAACTCGAAACGGGCGCGAAAGCCGCAGAAGAGCTGGACCAGCACTTAGGGGCGCGTTAACCTACGGTAGCGGTCTGCGAAGTGCTTTCGCAGACCGAGAGGATTTACTTCTTGATGTATCCGCGCATGCGGAGCCATGAGGCGAAGTTTTCGAACCAGCCGGTGCTGGTCGTTTCCTTCGGATACATTCCAAAGCCGTGGCCACCTTGCTCGTAGTAGTGGAATTCGACCGGTTTCTTGGCTGCTTTCCAGCTTTCGATCAGTCCGAAACCTGCGTTGGCAAAGAGTGGATCGTCTACCGCGAGGGCAATGAAGAGCGGCGGCGCGTTGTCGGGCACCTTCATGGCATTGAGCGGTCCGTAGATGTCGCCAATGAACGCTGGGTTAGCGCCCTTGCCGTACAGCGTGGTGGACATGGTGAGCATTGCGCCGGCGGAGAAACCGATCATTCCGACCTTGGTTGGGTCGATGTTCCACTCTTTCGCCCGAGATCGGACGAGGGCGAATGCGGCGGATGCGTCGGCGATTTGTGGCGCGTAGGCAACGGCGGCTTCGTCCGTTCCGGGGCGTCGCGGCGGCCTTGGCTGCGTTGGATTTGCAAATTCTTCCAAGCTCGCAGCGGTTTGGTTGAGTCGGTACTTCAAAACAAACGCGGCAACGCCCTTCTTGTTGAGCGCTTTCGCGACATCCCAACCTTCGTTCTGCATCGAAAGGGTTCGGAATCCGCCGCCAGGGGCAACAATCACGGCCGCTCCGGTGGCTTTGCCCTTTGGCGGAAGGAATGGCGTGAGCGTGGCTACGGTGACGTTTCGAGCAAACACGCTGCCGTATTGCGAGTGCCAAGATTCCTCAACGGTGGCGCCAGGCAAGGCACCGGTCCCAAGGACGATTGCGGTTGGCTGCTTAGGAATCGCAATCGGGGTCATTTTGTCGTTCTGCGCGAATGCAGACATCGGGAGCGTCAGTAAGCAACAGATGAGAGCAGTCGTGGTCGATGCGATAGCGTTGCGAAATGTCTTTCGCTGCTTCTCGATGTGAAAAATCGTCATTGGGTTTTCCTGTGGGAGACGTTTGGCAGCAACGTTCGACCGTCGCGCCAATCGGGCAAGCATGCAAGCTTGTCCTTCGTTCGTCGGATTATATTACGGTAAATAAAGAAAACTCAGCAAGCTGGCGAATTCGGGGCTTCCTCGCGCTGAGGCGAGGTTCAGGTTCTGCCCAGGTAGGTCTTGTGCTCACCCCGAGACAAGAGGATGGTTTCACCCAAAGAATGGCCTTCACGCTGACCTCTAGATTCTCAACTTCTGCCCTACAATAGGCCGGACAACATGATCGTAAAGGCCCTTGACCCGGAAACTTGGCCCGCATATGCGCGGCTAATCGAAGAGCACAATGGCGTTTGGGGTGGCTGTTGGTGCCTTGGGTTTCATCAAAAAGGCACCGGATCGTTCGAGCAGAACCGAGACGTGAAGCATCAACTTGTGTGTGAAGGCAAGTCTAAAGCCGCGGTCGTCTTCGATGGCGACAATGCTATTGGTTGGTGCAACTACGGTCGCCGTGAACTCTTACCAAGAATCAAACACAAGAAGCGCTACGCCACCGTAGTTCAAGAAGAAGCAGATTGGCGGATCACCTGCTTCTTCATCGACCGCGATTATCGTGGCCGTGGGATAGCGCAAATTGCCCTCAATGGTGCACTGGAACTGATCGCGCTAGAAGGCGGAGGGCTGGTTGAAAGCTTTCCCGAAGATGCAAGCGGAAGGAAGACTTCGGGTGCTTTTCTGTACAACGCTACGCTATCAATATTTGATCGAGCCGGATTCGACCGGATCGAAAAAATCGGGATGCACCATTGGCTTGTCACCAAGCAGGTGAATGCCCAGGCGTAGGTCCATTTCGAGATCCCAAAGCACCTTGACGGGTACATACCGATCGTGAACTTCAAGTTCCTCGTCGCAACTCTTCTTGTACTGAGCGCAGTCCCGAGCTTCGCGCACGCGGAAGATCAATTTTTTGACTCTGGCGGAGTGAAGATTCGTTACGTCACCGAGGGCGAAGGGGAAGCAGTCGTTTTGATCCATGGCTGGATGAGCGATGTGACGATGTGGGGGCCGAAACTCTCGCCGCTGGCCGGCTTCAAGCTCATCGCACTAGATGTCCGCGGTCATGGCAAGAGCGATAAGCCACACGATCCGCGCAAGTACGGCGCCGAGATGGCCGCCGACGTTGTGCGCCTGTTGGATCATCTCAAAATCAAAAGGGCTCACTTGGTTGGCTATTCGATGGGTGCTTTCATTGCTGGTAAGGTCGCTGCGACCCAACCGAAGCGCGTACTCAGCCTCGTTTATGGCGGCCAAGCCCCGCTCCTCGCCGGCGAAGCGGGGGCGAAAGAGATTGACGTTTTTGCCAAGGCGGTTGAGGACGGAAAAGGGCTGGCTCCGTACCTCATGTATGTTCGGCCCGAACTGAACGAAAAGACGGCTGAAGCATTCGCCAAGATTGCGTACGACGGGAAAGACGTAAAAGCGTGGGCGGTTGCGGGCAAGAGCTTTAAAGGGCTGGAAGTGAAATCACGGGATCTCAAACGGTGCAAGGCTCCGACCCTCTTCATCCATGGTGACAAGGAAGCGGAATCCACAAAGTCGCGCGTTGCATTCCTGGTTAAGGAATTGCCGTGGTCCACGCTAAAGGTTATAGATGGCGCGGACCACGTTACTACGTTGGCAAAGCCGGCATTCGGCACTGCGCTTGTGCAGTTTCTCCTCGCGAACAAGTCGAAATAGTTGAGATCGTTAGCCTTTTCTAGCGGCTTCGATCGCGGCGATATCGATCTTGGTCATCGACATCATTGCCTGGAAGGCTCGAGCGGCTTCTTCACCACCGGCCGCCATGGCGTCGCTTAGTGCGCTCGGGGTGATTTGCCAAGAAAGTCCCCATTTGTCCTTGCACCAGCCGCACTGGCTCTCTTCGCCGCCATTGCCAACAATCGCATCCCAATATCGGTCGGTTTCTTCTTGGTCCTCGGTTGAAACCTGAAACGAGAACGCCTCCGAGTGCTTAAATGCTGGCCCGCCATTTAGCCCGAGACAAGGAATACCGAGCACGGTGAACTCGACGGTGAGCACATCGCCCTTTTTGCCGCTCGGGTAGTCCCCGGGGGCCTCGTTCACCGAGATGACGTGGCTGTCCGGAAAGGTTGCGGCATAAAATTCGGCTGCTTCTTTCGCGTCTTTTTCGAACCAAAGACAAATGACATTTTTCGATTTCATGATCGTGATTTCCGGTTTCAGTGGTTGCGCACAGTTTAGAGGCGCGATTGGAGCGTACCGTCTGCGATCGCAGAAAACGTTGACCATGTGATATGTTCGGCAAACGCTTGATGTGTGTCGTCTTAACGTCCTCCTAACTCGACATAGGTACGATGCCCGGCAATGTTCGCCGTCGCCATGCTTGCCATCGCTACCTCGGCTCCGTTCCACGACGGTCCGGACCCGCGAGTTGCGTTTGACCTTCAGCCTCGCTACCTCCAAAACGGCGTCTTGAAGGCGCGGCTCGGACCCGACGCAAGAGTTTCCGGAAAGCCGACCGAGGCAAAAACGCCCCTCGGACAGTGCCTGAAGTTGGACGGCAAGCAGGACGGATTTGTCATTGCCGACAATTTCCGAGATCACGCCGCGTTGATGCCGAAGCAAAAGTTCACGGTTGAGGCTTGGGCTAGCGTGAGCATGGGACAGTCGTACGGCTCCTTCATGAGCGTGCTCCAAGACAACGGCAACTTTGAAAAGGGCTGGGTGCTTGGCCACAACGACAAGAGCTTCACCTTCGCTCTCAGCACAACCGGAGCCGACGATGGCGACGGCAAGATGACCTATCTGAAGGGCAAGACCGAGTTTACAATTGGAAAGATATATCACATCGTCGGCACGTTCGATGGTGCGAAGATGCGGCTTTTCGTCAACGGTGTTTTGGACGGCGAGTCCGTCGAACAGT
Organism: Chthonomonas calidirosea; assembly: GCA_945859975.1. Lineage (GTDB taxonomy): Bacteria > Armatimonadota > Fimbriimonadia > Fimbriimonadales > Fimbriimonadaceae > Fimbriimonas. Next base: position 36,839 of record CAMAPH010000012.1, read on the forward strand.
CCGGCGAAGTTCTTTATCCGGAAAAGGCACCTTGGACGCTTGGAGTGTACAAAGACGACGACGAGGACTTTCCCCTGGCTGGCCGAATGGTACAGGTTGCGATGTACGACCTGGTTGCTACCGAAGAAGGGGTTAAGCATCTGTTCTCGCACAAGAAGGAACTTGCCGATGCTGCGCCAGAGGTTCCGCAGGCCGCCGAGTTCGACTGGGTGGTGAAGCCGTACCAACAGCTCCCGCTGCAAACTGGGATCTCCATTCTGTGGGAAACCTCCCGGCCGGGGACATCAGTAGTCCACGTTGGGCAAAACAAGAACAGCTTGAAGCCTGTTTCGGGCGGTATCGAAACGAATCCGCAAACCTTGATCCACAAGGTGCATCTCACCGGGCTGAAGCCAGATAGCCACTACGTTTACAAGGTCGAGAGCACGGACGCCGCCGGGAAGAAGCTGGAGTCTGGGCTTTTGACCTTCAAGACCGCGCCGGAAGCGGATCGCGCGATCCGGTTCACCATCCTTGGCGATACGCAAGATCAGCCGAAGGTCAACAACCGCATTGCCGAACACATGTGGAACGAGCGGCCGGACTTCTTCATGATCGTCGGGGACCTAGTCGGGACCGGCGCAAACAAGATGCACTGGACCGATCACTTCTTCGGTTCGATGCGCCCCTTGTTTGATCGGGTTCCGCTCATTCCCGTCCTCGGAAACCACGAGGGCGATGCGCGTTTGTACTACGACTACATGCACGTTCCGGCGCCGGAGTACTGGTATCAGTTCAAATACGGACCTGCAGAGTTCTTCGTCGTTGACTCGAACCGAGACGTGAAAGAGGGAAGCGAACAGTACAAATGGCTCGAAGCCGCCCTCGCAAAAAGCAAATCAAAGTGGAAGTTCGTTGCCCACCACCACCCGCCGTACAGTAGCGATGAAGACGACTTTGGCAACCTTTGGGAAGGGCAGTCAACCCGTGGCGACCAGCGGCTCCAAGACATGGTGAAGCTGTATGAAAAGTACAAAGTTGACGTCGTCTGGACCGGGCACATTCACTCGTACGAGCGCACTTGGCCGATTCTAAAGAACCGCGCCTCCGAGAAAGGGCCGGTTTACATCGTCTGTGGTGGCGGCGGCGGTGGGCTCGAAACTCACGGACCGACGCGGCCGGAGTTCAGCAACCGAATTCGACATGGACATCACTACTGCGTGGTCAGCATCAATGGCAACACGTTCGAAATGAGCGCCTTTGACATCGAACGTCGTCAATTCGACGGGCTGAAGATCAAGAAATAGACTTGCCAGCTTAGGTCGTTAGTCCACGCTTCGCTCGCTTCAATATGATCCTCGGATACATTGAGGCGAGCAACCTATGGCGATCCTTCAGTCTTGGCAAGTCGCCAGTGCCCGCGTCGTTTTGCATCGGGCGGAGCGGGGCGAAGAGAGTATTCGGGAGACCTGTCCCAGCACCCAGATATGGCTTTTGCTATCGGGGGAATGGAAGGAGGCAGGAGACGGAAACCGGGGCCGGGTTCAGCGTTATGAGGCACGCCGATACGCGCCCCGGCAACCAAACCGCCGCGTGGTGGACGCGGCCTCCACGGCCATCGGGATAGAGCTTTTTAAGATCGATGGAGAACCGGTGTTGTCGCCGAGCCAGCTGCGAACGAGTTGGCAGATCGCGCACCTTGCGTTGAACAACCGGCTCGATTATTTGTATCTGGAAGAACAAGTTGGTGGCTTTGAGGGCCAACCGTGTCCGGCCGAAAGGTCCGCCGATTGGCTGCAGCATGCGTTCGAGATTGTTCAAACCGAGTATCGCGATCCTCTTACGCTTGACGGAATTGCCTCGCGAGTCGGAATCAGCCCAAACCATCTTTCTGCGTCCTTTCACGCTGCTCATGGGTTGCCGATTTCTAAGCTGATCCGACGGCTTCGGCTCGAGGATTCCCTCCGACGCTTGGATTCGACGCGCGACGCCTGGCTTGATGCAGGATTTTATGACGTGAGTCATTTTTGGCGTGCATGCAAGACGGATTTAGGTTTGACTCCATCGCAGATCCGCCGCTTAAGATCGTAATTTCTTACAAGACTCCTTGTTGGAGCGACGGCGATACTGATCGTATGGTGCCATTGCTCTCCGCATTCATCCTCTTTCAAGCCCCTGATATCAAATCCACGATTGACACCTTTGTCAACGCCGTGATTCGCTACGACGTGGCGACCCTAGAGCGCATCACTGATCCTCAATATGTGGAAGTCTCGCCACTCGGGCAGGTCGATGAACGGGAAAAGTTCCTTTCCTTTTATAGAGTTCCAGCGGACAAGCGTGGCCCCGGGCCAAGCAAAGTTGAACTCACAGACTGGCTCATTCGGCCGATCGGTAAGTCAGGCTCAGTCGCGATCTTCCGCGAGACTTTCGAGATCGGAGGCCGGAAAATCAGTTTCCGGGTCACGACCGTTTTACAGATGAAAGGATCAGACTGGGTAGTCGTTTCGAACCATGCGACGGCCCTTAGAGGCTAGGCAGCTCAACTTGAATTGACCTAGAGACGACACATCCTGGAGGCAATAAGAATGAAATAGTGTCCTAAAGGTTTCATATAGGTAACATCCGGCACACGTAACTTGGTGACTGGATGAAAAAGTACTTTGCAGAGTTTTTCGGGACGTTCTGGCTGGTTCTCGGGGGCTGCGGAAGCGCTGTCTTGGCCGCTGGTTTTCCCGACGTGGGAATCGGCTTGCTCGGCGTTTCCTTGGCGTTCGGCTTGACCGTCCTTACGATGGCGTTTGCCATCGGGCACATCTCAGGTTGCCACCTTAATCCGGCCGTATCCATTGGGCTCTGGGCGGCGGGGCGATTCCAAGCGAAAGAGTTGGTGCCCTACATCATCTCTCAAGTGTTGGGCGGAATCGCTGGAGCAGGAGTCCTTTATCTCATTGCCAGCGGAAAGGCCGGATTTGAACTGTCCGCCGGCTTCGCTTCGAATGGCTTTGGCGAACACTCACCGGGCAAGTACGGACTGGTCGCGGCGCTGGTGACGGAAGTCGTAATGACCATGATGTTTCTCTTGGTCATCTTGGGTTCGACGGACAAGCGCGCTCCTCAAGGATTCGCCCCGATCGGGATTGGTCTGTGTCTCACCCTGATTCACCTCATCAGCATCCCGGTCACGAACACGTCCGTTAATCCGGCCAGAAGCACGGGCGTCGCGGTGTTTGTCGGGGATTGGGCCATCGCCCAGCTGTGGGTCTTCTGGGTTGCGCCAATCGTCGGCGCGGTGCTTGGCGCGCTGGTCTACAAGTTCATTGGTAGCGAAGAAAGCGTATAGCATCAAACGGTAGCCATTGCAGGCTCCTTCTGGCACCTGCTTTCGTTCGAATCTGGAGGCTTGTTGATCAGGCCGCCAGATTAGCAGCGTAGATCGGGCTTACTCGTCTCCTCCGGGGCTACCTATCCGACAACTTGCCCGATGTCGTCCGGGGCCGACCTCCTTGGAACTCCCATCAGGCAGAACTATCAGCGCCCTTGTGCCCTTTGGTACGGTCACGCTCAAGGCAAACCGTTCCCCAGTTCGATCCCACCGAACCTTCACCGGACCCTTCGGCGTCGGTACGCTACCTTCGGCCCAACTGAGGTCACAAACCGTTGGCTGGATGCGGATGCGCTCGAACCCTGGAGACGCGGGAGAGATCCCAAGCACACGGGCGCTGAGTTGATAAGTGGGTGTGCATTGCCAGGCGTGACTCAGATCACCACGATCCCACATTTCCGGGAAAGTCTGGGTAACTGGATTTACCTTCCAACGCCGCATTTGCCGCGTAGCCCATTGGTCGAAAAGGTCTGTTCGTGCCAGCGCATCGAAGGCGAAGTGCATGAAGTAGGGTTGGCAATTGGCGGGCCCGCTCTCCATCACCTTGTTTAGGATGTTTCTGGCATTGTCGGCGGTTGCAAGTCCATAGGCGCAGGCGAGGATATTGACTTGGCTGGAGAACGTTTCAACCGGTTTGTCGGCCGGAAGCCAGGTTCCAACCACCGAGTTTGATTCGCCCGGCTTTCCGTCCCGAAACAGCCCCTTCTCCTTGTTCCAAAGTTCGGTCTGGAAAGCGGTGCCAACTTGACGGCGCAGATCGCCAAATTTTTTTGATCGATTTTGGTCACCAACGAACTCCGCAATTCGTGTTCCGTCTTCAAGCGCTCGGTAGTAAAAGGCAGTTAGGACGCCTTGCCCGATAACCGCCGGTGGATGGTGAAGGTTAAATCCCTCCAACTCGACCCAATCGATAAACATGAAGTTGGGCGGGTTGGAAACGAGTCCATTTCTACCTCTCCAGGTTTCCCAAGTATCAAGAAGTTGAAACGCAGTCGGAGCAAGTTCTCGCAGCAAGGCCTCGTCGCCGGTGTACTGCCAGTATTCGATCAGCATCTGAAGCCAGAGCAGGGCGTAGCTTGTGTGGAAAACCTTACTCTTTCGGTCTCGAATGATCTGGCCGTACTTGCGTAAGTCTTGCCGCGCAAGTCCTGCCTCCCCAAACGTCTGGTAGCTAATCAGAGATTCGATCAAGTAGTCGCCCGGGTCACTGATCGGCTCTTGGTGGTGGGGCGAATCTAAATGGTGGGTCTGCATGCAGATCTGCGTTGACCATCTACCTACTTTCCAAATCTCGTTGAGCTGCGGATCGCTGCACGAAAACTCACCGAGATAGCGAACCGGGTAGGAACGAAAGACGGCCCGGACCTCTTCGATTTTTATCGGAGACGTCACTCCGGTGGCCTGAATATTGATCGTGGAAAAGCTATCGAAGAATGGGACTTCGAATGTCTGCGCCCCCGAGCCAAGCTTGAGTCGTACCGCGCGGTGATATCCGTTCTCGTCTCGCTCGTTCGGCATCAAGTTCAATATTGCGCCTTCACCGCCAACCACCCGAAGCACGATATGGGCGCTGAGCACACGATCAAAACCGACCGAGAAACCCCCGTCAGAAGTGATTCTTAGATCGCCCTCGGACTCAACTCCTCCTGTAACTCGCGCGAAACCTTTGGCCGGGTAGATGGCCTCCATTGGCGCCGGAATTTCACTTTGGAGGATCGGTCGCTCGGCAGATGGTACGAGCCGTGCTGGCTTCCAGTCATTGTCGCTGGACTCGGCCCACTTGGATGGTATGGACTGTGACCGAAGGGTGAGGAAATCACCCTTGCCGTGCAACGGTTCGCCAATCGCGGCTTTTTCAAATGTCAATCCGGAACTTGGCGTCACTAACCACGACTCATCGGAGCCGAATTTAGTCTCGTCAAAGTCGGCTTCTACCCATAGGCCAGGTTTGCCCAACTTGCCTTCGCTTTGAACTAGTGGTCGGGAGATGACCTCCACGGAAACAAGGTTCTTTCCGGCCCTGATCCACTTGCTTACATCGACGACATCGTAAAGCCATGGTCCGGTGGGTCCGATATCGTAGTCTCGGCCAACATCCGCCGGCCCGCGCGCAACGAGTTGGTTGTTGACGTAAAGGCGATAGCTACACTCCGAGGTGATCCGAAGAATCGCCTTCTTGGGTGCCGCACACAACTCAACTGACTTTCGGAAATGTGCGGCGACGGGATCACCATCTGTCCAAATCCACCGCCCTTTTCCGGTGACAGAGCTGAGAGGCGGAGTTAGAGCGATTCCTTCCACGCGGCCCGCGGCTACCGAAACTTTTCCTTTCAGTGGTGGAATCGGGCCGAGGTGAGAAGTTGATTGACTCATGAGAACCGTTGAAAGAATGATGGTGAGCATTGCCTTGAATTGCCGGCGTTTGAACAAGTCGGGCTTGAAGGTCCGCGATCTTACCTTTGCGACATCCAAGCAAGGCTTCTGAGCAACCCTTTCGTTGATGCGGCCGAATGAATGACTTGGGACCAGCGTCAGAAACTGAGCATTTACTCTAAAACATAAAGTAGAGTATTTACTCTAATGAATCAAACGATCCATAAGTTCAGCCAAAGAACGCCTTGGCCGTCGTCGTCAATCTTTGAACTCAATCAATTGGTCAAAAGTGCTCCGCGACTAGGCGTTGCAAGGCTCGCTTGCCCTCGGGCTCTACGATTTGTCCGGTGGGGAAGCCGATGAAATCTTGGCTTGGAAACGTCGTTGGGTCTCAACTACGGCAGCCGCATGGCGCGCTCGCCAACTTAGTTGGGCGAATCATGAACCGGAGCAATCGATCTCTCTACGCCAGGGTCATCGAGAATCTCCATCCTGCTCCGCAGGCGACCGTGCTAGAAATCGGTTTCGGAAATGGCTCGCATTTTCCGGAGATATTGCGGTTGGAGCCAACTGTTCGGTTGCTGGGGGTCGAAGTCTCGCCAGAAATGCACCGAGTCGCAAGTAAAACGCATCACGCAGACATTGCGAGCGGCAGGGTCAAACTGCTCTTGGACCATGCTGAACTACCGGACGGTTCTGTTGATGTTGCTCTCGCCGTCAATGTGATCTACTTCTGGCCAAATCCAGAAGAGAACCTGGCAGAAATTCGCCGACTCCTAAAGCCAGGTGGTCGATTCGTGATCGGGATTCGGCCCTATGAAACTTTAGTAGCGATGCCCTTCACGAAGACCGGGTTCATCTTGAGAACCGAAAGCGAATGGCGCGAACAGTTGCGGTCGGCCGGGTTCGAGTTAGAGAGGGAAGAAGCAGTACCGGCTGCGGCTGGAGAATTGCCGGGTCTTGTTTGGATCGCTGTTCCACACTGAGAGGGGGCGCAATCGATTTCGTCTTCGGGCACGGAGCAGCAAGTGTTGTGGTAGGGCCGGGCAATCGCTCGGTGAAAGTTTAACGGTCAAAGCTTTTCAGCTGCCATCCCCACAGCCACTTGAACGATTGGCTCTCACTTGCATCAAACCACGATTCAGCGGGCCACAAAAGGTGACAGTTTAGTTCGTTCCCCGACAAGTTCCTACGATGAGTCAGGCACGCTGCGATAGAATGATCATGCTGCGGAGTGCGGCGAGCAATCGACCGCCACGTAGATTCGAATGCCCAGAAAGAAAGCAGTTCTCCCTTCATCACTATTAGTTGAGCTCAATGTCCGAGGGGCTCCGTGGATAGATTCCGGTCAAGTCCGTTATTGCAACGAGTTCGCCGCATTCCTTCGTTCGAACGACCTGACTCCAACTATCCGATGCGATAGGTTCGGAACCGAGCAGATGGTCTCGAACTGGGCTCGATTTGCTCGGGACCTGAATAAGCCGCTAGAGTACATCAACCTTGTTAGCTCAAGCGGCACGTCGAAACAGCTCGATCTGGTCCTAACGGAGCTGGATGGGAAGGCCACGCCGACATGCAGCCTGCTGATTGATGGATTCCGGATCTCTGGTGAACAGTTTCGCCGCCTTACTGCGCAGTTTGAAGACCTTTCCTTCGTTCGTTGTCATTTCAAAAGAGGTTGGTGGCTCTCGGAGCCTAATCGCAAGTGTCATTCCCTGACGCTAGAGAGCTGCACCGGTGTGCGCCAGGTCACGAACACAGTAGGTTGCGCCAGTTGGAGTGCTCTGAAGTACCTCGGGGTCCGTGGACCCGGACTATCTTTAGACTTGCAACGCTCTGGGAAATGGCCTGAGTACCCTGCGAACCGAGAACTCACAGAGCCTTTCGCGGAGGAACTGGTGGCCGCCTTTTGGAGCGATAGTCTTGAACACGTAAATGTGAGTGAGCTGCTTTCCATCGATTTTCTAGCCTCGCTCCCAAACTGCAAATCGATGTGGTGGATGAGTTTGTATTCTCCCGTAACCCCAAAAGTGTTCGAGTGGTTGGCGGGAAACTCGAGCTTGAAAACTTTGGATATGGTGTGGCGTCCGGGTACTCGACTACCCTGGAGCGAACTTAGTCGGCTCAGAGGCTTAAAATCCCTCGACGTATCTGATTCGCCCTTCGATGACGAGGACCTGAAGTCAATAGTTCAGGTCAGCAAGTTGCGTTGCCTTGAGGCCTACTACTCGAATCTCACGCCAGCATCATGGCCGGTGATCCTGTCGTGGCCGAGCCTGAGATCCTTCTGGGTGTCGATGGAAATGAGTGGCGACGAAGAGCCGGAGGGTTTGCCTGAGTCGACTCAGTTGCAACAGTTCGTCGCTTTGAATGCGCGTATAGAGTGGTTTGAGCGGCTTTTGAGCCGCTACCCGCACGTCAAGATCGGCAACATGTAGTTTGGCAGCGAATGGTTCGGACTAGGGACGGACTGCTAATAATGAGGCGGCCACGGCGAAGGAAAATCCTCGAATGTAATTCTTCTACCCGTCTAAGTTTTCAAGTTGCCATCCCCAGAGCCAGCGCATCGAATCGCACTCGGTTGGATCAATGCACCAGTTAGCGGGGACAAAGAGGCAGTGCTCTACGGACAAGGTCCAGTCGGCTTGTGCTCGTTCCCAGGAGTAACCAGGGCGCGAAAGAGCTTCAAACCAACGTCGGAGAATGGCCTGTTCGTGCTCCAGTCGCAATTCTCGGTTCCACCAGGGCGCGATCGCGTACGCGAGGTCATACACCGCCAGCCCATATGGAGTGATTCCATCTAACGGTTGCCTGTCCAAGAAGTAAACCGGAGTGTCCGCAATCTTTGGAGTCAAGACATTGGTCGGATTGGCGTCGCCGTGAAGCAACGTCATGCCACGGGGATCACTCCAGCGCACGGCAAGCTCCTTTTGAAGCATCGTGAATCGATTCGCGAAAGCTTTGCCCGTGGCGCATTCCAGGTTCGTGATTCCGGGTCGAAGATTTGCGAACTCAAGTTCCCAGTTGCCCGGTTCCTTAGCTGGGCCAGTTTCCCAATGGTGGGCATGCAATTGGGCTAGCGCCTCGGCTACGGCAAGGCCATGCTCAAGGGTGGGTGGAACCTCTTTATGGTCGTGAAAATGGTCCGAAAGGTCGTCGAGCAGGATGTGATAGCCCACGCCCGGTTCATATCCGGCGTCGTGGAACTTCACGAGCGGTGCCCCTGGCAAGTTGACGTAGTCTTGCAGGTAGTAATCCACTTCCGATCTACCGCTTTGCGGGTGAAGACAAATCTTCAACCAGAGCTTGTGGTTCGTGCCGTCTTGGGAGGTAACCGTAACCTTGGCGTGACGCGCCCAGTTGCTTTCCTCAACTTGCATTGAAAACTCCAAGACATTCTTCCCGGTGACTTCTGTCAGCCAGTTGGAAGTCACTTGATCAAAGTTTCGAATCATCGGCACGGCCACTCACTTTGGCATCCTCAGGTCGCTCAGAATACAACTCTCACGAGTGAACGACTAGAAAACCTGAAGTGGATGCGGGTAGTAAATAGTTTGAAAAAGTGATAAATTACGCTCGATGAAAGTTCGTCCGGTTCACTTCTTGCTCGGCCTCGGTTTGCTCACCAGCATCGCTTGCCTTGGCGGCACAGACTCTAGCGAGTTTCAGGTTAGCCCTCGGGTGCGGCTGGCGTTTCTTGGCTCGCTCACCGGTGCCGCTGCGCTCTACCGAGTGGACGGAGCCACGGAAGTCGAACTCGTTTCCATCACCGACGGCTCGGCCCCCAGCGACTTCGTGTCCGTGGGCGAAATTCAGAACTACGCGGACGCCGTTTCTTTGCGGGTGAAGGCCAACAACCAGGTACTGGAAACCCGGAGCTTCACGTTGACTGCGGGATCGAAAAATACTGTGGCGGTTGCGAGCCAGGGACAGACTGCCCCGCGCATCCAGAATTTTCCAATCAGCCAGATTGCCGTACCCGTCGGCCAATGGAACTTCGCGTTCGGGCACATGGCCGTCGGCTATACAGGCGCTGTTGATGTGTACGTGATTCGCGGCACAGAAACGATTCAAACCGCAGGCCGCGCGTTTGCCAGCGTTGGCCAGTACGCCGGCACCACCTATCGTCTCGGCGACACTCCCGGTAACTCCATCGTAATCTGTCCGGCCGGAACCCGGCAGCCGCTGGTAACCATCCCGTACCCGACCACAACCGCCATCCCAGGGCGCCGCTTCACGGTTTTCCTTCGAGGAACCGGACAGGGCCAGGGCAGTCTGAGCACGTTTATCACGGCTGACTAGTCCGGAGTTGGCGTCTCGTTTCCGGCCGGGAATCGCAATCCCGGCCAGAACTTGCAGAGTTTAACTAGAAGCGCTAGCGTCTCCTTAACTTGAAGATCAGACCGGTGTTGAAAGGCTGATCCTCTAGACTGCGGCCCCAAACATTTTGCCGACCGCGGCGGTTATTGCCATAGCGAGAATTCCCCAGAAGGTAACCCGCACCGCCCCGCGCCAAACGGACGCTCCGCCAATAAACGCCGCAACGGCCCCAAGACCCGCCAATGTAACGACCGTCGCGACGATGGTCACGAGGCTGATGGATTCGATTGGCGTGAATAGGCAGGCAAGGATTGGCACAGTAGCGCCGACCGCAAAGGCAGCGGCCGACGAAAGGGACGCCTGAATGGGTCTTGCCATCAGCGTCTCGGTGATTCCGAGTTCCTCGCGAGCATGGGCCGAAAGCGAATCGTGGGCTGTTAGCTGAACGGCAACTTCCTTTGCCAGGCGTTCGTCCAGACCTCGAGACATGTAAATTGCGGTGAGCTCAGCGAGCTCGAGGTCCGCCTGATCGGCAAGTTCGCCGCGCTCTTTGGTCAAGTCCGCGTTCTCGGTGTCGGCTTGTGATTGCACCGAAATGTATTCCCCTGCGGCCATCGAAAGCGCCCCTGCCACGAGCCCGGCAATGCCCGTGAGCATCAAGTTGCTTTTGCCGGCGCCACTCGCGGCGACTCCGACCACAAGGCTGGAAACCGACACAACTCCGTCGTTCGCCCCAAGGACCGCGGCACGGAGCCACCCGATATGGTGGGATTTATGATCTTCGGTATGAAGACTACGCATTATTCCAGTATCACGGATTCGGACCCCGGGTTCTCGCCTGACAAATATCGGACATGATTCCACCGACTGAAAATCTAAGACGCGATTTCTCCCCGGTGGAAGTATCAGGGGTAGCTGCGTCTCTGGCGCGATCAGCGTCACGGAACAATGCCGTTCCACGCGACTTTTGCGCGGTACAAGGAGAAAGCCTCGGAGTCGATCCCAATCCTGCCAATGAGTCCGCTCGCGATCCAGCTAACACGCGTGGCCCTGTTCGAAAGCCATCTCGGGCCCGCGGGCTCGACCTAAGAAGTCATCGCTGAATCGCCCCAAGAGTAAGCAGCACACGAACAGAGCCGTCCGAAGTTTTGGAGAGAAACTGAGACTGCACACGATTGCAAAGACTCGTGGTAGTATCTCTGCAATCGTGTGCAAAGCAGATCCAAGAAGGGGGGAACGAGGGTTGGTTACTCTTGAAGACATTGCGCTAAAGGCTGGCGTTTCCCACTCGACGGTCTCTAGGGCGCTTGCAGACAGCCCCCTTGTAAATCCTTCGACCAAAGAGCGAATTAAAAACCTGGCGCGGGAAGCTGGTTACCAGGTCAATCAGGTTGCTCGTAACCTCAAGACCCGCTCCACGAAGACGATTGGCCTGGTTGTTCCGGAGATTTCGAACCCGTTCTATCCCGAACTTATTCAACGAGTGGCCGACCACGCGAAGCTCGCCGGATACAGCTTGCAGCTCCACTTGAGCGCGGCGGACCAAGAGTCGGAAAGTGACTGCATCGCCTCGCTTTCCGCGAACCGTGCAGATGGTGTTCTCCTGGTGACCGGCGAGCGTGGCTTAGTTGCCAGAAGTCAGGTCAACGCCTTGGCGGCATCGGGAACGCCCGTGGTGATCATGGGCTGGGTGGAGGATTCTGACCACCTCGATTTAGTTGCCGGAGACGATTCCGCAGGCGGCCGCGAGTTGGCCAAGCATCTTGCAGATCTTGGACATACAAGGATTGCCGTTCTCGGAAAGGCTCCTCACCGAGGCGCCTTTGATCGATTGGTCGGTTTCGGAGACGTTCTCCGCGAAAGAGGCATTCCGCTCCTGCCGGAGATGTCCATCGAAGTTAAGAACGAAGAGGATGTGAGACTTGGAGTGACGCGACTCGTAGCTCTGCCCGATCCTCCAACCGCGATCTTTGCCTATCAAGATTCCCTCGCTGCGGTTGTGTACCGGCAGTTGGAGGAAGCGGGCGTATCGATTCCGAACGAAATGACCGTGGTCGGATTCGATGATCTCGATCTCGCGACGTACCTTTCACCGCGGTTGACAACCGTAGGCGCGCACATTTCCCCGCTGGCTTCGGCCTTCGTTAGCCTTCTGGTGTCGCGAATTCAGGGAACGCATCCCGAACCCGCACCGCAGTCCATCATCGTCACCCCCAAGCTTATCGTCCGCGCATCGAGCGCACCACCAAGATCCAGAGGCGTCGCATTCGGCGGCCTCTCGTGAGTCCAGCCATGTCAATCACCCGCCTCCGCTCGCTCCTTTTCCTGGGAATCGCGATTGCCGTAACGTGTTCGGCAGTACCCCAGATCAAATCCGCCAAGCCCAACACCGCACCCTGGAGCACCTCCGAGTTGCTGGTTAATGGTGACTACAGCAAAAGAACGCAGTCTTGGGTTCTGGAGCAAGCCGGCAGCGCCAAGGGAACCATGTCCGTCGCCAAGGAGGGACCTGGCGGTGCGCCTGCGCTCAAAGTCAACATCCAAAGCAAAGGTGAGCAGTCCTGGCAAGTTCAGCTCCACCAAGGTGCGCTTAAGATCGAAAAGGGGCGGAAGTACACCCTGACCTATTGGGCAAAGGCAGCACGGCCCACGGTCATCACCGTCAACTGCATGCAGAATCATGAGCCGTGGGAGCACCACGGTGCGGCGACAGAAGTAAACCTCTCCACAAAGTGGGAGAAACGAACATTCGCATTCACCGGACCCTGGGACGACAAGAACGCTCGAATCACCTTCACAAACTTGGCCACCGCTCCGGGTGCGAAATATTGGTTCTCCAAGGTTTCGCTGACGGCCGCACCATTCAAAACGGTCGCCGCTCCGAAGCCAGCGGTAAACGTGCCCGTGCAAGCTTCCAGAGTCGTGGTGTGGGACGGTGAATCGGCGAAGAGTTTTGGCGGCTGGGCAAATCCACCCACGTCGACTTATGCAGCCAAAAGTGGCGAAGCCCACAGCGGCGATACGGCGCTCGAATTCAAATTTAATGATGAGAACGTGTGGATCGGCTGCGGCTTCCACTGGTTTGGATGGAAGACCGGGACGAACGTTGGCACAGACATTCGCTCAATGACCCACTTGACGTTTTGGATCAAAGCGCAGGGAAGCACGGGTGATCTCGATGCACAATTGCTTTGCAACGGAGACGTGCTCGATACGCCCGAACACCACACGTCAAAGGCTCGAGTGGCTTTGTATTCTCCGAACTACCGGGATGGGCAGTGGCACGAAGTCGCCATTCCGCTCGCAGACCTCGTCCAGCCGGAAGGTTTTGATCCCAAGATCGTCAGCCAGCTTGACCTCGGGATCAATCCCGGTGGCAAGGTCAGCGGGAGCTTTCTGATCGACGACATCGCCTTTGAAAATCGGGGAAGTGCAGCACAAGGGCTTCGTGTCGTAGGCAACCAGTTGAGAGATTCAAGCGGCAATGTTGTGCGCTTGCAGGGCGTAAATGTTCCGAGCTTGGACTGGAGTCCAACCGGTGAAAACGTTATGCAGTCGATCGACGTAGCGATTGACGATTGGAAAGCGAATATCATCCGCATCCCACTCACGCAAGATCTCTGGTTTGGATACGAGAAGGGAAAGCGCGCGGCAGATCAAGGCGAATCGTATCGAAAGATTGTCGACAGCATCGTAAAGAAAGTTTCGGCAAAGAACTGCTACGTCCTTCTTGACCTGCACTGGTCGGACGGCGGCAAATGGGGGCAAAACGTAGGTCAGCACAAGATGCCGGATATGAACAGCATCGTGTTCTGGAAAGACTTCGCCAAGCGGTATGCAAACAACCCTGCCGTACTGTTCGATCTCTATAACGAACCCCATAGCGTTTCATGGGACGTCTGGCAGAACGGTGGGCAAGTTGAAGATGCGAGCAAAGGCGTTTCGTATCGTTCGCCTGGAATGCAAGCCTTAGTCGACACCGTCAGATCAACCGGGGCAAAGAATGTGGTTGTTGTTGGCGGACTAGACTGGGCTTACGACCTACGAGGCGTTCTGGACGGGCACGGCCTGAGCGACAAAGTTGGTAACGGCATTGCCTACGCCACGCACATCTACCCTTGGAAAAAAGACTGGGATGCGAATGTTACACCCGTTATCGCGAAGCATCCGGTACTCGTCGGTGAGGTCGGGACGAAGCCTTGGAAAGAAGGCGACCCGCCCCATGAGAACGTATATACAGAAGAATGGGCTCCCGCGGTTATGGCGTATATCGAGAAGCACCAGCTAAATTGGACCGCTTGGAGTTTCCACCCATCGGCTAATCCTTGCCTCATCACCGGCTGGGATTACTCGCCTACTTCGTATTGGGGAGCGTACGTGAAGAAGGCCCTATCCGAAGCAAAGGGTGAGAAAGGTTTCGTCTGGCGGAGCGACTGTTCAAGCGAATCGAGCTTCATAAACTCGAATCAACGTTTGATTTCCGGGCATTACGGTTACGAGTCCGACCCTGCGGCGCCAAAACGGGGACTCGTGTTTGCTGGTCGCCTAACGCCGGATCTCAAGGTGGAAGATCCGGAAAGTATTCACCTCCATCCCGAGATCACCTTTGACCGATTCCGACCCGGCAGTTCTACGGTGACATTCGACGTCAAGGTGAGCGAACTGGATCCCGTGGAGCTCAGCCCTTATCGTAGCAAGCCTTGGCTCAACCTGGTCACCCTGTTCGACGAAACGGTTCCGTCTGGAGGCGCGAGTTGGCGCCCATCCGTCATGGTGAACTTGGTTGGATCACCTGGAAAGTATAAGGTCCAAGGCTATTCTCGTAGCACCTTCTATCCCGAGCCAGTGGACGGCCCCGAGTTCGAGCTTGGCAAATGGACGCAAGTCCGAGTAGAAACGGACGTAAACAAAAACGAAGTCCGCATCTATCTGGATGGCAAGCTTGCTTCGGCTGGTCCCTACATGGGCAAACCTGGCCTCGCTGGAGCGCACATGGGGCTGTACACAAATCGGCTTATGACTCGCGCAACCCTGTTTAACGACGAGATTGAAATCAGGATTGACGGCAAATAAGCCGAGGACCTTTAGGTTTTATCTGCATCAGACAAAAAGAGAAATTCAAATGACAACAAGAGCGGACATTCGAGGAAAGTGGGCATTGGTCACAGGCGCAAGCCGAGGCATTGGTCGGCAGGTGAGCCTAGCGCTCGCTGATCAGGGATGCAATGTGGTCTTGCATAGTCGGGACCTATCAAATACTGCGGCTTTGGCGGCGGAAGTGGCCAGCAAGGGCGTTGAAGTGCGACAGGTTGAAGCCGAATTGGCCAGTACAGATGACGTGTCTGCGATGTTGAAAGAGTTACTGCTCAATGGTCCCCCCATTGATATTCTTTACAACAACGCGGCGATCATGACGAGTTACTACAGCGATTGGCTCAGCGTTCCGGCAGACGATTTAAGATTAAGCTTCGAAGTCAACGTAACGGCGCTGATCCAGATTTGCCTTACGCTGATCCCAGGCATGGTTAGTCGAGGCTGGGGCCGAATCATCAATGTCACGTCGGGAATCGCCGACCAGCCAGAACTCATCGCCTATGCGGTTTCCAAGGCAGCAGTTGACAAGTTTGTCTATGACACCGTTGGCAAGCTGGAAGGCACGGGCGTCCTCATGAACCTTCTTGATCCAGGCTGGTTGCGAACCGATTTGGGCGGTCCCAACGCGCCTAATTCGGTGGAATCGGTTATTCCCGGCGCGCTAGTACCTGCCCTCATTAACGACGGTACGGCCGGAAAGCTGTTCCGAGCGCAAGACTACGCCGGAACTGAACTTTAGTTTTTCTGGCGAAGTTCGGTATCGGCTTGGATGGCTGGATCCCCGTAAAATGATCGTCGTGGAGTGTTCGTTTTTCCGTCTCCGTTTTAAGAGAAGCGCTTGAGCAAAGGGAAACGCTACACAGAAGAACAGATCATTTAGGTGCTGAAGGAAATCGACGCTGGGGCGAGTATGGCTTTAGTTGCCAGGACTTGCCCCCTGTCATGATATCTATTTTATGGGGAACCAACCAGGAGCAAGGCGAGTTTCCGGGTAGTCCATACAAGCCCGAATATCGCTTTGAAGTTCAGGACCACAAAATCAGCAAGTGATCCCATCGGATCACTTGCTGATTAAAGTCGCACGAGTTGGTCCTCATTTTCGACTCGGCGATGCCTGCCAAGCTTGTCGAGTAACGATTGGTACATAGCCGTACTCGAAGGCTTTCGGCGGTTTTACAATCAGCGCTGGATCGATGCTTGCAAGCTTTCCCGTGGTATTCGGCGGAAGGTAGTTGCGGTCTTTTTTCCAACTTCGATGGATCTTTTCAACTCGTTTCTGCAAATCCTCGCGTTCTTTCGCCGAGAGGTCAGCATTAAGTAGTGCTGGTTGATCGGCAAAGCGGTACCAATAGTAGGTGATCTCGCTGCCATCGCCGAGGTTACGCTTGAATGGTCCCGCGACGGGGCCGGGCTTCTTCCATGATGAACTTGGTTCAACTGGCGTTACATACGGCTCTTTTGTACGTTTAGGGGCAGGGAACTTGGCTTCAATCAGTCCAGTTTCTGCGGGCACATCGCTTGGCTTTATCGCAACCCAGCGCTGCTTAGCGTCCCCAATCTTGGTCAAGCGGTAGTACTCGGGCAGGGTGATCACGGCTGGGTCAGCAGACTTACTCAGGAGTTCATGTTTCCATTGAATTCCGTAGGTATGCCGATCGATCGCGATTGGCGTGGCATAGGATGCCCAATCAACTTCGGGTGCGCTCTGTCGATCTCCGCCGGGTAGATAGATCTGCCAGGTTGAATATCCACCGCCTTTGAAAGTGTGGGTACTGGACGCCAAAGCCGGAATGGCGCCCGGGACAACCTTGTCGCCGCCAAACCAGCGATCCACTTGGCTCCACAGTGCGGATTTTGAGTACGCGGTGATCTGATGGATTAACGGAGCGTTCTCGTTAGAAGCGTTCGGAAAATGAGTCGGCGCGACCCGGGCATATGTGACTCCACTCCGGTCCTTTGCCACCATCGCCGGAATATGCTGGGTCTCCATTTGGACCGCTTTGTTCGGCTCCGAGGGACGGCTATCGAGGAATAGACCCGCGAGTTTCTCATTTTCAGCGGACGCCTTCGACCAGAAGTATGGGGTGAAGAAGGCAACTGGTCCCTTGAAGTTCGCCGCGTTGAGGAAAAGCGTCCAGCAGTTGTTGCCCGTTGGCGCCGCTTTGCCCGCAGTGCTAGCTTTGGATTCGGTGAGAGGCAAGGGAAGGTAGCCGTAACCGAACAATTCTCCGCGTGTGCCTTGTTTCAAGTTGAGCCCATCTGGCGGCCAGATCACCCAAGGGCTGAGTTGGGCAACGCCGTAAAGCCCGGTTGGGTTTTTCCAGTCGCGTCCCTTGCCCGCACCAGGGCCGTTTGCCCATTCCGCAAAATTAAGGGTGACCCCACCCATGATGAACTTAGGCGTCTTGGTCGCGAATCTGGTATCTCGCCACCAGCCCAGGCCGCCTTCGATGTCGGTGTAGTGGTCCTTCGGGCCCTCACCATCAAACTGGGGAAACATCCAAGTTCCAAACAGCCCGCTCTGGAAATCTGAGCCAGGATAGGTTTCTAGCAGGGGCCACGCGGAAACGTACATTGAAAACCCGGCATTAAACGACCGATCGACCTGTTCGTGGGGCACGATCAGATACCCCGCCATTTCTGTCAGCTGCGGCGGGTCCTGGGGAGCCGTCGAAAGCCCGATGGCCAAGCTCAAGAGGCTGATCATCGTTTTCTCCGCTTTAGTAGGTTGACCATTGCTTTGCCCATTCCATCTCCGATCAAGTAGTAGGTCTCGCCGTTGTTGTTCCAGTGATAGATCTGATCACTCGGCGACTCTTCCACGGGGCGCCAATATGCTCTCGTGCCAACGAACGCGACGTTGTCTTTGAACTCGGCGTAGGTCGCTACTGCAGATTGTGCCCGCATAAGCGCAATCGCGGTTTCGTCCTTTTCCTGATCACCACCCATCCCGGTTTCGGCTATGACGAACGGCAGATTTGGTGCGTTCAAATCCTTGCGGATATCTCGAATGAAGTTGGCCATGTTCCGCTCGTACTCGGCCACGAACTTCTCATCAACGCGGTCGTTCCAGCCTTGGTGCCAACCAAATCCGACGAGTTCGACCGATCTCCCGCGCCACGCCGGAAACTGGGTCCCAACCTGTGCGATGGCTTCGCGGCTCAGGCGAATCAAATCGGTGTAAGTTGGTCCCACGGTGCCCTTTGAGCTGGGAGGGCGAAAGTCAACCGCCAGGCTCCGGCCGCCCCACGCAATCTTGATCAAGAGAACGGGTTCCCGCAGTGCGTCACCGACCACATGGCCAAAGCCAAGTTCCGGGCCTATGCAATCTGGACCAGCGGCGTACCCGGTCGTAAGCTTGCCCTTCTGTTCGAAGTACTGGATCCAGACGTCGTCGCGCTCCCGCCACTTGCCGTTCTTGTCTGTCAGGTGCTTGAACCTTCCTTTCGAGATCGCTTCTCGCAAGCTGCCCTTGCCGCCGTTCCTGTCCGGGTTCGACTCAAAGAATCCGTGCCCGACCATATTCGATTGGCCCGAGAGGATGAAGACTTTAATCGGGCGAGTTTCCTGATGGCCGGTTAACGCAAGGAGAGAAAGCAGAAGACACGCCGACATATTCGGAACTTACCCGCGCTTGGCTGGCACTTTTGCGCTCACACTCACCATTCTGGTGGGGCGTGATGACCCACGGCTCGGGTTTTTTGGCGTAAGTGATTAAGGTTGGTCGAGTTCGAACTAGAAAGGGAAGTAGGAACGCCCGCGGCGTAACGAGGATTGCCCGGTCTGGTTTGGGTCGCGGTTACACCCTTTTTAGCTGAGCCACCGATTCCGTCTTCGGGTTAGGTGTTATGAGCACGACCTTTTGACTTTGGGCTCCATAATGATGTGTGACGGATTCCGAGAAAGAGTTCGCTCGAAAGATTCTTGCGCAGCAGAAGCTCGGCTGGGAATATCTTGAAGCGGAGCGAGTGGCGAAGCTAGCGACGCTCGTCACTAAAGACGTGCTCCCCTCTCTACAGTCGTCCTTTGCCTACACCCTTACGTTGCCGCCCAGGCTAGAGACTGGCTTCGTAAAGTTCTATGAAGCCCTCGGCCGTGCAGGAAAGCCGTGATAGACCTTGTGCGGGCTGCGGCTAACTTACAGGCTGGGTTAGACGAACTGGGACTCGCGAACTGTGTGATTGGTGGCCTGGCACTTCAGGCCTGGGGTGAAGTTCGCCTTACTCGCGATGCAGACTTCACGGTCTTGACTCGGTTCGACGATGAGCCTTCAAAGGTCGAGGCGATGATGCAACTGATGACACCTCGAATACCAGATGCATTTGCATTTGCTCTAAGGAATCGTGTGCTTCTTGGTTATGTTGAAGGCAACATCCCGGTCGATATTGGCATCGGCGGGTTTGACTATGAAGAAAAAATCGTTCAACGGGCTGTTGCAGTTGAGCTGGCCCCTTCCATTCGACTACGAATCTGTACGGCCGAGGACCTAATCGTGATGAAAGTCTTCGCGGGTCGCGACCAGGATTGGATCGATATCCACGGCGTCATGGCGAGGCAAACAACGCTTGATTGGGCACAAATTGAACTTGAATTGAGAACCCTTTTGGAACTCATTGAGGAACCTCAGAGACTGAACCGCGTACGGCTAATCCGCGGTTCGCTGGGTAAGTAGTCAGTCCCGAGCCATCCCGTTCTTCTTGGAAAAGGTTTATTTCGGGACACCTACTTTTCAAAGGTCAATGTGGCCTGCATATAATCGCCGGAACGTAGGATTTCCACACCAAAGCCTGAGCGCTCAAACGGCTCTGGCTTTTGCCAATCTCAGGGTCTGCACGATGTCTATCCTTATCACGGGGCCGGCGAGTGGGTACTCGGAGCCCCGTGAAACATTGCAAGTTGGCGGTAAGGTCGATCCGTGTACAAAACGGTCCCTTACCGCCCCAAGCCCGTTAGCCCCGAGGAATCCGAGGCACGCATGCGAGCGATTTACGAAGAGGCTAACGAGCGTCGGACCGTTCGCATGTTCTCTTCGAGGGAAGTATCGCGGAAGACCATCGAATGGGCCATCTTGGCGGCGGGAACGGCACCCAGCGGAGCCCATCTACAGCCTTGGCACTTCGTCGCAATTTCAAACTCGGAGACCAAAAGGAAGATTCGGGAAACCGCCGAGGCAGAGGAGAAGGAGTTTTACGAGCGTCGCATCACGCCCGAATGGAGAGAGGCCCTGTTGCCCTTGGGAACCGACTTCGTAAAGGCCCACCTAACGGACGCCCCGTGGCTCATCGTGGTCTTCCGCCGGGATTACGACATCTTGGAAGATGGAACCAAGAGGAAGAACTACTACATGACCGAGTCAGTCGGCATCGCGGTCGGATTTCTCATCCAAGCCCTTCACCGCGCTGGGCTTGCCACCTTGACCCACACGCCCGCCCCTATGACGTTTTTGCGCGAGATTTGCGGCCGGCCAACAAACGAAAAGCCGTTCGTGTTGCTTCCGGTGGGTTATCCCGCAGATGACTGCACGGTCCCCGACCTTGCTCGCAAAGGGCTTGACGAGATCTGCGGGTTCATCTAGGCTCTTTATTGCATGTGGCCTCGTGAAGTGACACTGAATCCCTGAGCAGATTCGATGAATAACGAGGTTAAAAAGGACGTGCGCGAGCACTTTTCTTTGACACTAAACCTTGACCAGAAGCTCGAATCACGTGTGTATGTGCATGTCTTCCGCCTGTGATCGGATTCTGTCAAAAAAGCGTGGCCGAGTATTCGTAATACAAAATAACATCAACTTGTTATTTTATAGTGTTAAATGTCGGCGGCCCTTTGAGCCATCCCAATGCCCCCAAAAACTCATCCGCGCTGACGAGCGTCCTCTTCACAAATGGCTCCTTGTTAAAGAACGCGTGATCCTGGTCAGGAAAGCCGATGAGCTTGCATTGGTTTCCTTTGGCCGTCATTCGATCTGCGAACATTTTCGCAGTTTGAAAGGGAATGGTTTCATCGGCGTGTCCATGAAAAATTATCGTGGGTGGAACGCCGGATCTTATGTGGTGTGCGGGTGACAGCTTGGATGCTTCGGCGCCTAAGAACGCCTCATTTGGGGCAGCGCGAACGCTCTTTATGTCAAAACCAGGCAAAGACGTTAGTACCAACGCCGGATTGAATAGGACAAGCGCGTTGGGAACGGCACTAACCGATTTGTCTTCGCCAGGAGCGTCAAACTCGCTGATCGTTGCGGTGCAGGCCGCGAGATGTCCGCCAGCCGAACCACCCGCCGACGCAATCTTGTTTGGATCGACGCCTAACCGTTTTGCGTTCGCGCGAACCCATCGGATCGCCGATCTCGCGTCCGAAACGCTGTCTTTGATTTGGGATTGGTGGCGTGATCTGACCCGATAATCAGCCGTGATCGCCACCATGCCCCGCGACGCGAAGTACCGAGCATGGGCTTCAAACTGCTTGGTTGATCCCGAACTCCAACCACCTCCCGAAAAGAACACGATGGCCGGCCTGAGCTTATTACCTTCGGATGTTGGGTCCTCGTAGATATAGAGGTCGAGTCGTGCGCCATTGACCGATTTGTAAAGCAGGGATTTTGGTCCGCCATCGGTCTGAGATCTAGCGAATCCACGACTAAGCACCGAACAGCCCAGTAGGCCGGGGACGATCAGAAAGAGAATCAGTTTGGTCGAGTTGTTCATTCCGCTGCCCCATTCTGAGGGAGTTTGCTCCGTGAGTTTGTGAGCAATTGAGGTAACCGCTATGGTCGCATAGACGCTGGTTGGTCGTCCAGGTTCATGATCCTTTTTGAAGAAAACATGATCGACTTTCGGAGCCTCAATTCGGATGAGATCCTTTACATCGTCAAATCACCGGCTTTATCCGGTATGGACAAGAAAAGCGTTGGTACTCCGGACGGGATTCGAACCCGCGACCTTCGCCGTGAGAGGGCGATGTCCTAACCACTAGACGACCGGAGCAATCAGGACCCAGAAGGATACCCGGCGGGGCTTACGGAAGGGTCCGTCTACCGCCGCCGATCGCTTTTTTTCCCATCAGGCTGTACGCGCCGTACGCGATCACGCCAATGACGGCAACCACAACGGCCACCTTCAGGGCACCGATGATGAGCGGGAAGAGGATATTCGTGGTGAGCCACACGATCAAAACCGCGGCCAAAATCCAACCCAACAATCTCCAGCTATTTGACTTCTTTTCCATGTTCCTTGCCATTTCGGAGGGAAGGTCAACGCCATCGTTAACCTAACGTAATCTACACCAGATTCTCCGAAACGGGACGGGGCATGGGACGTTTAGCACCGGCAACCCAGGGCATAAATCCGGTGTAGAGTGTTGATATGACGCTTCCTGTGCAAAAAACCGCCCGATTCGACTCGGAGCAGGATGACTATTTGCAGATCAATGCGCCCATCTTGGCCGACTGGCTCGTTCGGTTTCTCCGCGAAGAAGTTCTAGAGCGGCGGGGAATCAAGAACGTCGTCCTCGGACTTTCTGGCGGAGTGGATTCGGCGGTCGTGGCTTACCTTTGTGCGCAAGCGTTCGGACCCGAGCACGTGTACGCGTTCCGAATGCCGTACAAAATCTCGTCCCAAGAGAGCATCGATCATGCAAACCTCGTGGTGGATGATCTCGGCATCAACGTGAGAACCATCGAAATCACCGCGATGGTCGATGGCTACATTTCCAACTTCGAGCCCGAAATCAGCGCAAGCCGATTGGGCAACGTCTGCGCTCGATGCCGCATGATCACGATCTTCGACCAAAGCGCAAAGGTCGGCGGTCTCCCCATCGGTACCGGGAACAAGAGTGAGCGGCTCTTTGGTTACTTCACATGGCATGCAGACGATAGCCCCCCGATCAACCCGCTCGGCGACCTCTTTAAGACCCAAGTCTGGCAACTAGCGGAAGAGCTGGGCGTGCCGCCAGAAATCATCCACAAACCCGCCACCGCCGACTTGATCAAAGGACAAACCGACGAGATCGATTTCGGCATCACCTACCGAAAAGCCGACCGACTTCTGCACTTCATGACGCAGGGCTACAACCAGGAAAAGCTGATCGAAATGGGGTTTGCGCCCGAAGAGGTTGCGCTCGTGTTTAAGCGCGTTGACGGCACCCACTGGAAGCGGCGACTACCGACCGTCGCGATGCTCAGCAGCACTGCGATCGGCGAGTACTATCTGCGCCCCGTGGACTACTAAACAAAAAATGGCCCCGAGATATCGTTTCGGGGCCATTTTTGAGTTGTCTTAGTGCTTCTCAGCGAGCAGTGCTTCGATGTGCTTCTGTACCGAGCGAGGCAGCTTTGCCCAAGGGCTGAAGCAGCTGAGCTTCGACCAGGTTGCCTTCTCGATTCCGAACATCGAGAGCATCTCGAATCCGCCACCGCCGGAGTCCTTGGTGAACTTGTCAGCAAGGATCTTGCCGATGTCCTCTCGGGTCTGAGCGAGGTGCAGGGAAGTGAGTTTGTCCTTCGTCTTCGGCATTGCTGCATCAATCTGCTTTGCCAGGGCCTTTAGTTCAGCCTTTACGAGCAGTTTCAGGTCGGTTCGAGTCGCCGCGTATCCGTTGATTCGACCGTCCATTGCCGTTAGGTACGAGCGCTGAAGGTTGCGTCGGAAGATGTCAATCTTCGGCGCTGGAGCCGAAAGCTCGGTAAACACACCGCTCTGAACCGTCTTCAGCATCTCTTCAACGCTGAGGTGGTTCTTGGGGTTCGCCGTTTCGAGGTCGAACATTCGGCTCACTCGGTCCTCGTTGAAGAGGGCGCTGAACAGGAATCGCTGCTGACCAACAACGTCGCTGACCAATCCGTCTGGCGCGATTCGATCTCGAATCTCCGGCGTAAACAAGCCCTTCGGCGTCTGCATTCCGGTCGTCGCGAGGAACTTCACCGCTCGTCGCTGCTT
The DNA here is from genome assembly GCA_945859975.1 of Chthonomonas calidirosea. Lineage (GTDB taxonomy): Bacteria > Armatimonadota > Fimbriimonadia > Fimbriimonadales > Fimbriimonadaceae > Fimbriimonas. Next base: position 60,920 of record CAMAPH010000012.1, read on the forward strand.
TTCAACTGGGTTCTGTCGGAACACGACACCGCCGCGACCGGCGTGGTTATCCGATTCGATGACGCCGCCGATGTTCTCAACAACGTGATAAAGCTCGGTGAATCGCTGCCCGAGCAAGTTGCTCACCATCTCGGAGAGCTTGGTGTAGTCCTCGCCGAACTTTGTCGTCGCGGTCAGCAACTTTGTGGTTGCGATGTTGTCGAGGTTCAGCAAGCCCAATCGAGTCGCCTCAACCGCGTCGGAGCTGATGTCCTCTGACTGAACGGTAGGATCCTGGCTGTACTTATAGTTGCCAAACCGCAGGGAAGGGTTGTTGACCTGCAAAGCAAGGTGTCGATCTAGGAATGGCTTCTCTGCATCGGCGCTGTTCGCTCCCGGAATCGGCTTGTAGCCGTACTCGATCGCAAACTTGTCGTAGTCGCCAATCTTGCCGATAGTTTGCGTCACATTGTCGCCAGGCTGAGCAACGTAGTTGAACCGAGAGTAGTCCATGATCGAAGCCGAGAGGCCCTTCTCATTGGTGAACTTCGGATCGCGAAGCTGCGCCGGCGTGTACCACGCGCTGCCCTTAAAGTTGTGCTCAAGGCCAAGCGTGTGACCGACTTCGTGAGCGGACACGTAGCGAACCAATTCGCCCATCAGCTCCTCTGGGAAGGGAAGCTTCGCCGCCTTTGGATCGGTGGCTGCGCACTGGGCGAAGTACCACTCTTCGAGCAACTTCACGATGTCGTTCCAGAAGATGATGTGAGCGGAGATCGTTTCGCCGGATCGTGGGTCCTGGATGCTTGGGCCCATCGCGTTCGCAATCTGGCTCGGTGCCCAGCGAATGACGCTGTAGCGAACGTCCTCGGGATGCCAGTTCGGATCTTCGGCTTCGGTTGGAGCATCTTTGCAGATGATCGCGTTCTTGAAGCCAGCTTGCTCAAAGGCAACCTGCCAGTCTTCGACACCCTTCTTCAGCCACTTTCGCCATCGGTCCGGAACCTCTCGCGATAGGTAGTAAACGATCGGCTCCTTTGGCTCGCTCAGGGCCGCGTTCGGGTCCTTCTTTTCGAGTCGGAATCGGGAGATGTACTCGGTAGCTTTCGAAATGCCATCTGGTCGTCCGAACTCGGTAAAGCCGACGGTGAAGAAGCCGATTCGGCTGTCCTTGTAGCGTGGCTGCATTGGCTTCTCAGGAAGCTCGACGAGGCTGTAGTGGACCTTTGCCGTAACGGTGCTGGCATCAGATCGTGGGCCGCCGCCGAAGAAGAAGCCACCACCGCCGCCACCCATGAAGGTGAGGACCGATCGGGTCTCGATGTTCTTCGGGAATGCCTTGACCGTGTCAACGAAGGAACGATTTGGGTTCGCGCCACCGGCCGAAACCGCACTGCGAACGCTGAAGTCTGCCGGATCCGAAGTGAACAGCTGGGTGACGTCGATAACGGCCGTCTTGGCGTCTTTCTCGCCCCCTTCAGCTTCAACCGCAAAGTCAAAGATGATGGGCTCTAGAGTGTTCCAAGCGACGCCCTTTTCTAGGCCAGCATCGTTGAAGGCGCGCAGGCCCTTCTCAACGTTGCGAAGATAGATCTTGTTTCCGCGACGTGTGAATCGCACCACGCGCGCTCCGGTGGCCGTTCCAGGGTAGCTAAACGGGCCAAGCGGCGGAAGCTCGGCGACTTCGGTTTGCCAAAGCAGTTCCTTGTTCAGCTTGTCAACCGGAATTTCCCAAAGGATCTTGTCGTCAATACGGTGAACCTTGAACATGCCGGTTTGGGTGACGGCTTCTTTAGTAACCACATCCTTGTACGGCTTGGGTTCGCCGGGCTTTGGTGCCGGAGTTTCGGGCTTTTGCTCGGCCGCCGCCGCGGCTGGCTTCTCTTCCGCCGGCGGAGGCGTCTGCGCAAGCGCAAGTTGATTGAAAGGGATTAACGCCAAAAAGGCTACGTACTTAAATGGGGTTCTCATGCTCTAGCACCGGATTCGACAAGATTCCGCAAACAGCATCATAACCTACGCAGAGCGAATCCGAAACGCACCCGGCGGTGGATCGTTGGAACTCTAGGCAGAATTCTTCTGGTAGGTTGCTATTGCGATGCTCTCCGCACGATTGCTACCTGCCCGACTAGGGCTTTTGTCCTTCCTTACTTTCGCGCTTGTCTCGAGTGGCGCGGGGCAACAAGCGAAGAAGTCGATCCTAGATGGTGATTGGAAGCGCGTCGAAGCCCTGTCATCCGCACTAATTTCGCCAAACGGTAAGTGGATCAGCTACGTGCTTTCCCCGGTTGAAGGAGATCCGACCCTCACCGTCAAGAGCGCGGATGAGCCCATTGCTTGGTCAATTCCCGGTGGACGCGGAGCACGTTTTGCCAAGAACAACCAGTACGTCGCCTTCTTGATTTCTCCACCACGTGCCATCGCGGAGAAGCTTCGAGCCGAAAGGAAGCCCGCCAATCCACGCTTGGGCCTCCGATTGCTCCCTAGTGGTGAGGAGCGATATGTCGAAAATGTTGAGCAGTTCGAACTTCTGGAAGATGGGAAGTACATCCTCACCCGCCGCTCAAGAGCACTCGACTCGAAGGAACCCCGGAGCGACCTCACGCTTATCGAAAGTGCGACCGGGCAAACCCTGACCATCGGCAACGTCGTGTCAGCTTCTGTCAACAAAGCCGAAAACCTCATTGCGATGCAAATCGCATCGGACAACGACGAAGGCGGCGTCCAGATTCTTGAGCCAAGCACCGGTCGCGTGAAGACCCTCATGTGGGGAAGAGACCGCATCGCCGGAATCGCTTGGTCAGAAAAGGCAAACGTCCTTGCTTGGCTCGCCGGATCAGAATTGCCGAACAAAGTTGGCATCAACTACCGAATCCACGCTCTCACCCTGGAAGGCACTGAGCCCAAGGACCGCGCCGTTTACGAAATTGGCAAGGATGAAAAGCTGCCCGCCGGATTCCGGATCAGCGAGACCAGACCTCTCCGCGTGAACGATGCCGGAACCAAAGTCGCCTTCGGAATTCAATCTTGGGCGGACAAACCCAAACCGGCCAAGCCTGGCGAGGTCAGCGATGTCGAGGT
>CAMAPH010000013.1:0-63473 GCA_945859975.1 Chthonomonas calidirosea
TTTGGTAGGTCTGGTACTGAGTTTTGCCTTCCAAAAGCATCTTCTCAACGCGGTACTGCCAAATGGCCGCGCTGGTGTGGGTTTCGTTGATAAAGATGCCGGTGGCGTCGCTGTGAGACATTGAGCCCCTATTATGAACCACCCGCCCCTTGGGTTCCAGTGCTGAACCAAAGGGGCAACCGGCTGGAGTCCTATTACGGGGTCGCCGGGAAGGCGAAGTTGACATCGCTGAGGACGCCGTTATGTTCCATCCTGGCGCGGTTGTCGCCAGGGAGGAGGAAGAGGGAAAAGTCATCGGAAAGCACCACCCTTCGTCCGTCGGAAACTCTGAAGAGAATGTTGCGGTCCTCGTCATCCTGATACACCAGGTTTCCGCTCGGAGAGAGCTGCGCCCAGGAGTTGAGACCTCGCTCGCCGGCGTAAGTGAAGGCGTTGCGCGGCACGTAGTACCGCCAAGTGTTTTCTCTCTCCGTATCTTGATATGAAAGGTCAGCGAAAACCACCTTCGTTGCATCGGCGGAAATTCCGACAACCACGGAGCTTTCTCCAAGGCTATTGGAGAAGGTCGGAGCGGTCAACTTATCGAGAGCGACGTCATAAACATACAGCCGTCTTCTCGGCGGGCCATCGACCAGATTCGTAGCGTCCGAGATAAAGGCGATCAGCTTTCCGTTTGGCGATAGCCGGGGAGTAACCATGCTGCTGTTTGCGGCTACTCCACTGGCGTTTCGGGTCACCAGCCGGGTGTGAGCGGACGGCGCGTCATAGACATAGAGCTGATCGAAGCTGCCTTCACGTCGATAGAACATCACGGTGAGCCCGTCACTCGAAATGACTTGGCCGAAGCCATTTGGGAGCTTTACCGTCGAGTTCAGATCGTCGTTTCGGTAAGTGATCCCTGCGCCGTCATTGTAAATATAAGCTTGCCCGGTGTCGGAGACGGCATAGCCAAAGGTGTTGGATGGGAGCCTTCGGGTGATTCCCGTCGCCGTGTTCTTGATGAACGTTCCCGCCGATTCGCCGGAAAGAAACTGGTCCGGGGCGCGGAACAGGATGCTCGTACCGGTAGGGGAGTTCACGTAGCTCGTAAGCTTTGCTCGGGGCGGGGCCGGGTAAGCGCCGATTCCGGTCTCGGTTCCGACGCCGGAGTTCAGGTCTTGTCGAACAAGCCGACCGTCGGTGGTAATCCCCGCAATGAATCGGCCGTCGTCCGAGACGTTTCGGCTGATCGTCGGTAGGTGTCGGAGGTCGATGCGTCGAATCCATCTCGGCTTGCCCGGAAAAGTGATGACGTCCACGACGTCGGCCATTCCGTCCGTATATTGGATCACGGTGAAGCGACCGTTTCGCGAGGCCGCGACTGCCTTAATGGCTGCGCCCGAAAGCGGGATCAAGCGTAGTTCTCCGGTTGAAGCGTTGGCGTAATACAGGTCCGGCGTCGAGTCAAGATCGAATGGGCTGATTCGCCGATTGGTGATGAAGTGCGCGAGGATCGGCGTGGACGGGCCAGCATCGTTCGACACCCAGACCGGCGTGAAGTAGTCGTTAAGACCCGCCACAGCAAGAAGCCAGAATCTGCCGCTCCGCGTGGTGACTTGAAGTCCGGGGCCAGTAGACGAGCTCAGCGCGACGGAGGCTAGGCGAACTTTGCCATCTGGAGAATAGGTGGAGGGATAAACAGGCGTCGTGCCCTGAGCCCCAGCCAGGAAGTTAAACGATCTGACCGGATTGAAGGTCTGTCCATAAAGGCTGTTTAGATGGAGCGAGTCTCCATCGTTTGACATCCCGGTAACTCCCTGGTTTAGGAGGGAATCGATGGTGTTTCGGGCGAGATCGGCGCGAATACCGGCGAATTGATTGACCGTGGCATTGTTGGCTCGAAGCTCTTGATTGCTATTGAAGGCAATGAACCGGCCTCGATCCGAAATGTACGTGCGGGACTCGGCGGTTGGAACGAAGTAGGTTCCGTTTGCAACGCGATTGACCGTTTGAACAACGTTTCTGGCAACGTCGACGCGGATGACGTCGAGAGAATCGGGTTCGTCGTTTGCTCGCACGTCCATCCGGTTCGTGATGAAGGAAATGTAGTTTCCGTCACTCGAAATCTCTGGGCTGTAGCTCGTTCCTTCCCGCGGAATTCCGGGTCCCGCCGGGAAGAGCAGGGTGGACTTTCCGTAGATCAGGTCCGCCTGAGCGGACCCGCAGGCGGCGATGACGAGAGCGGACCAAACGAGCTTCATGGATTCTTCATTGCCGGTGTGCGCTTTCCCGATTACGGTGCGATCGGGAAGGTGAAGTTGACATCGCGGAGGATGCCTTTCGTCTGGATACGGACTCGGTTGTCGCCAGCGAGGACGAAGAGTATGTTGTCAGGATGGGTAACTTCGGTCCGACCATCCGAGAGACGAGTGAGCGTGTTTCCAAACTCGTCGGTGTCAAAGAGCAAGTTGCCGCTGGGCGACAGGACAGCTTCTCGATTTACGAATCGATTCGGAATGAGGAGGGTGAACGTATTTCTTGGAGTGTAGTAACGCCAAACTTGCTCAACGTCGCCCATGTTTCGGAACACGACTTTAGTTGCATCATCCGAGATGCCAAACACAACTGAACTGTTACCGATGGTGCCCGGGAAGGTTGGCGAGGTCAGGCGGTCACTTGGAACGTCGTAAAGGTAAAGCCGATGGCGACGAGGTCCGGCGAACAGATCTGCGTTGTTCGAGATGAAGGCGATCAACTTGCCGTTGCCAGACAGCCGAACCTGATCTACGGTGTTGCTAGAGCCGGAACCAGCTGTGCTTTTGGTTACGAGCCGACTACGCCTTGCCAACACGTCGTAAACGTAGACTTGATCCACGCTGCTGATGAACTGTCGGTACATCACGATCAAACCGTCGGCAGAAAGTTGATGATCCCTCGAATTTGGCAAACTAATGGATAGGTTCAAATCCTCGTTTCGGTACGTGGCGTTAGTATTGTCGCGAAGGACATATGCCTGACCAGAATCGGATACTGCCGCTGGATAAAGAGCTGTGGAGAGTTTTCGAGTTAGGCCGGTTGCCGTGTTTTTGATGAAAGCGCCCGCAGTTTGTCCAGCAACAAAGTTGTCGGGAGCCGTAAAGGCAATGGAAGTTCCTGACTTCGAATAGCTGTAACCCAGCAGCGTCGCTCTCGGCGGTGCAGGATAGGACCCGACGCCGGTTTCTGCGCCGACATTGGTCATGAGATCATGGCGGATAAGGCGACCGTCCTCGGTGATTCCGGCAATGTAACGACCATCATCGCTGATGTGCTTGCTGATCCGGCTGAGGCTGCTCAGATCGATAAGACGACTTGGGTTCGGAGCATAAAAGAAGTACGGAAGGTCGATGATCTGGGCCATGCCATTCGTGTACTGGACGACGGTGAATCGCCCATTTCGAGATGTCGCGACGGAGCGAATAGCCGAGCCCCAGAGTTCGATCCTGCGCCGCTCGCCGGTAGCGGTACTGACTTGGTACAGGTCCGGTTCAAAATCGAAATCAAGCGGGCTTATTTGCTTGTTCGTGATGAACCGGGCTTCGATTGGGCCTGACATCCCCGGGTCGTTCGAGACCCAAACCGGAAGGAAGGTCTCCGCAATCCCGGCCGTGTGGAACAACCAGAATCGGCCAGAGCGCGTCACGGCCTGAATGCCGGTGACAGCGGGGAATCCGAAGGTCTCGTTCGCTAATCGGACAGAGGCATCGCTCGAGTAGACCGAAGGTTGCACGTAACCAGAGTTGCTCGTGTAGCCTCCTTGAAAGTTAAATGAGCTGAACGGATCGAAGGTCTGCCCGAAAATCTGATCGTAAACCAGCGAAAGCCCGTCGTTCGAGAGGCCAGTGGCAAACCGGTTCGGGACCTGATTTACGATCTTTTGATCAAGCTTCGCTCGGTTGGCGGAGCGGCGGAAATCCGTTGGCGAACCGGGAATGATTACCCGTCCGCTGGTGAAAGCGATGTGTTGCCCACGATCTGAAATGAACGTGCCATCTGCAACCTCCGGTATGTAATACGTCCCATTCGCCAAGCGGTTAACCACCTTGACCGCGCCACGGACGGCGTCCGCCCGTACGACGTCGAACGAATCCACTTCGTCATACGCTCGCACGTCCATGCGGTCGGTGATGAAGGAGATGTAGCGGCCGTCGCTGGAGATTTCTGGGGAGTAGCTGGTTCCGGCTTTCGGGACTCCGGGGCCGGCGGGGAAGACGAGGGTGGACTGGCCGTAGATCAGGTCTGCGCTCGCAGAACCCGCAATGGCAACGCCGGCAAGAAGGAGGAGTCTTTTCATGGTCAGTTATAGAAAAAGTCGATGTTGACTTCGCAGGCGTACCCGTGGTTGAGGAACCGTAACGCGCGGGGATCTACCTTTCGGAACTTAGGCTCCTCCATTTTGTAGGGGTGCTTGAGTTCGAGGTAGGCCAGGTTGGAATCGGAAATGTTCACTAGGAACGACCTTCGGAAATCGCCGAAAGCGAGATAGGTGTTGTTGGTATCGTGGAACTGCTCGGCGACGTGGCTGCCTTTGAACACCAGCTTATGGGTAGCGGTCGGCACGTAGTAGCGATACAGGTTTCGGTAGTAAGACTCGACCGAGCCGTAGATCAGCGTCGTACCGTCATACGAGACCGCTCGCACCCAGGTGCCGGGGTTCTCGATGTCGGTTTTCATTCGGATGAGCGACAGTTTGTCCGTTGCGGTTTCGTACTCGTAGGTGCTGTAATACCGGTCGGCTCCGGGAGCGACGTCACGAGCAGTGGTACTGAAGAAGATCTTGCTGCCGTTGCCCGCGACCACCGCGAGCACGCCGCTGGAACCGTTCGAAGGCGCGCCAGTGCTGGTTCGAGAAATGAGTTTGGTAACCCGGGTTCTCAGGTTTAGGTAGTACAGCTGCCGATCGGTTCGCTCGTAGGCGAGAACATCGCCAGCGCCATCGAGGCGCACGACGCCGGTCGCCTGGGGCAGTTCGATAGTGCGTCCCGCAATGCCGTCTCGGAAGATGGTTTTGCCATCCCAAGTTCGGTAAACCCACTTGGTTCCGGCGTCGTTAATCGCAATCGGGGTTTGGGCGTTGTTCACCCGCTTCACCGTGCGGTCGGGCATTCGGATGTAGAGACCTTCGAGGTTGTTCGGCACGTAGCCCTCAACCCCTCGGAAGAGGATCGCTTCTCCACCGGCGGAATGCACCATCTGGTTCATCGGCCGTCGCGGCGGCGCGGGGTGGGGGCCGTTGTCGACGGTGAGCTGCGACTCGTTGATCGCATTCACGCGCTTTGCGTGTCCGTCGGAACCCACGATGGCAAAGTACCGGCCGTCGTCGCTCAGGCGTCGCCCAAGCTGCTTCACGCCGTAGAAGCGCGGGTTGCTGACGGCGCCGGTGGTCTGATCGATGTACACATACGTATCGATGTCGTACTGGGAATTGTTGATGTCGAACCCGACGAGGACATAGCGTCCGCTTCTCGACGCGGCGATCGAGAGTTGGCTGGCATTGGTGGGCACCAACGTTCCGAGATCGGTGAACCGATAGCTTCCGTCGGCGTTGCGTCGGTAAAGGTCATACCGAAGGTCGGTGTCGAGGGGGCTAAGCGGAGCGTTCGTGATGAACGTCGCGTCGGTGAGCGTGTCGGAGATGTAGACCGGGGCGAGCGATTTATCGGACGGCACGGTAACTTCCGTGCGCGCTTGACCCGTGGTTCTGACGGACTTCAAGCCCAGCATGCGCAGTCCCGACTCGTCGAAGATGTTGGTGAGGAACATGCGCGCGGTTGCGGAATCGGAGAAAACGCCGCCGAAGTTGCCGTTGATTCCGCCGATGTCCTGGAAGGCGGGGATGTACAGCCGCCCAGAACTGCCGTTAACCAAGTTCTTTGAGTCACAGGTTCCAGAATTTGTGAGATAAGCGAGTTGGGTCCCGTTTCGACTGAGTTCGCCAACAAAGGAGCCTGAGCCGATGCGAGTGATGACGTTGGTTTCCAGGTTCGCATGGAAGGCGCTGAGCGTGTTGGCCTGCGCGTACGGCGTCAGAAGATTTGTGGGCGCAGTGAAGGTGATTCCGCGGCCGCGATCAGAAATTCCGAGCCGTGGGTAGTAGCTCAAGATCGGGGCCGGGCTCTGGTCGGGCAACCGGTTCACCAGCTTCAGGGCGCCGGTCTCGGCGTCGGCACGGATCACGTCGTAGGTCGCGAGGTCGTGCCCCTTGCGGACCGACGGTCGGGTGGTCATGAATACAACGTATCGCCCGTCCGGGGAGATTTCCGCGTCCACCGACTCCCCAGCCGACTCTTGCCCGGGCTGGGCCAGGAACAGATACTCAAGCGGCCGGAAGTTCACCTGCGACGTTGCAGAGGCTGCCACGCTGAACAGTGCGAGTCCGATTGCAACGGCTTTCCGATTACGTATCACAAGGTCATGTTACGCCCTTCTGCGGGTTAATCGGCAAGAAACCTTAATTCTGTGTACTAGGAATCTCAAAGGTGGTGTCGCAAAGGTAGCCAGTGTTCGTAAACCGGATACTGCGGCTGGTTTGACGGAACGTAAGCACGCCGATCTGGAGTGGAGCTTTCACCACAGCGCGGCGGAGGTCATTGATGCTGAACATCACTTGATCATCGTCGTTGCGAAAGAACGCGTAGGCTCCGTTCGTTTCCATAATGCCTCGGAAGTCTTCGTTCCGAATGAGGACTTTATGGGACTTAAACGGTACCGAGTATCGGAACAAGTCTTCTGCTTGTTCATTATCGTAGTTGGTGTAGAGGACGCTCTTTCCGTCGTAAGAAACGGCTCGGAGATCTGTGAGTTGGTGGGTTGCTTCCGAGCGTAGCTTGATCAGACTCAGGGCATCGGTGGCGATGTCGTACTCGTAAAGCGACGTCACGCGATCGGTCCCGGCGGCGATGTCTCGGATTCTTCCCGAGAAGAAGACTTTGGTGCCGTTACCCGCGATCTTCAAGACATCGATGTCGGGTTCAAAGACCTCCGTGTTGTTCGCGGTTCGGGTGATGAGCTTGCGAACGCCGGTTTTGGTGTTCACAAGATACAGGTTGCTTTTGAGCGTTCGGTAGACGACCCATTCCCCCGAGCCAGACATGCCGAAGTCCGCAATGCTGTAAGCATCGGGGAAGTAGATTGTCTTCTGCGCGTGGTCATCGCGGAAGGCAATCTTGTTCGTGGTAGATCGATAGATGTACTGCTCGCCCGAGTCCGACACCGCGATCATCTGGCCGCTGGTGGCAACTTGCTTAATGGATGGAATGAGATAACCGGTTCGGATGAATAAGCCCTCGGGGCCCTTGTAAGAGTAGTAGCCGGGGACCCCCTCAAAGAAAACGCTTTCGCCATTTGGGGAGAACAAGACGCGCCGAAGGGGGTTCTCCGGCGGCGCGGGGCTCGTGCCCTCGTCAAGAATTCGGAACTCTCCGTTTGCGATGGTCAGCTTCGCGACGTGGTTGTCCGGTGTGAGAGCGGCGACGTACTTTCCGTCATCGCTGATGTGCGCGCTGAGGGAGGAGATTCCCGGGTAGTTCGGGCTCTTCACCGTTCGCGTTACGCGGTCTATGAAGTAGTACCGGCCGCTATCGAACTTGACGAGGAAGTACTGCCCGTTTCGGCTGGCGCTGATGCGGACGTTGTACGAAATCTCCGGGGCGGTGGTGCCGAGGTCGATCAACTCATCGGCGCGGGTGCCCTCGTTCCATACGTAGGCATCGAATCTCAGATCGGAGTCTTGCGGCGAGTGGGCGGCATTGGAAACGAAGACGGCTTCCTCTCGGTACACCGAAACGTAGGCTGGGTGGATGGATTGCGAGGTGTTGGTGGTGGCGACGACGCGGGGTTCTTCGTTCACGCGTTTCAACCACAGGGCGGGAACGGAAAGACCGCCTTGATAGGTGAGACCACGGGCGAGCCGCGCTTTGGCGTCGTCGGCGAAGACGCCGAGGGTTCCAGGGCTTGGAATGGCCACGCTGCCGATTTCTCCCGTGAGCATGTTTCGAGTGTCGCAAGGGTTGCCGGTGCTGGAATAGGCAAGCTGATTGCCATTGGCGCTCAGTCCGCCTACCGTCGTGGCGTCGCCCATGCTCGTTAGTAAGTTCGGCGTCGCGAGGTCCACGTGATACGCCGAAAACAGGTTGCTGACAATGTTGCTCAGCAGGTTTGTGGGCGCGGTGAAGGCGACGTGTCCGCCACGGGCAGAAATTGCGAGTCCGGGGGAGTGCGTGAGAATTGGGGCGACTTCGCCGAGCGTGGTTCGGTTCACCAGCTTCAGCGCGGTGTTTGTGGTGTCAACTCGATAGACGTCGTAGGTGTTGAGATCATCGCCCTTTCGCAGACTCGGGCAGGTGGATTTGAAAACGATATATCGCCCGTCGGCGGAGATGTCGGCTTCGACGGTCTTTCCCGCGGAGTCAAAAAAGGGAATGGGTTTGAAGACGTACGTTAGCGCTCCTACTTTCAGTTGCGCACTGGCAGCGGCGCCGCCGCTCACGAGAATTCCGACGGCGATCCACTTCATGCCTCACGCTACCACCAACCACGTCGAATAGGCAAAAAAATGGGGCGGACAATTTCTTGTCCGCCCCATTTCGAGCTTAGCGATTACTTATCGCCGTTCTCGTCGGTAACAACGCCTTCAGGGCGCTTAACCTTTGCTTTTTCCCAGTCTTTCGACGGAGCCGGATCTCCGCACCCCGCAAGGGCGAAGACCATGACTCCGGCGATTAGCATCACGACTAGTTTCTGGAATTTCATCCGGAAATTAGTTCGTGAAGTTGCAAGCAGCCGTTGGAGCTGCTGGGCATGGAGTGGTGATGGCAGTCTGGAACCATCGAGCGATGTCGCCACATGCCATTGCTGGTGGCTCTGGAGTCGTGTTCAACTGCGACGTCGTTCCATCTTCGTCGTTGATGATTTCGGATGGGTTCGCACACAGCGTACTCACGTCGATGTTTCGGAAGATGATGAAGCGGTTGTTGAACGCGCCTGGAAGAACTCCACCGCGAACTGCCTGTGCCTTGGCGTGACCGTCTGCGTAAACGTAGTTGAAGGTTCCACCGTAGCGAAGACCAGCGTTGGTCAAACCGTTGTAGGTGTCAGCTGCGAAGCCAAAACCAACGGTTGCGCGTGGAGTGTCGTAGGTATCGCCGTAAGCAACCATCTGAGCAACGTTCTCGATGGAAGTTGCAGACTTGCCTCGGTTGATGTTTCCACCGGTCGAGATAGCAACCTGCTTTTCTAGCATGCCGCCGCCTCTCCATCCGAATGGGCCCCAGTTGTAGCCGTAAGCCGAAAGCTTTCGCGCGCCGTAAACGCCAGTTCGGACGGGGTGGTTGTCAGCGTCGTTTCGCTCCGAGCTGTAAATCAAGTCAATCGACTTGAAGTAAGGGAACAAAGGCATCCACCACTCGTTGGAGCAACCAGCGATTTGGGTTGGTGGGGTGCAAGCTGCGGAGTTCGTAGTTCCCCAGATGGATGGCGTGGTGTCATCGTAGTCGCCAAGGTAGATCTGCGAAGCAGTTCCGAGGTTCTTAACGTTGGAGAGAGAAGCGATCTTCTTTGCGGAGAGCTTCGCCTGAGCGAAAACTGGGAAGAGGATGGCAGCGAGGATTGCGATGATCGCAATGACGACGAGAAGCTCGATAAGGGTAAATGCTTTTCGCATGGAAAACACCAAACTCGATTCTGTGTTTTCCAATTGTTAAGATGCAGGTAAATATGTTTTCAGCTTCGAATTGTTAAGGAGCAGTGCTTCTCTTAACAAAAGTCCACCGTCAATAACGCTCATCGTCAGTTGACGATGGGCTATGTTCTCGTAAAGTTTTTTTGCCGGATGCTCTGGCCACGCGATGCGCAAGATGCATCTTCTTTTCTATGACGATCCACTATATGTGCCGTGTTCCAGGAAAGTGCGCACCAGCAAAACCGAATTTCACGCGCCAATTACCGGCGGCTGTAGCGAACGAGCCTCAAGCCGGACGAACCATGAGCAGCCAAAGTCCGGGCCCGACTCAGAACTGTCGGACCCGGAGACGGGACTATTTGCCGCCGGAAGAGCTGGCGGCGTCTTGCTTGACGCCACGGGCAGCGTCGTTCAGGGCTTTGAACTTTGCGACCTTCTCTTTATCCCAGGCACCGGCTGCTTCCGCAGCTTGAGCTTCAGACTGAGGCGTTTCCTTGGTCGTATCGGCTTGCTCTCCGCACCCGAGAAGTACGAAACCCATTGCCACAACGGCGATGAACGCGTATCGGCCGTGCGGGATCAGTCCTGCCACCAAACAACTCCTGCTGCCTCTGGGAAAGCGACCCAGTCTCGACATCTCCAACCTCTGCCAAGCGGGAATCCGTCCCGAGGGAATGGATTCACGATGCCGTCTGGATCTGCACAGTAACCGTTGACTCGAGTTTCAAAACTCTTTGGGGAAGCAATCCGGGTACCGAGGGCCGTGCCACCTCGCCAAGGAATTGCGCCGGCATGACCATCCGCATAGACAGTAATGATTCGTCCGCCGAAGTAGATGTTGCTGTTGCGGTTGCCGCCCGGATAATCATCAAAGAACCAGCCAACACCGCCCATCGTCTGTCGCGGGGTGTCGTAGGTGTTGCCGAAGAGGAATAATCCGGCCGGATTGACCAACTGAGTTTGCGCCTTTCCAGTGTTGTAGCGGGTTGCCGGGCCGCTTGCGCCACTTCGTCCGTCACATCCAGCAACAAGTCCGCCATCGCTGCATCGTTCCTCGCTCACAACGCCTTCTGCGGCGCGAATTTCCCAACCCCAGTTGTAGCCAAAGTCAGTGTTACCGTAGCTTATGGATCCATCTGCATTCACCTTAAGGATTGCAGGCTGGCCGTTCTGTCGATATCCGGCCCAAAGCTGAAGATTCTTGATGTATGGATACATCGTGCAAATTGGATCTCCACCGCAGTTTGCGGAGGTGTTGCCGGCGGAGTTGTCGTAGACGGACGGGAACAGATCATCGTAATCCGTCGCGTACATCAAGGAACTGGTTCCGATTTGCTTTGCGTTGCTCAGCGCAGCCGTCTTCTTCGCGGCGGCCTTTGCTTGGGCGAAAACTGGGAAGAGGATGGCAGCGAGGATTGCGATGATCGCAATGACGACGAGAAGCTCGATAAGGGTAAATGCTTTTCGCATGGAAAACACCAAACTCGATTCTGTGTTTTCCAATTGTTAAGATGCAGGTAAATATTTTGCGACGTTCAAGTTGTTAATGCTTCTTCAATTCTTAACTTGAAGACGAGAGCTGAAACCGGAGATTTCCAACGATTGTGGCTTCGGCAGGACCCAGCTCAAGCTTCAAGCCGGCGCGCTGCTGCAATTGCTCGCGAAAGACATCGCTCCTAGAGGGCCCGCCTCCAAGCCGCAGGGTCTTAAATTTTCGATGGGTACATTCCTCCAACGCCGGAATGTGTTGGGCTATACCCTCGACGAGGCTATGCAACGCAATGCCAGCCCAGTTTTCGCGAGTTTCGGGTTTTTTCCCGACGAGAGCCACGCACGCTTCCACCATGGAATCTGGATTGAACAGCTCTGGGGCATTGAGCTCAATCCGCTCCATCGTAGCGAGGTCGGCACCGGCGATCCACTCAGGAACAGATTCCGAGATGTTCAGTTCGGCGTGCAACCGGTTGACAACCCAGAAGCCAGGAACGTTCTTGAGGAAACGAACTTTGCCATCGACCGTGCGTTCGTTGGTGAAGTTGCCGGTTCGCGCGGCCTCGGTGGCGATGGGGGCATCAATGACCGTGCCCATCAGCGACCACGTTCCTATATTGAGGAAAGCAGAATCGGCATCGAGGGGCTCAAGGCCGAGCACGGCCGAAGCCGTGTCGTGGCTTCCCACCGACATTAACCGAACCCCGTCTGCGATGTATCCGCCGATGTGCCCAGCAAGCGACGGTTGCAGATCAGGCACTGGCCAGCCGGTGAGAGCGAAGGCTTCTTCCGACCATTGAGTGTCGAGGCCCATCAACTGGGTTGTTGATGCTTCACTCAGTTCGTAGTTGGCTTGGCCGGTGAGTAGGTATCCAATCAGATCGGGGAGCAACAGCCAACGATGGGTGTCATGAACGAGGTTCGCATTCTCGTTGCGACGTGCGATGAGCTGGCAAATCGTGTTGAACGGCTGGTGCTGGATTCCGGTGAGCCGATAGAGCTCGTCCCGATGGGGAGCCAGAGACTCAAAGGCGACTTCGTGCGACGGGTCGCGGTAGCAAACCGGAGTTTGGATGAGGTTCCCATTCCGATCCAAAAAGCCGTGGTCAACGCCCCAGGCATCAATGCCGAGCGTGGCCCGGCCGAAAAGGGTGGATCCATACTCC
Organism: Chthonomonas calidirosea; assembly: GCA_945859975.1. Taxonomy (GTDB): domain Bacteria; phylum Armatimonadota; class Fimbriimonadia; order Fimbriimonadales; family Fimbriimonadaceae; genus Fimbriimonas. The sequence continues at coordinate 12,355 of CAMAPH010000013.1, forward strand.
GCAGCGCGCTTGACGAACGCAAACAGAGCCTCGAAGTCCCAAACGATGCGGCCGTTCTCGGTGCGCGTTTGATGTGGCACTTGTTCGATGATGTCGTAGCGGAGTTCGCCATCTTCCAACCATCCGGCGGCAAAGCGTGCGCTGGACGCACCGAGGTCAACCGCAATCGCACCTTTCATTTTAGGAACCGATTGAGAGTGACTCGGATTTCGGAGAGCCGCTCTTCCTTTGTTTGATATTCGTGGCCCGCCTCATGGTCGTCCCCATAAACGCAGTTCTCAAGGTGGGTGGAGAGCATGAGCAACCCAAATTGATCCAGTGCAGCCCGAAGAGCCGACACCTGCGTGAGAATGTCGACGCAGTATCGATCCTCTTCAATCATCTTCTGTAGTCCCGAAACCTGGCCCGTGATGCGGGCAAGTCTCTTTCGGGCGTCTTCGCGGGTTTCGGCGGGAATCACTGAAAATAACTGTACACCGTTCACGATTCGGACTAACTGAGTTATACTTGATGCTCATACCCCCTATAGGTACCAAAATGACCCAAATGAAGCGCGGATTTACCCTCATTGAACTGCTCGTTGTGATTGCGATCATCGCGATTCTTGCCGCGATTCTGTTCCCAGTTTTTGCTCAGGCCAAGGCAGCGGCGAAAAAGACTCAGGACCTCAGCAACTTCAAGCAGATTGCGACCGCGATCGTGCTTTATGCAAACGATAACGATGATGTGAGCCTTACCTCTAACCACGACGCAGGGGTTGAGTGGTTTGAGTCCCTTTATCCCTACGTGAAGTCAAACGACGTTTTTCGTTCCCCTGCATACACGCGAACGGCAGTTGACCACGAAGGGGAATCGGAGATGCCAGAAACGGACTATTCGATCAATGGAATCTGGACCCACTCAACGCCGTTGACCAACTCAAGTGCACCCGCGGAGCAGATCACGGTTGGTCTCCGAGCGAAGCTAAATGGAGAGATTGACTACCATCCATGGCCAACCCATGAAGGCGGAGTCTGGGACGATCTCGCGACCTATTACGACGAGCACCACGAGAACGAAGACTGGTTCTTGGAGCGACTTGAGAAGACCCCTTGGAACAACCAAGGTTCGAACTTCTCGTTCCTTGATGGACACGCAAAGTATTTCAACTTCGACCGTACCGTCCGAAACACGTTTGCCCTGCCCGGTTTCCATAACGTAGATCGCATCTCTTACGTTGAGGAAGAAGAGTAAGGAACGAAGGTAACGAATCGTTGAGGGCCCGATCTGCCGGTACACTTTGGATACCAATGGCGGATCGGGCTTTTCGATTACACGACACCATGTCGCGGCAGGTCAAGCCGCTCCAGACCCTAGAGCCAAAGCATCTTCGCTTCTACACTTGTGGCCCGACGGTTTATAGCTACGCCCACATTGGAAACTTCCGAAGCTTTCTGACCGCAGATCTCATCGTGCGCACTGCCCGCGCCATCGGCTGGAAGGTCACGTGGGCCGCGAACATCACCGACGTTGGGCACTTGACCGAAGACGACGTTGCAGACGCCGGCGGCGAAGACAAGATGGAGAAAGCGCTTCGCAGCAAGGACGGCGAGAACTTCAACAACGTGTGGGAACTAGCTGAGTTCTACACGGAAAAGTTTAAAGAGGACTGGCAGCGGTTAAACCTCACCGAGCCGACCGTCCGCCCGAAGGCAACCCAGCACGTCCGCGAACAGATTCTCGCGACGGAAGAATTGATTCGTAAGGGGAACGCCTACGAGACCCCGACCGGCGTTTACTTCAAAGTCGATAGCTTCCCGGCCTACGGCAAGCTCAGCGGGAATACGCAAGAGAATCTGCGAAAGGGGGTTCGAGACGTCGTCCAAGACGATAACAAGCGCGACTCGGCTGACTTTGCCCTTTGGAAGAAAGACGATAAGCACCTGATGCAGTGGTTCTCCCCGTTCGGCTGGGGCTTCCCGGGCTGGCACATCGAGTGCACGGTCATGGCGCGCACTTATCTTGGCGACACCCTCGACCTTCACAGCGGCGGCGAAGACAACATGTTTCCGCACCATGAGTGCGAGATCGCACAAAGCGAGGCGCTGACCGGCAAGACCTTCTGCGACCACTGGGTCCACACGCGATGGCTTCAAGTGAACGGCGAGAAGATGTCGAAGAGCTCCGGCAACTTCTACACCGTGCGTGGACTCATTGAGAAAGGGATTGAGCCACTTGCGATTCGGTACGCACTGATTTCCGGCGTCTATGGCAAGCCGTATAACTTCACCGACCAAGGCTTGATTGACGCTGGCGGGAATGTTGATCGGCTCCGACGGGCGCTGACGGCTGCTGAAGCTGCCCTGCTGACTGGCACGGACGGTCCAGATGAACTAGCCACGATCCTAGAGCCGATTTATGAAGGTGCTTTGGATGCGATGTGCGACGACCTGAATACATCGGTAGCGCTCGCCAAAGCGCTCGAGGGAGCGAAAGTTATCAACCGCGACGGTGAAGCGATGTCGAAAGCCTCCGCGGCTTCAGCCCAAGACTTTCTTCATAAAATCAATGCTCTGCTTGGAATCGTATCGAGCGATTACGACCTGCCGGCCGAAACGAGCGACTCCGGACCCGACGAAGCCCGGATCGATGGTTTGATCGAGGAACGCAACGCGGCGAAGAAAGCTAAAGACTTTGCGCGAGCGGACGAAATCCGCAAGCTCTTGACCGATGAAGGCATCGAGCTTCGCGATTCCCCCGAAGGCACGACCTGGACTCGAAAGCCGACCCTTTAGAAGGATCGGCCTTCGTAGTCTCGAATCAAGCCCACGACTTTTCCGATAACGCGTGAACCTTCTCGGTCGACTGGGATGGGCGCGTACTTCGGGTTGCTGGAAAGGAGCTTGATGGAACCGTTCGGTTCGTAGTTGATCCGCTTAACGGTGGCTTCGTCCCCGAGCAGGAACGCAACGATGTCCATGTTGCGCGCATTGGTTTGTGGGCGAATCACGACGAGGTCGCTTTCGAGGATTCCGTCGCCGATCATGGAGTCTCCGATGACGCGAAGAAGGAATGCGTTGTCTGTGTCTTTAACCATTCCAGGTGGAACTGGGATCATCGCGTCTACGTGTTCCTCGGCCAAAATAGGTTGGCCAGCGGCAATGGTTCCGAGCAGGGGAAGCTGCAGAATGCCCGCGTTAGGTTGAAATTCGGGGTGAACGACCTTGATCGATCGCGGAGTGTTCGAGCGATTGATGTACCCTTTTCGTTCTAAAGCGTCTAGGTGTACAGTAACGCCGCGAAGCGATCCGATCTCAAATTGCTTGCCAATTTCTCGGATCGACGGAGGGAATCCTTCCTTCGCGACGTAATCCCGAATGCACGCGAGTATCTCTTCTTGCCGCTTGGTAAGTCCTTTTGCCATGGCTACGTAGACGCATGATACACGCTTTTTGTCTACCTGTCAAGGCAACCTGTCATACTTTTTTCTAAGTTCGCCCGCGAGGGTGGAACTCCGCCAAAATGAGTTTGGTTTGCTGACCTTAGTAGGGAGCATTTTGGCGATACGAGTTCCCAAGTTGTCGGTCCAGTACAAGGTGATTTAGGTTGTCGATTTCAAAATTTCAAGAGATGTTCATGGGCAAGGGCTGCGTGGCCTTTGTCAGCGTGGGAATGGCAATGGTCTTTCTGGCCGGCGTCGTTGGTCAGTGCACTCGTGGTGCCGGCGTTGCTGAGCAACAGAACAATGTTCCGGCCCGAACGGTCGCGACGATTTCGGGCAAGCCATTGTCAGACGAAGTTGTTCTGAGAACGCTGGATACTCAGAAGGCTCAGATGGCTCAGTACATGCCATCGGGCTTCCCGCCGGAGCAAGAGGCCGGAATGGCGGGGCAAACCATCAACACTTTGTTGCGCCAAGTTGCATCTCGGGCGATTGCCGAAAAAGAGAAAGTAGACCTTTCGGATGCGGCGATCACCAAGCACGCCGCCGAGCAGCTCGATAAAGCCGTCAAAACGGAAGTTGACAAACTCATTTCCGAAAAGAAGCTCAAGCCGAACCCAAGTGCCGCTGATGTTGACAAGGCCATCAAGGCAAGTTTTGGCCAGACGGTAACCGAAGTCCGAACTGCGCAGACAAAGAACCTGGAGGAATCGCTCAAGGATCCGGCGCGCAAGGAAACTTTGCTGAACTCAGTTGCCGAGCAACTTCTCCTCGCCAGCTACGCCGAGAAGGTTGATGCATCGCCAGCCGCAATCAAGCGCAGCTACGACGTGATCAGCGCAAAGCGTATTTTCCTCATCAACAGCGCAGCCACCGACATCGCCGCGCAAGCGACCAAAATCGCGGGCGAGCTTAAGGGCGGCCTGAAGTTTGAGGAAGCGATGAACAAGTATTCGCAAGAGCCGGCTCAGCCAGGCAAGACAGTCAGCGACAACCTGACGTCGGTTTCCGGCCAGCAGCTCACCCAAGAGGCATATGCGCCTCTGGCGAGCTTGAAAGCGGGTGAAGTTTCACCGCCAATTCGAACTCCAGAAGGCATCAGCATCTACAAAGTGTTGAGCGTGAAAAACGAAGCCCCTGCTGATTTCGAGAAGAAAAAGGCTGATTACGAAAAGACCTTCCGCGAGACCCGGGCCCGACAGAAGCTGGACGCGCAAGTGGACGAACTTCTCAAGAGCGGCGAAGTCCGCTGGCAGAACAAGACGATCGAGGCTCTTTACGACCTTGGCCAGCTTAGCTTTGCGACCGACGCCACCCAGCGCAACGCAAAGCTCAAGAAAATCGCTGCTGCCGGAAAGGAAGGCGCGGAGAAAGGCGAAGCCGCCGACATCAAGATCGGTGCCCTTGTTTACTATGCGGCCCTTAACCAGCTCAGCATGACGGCGAGCGCCACGGAGCGCGCCGAACTTGCTCCGCAGATCGCGGATGCCGTTACGAAGCTGCTCCAAACGACCGAAGACTTCAAGCTTCGCGTGAAGCTGATCGACGCTGCGATTGAGGCGAAGAATGCGGCCGAGGCAACGGACAACCTGTTTAAGTCTGCGCAGTACAACAGCGACTACAGCGCCGCTGGGCAAGCGGTATACGGTGAAATGCAGGCGAAGTTCAAGGAACTGAAGGACAAGAAGCTGCTCGTTGCCGAAGGCGAAAAGCAGATCGAGGCCGAATTCCAGCGATGGCGAAAGGAAAAGGTCGCTTACGAGAAGGCTGAGGCGGAAGCTAAGGCTGCTGCCGAAGCAGAAGCGAAGAAGAATCCAGCGCCCGCAACGGGCGCAAGCAAATCGCCTGCGCCAGCCGCAGGCAACGGTACGCCGAAGTGAGCGAACCGCGGCTATCGGTGGTTTGCACCCCGATCGGAAATTTGGGCGACCTTTCCGATCGGGCGAAGCAGACCCTCACCGACGCTGCGGTTTGGATTGTTGAAGACAGCCGCGTATCCGGCAAGTTGGCGCAACACCTCGGAATCAAGCGGCCCATGAAAGTGCTCAACGACCATTCCTTATCGGGAGTGGTCGAAGGGTTGGTGGATCTGATTCGCCAAACCGGACACGTTGCGGTTCTCTCTGACGGCGGGGCGCCTACGGTGAGCGATCCAGGCACTTTGCTCATTGATGCCTGCCACGACGCCGATATTCCGATTGAAGTGATTCCCGGCCCCAGCGCGGTGATTGCCGCCCTGGCGGGCAGTGGGTTCTTCGGCCAGCGTTTTGCCTTTCTAGGCTTTCCGCCGCGCAAGCCCGGCGACATTAAGTCGTTGTTTTTGCCATTTGCAGACTCGCCCATGACGCTCGTTTTCTTCGAGTCGCCGTTCCGATTCAACGCCACCTTGCTAGCTGCATCTGCGGTAATCGGTGAGCGCCGATATGCCATTTGCCGGGAACTGACGAAGATGCACGAGCAGATTTATCGGGGCACGTTGCCCGAATTGCCCGACGAAAAGGCCGTGCCGCACAAAGGCGAGGTCACGGTGGTGGTCGAGGGCCGAAGAAGCACGAAAAGTGCGTCGAATTTCTTGGACTGAACGTCCGTACCTGTACCATCGGTCTGGCTTCGCCTGGCACCGACTGGTTCCGGTATGAAGCTGCTCTCGTCCGTTTGTGTTTTGAGCTTGTTCGCAATGAGCGTTGTTGCGCAAGCCCAGAACGAACCCGCTCCCGATGCGGCTACCGCATATCGATTTCGAGCGGAGGACGTCCTGCGCGTTCAAGTGTACGGCCAAGCGCAGTTATCGGCCGAGATGCCGGTTGGCGATGACGGCACGATTACGCCGCCATTCGTAGGTTCCATCATGGCGGCCGGAAGATCCGTCAAAGAGCTCACGGACGATCTTGTGAAGCTCTATCAAGACAAGGTCCGACTCCGAGAACCTTTGGTCAGCATTTCCATCATCAAGTACCGCGAGAATCGGGCAACCATTGGTGGTTTCGTCGGCCGGCCAGGCAACTATCAGATTCGCAAGGGGGATCGCATCCTGAACTTGCTCAGCGTCGGCGGCGGCCCGATTGCCGACCGGTCTGACCTCAAGCGCGCGACCCTACAGCGACAGGGAAGTCGCGAGCTCATCCCGATCGATCTTCACGCGATGCTGTATCGCAACGATACGTCGCAGAATTACGAACTGAAAGACGGAGATCAGCTCAGCATTCCCGAAGGACTGAACCTGTTCATCAAGGTCCAAGGAAAGGTCCAGGCACCGGGCTTGTACCCGTACAAAGAGCCGATGACCTTGGCCGATGCCATCTCTCAGGCGAGAGGTGAGGTCGTTGGGCGATCTCGGTTAAGCAAAACGCTGGTGATACGCCAAAAGCCTGGACAGCCAGGACAGTACACGTACATCAATGCCGACTACGTGAAGTTCATTCGCAAAGGCGATATCACGCAGAACATTGAATTGCAGCCAGGAGATCTGATTTACGTGCCGGAAACCAACACGCCGGACTTCCAGCAGATCACGAGTTTAGCCAACGTCTTCTTCATCCTGGACCGCGTTGGTAGCGGCTTGTTCGGACTTCAGTTCTTCCGCTAAGCCGGGTCATGAGAATTCTTGGCATCGACCCGGGGCTAGAGCGGGTCGGTTGGGCGGTCCTGGATCGACAAGGTTCGCGGATGTTGCCGGTGGAATACGGGCTCATCCTAACACCCCGTATCGCGACTCCGCTTCGGCTCCATCAGATCTATTCCGAAGTAACGGCGATCGTGGCGAAGCATTCGCCGGCGGTCTTGGTCACGGAGCGCCTCCTGTTTACGGTTAACAAAACGACGGCGATGGACGTCGCCAAAGCGATCGGCGTGGTTCAGCTTGCCGCCGTGATGGCCGAGCTGGAATTCATGGAGTACAGCCCGCCCGAAATTAAGCAAAGCGTGGTCGGCGTCGGGAACGCGGATAAGAAACAGGTTCAGTTCATGGTGACGAAGCTGCTGAGTTTGAAGGAAACGCCAAAGCCGGACGACGTGGCCGATGCTCTGGCGATCGCGATCACCCATGCGTTGCGAAGCCGCGTGAGTGGGCTTCGGTAGATTCATTTTCGTCAGTTTAGATATCCTCGGATTACTGAGCCAAACGGCTTTTGGAGGACGGGTTGAGAAAAAGGAAGAATCTGCGAATAACACTCAAAGCTGACGCTAGAAAAAGTGCTCGAGTGATTGGCGTCGGGCGGAACACCACCACTTTGCACACCGTTTACCGGCTCGCTTCACGCTTTGTTGAGGCTGGGATCTTCAACAAGCAAACGATGCGAGAGTACGACACCCTTTGCCTCAAAGCTCAAAACGACCCGGTTCGCAAAACCGATATCTTTACTGACTTCACTCGTTCGCCCAATCGTTGATCAACCACCAATTCGCCTGATCGTGCGGGATGAACTTGGGGTGGGTGATGGTTTCGAACGACGGTAGGTAGCCAAGCGAGCCGTCGCCATAAGTCTTCACCCGTCGAATCACCTTCTCAACGTGCTCGCGGGCCGCGATGCAGCGCTCGACATCCGCAAGCGATCCACCGATTCGAGCATTGGTTCCCTTCGCGATCCTCTCCAGACCTTCAAACACTTGTCGGCAAACGGTAAGCGCGGTGATGGCTTTGCCAACCTCACCCTCGGCATAAAACTGGTTCGCCTCCTCCGCGTACCGAACGAACTCGATTGCGAGCTTGCCGAACTCGGTCACGCCGCGATAAGCCGCATCTGGCGCGAATACGACCGCCGTGTCGAGGATCTGATACGCGCGCTTTCCGGCCTCGCCGAGAATGACCTCTCGGTCTCGGAGCCAGAGTAGAAACGGATTGCTGTACATCAGCAAGCGGCTCTTGATTTGGCTGCGATGGCCGCTATAGGCGAAGAACTCACCGGCAGATTGCAGTTCACACCCAACCAAGCGCGCCCATTCCTCGGTGTTCTCGCCGAGCTCCATGTACGCCTTCAGGAACTGCGGAGCGGAAGTGGCTTTCTGATATTCCAGAATTGCCTCGTGTCCGCCGAGCCCGGCCGGGTATTCGGCTGGTTTGGTCGTGGAATCTCCGGCGGTGGTTTCCGAGAGGATTCGACCCGAAGCCTTAATCGCCGGAAGAATCGTTTCGTAGTTACCAAACAGTCCGCACTCCCAGGTTGTGAGGCAGACGCCGTAGTCGCCTCGGCGGACGGCGGCTTCTGCGCATTCGGTAACGTTGCGCTCGCTTTGCGGTAGGTGGCACCAGATGGCGCTGTAGGTTTGAATGGCCGGACACAATACGGTCTTGAAACCAGCGTCGCGGAAGCGATCGGCGGTGTGCTCTGCTGTCCGGAAGTACTGCCAGTCAAAGATCACCGTCTCCTTTGGCATCGCATCAAGCGCGAGTGGGTGGTCATAGTACATGTCTCCCCATACGGCCGGCGTTCGGCCCGCCTTAAGCACCTTTTCGGCCAGTGGACCGAAGTGGGCTCCGTACAGGGCTGCCTTGCCGTCGGCATGGCCGTCGGATTCATATTGCCGAACACGGGCTTCGCTTGAGGCGCCTTTGCCGAGTTGGAATGTCTCGTCGCCGCCAAGATGAATCAGGTCGGACTTGAAGATTGAAATAGCATCATCGACGATTCGGTGGCAGAGTTCAACGAAGGCGTCGTTGGTCGGGTCGGCTTGCATCCCCTTGAATCGCTCGCAAGCAAATTTGACTCCAGGTTCGGAGTAGATCATTCCTTCGCAGTGGCCGAGCAGGTTCAAGAACGGGACGATCTGTAGGTCGGGATACCGCTCCTGCAGCCAGGCAACATCGTCTGGCGTGACCGCGCCTTTGCCGGCGATCCAGGGCATGCTTGGGTACGCAAAGCGGTGCTCTAAATACAGCCCAAGCGCGTTGTAACCTGCAGACATCGACAGGTCCGCCATTCGGTCCAGAGTTTCTCGGTCGGGGCTCTGCTCGCGGGCGATGTCGTACATCCACATTCGAAGTTGCATGATCGCGAGTGTACAGCGATTGGCCGCACGGCAAACCAGCCGGATCGAGTTCACTTTTTTCGCAAGTGTGATACGATGCGACCAGTGGCCGTTTCTCCGTTTGCAAAGAAGAACGAGTATCGATTGCTCCGAAATCACCAGAAGGTCCAGTTTCAGCAACTGTTGATCGAAGCGCGGACGTATGCCGACCTTCAAAGTGGAACAGACCTCCAGTTCTTGGATGAACTTGGCAAGAAGCTTCCAACTGAGCTCACCCTTGAAGAGCTGTTCCAGATTGAATTGTTCCTCAATCAGCACCGGCCAATCGAAGTTCTCCTTGGGCTACGTTCTGGGTTAGAACAAGAGTTTGCCGCGGTCGGTGGCAAGAATTCGCCTTTGTCCGGCTTGCGGGAAGAGGCCGACGAGGAGCAGGTTCGGGCCAGATTTATTGCCCACCATCTGATCTTTAGCCGTCTGCGTGCGGCACATCATGTTTCGCAGGCAAGCCGCAGAAAGACTTTGAGGATCGGCATTTGCGCGACGGTCATTGTTGTGGCGATTGCGTGCGTGATTCTTACGCTGTTCTCTTCGGGAAGGGATATCTATCTACCGTCGTTCGGAATGTCCATGCTCATGGGTTTGCTGGGCGGGCTCGTATCGACGATCGCTCCGTTGCTGGGTGGTCAGATTTCGGTGACGGCAGAGGACGATCAGGAGACGAATAGTGCGTTGCGAGCAACCGTCTTCTTCGGGCCCGTGTTGGGCTGCTGTTTTGCGGCGATTTTGTACTTGATCTTTGCCTCGAACATCGTGACGCTCGACCTGTTTCCGAAAATTTTGACGCCGGATGCCAAAGAGTTTGACAAGCTATCGGCAAAGTTCATGCTCCCCATTGGCAAAGCGGCGCAGGTGAACAATCAGGAGCTCTCGATTGCACGTATGCGGCTGTTCCTAGGCAAGGTCTATCCAGCTTCTGGCCAGGACTTCTGCAAACTCATGTTCTGGTCCTTTATCGCTGGGTACGCCAATCGCCTGGTTCCAGACATGCTGACGAAGATTTCCCAGGGCCCGCGAAAGTGACCTGATCAGACGAGCGCGAGCGCTACTTCGGAACAGAAGTGTCGGCCCGCGCTGGTCAGGCGGACGCGACCCTCGGTCGTCTCCGTCCAGCCGCGATGGGTCGTGCGTTGAAGGTCGGCTGGGTTGGTCCACTCGGTTGGAATCCCTTCGCGCAGCCGCAGGCCCAGCATGATTCGCTCCAGGCGCTCCGACTCAGGCGAGAGAACTTCGGACTCGAAGAAGATCGGTTTGCCTTCATCAACCGCGGCCACATAGCGATCTGGAAGTTTTAGATTCGTGTATCGCATCATGCCTTCGGCCGTCGGCAGGCAGCCGACCGCCCCCGGGCCGTAGCCGGCGTAGGGATTGCCGTACCAGTACTCAAGGTTATGCTTGCACTCTAGTCCCGGTTTGGAGAAGTTGCTGATCTCGTAGTTCTCAAATCCCTCGGCGGTGCAGCGCGCGTGGCAGTCTTCGTACATTTCGACTTGCATTTCGTCATCGGGCTGGGTGATCTCTCCCCGAAGATGCTTTTTGTAGAAGGCGGTGTTCGGTTCGATAGTGAGGCAATACAGGCTCAAGTGCTCTGGTTTGAGCGCCATCGCTCGGTCGAGGTTGCGGTTCCAGGCGTGGCGGCTTTGGTTTGGAAGGGCGAACATCAGGTCGAGGTTGATGTTGTCGAACCCGGCTTCGCGTGCGGCGGCGACGGCGCGCTCGATGTCGCCGCTTTGGTGGACTCGATCCAGTCGCTTAAGGTCGCCGTCGTCAAAACTCTGGGCACCGAGACTGATGCGGTTGAATCCAGCCTGCCGCATGGCGCGGAATTTGCTGGCGTCGACCGTGCCGGGGTTCGCCTCGCTGGTGATTTCGGCTCCTTCAATCGGAGGATGGGCCTCGAGGACGGCTTCGAAAACGGTCAGGAGGTCTCGTTCAGAGAGATACGTCGGCGTCCCTCCGCCAAAGAAAATGGTTTTCGCTGGAACGCCAAACACTGGTGACCGACGGATTTCCTCCGCGATGGCTTTTGCGGTCAGGGTCTGGATGTCGCCGGTCTCGGCATACGAGTTGAAGTCGCAATACCCGCACTTGCTAGGGCAGAACGGGATGTGAACGTAGACGGCGATGCTGTCCAAGGTCTTAGTTTACTGGCGAACCTGATTCACTGCGACAAGCCACCTATGGCGTGGGCGGATTGGGACTCGGGTTGGCTGCAGGCCTCGATTGCCTTAGCGAGCGCAGCATGAAGGCGGTCGCCGGACTGCATTGTGCCTAAACGTGTTTGGAGAGCGGCTAGATGCGGCAGTAATTCCTCGTTTGCAGATACTTTTGCGATGGCCAACAATGTCGTGAGGCGCTCGGGGAGAGTCTCGGTGGCAAGAAGTTCGGTCAAGTACGTGATCGAATCCTGTGTTATGTCACGGCTGTGGTGCGGATACAGGTGCTTGATAAGGTAGTTGAGGGAGTTCCAAACGCCGGCCACTTTGTCTTCCTCAAGTGCAGAAAGGTCTGCGACGGCTTGGGCCTTCTTAAGAAGGCGGGGTAAGTCAGAAACTTTGCTCGTGAGCACCGTGGCACTTGGTCGAAAATTGACTTCCAACGTGGAACTAATGAAGTCGGCAATCGTGACGAGCACGAGTAGTGTTGCCGTAAACTCGAGGGTATGCCCAAAGTGGCCAGTGACAATGCGCTCAGTGATGGTTACGACAAAGTAAATTCCGCCGAGGACCAGATAAATAGTACGACTGGCTTGGCGCACCTTCGCGGTTACGACTTTCCGCTTTTCCTCCTTCACAGGATCAAAGTCGGTGACGATGCTAGCCGCGGGATGAACTAGTTCGTCGCTCATAGACTCCGTTTCACGTGAGTCTTCAGGCACATGTAGTTTGGACTTACTGTTCAACTTGGGTCACCGATGCATCGAAGCTGACGGTAGTTTATCGCAGGCAACCGGCATCTACCAACACTTTTCGCCGCAATTAGGCGGACTTTGCGCAGGCGGAGATGGCTTCGCGAAGGACTACTCGGAGGTTGTCTCGAACGTCCAAGTCCTTAGTTCGATCCTTTAGATCTCGAAGGAGCGGAAGCAACTCGGGGTCGGCGGCGATGGCGCAGATGCGGACGATGGTTTCGAGGCGGTCTCGGCGGGTCTCGGAGGCGAGGAAGCCTTTGAGATCGCCGATCGTATCTTCGGTGAAGACGGCTTTGTGCGCCGGATCAAGCTTTTTGGAAAGGTAGCTGAGGGCTCTCCAAACGCCAATATTGGCTTCTTCGTCTTCGGCCGACAGGTGCATTACCTGTACCGCTTTCTTCAGCAAGCGGGGAAGCTCAGACGCCTTTGATGTGAATGGTTCTGGAGTGAGCTCTTCTTCATCATTTTTGGGCATGAAGTAGAAGGCGACAGCGATCACGAACGAAAGTGCAATTCTGCTTAAGAACTTTTCTGGATTAAATCGTCTTCCTCCACCGAAGTCTGCGAGTGCCCCGCCTGCGGGCATGATAAGAACCGCGCCTACGAAGGTTAGCAACTCTTTCCGCGAGGTCTGTCCGAAGAACCCGCGCTCTTCGTTTTCGACTGGCGCATCTTCGACCTCCGTAACGGAAGCCTCCACGCCCGCAGCAAGCTCGTTTTGTTCCTCCGAATGCTGAGTCAATTTTCCTCCACTTGCTCCGGGCTTATCTTAACTCGCGATGCGCCGAGAAAGAAAGCGCAGGTCCCTAAATTCCCGCACTAACATCGGCTCGCCATTCACCGTCCAGCCTGGCGTGAAGGTCGGGAGACGTTGGAATTCCGGACACGGCGTCGGCGGACTCGCAGCAGAAGGCGCCTACGGCGCAGCCTAGGCGGACGGAATCCGCTGGGTTGTTGCCGTGGAAGCGGCCGTAGAGGTAGCCCGCGATGGTGGCGTCTCCAGCGCCGGTTGCTCCGGTTACGGTTACCGGGAAGCAGTGGTGCCAGGATGTGCCGGTTTCGTCCGAGAGCAGAACGCCTTCTTCACCGCATTTCAGCACGACTCGAGATGCGCCTAGCTGGTGGGCTTTCGCGGCGGACTCGGACGGGCTGACCGTGCCGAACATCGCGCGGAGGTCGTCGTGGCTGGGCATGAAGTCGTCGACGTAGGGCAGGACCGAGCTGAGGATGCGCGACCAATCGACTTGGCCGGCGAAGGAGTTCGGGTCGGGGACGCTGAGGTCGAGCGAGGTGGTTAGGCCGGCGGATTTTGCGCGGCGGAAGAGGTCGGTGAGTTCGGCGCCGTCGTGCTCGATCATGGTTTTCATGAGCGGCGGGTAGCCGAAGTGGAGGTGGCTGGCTTGGCTCAGGGCATCGTTGGGGACGGTTTGGGAGGCGAAGGCGGCGTTTGCGCCGGGGTCGTGGAGGAACATTCGGTCTTGTCCCGGCGGGTCGAGGACGATCGAATACGACGTCGAAACGTCCTCGCGGAGCTGGAAGCCTTCGGCGAGCGGACCGAGGAGGGATTGGACGTTTTGGCCGAAGATGTCCGAACCGATGAGGCCGACGAGGGTGACGGGGACGCCGAGGCGGTGGAGAGCGCGGCCGACGTTGCTCACGACTCCGCCCGTGCTGAGGGTGGCTTTTCCGACTTCGACCAAGCTGCCGGGTTGGAACCCGTCGAACCGTTCGAGCTTCGGAATGATATCGAGGCAGATGTGCCCGGCGACGAGGATGCGGCTCATACCGGTTCGGTGGTGCCGTTGGCCTGCGACCGGAGGGCGGCGGTGAAGAGGCGATGGCTCAGCAGGGCCTCGGCCGGGGTGGCGACGCGGAACGGCGGGGTTTCGCCGGCAAGTTCGGTGAGGTACGCGGCCCACATTTGGAGGATGGCGTCGCTGAAGCCGAACTCGAAGATGTGGCCGGTGATGCTTTTAAAGGCGTGCGGCTGGCCGAGGCTTTCCTCGCGCCATTCCTGCGGCTGGCCGCTTTCGTAGCGGAGGGTGCGCAGGGTTTTGGGCTGCGCGGTGCTGAACTGGGCCGACATCTTGGTTCCGTAAATTTCCAGCTTCCAAGAGTTGGTGTCGCCGGGGGAGATGCGCTTGGTTTCTAGGAGCATCGTGGCTCCGGCTTCGGTTTGGCAAAGCAGAGTCGCGTTGTCCCAGGTTTCGCAGGGGACGGGCTCGCCGTTCGGTCCGGGGCGGGTTTTGACGATGTTCGAGAGCGCGGCGCGCACGTTCGCCGGGTGGAATCCGAGGCGGAACGGGACGTGGCATACGTGCAGGCCGAGGTCACCCATGCAGCCGTATTCGCCGTTAAAGGCAATCTGCCGCTTCCAGTTGATCGGCTTGTTCGGGTCGAGGTCGCTGCAATGGTTAAAGGCGGCGCGGATTTCGAAGATCTCGCCAAACTCACCGGCTTCCACGTGGTGGATGATGCGCTGGACGGCGGGATAGAACGGGAATTCGGACGAGATTCCGATCTTCACCTGCGGGTGCGCGGCGGAAATCTTCGCGATTTCTTCGGCGGATTCTAGGTCGATTCCGAACGGCTTTTCCGCGAAAAGGTGCTTTCCAGCTTCGATGACTTGTCGGTAGATGGGTCGGTGCAGGTGGTGCGGCACGGCGACATAGACGGCGTCGATGTCGCGAGTCAGCAAGGTCGCGAGGTCGTCGGTGGCGAGGGTGACGGTCGGCACGTTCTGCTGGAACCATTCCCGCGCGCCCGGGGCCGGGTCGCAGATGGCGGTTATGACGGGCTTCGCCGGGACGCCTTCGAGGTGGAACCACCGCGCCGCCGCGCTGGCAAACTCCTTCCCCATGAGCCCACCCCCAATCACGCCGAACTTGAAAGCCTGTACCGGCATTGGGCGAGTATACGTTGGGGGCGCTTTGGATGGCTTTGGTTCGGATTAGTTCGGATTGGTTCGGATTTGTTGGAGAGTTCCGGACAGGAGCGCTGCGAGACGTGGATCGGTTTCGGTTTCCGCGGGCTGCTCTCGGCTAAGGCGCTATGAACTGTTTTTTCTACCATCTCCCAGAAAGCGGTAGCAGAGCTCCCGCACTCCAAAGGGCAGGCATTGTCGTACAGTCAGATAGCCAGAACCAGAAGTCGACGTCATGTTTCTCCTCTCCCTCCTGATCCAAGCTCCGACGCAGGGCGATGTTTATCCGCGGTTCTTTATGCGTGAGTTGGTGACCGGGCCCCTTATCATTGCCGAGCAGCGGCACGATTTGATTTATCGGAAGACCACGGAGTTGCGGTACGACGATCGGGGGCAGCCGATTCCGCAGTCGCACATTACGCGGCGATTGGGGTGGTGTACTTATGGCGTCACGGAGGGCGAGTTGTTTGGGGAGCCTTGCCGGGTGGTGCGCTGGTACACGCGGTACAAGCCGGAAAGTGGAGACGCGGATGCAGATGTGGAGCATCGGTTTTATGTGTCCCCCGAAGGCAAGATTCTGCGGCAGGTTTCGCGGTCGACCTATCCGAAGCCGCGACTGGCGAACGTCTTGGTTACCGAGAACGGGTTGCAGGTGATGGTTACGGACGCCGAGGGCAACCGGAGTTTCGACTTGGAACTGGCGGACATGGCGCCGTACGTGAACGCGTTTGTTCCTTACACGAGCGGGGTGAAATCGGTGGTGCTTTACGACCCGTTCCGCAACGGCCTATCTCAGTTCACCGTCTCGTTGGCGTCTTACTTTACAGATAGCTGGGACGGGGTTCGGTACAAGGGGAAGTCGTACGCCATCGACAAAGGGAAGCTGTACTTGACGGATTCTGGGAAGCCGTTTCGGTGCGAGCTCAGCGAGTTCGTCGGCTTTGAACCGTTTGTTGAAGGATTACGTTCTAAATAGTATGAATCCGGTTTTTAAGGCCTTCCTTGGCTTGGGCGGCGGCGCGCTCATGGGCTACGGCTACCACCTCACGATGCGTTGCACGGGCAGCGTCTGTATCAACTCCCGAATGCCCGCCGTGCCGATTGGCGTGATGGCGGTTATCGGTTTGCTCGTCGCGCTAAATTCGCGACCCTGATTTAGTCTTCCGACACTAGGGCCGCGCGTTCCATTCTCTCCGGAGCCGATATTCCCAGCAGGTCCAGGGCGGCTTGGAGGGCGTTTTTGGTGAGGCGGCAGAGGTCGAGGCGAGCTCGGCTGAGCTCGGGCTGTTCCGGTTGCACCACGCGACAGGCATCGTAGAAGTGGTGGAAAAGGCGCGCGAGTTCGACCACGTAGGTGGTGAGGCGATGCACTCCGTAATCGCGGGCGCTTCGCTCAACTTCCCATGGCAGGTCGAGAATCTTCTTGATCAGTAGTCCTTCACGCGGGTGGACCAGAAGTGCGTGATCGGCGGCGCCAGCTTCAATTTCCCCGGCTCGGGCGAGCACGGAGCAGATTCGGGCGTGGGCGTATTGGGCGTAGAAGACCGGGTTTTCGTCGCTTTGGCGGGCGGCGAGGTCGAGGTCGAAGTCCATCGCGGTGTCGTGGCTTCGCATCAGATAGAAGAAGCGAGTGACGTCGCGGCCGATGCGCTGCTGCTCTTCGGCGTCGGCATTCGGCGCGGTGCTCTGGCCGATCTCGTTGATGAGGTCGATGAGGGCGTAGATGTTGCCATCGCGCTTGCGCATCGGCGCGGGCTTGCCTTCTTTTAGGAAGCGTACGACTTGGAAGATGACGACCTCTAGCTTCTCGCGGGCGGTGGCGGTGGCTTCCTCGTCGGTCTGCTCGGAGGTTTGAAGGAGCGCGGCGACGACGGCGTTCAGGCGGCCGATGTAGCCGTGATGGTCTGGACCAAGGACGGTGATCAGCTTGTCGGCGTTGGCCGGGCGGTTGAACTTATCGGCGTGGTAGGCGACGTCGCTGGAGATGTAGGTGAGGCGGCCATCGCGGCGGCGAAGCACACGGTCTTGGTCGTCGCCGAACTTGGTGCTGCGGAGCCAGAGGGTCTTTCCGCTGCCCTCGGCGTCGTCTTCGTCCTTCACCGTCTCTTGCGGCTCGATCTCGGTTTCTTCGATCTTGCCCTTAACGATTTTGACTTTGGTGCGGAACGGCTGATCGTCGGCAACGCCTTTCGCGGTGAGCTCGTCGAGGCGCTGGGCCACGACGCCTGAGTCGTGGAGGGACTGTTCGGAGAACCAGGTGTCGAAGGTGACGCCGAACGTCGCGAGATCGCGGGCCTGGGCTTGGAGCATGAGGTCTTGGCTGGCGAGCTTCACATCGGCGGGAATCGTTCCCTTCAATGCTTCGGCGACAGCCACAACATAGTCGCCCTTGTAGCCATTATCTGGAACCGGCTCACCGCGAAGTAGAGCAGCCACAGACTCGGCGAAGAGGCGCATCTGCTCGCTGTTCACGCCATCGTTGATGTAGTACTCGCGGTGGACTTCGTTCCCGGCGGCGGCGAGGACATTGCAGAGGGCGGAGCCAAAGGCGGCACCGCGTCCGGAGCCGATGGTGATCGGTCCGTTCGGGTTCACCGAGACGAACTCAACGTTGATCTTCTTGCCTTGTGGCTGGGGAACTTGTGCGAGCCTCTCAGTGCCTAGTTCAAGCGCGGTCGGTACGTAGGCGGCGATGGCGGTCGGCTTGAGGCGAAGGTTTAAGAATCCAGGACCGGCCACTTCGACGTCGTCGAGGGTGTTTCCTCCATCGGTTTCTAGGATCGCGGTTCGCAGGGCTTCACCAAGTTGGCGCGGATTCATTCCGGCGGCTTTGCTGGCGACCATGGCCAAGTTGCAGGCGAAGTCGCCGTGCTCGGGCTGCTTGGTGTCGGAGATTTCCGGTCGAAAATCGGCCAAGACGGCGGGAAGAGTTCCGGCAGAAACTCGGGTGGCGACGGCGCGCGAGATGAGGCTTTGAAGGTCGTTGCGAAGCAAGTCAGAGAGGGTACCGGAAGCCTAGGAAACGGTAGCCTGACTGGGATGAAGATTCTTGTGACCGGCGGGTCCGGCAGGCTTGGAAAGTATGTGATAGAAGAGCTTGCGGCGGCCGGTCACTGGGCGATCAACGTGGATAAGAACCCCGGCGAATCGCGCCGCTGGGGCAACTACATTGGGGTCGATCTCAGCAACGCCGGGCAAATTTATGACGTGATGCTGGAGGTTAAGCCAGACGCGGTCGTTCACCTTGCAGCTGACCCCCGAGCCGGATATGTTCCGCGCAATCATCAGTTCGTTTCCAACGTGGGGATGACGCACAGCGCCATGATGGCGGCGGGCGATTTGGGGGTGAAGCGCATTGTTTATGCCAGCTCCGAGCAGGCGAATGGCTGGTCTTCGGGCAACTTGTGCCCGCCGCGATTCCCGTTTGGCGAAGGGGATATGACCCGGCCGCGAAGCGCTTATGCGCTCAGCAAGCTGATGGGCGAAGAGATCGCGGAGAGCATCGTGGCGACGTACCCGGAGACTTCCGCGGTGAGCCTGCGAATCAACTTCATCACGGTCCCGGAGGATAGCGATTGGATTGAAAAGCGCGCGGGGCACTGGCCGGGCGGGCACACGAATCTTTGGGCCTACCTTGATGCGCGGGACGCGGCGACGGCTTTTCGATTGGCGGTGGAGGCTCCCCGCGAGGTGTTGGGGCACGGACACCGGGCATATATGGTGGCGGCGGCGGACAACCTCACGACCTTTGAAACTCGGGACGCAATAACGCGATTCTTCGGCCCGGAGATCGAGGTTTCGTCAGAACTTGATGTGTTTGGTTCGACGGTCGACTGCTCAAGGATTACAAAAGACCTAGGCTGGCGGCCAGTTCACTCCTGGCGGAATGCCTTAAGCCCGCAAAGCGTTGAATAGCGCATGAACTTCCTTAAAACGGGAATCTTGATGGCAGTCTTCGGCGGCCTCGCGGTTGTCGTAGGGCGTTACTTCTTCGGCTTACAAGGCGCGGTCATTGGTCTTGGCGCGGCGGTGCTTTTCCAGAGCATCGCTTACTTTAACGGACACAAGATGGCGATTCGGATGGCCCACGGCGTTGCCTTCGAAGAGCTGGACCCTCGATCTCAGAACCAACTGGCGTGGCTGGCGACGGCGAATGAGACGTTGTCGCAACGAGCGGGAATTCCTGCGCCGAAGCTGTACATCTCGCCAGACCCTCAGCCGAACGCTTTTGCGGCCGGTCGAAATCCTAGCGTGGCGGTGGTTTGCTTCAACGAGGGGCTCTTGAACCTGATGCCCCGTGACGAGGTGATTGCGGTTCTGGCGCACGAGCTGGGCCACGTTAAGAATCGAGACAGCTTGCTGATGACGGTGACGGCGGCATTTGCGACCTTCATCAGCTTTTTGGCGCAATTGGCATGGCTCATTCCGCGGGGCGATAACGAGGAGCGGAATCCGATTGTCGACTTGCTGATGATGATCTTGGCGCCGATAACGGCGACGGTGATTCAGATGGCGATTTCGCGAACTCGAGAGTTTGGCGCCGACCGTGCGGCGGCGGATTTGATCGGTTCGCCGCAGCCGATGATCTCGGCATTGAAGTCGTTAGAGCGAGGCACGGACCGGATTCCAAGTACGACAGCGCAGACAGCGAGTGCACATATGTACATTGCTTCGCCTTTCTCAGGGGGCGGATTCATGAAGCTGTTTATGACTCACCCGCCGATCGAAGAGCGCGTTCGGGCGCTGCAAACGGCGTCGTAACCGGTCGGGCGTACGCAAGCGAGAGAGAAAACGCGGCGGAATGAACGTTCCGCCGCGTTCATTTCGTCTTATTTGCACCCAACCCATAGGCAGAGCGGGACCTTTGGTCTACAATCAAAACTCGCTTGGGGAGCGTTCGGCTGCGTTTGCGGCCGAGGTGTGGGGAAAAACGAGTATGGCATTGCCGCGAATTTCAATGGAGCAGTACCTCCTGCAAAAAGGTTTCTTGAAGCCTGAACAGCACGAGGAGGCAAAAAAGGTTGCTCAGCAAACGGGTCAGCCGCTAGATCGGGTGTTGATTTCTTTGAACTTTGTTGGGGAACGAGAAGTTCTTCAGGCCAAAGCCCAAGAAATGGGATATGGCTTTGTTGATCTCGACCGCATTCCGGCGATTGAGAGCGGCGCCATCAACGTTGTTCCTGAGCGGATCGTTAAGGCGCACAACGCCATTCCGGTCAAGAAAGACGGAAACACGCTCTATGTCGCGATGACCAATCCGGGCAACATCGTTGCTCTCGACGACATCAAGATTGCTTCCGGCCTCCGCGTGGTTCCGGTGCTTGCCGTTCCGGCCGCCATTGAAGACGCGATTAAGAAGTATTACTCCGGCAGCTCTGCCGCACCGGCTCCAGGTGCAGCTTCGGCTGCTACGCCGGTCGCTGCAGCAGCGGCTCCAATCGCGACCAGCAACTATTCGGACGCGATGAAGCGAGCCATCGCGGAAGCCGGCGTCAACCGAGACATTGCCACGAGCGATGCCGGTGCCGATGACGACGAGAAGATGGCTGAGCAAGCGCCGATTATCCGGCTTGCCAACGCCCTCATTCAGCAGGCGATTTCGGACCGAGCTTCGGACATTCACGTTGAGCCGCAGGACCGATCGGTCCGGGTTCGGTACCGCATTGACGGTGTTTTGATGGAAGCCATGACGGTTCCTCGAAACCTGATGGCTCCGCTCATCAGCCGTCTGAAGATCATGGCGGAAATGAACATCGCCGAACGACGTATTCCGCAAGACGGTCGAATTGAAATTCGAACCAACAACAAGGAATATGACCTTCGCGTAAGTTCGGTTCCAACCCCGCAGGGCGAGAAGATCGTTATGCGAATTCTGGACAAAGGCTCGGCGATGGTCGGCTTGGTCAAACTCGGATTTACCGACGAGAACCAGCTGAAGATCGAAGAACTTTGTAGCCAGCCGAACGGTATGTTCCTTGCCACGGGTCCTACGGGATCGGGCAAAACCACGACGCTAAACTCAATTCTTTCCAAGCTCAACACGGTCGGCGTCAACATCTTGACCGCAGAAGACCCGGTTGAGTACCAGATGAACGGCGTAAACCAGGTTCAGATGAACCGAAAAGCCGGTCTGACCTTTGCAACCGCGCTTCGAGCCTTCCTTCGACAAGACCCTGACATCATCATGGTCGGAGAAATCCGAGACGTTGAAACGGCGGAAATCGCGATTGAAGCGGCACTTACGGGCCACTTGGTTCTCTCCACGCTTCACACCAACGATGCTCCTTCGGCCACGATCCGTTTGACCGACATGGGCGTTGAGCCGTTCTTGATCTCTGCAACCTTGATCGGTATCTTGGCTCAGCGACTTGGACGACGAATCGACCCAGATCACCGAGAGAGCTACCAGGTACCGGCAGCGGACCTCAAGCGGTTCGGGCTTCAGTTTACGGACCCCGAAGAGCAGATCACGCTCTTCCGCGGTATTCCGAACGAGAACAACCGAATGACCGGCTACCGCGGTCGAACTGGTTTCCACGAGTTGCTGACAATGAACGCAGAAATTGCGGAACTTGTTGTGCGCCGAGCCCCTCTACAGGATATTAAGGACGCGGCGAAAGCGAATGGAATGAAAGAGCTTAGAGAAGACGGACTGGTCAAAGTTCTCGAAGGCGTCACCGATCCGGGTGAAGTCATGCGAGTCGTGTTCACAGCGGGCTTCTAAAGGACGTAGGCAAAAGTATGCAAAACAATTCAGGAATGACGCCTCCGCCACGAGTCGGAGTTGGAGTTGGACCAGGGATCCCGAGTGCGGGTGGCATGATGCCGCCACCACCCGGAGGAGGCAATCCGTTTCCGGCCGAAAAGCCAGAAGAGGAACACAGTGGGCCGCCGGCTTCACTAGAAGATCTTCACATTGACGAGCTTTTGCACTTAGTCGTCGACCGAGGCGCGTCGGACCTTCACATCAGCCAGAACTCCGCTCCGATTATTCGAGAAGACGGAAAGCTGAAGCCGTTGCACTACGAAAAGTTCACGCCGCAGGACTCGCAGCGAATGCTGTACGACATCCTTTCGGACGACAACATCAACAAGTTCGAAACGACTCTCGAGCTTGACTTTTCGTACCAGCTTCCTCGCCGTGCCCGGTTCCGAGTTAACTATTACCGAGAAAAGGGTGCGGTCGCGGCCGCATTCCGGTTGATTCCGGCGAAGATTCCGACGGTTGAGCAGCTGAACCTGCCGAACATTCTGAAGCAGCTTTGCGAACGACCTCGTGGTCTGATTCTGGTTACGGGACCTACGGGTTCTGGAAAGTCAACGTCGCTCGCGGCGATGATTAACCACATCAACGAGAACCACGCGCACCACATTATCACGATCGAAGACCCGATCGAGTATCTGCACGAGCACAAGAAGTGCATCATCAACCAGCGCGAAGTCGGTTCGGACACCCGAAGCTTCTTGAACGCGCTTCGCGGTTCGCTTCGAGAAGACCCAGACATCCTGCTGGTCGGTGAAATGCGAGACGTTGAAACGATCGGTTTGGCGATTACCGCGGCAGAAACCGGTCACTTGGTCTTTGCTACGCTTCACACGAACACCGCGGCCGAATCGATCGACCGTATGATTGACGTTTTCCCGCCAGGACAGCAGGAGCAGATTCGCGTTCAGCTTTCGAACAACATTGTGGCCATCATTTCGCAGCAGCTCATGCCGCGACTTGGAAAGCCCGGTCGAGTTCCGGCGAACGAGGTCATGATCGCATCTCCGGCAATTCGCAACCTCATCCGAGAAGCGAAGACCCACCAGATTCCGTCCATGATTCAAACCAGTGGTTCGATGGGCATGTTCACCATGGACCAGTGTTTGCGTGACCTGTATCTGAAGGGACTCATCTCGCTCGACGACGCCTATGCGCGATGTTCGAACAAGGAAGAGCTTACGAAGATGCTCAACACCCCGGCTTCCGGAACAGGCCCAGGCGGCTCCGGACTCCCCGGCGCGCCACCTTCGCGTGGAAGGTAACTCCTTTTTCGGGAAGACCAAGACAAGAAAGCCAAGTTTAAGAGTGGAGATAGAAAATGCCAGTATTCAGCTACACATTTAGGGACGCCACCGGCGGACTCCAAAAGGGAACCGCCGACGCAGAAAGCGAAGACATTCTGCGTAAAAGGTTTGAAGAACAGGGATTCGTGATCACCGAGGTCACGATGATCAAGTCGAAATCGGCTAAGCAGAAGAACTACGGAAAGGTCAAGCTTGGCCACCTGTCCGTCTTCTGCCGCCAGTTCTCGACGATGGTTGATGCTGGTGTGTCTCTGGTCCGCTGCCTCGACGTTTTGGGTCGGCAGACGCAAGATCCAAAGCTCAAGAAGATTCTTGCCGACATCGGCGAGCGAGTTGAAGGCGGCGAAAGCCTTTCTCGCGCCATGCAGCGACACCCTCGAGCCTTTAACAACCTATTTATCGGTTTGATCAAAGCCGGTGAAGTTGGTGGTGTCTTGGAAGAGTCCCTGCAGCGACTTTCGACGTTCTTGGAAAAGGACGTGGAACTCCGCCGAAAGGTGAAGTCGGCCATGACGTACCCGATTCTGGTTGCGATCATGTCGGTTGGCATCGTCACCTTCTTGGTCGCTTGGTTTGTTCCGCAGTGGTCGGCCATTCTTACCGACTTGGGACTGAAGGCAGATGACCTTCCGGCACCAACGAAGCTTCTGATCGACATTTCGAACGTCATTCAGTACCGCGGTTGGATGATCGCCGTCGGAATCGTCGCGATTGTCATTGCGAACAAGATTTTCACTTCAACTCGGTTTGGCCGCCGTGTCATGGACCGAGTGAAGTTGAAGATTCCGGTCTTTGGCAAGTTGCACCACAAAGTTTGTATGACCCGGTTTAGCCGAACGATGGGCACGTTGCTCACCTCCGGTGTACCGATCTTGCAGGCCATGGAAACGGTTGCGGGTACGGTTGGAAACTCGATCATGGCGGACGCCTTGATGGAAGCCCGAGCCCGTATCCGAGAAGGAGACCGAATTGGCGACCCGCTGGAAGCCTCTAAGCTGTTCCCGCCGATGGTCGTTCACATGATCGGCGTCGGAGAAGAATCCGGATCGCTCGACTTCATGTTGCAGAAAATCGCGGACTTCTACGACGCGGAGGTTGAAGCAACCCTTGCATCGCTGACCGCGGCCATCGAACCAATCATGATCGTTTCGCTTGGATTTGTCGTTGGATTCATCGTTGTCGCGATGTTCCTTCCGCTGGTCGACGTTATCTCGAAACTGTCGGGCGGCGACTCGGACGAGTAAAAGAAAACTCTCGAAAGCCCCTTCGCGAAAGCGAAGGGGCTTTTTTGTTTGTGTTCCCTTAAAATGCGACGAAACCTAGGAATGGTAGAGTCCGTCAAAATTACACCATGGCTCTGAACATCAAGAATGCCGAGGTCGAACGGCTGGCGACCGAGATTGCTCGCGCGACCGGCGAGACGAAGACCGAGGCGATCCGCAAAGCGCTTTTGGATCGCCAGAAGCAGTTAGACTTGCCGACGTTGGAAGAGCGTTGGAAAAAGATCCGTGACGATCTTGAGAGAGATGTCTGGTCCAAGCTTCCTCCAGACGTGCGAGGGAAGCGAATCCCCAAAGAAGAGTACGACGCTTTGTTCGAGTAGTTATGGTTGTAGATACCTCGGCCCTGGTTGCGGTCTTGCTCGAAGAGCCGCTCGCGGACACAATTGGTCCCCTCCTTTTAGGCTCGGCGCCGATCATTGCGGCTCCGAACTACCTTGAGGCTCATATGGTTCTCGCCAAACACTATGGAGTCCGAACAGCGGACATTCTGCAGCAAAGGCTCGCCCAACTTGGCATCACGGTTGTCGAGTTCACGCCGGAACAAGCTGTGGTCGCCGCGCGGGCGTTCGACCAATACGGAAAGGGGCGGCATCCGGCGAGTCTCAACTTTGGTGACTGCATCGCTTATGCGCTCGCCAAATCCACCCACCAACGTCTGTTGTTTGTTGGCCAGGACTTTGCTCAGACGGACGTTCGTCCTGCGCTGATCATGGGCTAGGGCCGGATCCAGGGAGAATTGCTTCTTTCAAAGAGGGGAATCCGAGAGCTGGATCGCATTCACTAACGGCTGCCAGCCCAGCGGCGAAGGCTGCAGTCCTCGACTCCCGGTAGCGGGTCGCCTTGTCATATAAGATTCCTTGTGTTGTTCACGCGCTAAACTACGGCGTGCCGATTTGGACCTTGCTGATTGGGTTTGTGCTGGGTGCGGTGACCGGGAGCTTCCTGAACATGGTGATCTACCGGTTGCCGCGGGCGATTTCGTTCCTGAACCCATCGAGCAGCATGTGCCCGATTTGTAAGGCGTCCCTAAAGTGGATCGACCTGATGCCGCTGTTTAGCTGGCTCTCCACCAGGGGCAAGTGTCGGTATTGCGCGGCCCCGGTGCCTTCTCGCTACTTCTGGGTCGAGGTTCTTACCGGCCTTCTCTTCGCCGGGGCCTGGTACCAATTCCAGATTCAAGCTGATCGTGGCGGGTGGATGGGCTTTGTGATGGCGATGCTCGCCTGCCTCGTCGCCGTCATCTACATCGACTGGGAGCTATTCATCATTCCGGACGAGCTGAACGCGCTCATGCTTGTGATCGGAGTTGCCGCGATGGGTTACACCGGGCAATGGATGACCGCGCTTACCGGAGCGTTTGCGGGCTGGGCTGTGATGTGGGGGATTTCGTTCTTTCTCGGCCGGCTCATTCTTGGTAAGGACGCCTTGGGAGATGGGGATATCAAGCTGATGCGCGGCGTTGGGGCGATGCTCGGGCCGATCTTGACCGGAATCAGCGTGGTCATTGGCGTATTTGCCGGGCTGGTGATTGGCCTGATCCTGATTGCGGTGAACAGCAAGAAGGCAGCCGCGGAGGAAGAAGCGGCGGAAAGTGAGGCGGAAATGTTGCCAGTCGAGCCCGTCTTGACCTATATAGTCAGGGGAGTTTGGTATCTGCTGTGTCTCGACATAGTTGCGCTGTTCTTCCCGTCGTTGTATAAATTGATTGGAGAAGAGCCGCCTCCGAAAGGAATTGACGAGAACGACACTTGGGAGCCGACCGCCACGACGATCCCGTTTGGGCCGTATTTGGCGCTAGGTTCGATCATTTGTCTGCTCTTTGGCGATGCAATTGAAAAGGCAGTCAAGGCCTATTTCAACTTTTAAAGCAACGGCTTTCGTTGCTTGTGTCGAGATGGTTTGAGTTCGGGTAGAACCCGTCTGGGGTTGCTGCAGGCTTCTGTACGCAAAAAGGGGGACAGTTTGGTGAGGTTTAGTAGATTTTCTGGCCGTGTCGGTGAGGAACATGCGGGGCTTGTATCCCGTCTAGAAATGCGGGAGACCCAAGGCGTCCAACGCATGAAAGGCCGAAACGGATTTACATTAATTGAATTACTGGTGGTGATTGCCATCATCGCCATCCTGGCGGGGATCACTTTCCCTGTTCTGGCCCGGGCCAAAGACGGTGCGTACCGAAGTTCTGACATCAACAACATGAACTCGTTGCGAACGGCGCTTCAGCTTTACAAGGCCGACCAAGGCGCGTATCCGCCTGCTTTGCTCGGATACGTCAACCGGTACGAATCTGGTGCGAATGCCGGAAACATCATTCCAGCAACTCAGCTGAGCGGCGCGCTTTACCCGAAGCGGGTTGACAGCATCGAGACTTTCCGACCGGCATATAACCGCTCCAGCAACTCGCTCGGCACGACGGCGGTCTGGCCGTCGCGGTGGGACAATCCTCTGAATACCGACCCACTGGCCGAACAGCGATTTGGCCCAGCCGACGGATTCGTGCAGCGCGCGGTTAACACCGGGGCAGGCTGTACCGAAGTAGATAACGAATACTATTCGGTCAGCGGCTATGACGTCGCGAAGGTTGCAGGCTCCGCAAATCCAGATCAGGTGGAGTTGCGATATGCCCTGTTCTGGACCGGCTACAGCGTGCCAACCTCGGCATGCGCGACGGACGGTAGCGGACTCGGTTCTTCGGATGACGATCCTCGACAGCTAGGATATTCCGAACCCCCAGAATCGACCGTCATCACGTGGAACAGCTATTTCCGCGAACACGCTAACGGAAACGCCACCCGAGCGAAGCGAGACGTTGTTCTCTTCCTCGGTGGAAGCGCAAAGCCCTTTGACAGTGCCGCCGTCGCCGAACGGTCTTGGCAGGTGAACCCGTAATCTCGGAGGTCGTAACTGTGAACGCACCCCAACCCCGCTCCTTTGGCTCCGCTATGCGCCGTGGTACGACCCTCGTGGAAGTACTCGTGGTCATGGTGATCTTGCTCGTCGGAATCTTGGCGGTCGTCCAGATCTTTCCTCGAGGCTTTCAAATCCTCACCCTGGCGAAAAAGAACTCCCAGGCAACCCAGCTTTCGCGAGACGAAGCTGAACGGCTCAAGTCTCGTGCCGACGGCATTCCAGAGCAGATTCTTGGCGATGCCCTGCCGAGTCAGCTGACGCTCCATCCTGAATGTACGGTGGATTCGAGCGGAATCGTTTACAACGCCTCGTCCGTGCCTCAAGGCAACTGGGCCAGCAACGTTGCCGCAAACCATCGCCGACGGATTCTAGGAGAGGCCCACCGAATTCCCGCCCCTCGACGGCTCGTCAATGGCGCGTTCGGCGGCTTGCTCATTCCAACCTTTGGCCCAATCGATTCGACCCAAGGGTTTATCGTGAACAGCAGCCCGTTGGCGCAAAACTCCAACCCGCCGCAGGATTTGGCTCTTATCTCGGGCCGCCTGTACCGAACCGGATTCACCTATTCGCCTTTCGAATATTTCGTGCGGGACGCGTCGAACTCAACCGTTTCCCTCTTCCTGCCAACCGGTCCGATCACCCTCTTCCGCGTCAGCTTTTACGCTTTGATTCAAACTGCCGACGGAGTTGACAAGCGGTATTACCGCAACGTTGAAGTGCCGATCGCAGACACGGCCCTGGATGTCCCGAGTGGAAATCAGCCGTTCCTGCGCCTTGATCTGAGCACGGACGTTGTCAATCCACTGCTTGCCGGCGGGGAGACTTTCATTGCAATCAATCCAGATTCGCTGAAAGTTGCCCGGGCGATGCGAACCGTAACGATTTTCTCGGACAGTCCGTTCGAGTACATCCCGGTTGACGATAGTCTCGGAACGATTTTGGTGAACCCCCTCACCAACGGTTTGACCGTGCCGACCGCGAATGGTCGTCAGCCGCTCGGAGTGGTTTTGGACTACACCGTACAGGACTGGCGCGAGCTGCGCAGCGAGTTCCGCATTACCAGTATCGAGCAAGGCCAATTCCGGTTGCCGATTGCTCCGATCAAAGTATCCGGCCAAAACGGTCCGGACGGGCTGAGATTGACTTCGATGGGTGGAAGCGATGATCCGATCATTGAAGGACAAACCGAACGAAGTTCATTCCTGACGATCGTTGATCTGGAAACCGGAGCTTACGTTTCTGAGCACCGCCCGGGGACCAAGGCAGACTTGACGCTGACGATTAACAAGAGCCTCGGTCTGATCACCTTTGTCGATACCAATGCCACCCGAAACGGCATTCAGATTTTCTTGATCGATCCGGTTACCGGCGGGAATCGAGAGGTTGACATCGAAGGGCGCGCCTTCCGAGCCGTTTACATGGCTAAAGAAGAGTGGGCGGTTCAGGTCATCAAGCCCGCATCTCAGTACTTTGCTTCGCCGATTTTGCCTGGTTCGGGTGAGTTCTACATCGGTGGGTCAAGCTCAGTCATCGGTGGTGCAACGACTCGAATCTACTTCCCCGCGGAAGATGTCGAGCAGAAGGTCACGATCTCGGAGATTCACTATCTGGACGGTGGCGGAAATCGCCGCACGCTCGGCGGAAAGGACTTCGTAATCCGTAACGATGCTGGCAACGTGATTCCAAGACCTTACATTGATATTCGCGATGCGGATGCTGCTGCCGTAACTTTTGCGTACGATGCCGCGCCCGCCGTTCGAGGCATCAAAGGCGGATCGATCTCGGTTCGAACCCTTTGGAACCCCGATAGCTTCGGTCTCAGCGCCTCTAGTCCCGATAATGTTCGGGCCCTGGAACGATTCACTCGCGGGTACCGCCGAACAACCGTGCAAACGTTTATTGAACGTGGCGAGGTGCAGAATTGATGCGACGCAAATTGGCTTACACGATCGTTGAGTTGCTCACGGTCATCGCGATCTCCGCGATCTTGTTGACCCTGATCATCCTTCCGGTTATTCAGAGCTTCAACCTCACTCGTCAGGCACAGGCTCTTTCGGATGCTCAGGAGTTGGGCAAGCGACTGACCGAGCGCGTTAGTCGAGAGGTCTCCAACGCGGTTGCGGTTCGTGGCGCTTCTGCCGTGTTCGTTACCGTCAACGGAACAAGTGTTCGTGTGCCGAGTACATCGCTCGTAGTTCGCGTACCTCGGGTCAACGCTGATGGTTCAGTTCTGCTGCCAAGGCAGGAGGTGGATGTTCTTGCTCCGTACACCCGAATGGACCTGATCATTCCGGCTCAGACCGGACAGCGCGGTCCAACCGGTGGATTCATCGATCCGATCACCGGCAAAGAGGACCCTACGCTGCAGAACTTCAAGGGCCAAACTCAGCTCCCGGTTGCACCAGGTGCGACGATTGTCCGTTACTTCGTCGGCCTGCGCGATCCATTCCAGCCGTACAACAACCCATATGACGGATTGTTGTTGGCTCGAAACGGAGCGCGGGACAATCTGTACGTCCTTTACCGGGCGGAAGTGCAGCCACGCGTATTCCAAACCATTGCGGGAAACAACGTCTACGCTGCCAATCTTCAGTACTTTGAAGCGGATGCGAACAGTCAGCCGATCCTTGACGATCCTCGATTCTTCATACCAAACTTCGATGGAGCGGGCGCGGTTATCACCAACGATGCCAAGGCAGACCGGATCCGAAACTGGCTCCGACGATCAGTTGTGCAAACCGAAGTTTCTCGGTACGACATGCTGCAGACGGTTTACGACCTGAACAGCCGCCGCGTGCAAAACCGTGCCGGCATTCCAACGGTGATTCCTCTCGTCCAGTTCCGTCCAACTCGAGTGGCAAGTGAGCCTGCAGAGGGTCAAATCGCTGTTCGGTTGGGCCAGGAAACGGACAATGCAGATCGAATTGCTCCAGACGTCTTCACCACCAAACTGGGGCTTTGGAGCAACGCCACGGTTCGAACTTGGCCAGCTGGCTGGTCGAACCTTGCGGTCGGAAATGAGTATCTCGTTGGCCGCACGGATGCTAACAATGGCCTGCCCGGTGCCGCTCCTGGATTCAGCATTTACGCATACGATCCCGATGGTCCGATTGCCGACGACTTCTTGGGCGGGGTTGAGGTCTTCGACCTTTCCACGTATGACTCGGTGCAGGCCAGTGGACAGCGATACCCATTCACTCAGGCGGTTCAGGCAGCAAACCTTCGATCCAACTGGCTCAATGACCCGGCGGCTCGAAGCATCTTCACACCATACGCCTTCGATGGCGCAAAAGGCCGGATCATCGCTAGCTTCGGCATCAACGAGGTCGGAAGTCCATCGATTGCACCTCCGATTGACAACCCTGGAAACCTGCCTACCATCGCGAGTGGTGCGGCCGAAACGCCTCGCACTGCTGCGAACCTCGCCGGCAACTTCTATGACGCCGCATTCTCTACCGTCAATCAGCGCTTCAACAAGGTGTGGGACATGTGGGAAACGGACACGACGAACGCTTTTGGCGTTCGGAATCTGGATCAGAGCCGAATTCACCGATTTATCGACCTTCGGTTGCTGAACCAGCCCGACGGCACCACGAGCCCGCTCAACCCGAACCTCGGATTCAAGGTTGCCATCGTTCCTGGCAGCGAAATCGTTACCGGGCCAGACCAAAATGCTGGTCCGAACTTTGGACAGCCTGTTCGCTACGTTCGAGTGAGCACGAACCCTGGGCCGAACCAGTATCGGATCAACTACACCAGCCAACTTGAGCCTGGTCTGAATGGCGGCGCGCCTGCTTATTCGCTGATCGGACTTTCTGGTACTGCGCTCTCAGGATTTGATCCTGCCGTCTATAACGCTCAGAACTTTGCCAGTGCGATCATTCAGCCGCAGTTCAAGGCTGGTTACGTTCAGTTCAACTCCGATCCGAATACGCCGATCCCAGACGGGAACATTCGTGTCTCCTACCGATTCCAATTTACGGGAGCCCTTTCGGGAGCCCAGTCGGGCGGCCAGTCGGGCGGCCAGTCGGGACCCCCGTCGGGTGCCTCAACCGGTGCGAAGACAGATATTTTCGCCGTCGACTACGACTCTCGTGAACTGATGTCTATCTTGCTTTCGATTCGCAACTATCCGCAGTCCAACTTGCCGAACCCACAGAACGTCACGTTGAAGGCGACGGCAAAGGTACGGAACTTCATCCGATGAGGAGCCTCGAATCCATGAGAAACAGAAGTCACAACCCGCAGCGTGGTCAGACGATCATCGTCGCGCTGATCGTCCTGGGCTTGCTGCTCATTCTTGGGCTTGTCTTTCTTGGCATCATCAACAACAGCATTCAGGGCAGTGCGCGACAGCAGACTCGAAGCGTTGCGAATGATCTAGCGGAAGCGGGTGTTCGATACGCCCACTCCCAGTTGCTGCGCAGCCCCGAAGGTGCCGACTGGCGCGGAGCAACCACGCCTCCAACCCCAGTAAACGGCCAGCCGAACTTGACGCGGGACCCTGATGCCATTTACACCCGATTGGCATCTGGATTCAGCCTTACAAATGGCCAGTTCGATCGAGGTGGTCCCGATGGCCTCGGACCGTTCGTTCGAATCAACTTCGAATCAGGCCGAGCGCTCGTCCGGGTTCGGTACGCACCAAGCGACGCTAACATCTTTACCGCCAACCCTGCAGGTTCCCTGCGGAGCCCCGGCGCGGTTCGAAACTACTTGGTCATCGAATCGGTTGGCCGATCTGGTCGGTACGTGGACAACGACCCAACGTCGGCTCAGGCCGGAACCGCAATTCAGTTCCAAGGCTTTGCCAACGCGGCTACCTTTAACACCGCGCTTGGCGAGTTCCGACGACGCGTTCAAACGGCGAACAACCGAATTCTCACGGCGTTCGTTCCGATTGGCATCACCGAGACGGCGCGCTTTATCACGAACAAGAACCGGGAAACGCGACCCGCAGAAATTGGCGTACCTTCTGACCTCGGTGCGACGTACGTCAACCCAACAACCGGAATCCCGTTCAGCGTTGGCCAGTTCTTGCCAACCCAGCTTGGATTGAGCTCGATTGAAGAGGCTCAGAACCTGAGCGTTCTGTACAACATCGGCGGACTCGGATCGCTGCATAGCAATGCGGATATCGCGGTTTACGGAACGGTCAACCTGTTCGCAAACGCCACCCTTGGTGACCAGTTCACGGTTGCCGGAAACATCACTGGCGCCGACGGAGCTCAGTTGGTTGTGCGCAATCGAGAGTTGAGTAGCTCAACTTCCAACTGGAACACGTTCACGACCACGTTGAATGCGGGCAATGAGCTGGAAAGCCGATCTAACACCTTTACGACCGCTCGTGGCATCGTTCGCGACGGACTGGCAAGCACAGACACGGACGGATTTGCACGCGGTGTTGGCTACAAGACCCCGCCATCCATCGCGATTACTGACCCGGAAACGAACGAGAACCGATACGTCCAGATGACCCGCGAAAGCGGATTGGCGGCGGGCAGCGGCAACAGTGGCCGCTTCGGACACGGATCGGGCATCTATATTGACAACTTTGCGGATCGACAGTCGGCTCAAACCGAGTCCGGTCGCCAAGCAAACGGCGGCAGTTCTTCGATGGTCTTCGACTGGTTGAACCCGAACCATCCGGAGAGCAAGTACTGGTTTGGCAGCTTCTATCTGCCACCGGGCGCAAACATTGAGTTCCGAAATGATGGATTCATCATCTCGCGAGACGGTCGCGCTCCGGCAGAGGAACGATTCTGGAGAAATCCGGCGGGCGTAAGCTCGAACAGCAGTTCGATTCGATACCGGTTGGGGCCTGGAACCGACGGTCGAGTTCACGTTGTGAACACATTCACCGCGGGACTCACAAGTATCGACGGAACGTTGTCTGCGAACGATTATCAGCTTGGACCTGCCTTTAACGGCACGATTTACACCGAAGGCAATGCTCGCGTTCGTGGAGTTATTCCAACTGACATCCAGATCACCCTGATCTCGAACGCATCGGTTTACGTTGAAGGAAGCTTGACGAAGGGCATCACCGGTAACGACTGGACGGCACGAAATCAGGCTGATCCTGAGTTCACGGCTCGTGGCGCTCGAATGCAACGACCCAGTCGCTCGATGCTTGCGCTCTTGGCACGAGACTATGTTGTGGTTAACACCACGATGTTCGTTGGACCAAGTCCGCTCCAGCCGCTCGAGAATGGCCGCGATGCATCTACGATTCGACTTCGACAAGATGCAGGGGCAAACCCGCTTGCTTTGATTAGCGAATTCGTGCTCGGCGCAGGCGCTCCGGCGGACACCTACAACCCTTCGGCTTGGGTGTCAGCTCCCGTCAGCTATCGAGATGCAATCACGAACACGCAGATTCAGACAAATTTGCTGATGTCTCACACGATGGAGGATGGTGCGGCCGACCGCAGCTTCTTCTCGATGAGCGTCAATCCTGGATTGTACGACGGCGCCATTCAACCGCCAGCGTCGACCTACCTGTGGCCAAACAACGAATCGAACGCAGCCGCGGCCATTCTTGGCTCCGCCGCACCTACGATTCCGATCAACGGCTTTGGCGTCGAGAACTGGCAACGCTATCCGAAGTTCGAATCTTCGGCCCACACCTTGCTCGATCCGGCTAGCTTCAACACCACAGGACTTGGCTTGACGTGTACGGCATCAACGGGTTCGTACCAACTGTTCCCAGAGGCGACGAACACGATGGTGATTGCCCCGAACCAGTTGAACAACCTGGCAACGAACGATTACCTGTTGCGAAAGATTGCGCTCGCTCCGCATGACATTCGGATCGAAGCTCTGATGTACGCCGAAGAGGGATCGTTCTTCGTAATCCCAGGAACATGGTTCAACGCTGATCCAAACGATCGACGCGACACCTATCTAGCTCGCTTAGATGTTCTCCGCGCCGGCCGAACGGAAGCAGAAGCCCGACAACTCGCCGACGATGAGCGCCGAACGAACTTTGGTTCTTCCGCCCTCACGCCATTCTTTGGTGAACCACTCGACGTACGAGTGATCATCACGGGCGCGGTATCGGAAAATATGCCGCCCAGCATGAGCGAGCAGAGCGAATGGATTCGAAAGTGGGGCTGGATCCCGGGCAAGTTGGGTGCGACGGACCAGAACATTCCGGCATCTCACGCACGGTCGAATCCTGGATTCGACGGTGCCGGGAACAACTTCGCTTCGAACTTGATCATTGGATACGATCCGGTGCTGGCCTCTGGCCGAAGTGACGGATTTGCGAACGTTGCCAGCGAACAGCGCATCTTGCGCCAAGACTCGGTTGGGCGAGTGCTCCCGCCGCTACCTCGGTTGCCGGTTAGTCCGGCCCTGGCCTACTTTGGAGATTTGAACTAATCATGTTGCGGAACCTTCTGTTGACCACCTTGGTCGCGGCTTCGAGCCTTTCGCTCGCAGCGCCCCAGAGCTTCTCTAGCCGCATTACGAACGTCCGTGCGGGCGTCGTGGTGCTTGAAGCAGACAGCGGCGGAGGACTTCCGGCACGAACCACGGCGCCTTTTGCCTGGCTGAATCTCGACCGTGCCACTGGCGTCAAGCCTGCGGGCTGGAGCATTGACAATCCGTACTCACCGGGTGCGGTTTCGACTCAGACGGCTATTCGGTGGTCGGCACTTATTCCTTCGCTCGGCGGCGCACCGGTTCCGGTTGTTTCAGACCGAATCGCTCGAACGGAAGCCTCTTACTGGGAAGTGTTCCTTACGGGAATCACGGATACGCAGCTTTCGAACTACGACGTTTTGCTCGTTGCACCATCGGTCAACGTTCAGCTGAACACGGTTGAACGAGAGAAGCTTCGAAAGTTTGTTGACCAAGGTGGCGTACTTTGGGTCGATTACGGTGCGGCTCAAAATCCGGCCGATCTCATCAATAACATGCCGATTGCGGTCCGGCTTCAGTCGGTTCCGGGCAACTTGTCGCAACAGGCAGACTTCCGGCAGTCATTGCTGTCTTCGCCTTTCGGACTAACGGCTTCAGATATGGGGCTGTTGAACGTGCCCTACGGTAACCCATGGCTCATGGGCGAAGTCCGACCGGCTGACCTCACGCTGCCAAACCTGTTTCTCGGCCTGAGCGGAGAAAGCTACAACAGACTTCAGAGCGTCGCGAAGGTTGGAAACACCTTTGATTCGGTTTCGATCGGTCGCATCGGCGATGGGTTCGTCGTTTTCACCGCTCGTGGCATTGCTCACAAGCTGAACGAAACGACGGTTCGAAACGCGACGACTGGTCGCTACGTTGTGAGTCCGAACCAGGGTTACCGGGCCGGAGACACCCTCGCTAGTACTCGTGGCACCGCTGCCGCGCGTTTCGCAATCAACGTCATCAGCCTGAGCAGTTCTTTCCGACAGCAAAACGGCGGTAGCCGACGGCAGGGAAGCATCGCGACGAGCGTGGTGGCTCCGCCATCCCTTAGGTTCAGCACCACGGCGGGCGCGGGAAGTCCAAACCCGGCCGCAAACACTCAGCCCGTTATCTACAAGAACATCTTGGTGGTCAACGGATCGGACAACCGACTCCGTGCCTACGACACCGATCCATCGCGAGACATTGATGGCGATGGCAACCCAGACGATGGCGCACCGGACTTTAACCTCGGTTCACCTTACGATCTGATCTGGACGAGTCGACCGCTTTCCAGCCCTTCGTCTTCGCCGACCGCAACTACGATTGAGAATCCTTCCATTGTCTTGCGGTCAAAGGATCAGGTGCTTGTCACCGAGCTCAACGGATCCGTTTCGAGCTTCCCGCTTTTGCCGATTAACCCGGCTACGGGTTACTTGCGACAAGACGCGTCCGTCACGAACCTTGCCCACGATTTCCAGGTCGGAACGCCGAACGGTACTAACGTTAACGTTGGTGGCGTGGTCAACTCGCCGACCGTACACGAGGGACAGGCTTTCGTTGCTGACAACGCAACAAACGGCGGTCAGACGCGTGGCCGAGTCTGGATGTTTGATCTCGCCACCGGAACGCGAATTGCGAGCACGACGAACTTCGCCCTCGGCGGAACCGGCTCGCGAGTCACGATGCCTCAGGTCAGCTTCTCGCCGACCGTAGGCTATGTTCCAATTCAGGACAACAGCGGCGGATTCGATCGACTTCTGTACTATCCAACGCTTCCTACCGGAACGAACATCAACTCCGCTGCGGGCATTGCCAGTATCTGGATTGGTGCACGTGGTGAAAAACCTTCGGACGTTACCGTGGATTCCGGTTCAAATCGACTTCTGGTGTCGACCCGAGCTAGCAGCCAGGGTGGTTTACCCGTGTTTACGTCGAGCGTGGGATCGGCCTATCGATCCTTGGCTCCACGAATCACGGTAATCGATCAGGCCGGAAACCCTTGGACGCAGGCGCAGATGGCGGCCTTCTTCACGGATTCCGCGCCGATGAACATGGATGCCGGCGTTGTTGGCTTCCAGCTTCGAACGGGTGTCACCTGGCCGAACGAAGATGGCTCCACCGCCAACGATGTTGACATTCGAATCGACTACACCGTTGATTGGGGTGCTGGCAACGTTGAGGAACTCACGGGTGCCTTCCGCGGCAACATCAACCTTCCTGACAACGGAAACAACCGCCGGATTATTGGCTCGATCGCCATGGGCCCGACCGGAACGCTGTTCTTTAACAGCACGGGTTCAATCGCGGGTGACGGTGGTGCGTTCTACGGCATTCGAGAGGAAGGCCGAGGCATCTTCAAGTGTCTGATTCGATACGAAGTTTTCGACCAGCATCGCATCGCGATGAACGACGGCACGTCGATCAATTACGAGCCGACGATCATCGATGTTGACAACGTGAACGACTACGTTCCTTCGGCAAATGCGAACGACTCGCGACTTCGAGG
Organism: Chthonomonas calidirosea; assembly: GCA_945859975.1. GTDB lineage: Bacteria > Armatimonadota > Fimbriimonadia > Fimbriimonadales > Fimbriimonadaceae > Fimbriimonas. Next base: position 49,792 of record CAMAPH010000013.1, read on the forward strand.
ATTCCTGCTTCGGGGATCGCCGGTCATTCGAAACGGCCAGGTATTCATCGCCGCGCAAGCATCGAAATTCATCACGATTCCTGGTTTCGGTCGCGTTCCTGCACCGGTCGCGGTGTTGATGGCATTCAATGCGGATCCCGGTTTGCCCGAGATTCCCGTCGGTCGATTCCCGGCTGGCTCGGCGCTGGTTCAGCCAGACCTGGGCCGCAGTTCGGCAGCTTCTAGCGGCGGAATCAAGCAGCCAGACCAGTTCAGCATCCTGAACACGAACTACGATTACGACGAAACCCGGGGCGTGGTCCGAATCAGCAGCCTCATGGGCAACGACCGAGGAGTTATTCAGAACTCGCTCAGCTTGAGTCAGCCGGTTATTGTTCGCCGATCGGATGGCACGGATCGCCTGGTGGAGCCAAACAACGTTGGTGGCCGCTGGAGTCCGCTCAACTGGTACACCACTGTCAATGGCACGACGCTGGAAAACACGCCAAACGTGCTCTTGCTCGCCGGTTCTACGATTTACATGGTTGGAGAGAGTGTCGTTCCGGGCATCTTGTCCGGCGAAGGCACGCTTTCGAACACCGGCGTTATCGTTGCTTACGACTCGGAAGTTCCATCGAACGACCCTGAGCTTCGCAATCCAACGGTACGACCGTGGCAGAAGCAAGTTGTTCAGGACCTCGCTCCAGGAGTAGCAAATTTCACGGGCAATCGCCACGTTCGCTGGCCACTACTTAGCGGCCTCACCGGCTTCTCGGATTACATCGTTCGCTTGAACCAAACTCGGCTTCGAAATTCCACCACGGGACTCGGCATCATTGGCGGCGACGAAACGATCGTTGCTTGGGGTAGCGCGGGCTCGTACGCTTTCGGAGATTCCAACATCATCGTTTGTGACCAAAACCGCGTGGGTCTCTTTGATCCTTCCGGCGATGCGATCCTGTCGCTGGATGCAATTCTGGCTCCCGGCAAAGCTAACGATGCCGGTGCGGCTCGTCCAACCGCGCTTGCTCGCCCAACCCGCGCCTATTCGCTCGGTACCGGAGAGTTCCTGTTGGTGGACAGCGGCGCGAACAGCGTTGGCCGCGTCGATTCCGCCGGAGTGGCTCGCCGACTGATCTCGGAATTCATTATTGACCCGCAGAACGTGCCAGACGGTTATCAGGCAAACGAGACCCTGAAGCTTTCGGGACCTCGTGATGCCGTCAGCTGGACCGAGGTTGCGGTGCTCGGCAGCAATCCGGTCTTCACCAACCAGCAGGCCGTCGAGTATTGGGTTCACACCCTGATTGCCGATGGCGGCAACAATCGGTTGGTTCAGCTGGTTGACCGGTACGGTTATGACGTAGCTTCGAGCCGAGTGCTTGAGCCAATCGCGGTCGCCAACGTTCCGCAACTTGGTGTGCTTCGATGGCACAGTCCAGCGAGCATCTCCGGAAGAGAATTTAGCTACAACAGCCTATCGCGAGTCTTCGTGCCGGGCACCGTCTCGACGCCAGCCAGATATGTCTACGTTGCCGGTATCGGTAACACCTTGCCAACTAACACCGGTGTAGGACTCGACACGAGCGGCGCGGGTGACCCATTGCCGAGCGGCGGCGGGAACGGTGGAGTGGTCATTCTTGATCCAGCGAATCCTCGATACGTTCAGGTTATCAATCAGCTTGCCGTTCCGGACTGGTCGGGGACTCCGGTCTGGTTCGATGCTGCAAACGGCAACGGACAGTTCATTTCCGCGGCCAGCCTTGGCGATCCTCGGCTGATCAATCGCCGACTCGGTGCCACGCGGCTCATGAGCAACGTGACCTCGGTGACAGCGCGAGTCGTGCAAGTGGCGGGCAATCCAATCGTGATGGTGATGGTCTCGGATGCAAACGGCGTCTTTGAGTTCCCACTGCCGTCTGGAACCAGCACGGTCGGCGGCGTAACTTGGATGATGCCAACCGACGTGTACCGTGGAATCCGGCCGATCTTCGCACGAAACGTTGCCTCGACCGAAGACAAGAATCCGGAGAACTTCCGCCCGATGTATGCCAAGCGCATGTCGAACGGAGAAGTGCTCATTGTTAACGGCTACTTTGGCCGCCGCCGCAATGGCAACAACTTCTATGGAGAAGTTGTCCAAATCAACCCAACTTTTTACGATCTCGCAGCCGAGAACCTTGGCTTCCGAATATCGTCCATAAGTTACGAACTCGGGCCCATCCAGGGCACGAGGGGCCTCGTGCAACCGATCTTCGCCGATCGACGCTAACGGAACACTAGATTTATGAAGGGATCGATGATTCGCCGTAGTTTAACTCTGGGCTTGGTTCTGCTTGCCGCATGGACCGGGGTGGAGCAGGCAATAGCCCAAACCGTTGACTTCCCGATGCTGAAAGGGAACAACGCGCGCACCGGACGAGCCGGCAATCCGCTCTCGTCTTCCGCAGGCATTGCGAACCTTCGCTGGTTCACGCCGTACGGTGTCGACGAAACCACGACGATCGAAGTCGATAACACAGATGCCAGCGATGCATTCACGCAGATCGACAACGGTTCGAACCCGCTAGCGTATCCGGGCGGACCGTACGACACCAATGCCTACGGCTTGGTGACGACCTTCCCAGTCTACGGCCCACAGAAGTCGACGTATAACAACGCCGCCGAGTGGACGCCACCGATTGTCACCGCGACGAACAACTATGAAGCCTCGGGCCCGTACTTGGTTGCGCGACGTCGAGCCGCAATTGGTGCGAATCCGGTCGATTACACGTCGCGAAGTCCGTCTTACGTTTACACTCGGTGCATCCCGTCTGCGGTCGGTTCCGATCCTTCGGTCCCACTCAACAACGGACAGCGACGTATTTTCCAGTGGCGCGTCGGCGGTCCGACCAGCTCTGCCCGACAGTACGCACTGTACGTTTGGCTTCCAACTGGCCCAACCCGAGTTGGTCCGGGCGCGAGCGATCTTCTCTATCCACAGCGCTATTACGTTTACGAGATCATTTACGGAAACAACCAGCGGTTTGTAGAAGTTGTTGACACGTATGCTTCCGGTGGCGGATGGGTTCGCCTAGGCGCTGGTGGCCGCCCAACGAACGTTCTCTTCCCTTATAGCGGTCGAAGTGCGATCCGCGTCAGTCTTCGCAACACGATGCCGCGAGACGATGCCGGGCAGCTGACCATGCCCAATGCTCCGGAGAACTACATTGTCTATGCCGATGCGCTGAAGGCAGTTCCGGCTTCTGGTGGATACACGGCTGGTCCCGTGGTGAGCGGTCTCGGAACTTCTGACATCCGAACTCTCGCTGCCAACAACACCGTAACCTCCGAACAGGTTTCAACTTCGGGCGAGCTTGTCACCCGTACCTCGGCCACGGTAACGAGCTACAACCACAACTTCAACTCGTCGAATCTCGCTCGTAACACGCGATTCACGTACTCTCCAGTCGGCAACTCGATTGGTGAAGGAAACGTTGACGACGACAGCACGCAAGTGACCTTTGATGCGGGTTGGACCGCCGCCGCGCAACCGGAGTATGTCAACGGTTCCGGACACGAACTAGTGACGACCAACGTCGTTGGGAGCCTGCAGCGAGCCATCTATTCCAACACCCTGTCGGACGGCGACTACGAAGTTTATGTTTATCTGCCTGGCGCACTGACGGGCAAGAACTTCGGATCGCGAATTCGATACGAAGTTCGCGAGGGGACGACGGTGACCAATATTGAGGTCAACCAGCAGACTGGTGGTGGTTGGGTGCGACTTGGCGCGCGACGGTTCCGGCATCGAACCACGACGAGCGCTTCGCAACCCGTTCCGGCACCTCTCACGGTTGCGGTTACCAACTACAGCCCAGGTGCAGGAGAGGTTGGACGACTTGCGCTTGCCGATGCCGTGCGTTTCCGAGGTACCGGTAGCCTGGCCGTCAGCTCAACGCCTGTCCTTGCCAGCGTCATTCTGAATTTGAGCGGCGGCGGAACGGGCACCGAACGCGTGGCCATCGTTGCCGACGAGTCTGGACGCATTCACTGCATCGACGCCACCGGCCGAACGGACGGAACCACCGACGTTTACTGGACCTATCCAAGCCTGAAGCGAAGCGACACGTACATCGACCCGAACTTGGCCGAGGGCATAGACGGGCGAACTCCCGCGACCGCAGATTCGGTTCCGGTAGCCGAAATGCCGAACGGATTCAGCACGAGTTCCGCGCTAGTGCAACGAATCGGCGGCGTCGACTACCTCTTTATCGCGGCAACCAACGGCCGCGTCTACTGCCTTGAAATGGCGGGCCGCGGCGATTACGATACGAGCACTCGAACCCCCGGCACAACCCGGCGCGTTTGGACCTTCCCGGACGACTTCCCAGGAACCGCGAGGGCAACGACGCTAGGTGAAGCGGCAGGTTCGATCTCAATCGGCGTTGTATCGGGACGAACTTCGGTCATCATTCCGACCCGCGAAGGCCGCGTTTACGCGGTCGACGCCATCCCTGCTGACGCTCAGGACGCAACCGACCGAACCACGAACATTCGATGGGTCTATCCTCCGGCTAACCAGGCACCGCTTGGGCCGATCACGATGACGCCTTCGGTTGAATTCGACCGAGTTTATGTCGGCGCGAACCAAGACACGGATGCTTACAAGCAGCTGATCGCGCTCAACATCAACACGGGCGCTCCCGTTTGGTCTTTCCCCGCGACGGCCGACCTCGGCAACAGCGACGAAAACAGCACTCGAAGTTGGTTGAGCAGCCCAGTCACCGTACCAGCGGCTACATTGGGCGGCGGCATGCCAAACACGGTATTTGCTCTCAATGAGAACGGCTTCTTGTTTGCCATCGATGCCACAACCGGTGCGAAGCTTTGGAGTTCGAACGAACTCGGAACGGGCTCAAACACGAGCTTGACGTACACCGTTCTCAGCACCTTCGACAATCTCGGTTCGCGAGCAAACTCGCCCGTGGTCCTCATTCCGACGGAAGACGGACGATTTGTCGCGATGTTTGCGCGGACCGGCGAACTCAATCGATTCGGTACGCGCCGAGCGTGGGAGTACGTCGCCGAAGGCGAAACGGTTGATGCGCCGATTGCCGCCGGAAACAACTTCCTGTACGGAGCCGATTCGCTCGGCTTCCTTTACGCGTTCAACAACGACACCGGCTCTCCGATCACGCCTGGCCTTCAGCCGGGTCAAGAGACGCTTGTTGAGAACGACACGCGCGGAGACATTTTCCGTGAGACCAAGGTTGCCCTCATTACCCGTGAGGCGTACGACCGACTTCGATTAGGTTCAACTGATCCCAACCACCTGACGTACAACGATCTCATCGATCCAGGCACCCGCCAGATTCAGCCGGCTTATCGCGTCACGCGCAGTCCGCTAGCCTTTGAATGGGGAGAGACGGGCTACTTCGTGGCCTACGACTTCCCGTATGTAGTCGCGAATCGATCGAACGGAAACAACGTTCCGCCGCCGATCGTGAACTTCAGCTTCTCGGTTCAGGGAGAGGGGAATCGAAGCTTGCCGGTCGAGGCTCGCCAGTTCCGCAACCCGCTGACTGCGCCACTCAACTTGGTCGATCCGTCGCTGACAAATGCCGGATACGCGATCATTGCCTACACGCTCCAGGGCGGCGGCGCCAATGCGCTTCCACCAGGAGCAGCTACGCTCTCGGTCTCCATTTCGAGCCAAGCGATTGTTTCGTCGCAGGTGCTGCAGAACATCGCCCTTGACCCTACGCTCAGCCGCGTCGCGTTCTCGGTCGCTAATCCGCTTGCTGTCGTCATGACGCTGGCGACTCCGAATGCAGTCCCGGTCGATTCCCCGGTCGGAATTGGTTTGAGTCGATCTCCATCGAGCCCAGACAACCTGATCAATGGATCTCCGGACGTGGCAGGAACGGCCAAGGCAGAGCACAAACTGCTCCAAACCGCGGGTCAGATCGATCACGGCGCAGCGCGCGTCGCTCGCCTGTACATCATCGACCGCTCGATGATGTCGCTCGTGCGCCCAGATGGCCTCGGATTAGACAACGTTCGAATTGACCGAGCTGGACTTGCGTGGCAGGGCCAGGGCAATACGGTTTACAAATCGCTAACGACCGCGCTCTATCCAAACTTTGAGGACTTGCCAACGCGAGTGCCGAACAACAGCATCGACTACCCAGACATTCGCCAAGAAAACGTGCGAATCACTAAGGATCCGAATGGACGCACCGAAAATCCGGTGTTCGCTACGGGTGGAGTCAGCTTGAATGCGCCTCGAATCTTGGACGGAGGAGCCGAGCGCCCACTACGCCAAGGTGACTTGCCGGAAGACCGCGTCTTCAAGGCCACCGTCTTCGACTTCGAAATCAACGTTCCGAAATTCCAGCCACCAAACGTTGGGCGCGTTCGCTACAACCAAGGTCTGATCGGATCGGGCGGCGTGCCGGGAGATCCAACCCAGCTGATGACTGACAGCAGCGGTGCATTGCTCGACCAAGGCTACATCGGCAACATGCGGGTCTTCGTTGACTCGCTCCAGAACGGATCGTTCGAGTCCGGCCGAGAAGCCTTCCGGTCGTTCTCCGTCTCCGCGAGTGTTCTCGCTCAGGAGAAGATGCGGGTGATTACGCCGACCGTCGATCCAAGCTCGAACGAGAGCACGGTGGACCTCGGATCATTGCCGGGCGGTGCCGGAAAAGTTCTCAACGCGGGCACTTACGGACCCGGTTCGGCGCGCTTTAGCCCAACCTTTAAGAACTTCACCGTTCTGAACGAAGGCAACGTCAATATGCTCAACGTGCGCCTCGCCAAGACCTTCCGTCCTGGCGGCGCGTCAGCGACGCAGCCGTTTGCCTTTGAGAGTCGAACCAACGACCAGCAGGCATGGCTGGATGGCTCGCTTGATCTCTGGGCGAACTTCGGCGTTGACTTTGCTCCTAGCTACGGTGGTACCAACCGGCAGATCATTCAGAAATCGCGCGTTACCGACTCGGTTCCAACCCAGTTGGTTGTCAACCCGTCGCGACGCGAGAATGCGATCTTGGGCGTGGCGAGTTCGCCACTCATCCCTGGACTTCCGTCGGCGGAGCCAAGCGTCTCGGTAACCGTTCCAATCGGGTTCCCGGTTGGAACCTATAGCCAAATCGTGCGGGTCATCGAAAACCAGACCCTAACGGATGCACGGCCGGAATCGCTTGATGGTATCAACGCCACGGGCGGTCGAGTGATGGAAACCTTTAGCGACCCATCGTTCCGACTCATCTTCAAGAACCGAGAATCTCGCTTGACGAACCGGGCCACGACGTATTCCGATCCGCAGGTCGACAACTTGTTGCCAGCCAACTCAACCTTGGCGTACAAGAACATCCAGCCATCGATCCTTCGAACGATGGGAGGACATTTGGCGCTGGCTTGGTCGAGTAACCGACCACAAGCGGTTCCGTCGCCTGGCGCGCCGACCGATATCTTGGTCAATGAGCCATGGCGAATCTATTTCTCCGGACTCGGTTCTGCCGCAACGTTCAACGATACGACGGTTGCCACACCTGGCAACCTTGGCTACTCGGCCATTCGAGATCTGAACTTCTGGAACGCATCCAGCGCAAACGAGTGGTGGAGAGGTAGCGCATCGAGCACCTCCGGATATCCAGCGCCAGGCTCGAACTTCGCGACGCTCTTCGGACTTCCGGTTGCACCAGATGCAAACTCGCTTCGGTTCTATCACCCAAGCTTCCCAGCTTCGGGTAACGCGAATGCCACGAATCCAGGAGTAGTTTCGACCGCTTTTGCCAGCACGGTGATGGCGTTTGTGGGAGAGGCTCGAGATGGCAATGGCCAGCAGATCAGCCGCATCTTTGCTAGCGAAGTTACGGTCAATGCTACGGGCGCGGTGGTCGCATCAGATCCGATTCCGCTTCCGTTCGATTCGAACTCCCGAAAGGGCAAGCCTGCTGTCATCCAGACCGGACCAAACTCCGCGATCGTGTTCTATCCGGCTACTTCCGGCAACTTCACTGGCCTTATGGCGGCAAACCTAAATGCCGCGATTGATCCGCTCACGGGAAGCCGCTGGAGCGCGCCGATGTCAATTCCGTTCGGCAGCACATTCGAGAGTATTGCGGGCGTCTCCGGCGTCTTGCGAAACTACCAAGGCAACGTGCTGACGCCTTTGATCGAGTTGGTTGTGACCGGCAAGGTGCGAGGCGTAGCGAACGCAGAAGGATTTATCGTGCGGTTGCGGCCGAGCGGAAGTCCGCTCACGCTGCCAGCGCTGAATGGTGGCATGGATCCAATTGCGATGGCCTATCCGTTCCAAGGTCGAACAGAGCAGCTGACATTGGTCTCCTCTGGGCTCTACCGTGCCCAGGGCGTGATGTGGAACTATCAGCAGCCGATTGGGCTCTCCATGACCCTGAACGGAACTACAACGGACATTCTGCGGGCTTCTACGCGTAGCGTCGATCCTCAGACCGGAGTTGTTTCGTATGACACCAATCTTGGTGGCAAGGTCTATCTTGAACCTGCCAGCGGCAAGGTCCGATTCAGCTCGGGCGTCCCGCCACGAAACGGGGTGCTGCTGTTGCAGTACACGCCGTACTTCTTGCGGTTGACCGACGGTTCGGTTGGCTATAACACGCCGAGCGTTGCCTTCGACAATCACCGTACGAGCGATATCTCTTGGTGGGATAACGGCGCGTGGAACGATGCACGGCTTCGAAACGACCGTGTGGTCACCACGTTCGTTCGGGAAGGCGGTGCCGGACAGGCTCCTCGACCTGTTGTCCGCACGATGCGGCTCGGGGTACGACTACCATTCAACTTTGCAACCGACGATAGCGGGTACCCGGTGTCGGTTCTCGTGGCCGGAAACACGCAGCCATTCATGGTTGATCCGGGCACAAATTCGATCTACTTCACGGCAGCAGATGAGGGTCGTGCCGTGACCGTCACCTATAGTGCATACTTGCCCGGTTCGGGACAAGGAACGGTTACTCCGTTCTCCACCGGAGCAACGGTAGGATTGATCGACGAAAGCGTCGAATCGGTCGTACCGATTGAACAGGCAGTCAACGAGAGCGGTCTTTCGATGTTCTTGGATCCATTTGATCCAAATTCCTCGGACGTTCGCTTGAGACGACCGACAATGTTGTGGATGGTTTGGTCAAGTACAAGAGCTGGTTCGCCAGATCTGTATCTCCAGACCTACGCACCAAGGCTTGCTCCGGCAGGCTCTGGAAAGTAAAGGTTTGTTAACAATTGGAGATTCAGGACGCAAAGTTCTGGTCTCCTCTTGTATAACGAACCGTTGAGATGTGAGAACCCGTCCTTGAAGGGCGTTAGGATGGGTTCTCTATGCTGTTGACACGTTCAGCAGGCGAGTGATACTATGAACGCCCAGTGAAGGGGGAGAGGGAAGTCGCGGGATGGCGAAAAAGCTAACAAGCGTGCTTGGAATCGACATTGGAAGTCGGAAAATCAAAGTTTGTGAGGTACGGACACAGGGACGAGAACCTGTTGTAACCGCCCTCGCAATCGTTGATACGCCCGAAGGCGCTGTCGATCACCAAGGAATTTATAATGCAGAGGCAGTCAGTGCTGCTCTCAAGCAAGCGATTGCACAGTCAGGTGCCGGTTCCGGTCCTGCTGTCGTAACGATTGCTGGTCAGAGCTCGGTCTTGGTTCGTACCTTGGAGGTTCCGAAGATGAACCCGGCGGACCTTAAGGAGCACATGCAATGGGAGATCAGCAGAAACATCCCGTTTGCGGAAAGCACGGTGGTCTCGGACTTCAAGCCACTCGGTGGCGACGATCCTGCTTCGGCAAACATGGACGTCGTTATGGCGATGGCTCCTCAGTCGGCAATCGATACGGTTGTGGATGTCGTGAAGAAGGCTGGTCGACAGATTGCCGCCATCGACGTCGAACCGCTCAGCATGGCTCGTTCTTTGCAGATCAGTTATGGCGATGAATTCGCTGACAAGACAATTTGCTTTGTTGACATGGGCGGCACGACGTGCGCCATCAACATCTACTACGGAAGCAAGCTCATCATGCCTCGCCAGATTCCAATTGGCGGCGACTTGATCACCAAGGCGATTGCGGACGATCGAGTCATTCCGATCTCGGACGCCGAAGCGGTCAAGCTCAACGAGTTGGTAATTCCGGAAAACGCAGCCGAAGTTCGATCGGCAGTTGTGAACCCGTTCGACGTTCCGGGCGTTCCTACCCAGGAGTTCCAGCCGTACAATCCGTTCTCGGATGACCCGGTTCCGGCGGCTGAACCTTCAACCGAAATTGCACCTGCATCGTTGGGCGCTTCTGACCGTCTCTTTAATGCAGTGGCTCCAATCTTGGACGACTTCATTTCAGAAATCCGCCGTTCGGTGGATTACTTCCAGAGCCGAGGCGGTACGGTCGACCGCATCGTATTGGCGGGTGGTGGCTCCAAGATTAAGGGTCTAAACGATTTCATCTCCAAGAGCGTCGGCGTCCAGTGTGACGCGTACGACCCAACTCGCCGTCTAAATGTCAACGCGAAGAAGGTCACGCCGGAATTCGTTCACGAGCATCAGCAAGAGTTCGCAATGGCAATTGGCAATGGACTGTATATCTTCTTCGATTGAGGTGAACGCATGAAGCTGAACCTACTTCCACAAACCGTATCGACGGCGAACAAAAGTCGCAATGCCTGGATCGGCTCGATCCTGATTGCGATTGTTGGGATCGCCGCCGGAGTCGGACTCACCGTTATTTCCTCACAAAAGCTTGCTGATGCGAAAGCTCGAGAAGCCGAACTTCGGCCTCAAGCCGCCTCGGTGGTTGCACTTGCCGCGCAAGCTGACGAAGTCATTGCAAAGGGATCGGACATCATCCGAAACTCCACCCTTGCCAATGACATGATCAAGAACAATTCGAAGTACCCCGATCTTTACGATAAGGTGCTCACCCGAATTCCAACCTTCTTCCGGGTCACGACGCTGTCTGCTCAGGCTACTGGAGATCAGTCGGCCGTCGTAACCATTGACGGTGTTCTTGACACGTATCAGCAGTACTCCGATTTGGCACTGAGTCTTCTTCGGATTCCAGGTGTTACTTCGGTTCAGAGAAGCGGAATCGTTGATCGAAGTCTTGTCATTCCTGGCATTGACGAAGTGGACCAGTACGGACGGCCTCGAACGGCTAACAATGCTGAGCCGATTCCAGATAACGAGATCGATCGACTCGCTTACTACGAGCGTCAAGGAGCCATTCGAGAGGCCACCGGTATTGGTGGTTTCGGCGACACGACGACTACTGCTCGATCGGCAGGGCCAAACAGCTCGCTGGTTCGAATGGTCATCAATATCTCGGCAAATCTTCAAGTCCCCGATGTTCGCGGAACCTTGCAGGGTGGCGGCGGTGGAGCGGCAGCAGCCGTTCCTGGAATCCCAGCCGGCATTCCTGGTCGTGGAACCACATCTGGCCCAGCTGGCGGCGGCGGAGCAGCGCAGGAAGTAGATTAATGAAACTTAGCCCGTTACCTATCTATATGATCGGCGTATCCATTGCGCTTATCGCTGCGAGCTACGGTTTCTTCCATCAGTGGACGCCAAATGACACGGAAGCGAGTCGATTCAACGCAACTTCTGAAGAATTGCAAGCGGTCATTGACCAGCGGCCACAAGCGCAGCGACGAGTTGACACGGCGAAAAGCATGGTTGAAGCCGAAGCCGCGAAGTGGCGAGCCATCGTTGCACTTCGAACTCCGGCAACTAGCCGAGCTGAGCGAGGCGTTGACATCGGTGTGAATCCGTATCAGTTGATCGCTGATACACAGGGTTACCGGAACGACATTCAACGAGCCATCAACGCTCAGGTTCGAGCTGGTGGAGTCGTCGTTGTTCAGGGGCCTTACGTTCCTGGTCCAGACACGACGTCACCAGTGAACGAAGTTCTTCGAACTTTCTACAACTACCCGCCGTTTGCCTTCCCGGTAGTCATCCTGGATCTTGGTCAGGTCACCGTTCGCGGCACCTACGATCAGATCAAGGCGAACTACAAGGCGTATTCGAAGATGCCGAGATACTTGGCAATTGCCGACGGTCTGCGGCTTGAGGGTACGGGAGCAACTTTGACTGGAACCTACAACCTCTCGGTCATTGGATTCATTCGAGGTAAGAAGATTGCGCCGCCGATCGGTGATGCCGCTGGCGCGGCACCTGCAGCCGGAGGAATCCCTGGCCTTCCGCCAGGAGTTACTCCATTCGGTGGGCCTGGTGGTCCGCCTCCAGGAGCCGTCGGTGCCGGTGGACCTCCTCCAGGTGCGGCAGGAGCAGGGCGATAATGAGACTACTGAACATGAACCAGATCGGAATCTTTGGACTTTCTGTTCTAGCCCTTGCCGTTGTAGGCTGCGGTGGTGGACCTGCCGCGACGACCACTACGGCAGCACCTGCAGCAACGCCGAAGCCCGTCAATTTCGAGCCAAACGTCGACGCTGGTGTGCCCGTTACGCAGTCTGCTGATGTGGCTGAATACACCAAGCTTGCGGCGGTCACTTCCGGTAAGTATCCGAAGCACAATGCGAACGGCTCGGCCTTCAAGCTTCGTGGTTCTGAGCTTGCCTATGAGGCGGAGCAAGGAATGGAGCGAGTCTTCGCCAGCTCTGGTTTCGCGGTTGAGTACGAAGAGCAGGAAGTTATTCCTCCAGTTGCTCGATTTGAACCAGCGCCATTCAGACGGCTTTCTGGAATCGTCGTAGGCGTTTCGGTGATCGCACTCCTTGAAATGGAAGATGGCACCACGATGCTGATCCGCCCAGGAATGAGCATTCCTGGCACCCAGTGGATTGTTCAGGCGATCGATGAAGAAAAGGCTACGTTCCGCCGGGTAACCAAAGAGAACATCCAACCCAAGCTTGTGGTTGTTCGGCTTGAAACGGCTCCGCCAGGAACCGTTTTCGCTCCACCTATTGGCGGTCCTGGGCAGGGTCCTGGTGGCGGCAACGTTCCGCCGGGCGGATTTGCACCCGGTGGATTCCCACCTAGAGGCGGCGGCGGCGGTAACGACAAGGGTGACGATTAAATGAAGCAAAACGAAACGTCAACTTGTGCATCAAAGAAGAAGAGGCTTACAATTAGGAGCAGAAAAATGAAACTGACACTCAAAGCATTCGCGGGGCTGATCGTACTAGGAGGTCTTTACACCACTAGTCTGGCTCAAGACAACAAGGACGAGCAGATTGTCGCTTCCGTCCAATACGAGCAATCGGACGTGCGGGAAGCGCTTCGTGCCCTGTTCAAGTCTGCGGGCGTTGCTGGTTACACCATCGACCCGACGGTACAGGGAACGGTTACGGCCAACCTCACGAACGTCACCCTTGGAGTTGCGCTCAACGCGCTTCTTCGACAGGTCGATGCGACTTACCGAGTTGAAAGTGGAATCTATCAGGTCCTTCGAAAAGAAGCTGACCAGACTCCGGCCAATTTGAACCCCAATGATGTCGTTGCACCGGTTACTAACCGAGTTATTCGACGAATCCAGATCAAGTATGCGGATCCACAGTTGATCGCGATTTTGATCGGCACCCAGGGCGGAAGCACGAACTTCTCGCAGCTGGTTGAGCAGTCCACAATCACGCTCGGTTCGCTGTTCGGCGGCGGTGGCGGCGGTCAAGGTGGCGGCGGCTTCGGCGGCGGTCAGGGCGGCGGTGGCTTCGGCGGCGGCCAGGG
>CAMAPH010000014.1:0-63084 GCA_945859975.1 Chthonomonas calidirosea
CACACGCAGGGGCTCTGTGAGGCGTATCCAAAAGGTCGCTCGTCCGGCCAACGTGGATCCATTGTGTACCACCTACCGGCAACCGGATCAAGCACCCGCGCCCGGACGTAAAGCCGCCTCGAAGTATCGAAGTGGTAACCCCAAGTACCTCCGTACCCCCAAGGCGTGTTGTTCACGCCTACGGACAACCGAGTCTCCCCGTAAGGCCAGTACCAAGCATCGTAAACCTCGTTCCCACTTGCATCCAGAACCTTCACCACTGAACCCAGCGTATCTCGCACCAAAAGCGACTCGCTGCCGCCGGTCTTAGAATCCAAAATCTGCGCGTCGACGGTACTGAAAGTAGTCACATCACTCGGAGTTCGGGATTGCAGATAGTCGCTACCGTCCCAAACGAAGGTCGTTCGCGTACCCCCGACCTCCAAGAACCGACGCATCCCGTCTGCCCAATAGGCCAGCGTAGACCGAGCCCCGCCCGGATCAATCGCCGTCCGCATCCGGTTCTCGTAGTCATATGCATATGTAGTCCGAGACCCACCTGCATTCATCGCCGTCTGGTTTCCGTTCGCATCAAAGGTGTAAGTAGAAACCACCGCCCCCTCGACCGAAGTCACCAACCGCGAACCCGCGTTGTAAGTCATCGTCTCCGAACTCGACCCAGCCCCGACCCCGGTAGGGTTCAAAGAAGGTAGCCAGGCATTGAAAATGCCTGGAGATCCAACCCGACCCGCAAAAGTCCAAGTCGCCCCGCGACCCCCGCGCGAACTGAAACCACCGACCACACCGCCATTGTAAGGCAAGTTCCGCTTCTTTGAGGAGTCAAATCTCAAAAAATCCGCGTTTGAAAGCAAATCAGGACGGCTGCCGTTCCCTTGCTCACTCGTCTCGGGTGATGCGAGCCAGGAAAACAATCAGACTGGCCAATTCCGAAGTGAGTCGTCTTGAGCTAGGTTTTCTATCTGAATGGGGCATTTTCGTTCAAAAAGCGTCGAAAACGTTTCACTCAGAGGCAAACAAGACGTTCGATCGGGATAATGAAATCGTGGTTGTCGAATTTTCGGTAGGGAATTTCAGGTCCATCAGTGCCGAACAAACGCTGTCGTTCGAAGCTGCAAACGGAGAGAGCCTTTCTGACATGCTCATTACCGATCCGAGCCGGCCAGACGATCCGCTCCTCCCATCACTCTTTCTTTTTGGGGGCAACGCAAGCGGCAAGACAAACATCTGCAAGGCGATTCAAGCTGTTCGCGACCTGACCATGTTCAGCGCGACGATGCTAAATCGGGGGCAAGCCATTCCTCAAATCGAACCCAATCGATTAGTCGCGAACCTCGCGGACCAACCGTCCTCCTTCGGCATCAAGCTCCTGTTAAACGGAGAGCTCTGGGACTACCGAATCCAAGTGGATTCAACCTCGGTGCGCAACGAAAGCCTGCACCGAAAGGCAAATTCACCCAAGGCCCGATGGAGCGAGGTCTTCACGAGAACCAACGGAGATAAATCAAGTTGGGTCGGAAACGCGCCCCGCCTAAACCGCACGTTCTTCGAGTCGGTCCGGGAGAACTGCTCCGTTCTCAGCAAAGCCGCTGCCGAGGACATCGCCGCCGTCCTGCCCGTGTATGACTACATTTCCAACATCCGAATTCGAAATCTGGCCAATCCGCCACTCGATGTAGTTGAGAAAGCGATCGAATCGAGCGAGAACGATCCCGCATTGTTTCAGGCCTTGGCAAGGATCGTGGCCTGCGCAGATATTCAGGTCAACGAAATTCAGATCGATGAGAAAGAACTGGCTGTTGACGAAGTGCCAGACTGGCTGAGGGCTTTTAGTGCTTACGCTACAGAGAATGAGCCTAGCCCAAAGATTTCTGCTCACAAATTGAAGTTTCTTATCAATCGAGATGATGGGGCCGAAGTTGGATTCGAACTTCAAGACCTTTCAGATGGAACGGTGCGATTCCTAGCCCTCGTGATCAACATCCTTCAAGCCCTGAAAGACGGCTCACTTCTCGTGATGGATGAGTTCGATGCCTCGCTCCACACGCTGCTCGCCCTTGCGGTTCGGGACCTCCTGACCGATTCTGATCTGAACAAAAACGGCGCACAATTCATTGCGGTTACCCACAGCGATGCTTTGCTAGATTCAAGTCGGCTGCGGCGAGACCAAATCGTGGCGATTAACCGCCTCGATGGTATCGGCACGACATGGTGGGCACTTTCCGAGCTAGATCGCAAACCGAAGAAGGATGAGTCGTTCCAGCGACGATACTTAAATGGAGGCTACGGAGGCGTTCCCAGAATCGCCGACCTTCGGGCGCATGTTCTAGCTGCTCTTCGGGGTGCTGGTGGCACGTAGGGGACTCCGGATTGTACGGCCACCGATCGCCATTGGCTTGGTGGTCGAAGGGGAGAAGCGAGAGGCGCGCTACTTTGAGCAAGCGGTTCTGAACCGAACCTGTGTTGCCAGTTGGACTCTTCACAGTGCAAACGGTGGCGATCCAACGAGCCTGTACACTAAATCCCTCGCAATTGCAAATGACCTTGATCAAGTTTTTATCGTTGCCGATGCCGATCGATGTCCTCCAAACTGTTCGGAAAGCGAGGCAGAGAATTGGGAAAGGCTCCGTGACCTCTGCAAGGGTCCAGACTTTCACTTGATTTTGACGTTTCCTTGCGTAGAGGCATGGTTCCTCATGCACTTCACCGACGATTTCCCGAGCGTGCCGCTAGGTGAGCCAGGAAGATACTCAGGCTTCTGCGATCCATTCAAGCAGGAACTCAAGCTCTGGTACCCGAATCTTGATCGACGTCCCGTCGAAGACTGGGCAAACTTGCGCCCACTCTTGGCCGACGCCGTAGTCAGGAGTAGGGCAAGTACGTCGAAGAAGCTCAAGCCCGCCGTGTGGAGCGAGATGCACCTTCTTATGAAAGAACTTGGTCATTGCTAGTACGAGCCATCTCAAAGACCAATCCAAACAACCCGGTACATCCCCGTCCAGTGGCTCACCCGTCCCGGGTGACACCGCACAGCCAAAGCTCGGAACAAAGCCCAAATCTCCCGACCCCGGTAGGGGTCAAAGAAGGTAGCCAGGCATTGAAAATGCCTGGACAGCCAACCCGCCCCGCAAAAGTCCGAGGAGCCAAGCGACCCCCGCGCGGCCACAAACCCCCGCCACCCCCACCGTCGTAGCGCACCCCCCATCAACCAAAGAGCCGCATCGTCCCCAAAACAAACCCGAACCCCCGAACAAACCCGAACAAACCCGAACCCAAAAAAGTTGGTTGACTTTCCGCCGCACAAGCACCTATCAGCTAGATGAAGCCCAAACGCCAAAGCGAGATTCGGACGGACCGAAAGCGGCACGAGGAAATTTAATTTACAATCGTCGCCAAGGCGGGAGCATTTATAAATAAATTTTCGGGACGACCAACGATCGGAATCGAGGGGACGATCAAGTGTGCGAAGGGAGAAAAAGAAACAGGCCGAAAGGCATGCGAGCCTCGCGTCTTCGCCACGCAGGGCAACGCAAAGCCATTCAAGGCCATTCAAAGCGCTCCCAAAAAGGCTGTAATTAATTAATCGGCCTGGGGGGGAAGCGTTAATTAATTCCGCCCGGCCACGGTCAAGGCGTTCAACAAACGGCCTAGAAGGAGAGACTCCGCAGCGGAGCCATACAAGGCCATTCAGAGCCACCCAAGGCCACACAAGGCAAAAAGAGTGGCCCGCTCGGAGGGATTCGAACCCCCGACCCTCGGTTCCGAAGACCGATGCTCTATCCACTGAGCTACGAACGGGTGGAGTGAGATAATACCCCGGAAAAATCACACTCGTAAACCCCGAACCGGGTTACAATCAACTCCCCATGCGCGTTGAGGAACTCATTCCGCTCCATAGTATCGAGGCCGAAATGGGCGTGCTGGGATCGATGCTGCTCTCCGAGCGCGCCGCCGACCAGGCCGCCAACATCGTCGTCGAAGAAGATTTCTACCGACCCGCCCACCGCCTCATCTTCCGCGCCATGCTTCAACTCCTGAAGCAAAACCAGGCCATCGACTTCCTCACCCTCAAGGCCGAACTCGTCGCCCGAGGCGACCTCGTCGATGCCGGCGGAGAAAACTACCTCCTCCAGATCGCCGAGTTCGTCCCCAGCCCGTCGAACGTCGACTACTACGCCGGCATCGTTGTCGACCGAGCCCGACTTAGAAAACTCGAAGACGCCGGAAGAAACATCGTCGGCCTCGTCCACGACCCGGACCAAGGGGACGCCGAAGACAAAGTCGACAAAGCCGAACAACTCGTCTTCGAAATCGGAAAACGCGGACTCGGAAACTACTTCAAGCCCGTCTCCAGCCTCGCCCGCGAATTCTTCCTCGACGTCGACAAAGTCTTCGAAAGCAAAAAGCCCCTCAGCGGCCTCAAGGTCGGCTTCTTCGATCTCGATGACCTCACCACCGGTTTCAACGGCGGCGACCTCATCATCATCGGCGCCCGCCCCGCCATGGGCAAAACCTCGCTGGTCCTCGACTTCGCCCTAAACGTCGCCCGGGCCCTCGAAAGGGAAGAGAAGCGCGGCGCCGTCGCCTTCTTCTCGCTAGAAATGTCCGGCCTTCAGCTGGCCCAAAGAATGGTCTCCATGCTCAGCGGCCTCAGCATGCGAATCCTGCGGCAAGACAAAGAGCTCACCGACAACGACTACTTGCGACTCTCCGAAGCCTGCGACGAGCTCTACGCGCTGCCCATCTTCATCGACGACAACGCCGAACTCTCGCCGCTCGACATGCGCGGAAAATGCCGCCGCCTAAAGGCCGAACACGGTCTCTCGCTCGTAATCGTCGACTACCTGCAGCTCATGCGGGGAAGTAAGAAAACCGAAAACCGCGTCAACGAAATCTCCGAAATCGCCCGCGCCTGCAAGCGCATGGCCAAGGAGCTCGAGGTCCCGGTAATTGCCTTGTCGCAGCTATCCCGATCCGTCGAGTCCCGCGAAGACAAACGCCCCCAGCTCAGCGACCTTCGAGAGTCGGGCTCCATCGAAGCCGAAGCCGACATGGTCCTCCTCCTCCACCGAAAGAGCTACTACGACGCCAAGGCCCAAAACCGAAAGGAAGTCGAAAACTACGACGAAGTGCAGGTAGCCGACATCATTGTCGCCAAGAACCGAAACGGCCCCACGAAAACCGTGAAGCTAGGCTTCCAGCCGTCGTTCTCTCGCTACCGCAACCTCTCAACCGAAGTCGATTACGACGACGACTAGACCCGGTTTTTACCGGGCCTTGTCTGTCAATCCGGGCCAGTTGTCGGTCCGGAACGGGAAAGCCGGCAGCCCCGAAGCGTTCACCAAGTTCACTTCCGGATCCATATCCCAAGCGTATCGAGCCGAAACCGGGTTCGGTACCGAGCTTGATCTCAGCACAATCGCATTGTCCTGAATGGTCGCATCCGCCCAGTAGAACTTGCGGTCGGCACCGGCAATGCTGAAGCTCTTCGGCGCCTTGCCATCCACGGTTCGCAACCCAGCCGCATGAGAGAACCGAAGCGTGATCGATCCGGTCTTTGCTTCCATCTTGCTAAACATCGGTCCGTAGTACTCAAGCTTCTTGCGGTAAGTCTGCGCCAGCGCAACTCCGGCTAATCGGTAGCCAACATCCCGCTTGTTGCGAGGGTGAATATCCTTGCTGTCGCCGATGTCGATCGCCGTCGCCATTCCGGTGTTCTTCAGCGAAAGCGCCATCGCCTGCGCCTCGCGAAGCTCGGCCCAACCGCTCTCCGTCGGCGTCGCAGACCGGCTCTGATAGTTGGCCAGCTGAACAAACAGGAATGGGAAGTCTCCCTGGCCAAACCGATTGCGCCAGTCTTCAATCATGCTGCGGAACAGCGATCGGTACTGGAATGCCCGGTCCGCGTTCGATTCGCCCTGGTACCAAATCGCTCCGCGAACACCATATGGCACCAACGGCGCAATCATGCCGTTGTAAAGACTCGCGGGTGCCCAAGGATTCCCAGGACCAAACGGCTGAGCCGGAGCTGGAATCGGGTTGATCTCCCGCTCCAACATAAACTTCCAATCTCTCGCAAGACTAATCTTCCGACCGCCAATTGAAAGTACAAGCGACTCGGCCGGTCCGGTCAATCCGCCACCGCCCGACCAGTCATAAACTCGTACGGCAATAACGTTCTCGCCTGCCTTCAAAACCCCCGCCGGAACCGGATACTTGCGCGGATGCTGCCAGTGGTTCGGAACTTCTTCCCCCGTCTTTCCGACCTGCTGACCATTGATGTAAGTGACGTCGAAGTCATCAATCGCGCCCAGCGTCAACTCGGCCGAAGCGCCGGCTTCGGACGCCGAAACATTGACCGTTGTCCGGAACCAAAACGCGCCGTCAATGGCCCGTCCCACAATTCCTTCCACCGTCCCCGGCAAGCTCGCGCTCTTCCATCCGGAGTCCGAAAAGCCCGCAGTATGCCAGCCATTTCGCTCACCCTCGTTGCCGGAATCGAGTCGAGCCTTGTTATAGTCGGCTAGCTTCTTTTGGTACTCGGCTTGTGCCGTCTGGAAGTCCGTGCCCAGGTACCGCTCGTATTCCTTGTATCGATCCGCATAGGAAGGTAGGTCCTTTAGAACCGACTGGCTGGTCCAGCTCTCTGCTGGCGTCCCGCCCCAACTGGTGTGAATAATTCCGACCGGTACGCCAAGCTCACGCTGCAATCGTTGAGCGAACCAGTATCCGACGGCGGAAAAGCTACCGATCGTTCCGGCCGAACCAAGAACCCAGCCCGTGCCCGTAAAGTCGCTCGCTGATTGTTGAACGCTGCTCTTCGTTACCGTGAGGCATCGAATGTCTGCATTGGCCAGCGGCTGCGCCAACGCCATTTGGTTTGTCGCGGCCATCGGCCACTCCATGTTTGACTGCCCGCTGGCAATCCAGACTTCGCCCATCGCCACGTTTCGGGCCACCGTTTCGCCGTTCACGGCAATCTCCAACGGCGCTCCGGCCTTCCGCGCAGGGAATTTTACGAGCCATCGGCCCGAAGCATCAACGGCCGTTTTCTGGACCGCGCCAGCCAATTTGACTTCAATCGCCTTCCCTGGCAAGCCGGTACCAAACACCGGAATCGGACGGTCGCGCTGAAGTACCGCGTTGTCAACAAAAAGGCTGTTGACCTTGACGTCAGGAATCAGAGCAACGTGCATCATTGCGGCTACCCAGCAAAGCATCACCTCTTATACCACCGCCGTGCGAAACACCATTTTTAGCCGTGCGATAAATTTGTAACCTTGGGTACATTTATTGTTGTGAGCGAGCCGAATCATTCCTTACCAGAGGCTTACCGAACCGTAAAGGTGAATCAGCGGAACTGGTTCCGGCGCTTCCTCGCATTCGCGGGGCCTGGATATTTGGTCAGCGTTGGCTACATGGACCCAGGCAACTGGGCCACTGCCCTCGGT
Organism: Chthonomonas calidirosea; assembly: GCA_945859975.1. GTDB lineage: Bacteria > Armatimonadota > Fimbriimonadia > Fimbriimonadales > Fimbriimonadaceae > Fimbriimonas. The sequence continues at coordinate 7,449 of CAMAPH010000014.1, forward strand.
GGTGGCTCGACCTTCGGCTACACCTTGCTCTGGGTGATCCTTTGCTCCAGCCTGATGGCGATGGTCCTGCAGACCCTCTGCGCCCGGCTCGGAATCGCTACCGGAAAGGACCTTGCGCAAGCTTGCCGCGATTACGTAAAGCGTCCTGCAGCAATGGCGCTTTGGCTCCTGTGCGAAATTGCGATCATCTCCACCGACATTGCCGAGGTCATCGGCTCTGCCGTGGCTCTCAATCTCCTTTTTGGCCTGAACCTCAGCGCGGGCGTTGTCATTACCGGGCTAGACGTGCTGGTTCTACTGGCCCTCATGCGGTTTGGCTTCCGAAAAATTGAAGCCATCATTTTCACTCTCGTCGCGACCATCTTCGTTTGCTTTGGCATCAACATCTTCTGGGCGTCACCCGACTGGATGCTGGTCGGCAAGGGCCTCGTCACCCCGCAGGTCCAGAACAACCAGGCGCTTTTCCTCGCCGTCGGAATTCTCGGCGCAACGGTAATGCCGCACAACCTCTACCTGCACAGCTCTCTGGTGCAGACCCGAGCGTTTGATAAGACCGAAGAAGGGAAGAAGGACGCAATCAAGAACGCGTCCGTCGACGTCATTCTTGCCCTAACGGCCGCCTTCTTCGTCAACGCCGCCATTCTCGTTCTCGCCGCCGCCGTGTTCCATCGACAGGGCGTGATCGTTGAAGACCTTGGCGAAGCTCACAAGCTCCTCGTCCCGGCCCTCGGCCCGGCGGCAGCTACGCTGTTCGCCGTCGCGCTCCTCGCCAGCGGCCAAAGTAGCACCATCACGGGAACCCTAGCCGGGCAAATCGTGATGGAAGGCTTTCTCAACTGGCGCATTGAGCCCTGGCTGAGACGACTGATCACCCGTGGACTCGCCATCATTCCCGCGCTCTTGCTCGTCGGCTCGAGTGGCGGCTCCAAAACGGCCGAGCTCATCACGATCACCCAGGTCGTGCTCTCAATGCAGCTTCCATTCGCGATCTTCCCGCTTGTGATGTTCACCAGCGACAAGAAGCGAATGGGCTCGTTTGCCTCGCCGGTTTGGCTGCAAGTGCTCGCCTATGCCATCTGCGTCGCCATCACCAGCCTCAACATCAAATACCTCTGGGACACCTTCGGCCCCGTCGCGGTCCTCGTTGGAGCCGGCATCATCGCTGCCTTCAGCGCTTGGGTGATCTTCTTCGTGAAATCGAAGAAACCGGACGAACCCGAACTGATCACGCAACCGCAGGGTTAAACTCCAGATATGCCCGTTATTGCGGAAACAGGAGCACTTGAGCTCCGCAAGCAACGGGCCGCGAGTCTTAGCGTTGGCTACAACGTTGTCGCGACGGTCGTGAAACTCATCGGTGCGGGACTCACCGGCTCGGTAAGTTTGCTTAGCGAAGCCGCCCACAGCGCGACCGACATCGTCGCGAGTTTGCTGGCTTTCTTCAGCGTGCGCGCCGCCGCCGCTCCGCCCGACGAAGAGCATCCTTACGGCCATGGCAAGATCGAAAGCGTTGCCGGACTCGCAGAAAGCATCCTCCTGGTGCTCATAGTTGCCTACATCGTTATCGAAAGCGTTGGACGATTCGCCAAACCCGCCCCATTGCCGAACGTGGACCTCGGCCTGGGCATCATGGCCGCCAGCGCGGTGACCAGCTTCATCATCGGCAAGTACGTTCAAAAGGTCGGCGTCGAGACCCGGTCTATGGCTCTGCAATCGAACGGCCAGCATCTCCTTGTTGACTGCTGGACCAGCGTCGGCGTCCTCGTTGCATTAGTTGTGGTCAAAGTCACCGGCGTCGCCCAGGCGGACAACTGGTTCGCAATCTTGTTCGCTGGTTGGATTGGTTTCAGCGCCGTACAGCTTAGTCACAAGGCGTACCAAGACCTCATCGATCGTCGGGTAGAGGATGAAGAGATCGCCCTGATTTCGAAGCTGATCCGTGAAACCCCGGGCGTCGTTGGATTCCACCAACTTCGCACTCGCCATTCCGGCGCGACTCACTACATAGACGTCCACGTTGTGGTCCCCCGAACCTGGAACGTCGTCGAAGCTCACGACCTCGCAGATGGTCTAGAAAAGCAAATCGAACAAGCCCTCGCCCCCGCCGTCGCGGTCATTCACATCGATCCCGAGCCAGAAGACGGCCTTTGCGACGAGAATCCGCCGGACTAAGTTGAACGGGAAACCCCGAACCGAGCTCTACTAGCGTCGCTTTTGACGCCTAACTGGCAAAAGTGCCAGTTATTGTCACACCGAGAACTTTTGCGCGAACCGGTTCGAACGCCGTGATATAATTTGTTGTCGAACCGATTCGACAAGGACGCTTGCCATGACACACTCAGCCAGAACTTTTCGCGGATGTGTACGTCAGGCGTCGGCCGCACGGCGATTGAGAGGTCAGTCCTTCGGCCAAGCGCAGACTGGAATCGAATTCTGCTGGGGACTGGAGCACCCCCTCGATCTCACCTATACTGGGGCATCCCTATGACTATTGGAGAGCTCGCAAAAATGCTTAACCTGTCGAAGAGCACGGTTAGTTATGCCCTGAACAACGGCCCCAAACCCGTTTCGCCTGAAGTGAAACAGCGCGTTTTGAAAGCGGCTGAAGAGTTTGGATTTCGCCCCAATCCAGTTGCTAGGTCGCTAGCGAACCGACGAAGCCGCACGATTGGGTTCATCCCGAATGCGCTAAATCCGGCAACCATGTACAGTGCGTACGCGGCGGTGTTCTTGCAAAGCACCTTTTCGCTGGCACACGAGCGCGAACTGCATTTGCTTCTCCCCTCCGGCTATGATCCGGCCCGATCTGACGAAACGAGGGAGCACCTGTTCAATGCACCCGTTGACGGATTCATTCTCTTGTTGCCAGAGAATCTGAGCGCACTTCGAGACATCATCGAGCAGGGTCGTCCAATGATTGGGATCGCGGGCAAAACCGATGGGCTAATCCCGTCAATCAATGCAGATAATGCCCTAGGAGCTAGTCAAGCATTTGATCACATCTGGAGCTTAGGGCACCGAAAGATTGCGTACTTGGGCTCCACGACAGAGTCGGATACGAGTATTCGCTTCAATACTACCGAAACACTGTTTTCTAGAGTTCACAGCGAACTCGAGCAATCATGGCTTATTCGATCCGGCGCCAATTACGACCCAGTTCTCGTTGTTGCACGAGAACTTCTAAGTCAAAAATCAATTCCTACGGCAATCATCTGCGTTAACGATCTCGTGGCATCCGCGGTCCTTAGAGCCGCCTTGGAACTTCGGATAAGAGTCCCCGAGCAACTGAGCATTATCGGCTTTGACGATGACAGCGTCGCGCGCACAATGCCGATCCCACTTTCTACCATTCGTCAACCCATTCCTGAAATGGCTGTCGCAGCCATGGACGGAATTCTCGCTCAGATCGAAGGGAACTCTTTTGAAGATCAAACCCTTGCAACGTCACTCATCGTTAGAGAGACAACTTCAGCACCACCGTAGGTGAAATCATGAAATCAAGGAACCTAGCGTTTACGCTTATTGAACTCCTCGTCGTCATTGCAATTATCGCAATTCTTGCTGCAATCCTCTTCCCAGTTTTCGCACAAGCTAAGCTTGCCGCGAAGAAGACCCAACAGCTTTCGAACGTCAAACAGCTCGGCACCGGCGTCATCATCTATGCCGCAGACTCTGACGACAACCATCCACCAGCATGGAACGACCGAACCGAGCGCTGCGGCTGGGCTGGAAACGTCAATTTCGTCAAGTTCACTGAGCCGTACGTCAAGAACTACAACATGTTCTACAGTCCGGTTGACCCCGATGCCGGTAAGCAGTGGCCGGGTCTGAGTTGGGCCGGCGTAAACTTTTCTCTTGCCGGTAATGCCTACCACGGTGGTTGGATTAACGGAACTGGTTTCGAACATCGCGGTGCCATGGGTATGGTCGCATGCTCTGGAAACGGTTGGATTCAGGAAGTTGGAGCCGTTAGCGCAACGAGCGTCAGCAACACCTCAGAAACGATTCTCCTTGGCGAGCGATATGCTCAAGATGTTAAAGGGATCGTCGGCGGCGCAGCCCTGCAAGCATGGGATACCCCTTTGACCAACTACGGTCCTGGCGTCTTCTTTAGCGGAGTCTTCTACACCAAGGCTAACTCCATTCCTAACGGTACGCGAAGCGCAACCGCGGCCTATCCAAATGGTCGAGCCGGTTCGGTTTCGGCTAAGTTCTCTGGTCTCGCAACCTTCGTATTCACGGATACGCACGCCAAGAGCATGAGGCCGGAAGCGACAAACCCGAATCCTTCCGCACGACCTCTCGACAACATGTGGGACGCAAAGCGCTAAGCATCTTAGTGCTTTAATCTCCCCAGACCTTAGCAAGGTGAAGCTACTGCTTCACCTTGCCCAAAAAAATCCTCTATGAAAGTATCCATTGCATCGATTGCGTGCCTTTGTATGGCATCCGGAATTCTAGTTTCAGGTTGTGACTCGCAAACTCCCCCACCTACTGACCAAGGCAAAAAGGACTTCATGGGCCGAAAGCCAACCGAAGAAGAATTGAAGGCTGTACAGTCTCAAGCGGCCGATCGAATGAAAGAGGTCGGAGCAGGTACGCCTCCTCCTGGTAACTAGTATGTTAACTCTGGCTGTTGCTGCAACGACATTGCTCGCCTCCCAAGCTTCAAACCTTCCAAGCGTTCAAATAGATTGGACGGGCCAACCTGTTCCAATTAGCGCACTGATCTATGGTGCGAACGATAGTCAATATCATCACATCAAGTGGAGCATGTTTCGACTCGGCGGAAATGCTGCAACTACCTACAATTGGGAGAATAACTTCGACAATGCGGGAAGTGATTGGAAGCAAAGTAGTGGGTACGGATGGACAATGCGTCATACGCCTGTCGCCAACCGATCCGTTCCGGCAGCAGCCATTATCAACCATCATGAGACGGCTCTGCAAATGGGTGCACGGTCAATCGTACAAGTCAACCTCATGGGTTACGTTGCAGCGGATGGCGACGGTTCCGTTCTAGAGTCTGAAAAGGCACCCAGTAAGCGTTGGGTTGCGGTAAAGCCAAAAAAGCCGGGACCCTTTGCCACCAAGCCGGACCTTACTGATGGTGTTGTCTATATCGATGAGATGGTCCACCATTTGGTTCAAAAGTACGGGCCGGCCTCCTCAAGCCGTGGCATTTATGGATACTCGCTAGATAACGAACCTGGTCTCTGGCACCACACCCACCCGTACGCACACCCAGAAAAGACCGGGGCCAAAGAACTCGTTGAGAAGTCCATCGCCGCCGCAATCGCCATAAAGGCCGTTGACCCTACCGCCAAAATTCACGGGTTTGCGCCGTTTGGTGTTCACGAGTACATGGCGCTAACTGGCGCTCCAGACTGGCCAGAAATTCAGAAACAAAATGGCTATGCTTGGTATATCGATTACTACTTGGACGAATTTGCGAAAGCGTCGAAACGAGAAGGAAAGCGGCTTCTAGATACATTGGACCTGCACTTCTATGTTGGCGGTGGGGTGATCGAAGAGGGCGGAATTGATGCCCAACTGCAATCGCCGCGTGCGATGTGGGATCGAAGCTACACGGAGCAAAGTTGGCTTGGAGAGGTCCACCCAACATTCTTTCCTTTGATCCCTCGGATTAAGAAATCAATCACGAAGTACTTCCCGAAGACGGAGCTTGCCTTTAGCGAGTGGAACACCGAGCGGCCAACGACCCTCACTGGGGGCGTTTCTACCGCTGACATGCTTGGCGTATTCGGACAAGAAGGCGTCCATTCTGCAATGTGGTGGTCTTTGCTTGGTGAGAACCTGACCCCGGCGCAACTTGCACCTTCTAAATCTGCCTTTGAACTTTTCAGAAATTTTGACGGTAAAGGTGGTTCATTCGGAGATCTTGGTTACGCCGTAAAGAGCCCTGACGCAAAAGCACTTTCAATATATGCATCGAAGAACTCAGTGACCGGGAATCTTCACTTGATCCTGATTGGAAAGCGAAGGCACGTCCCAATAAAGTTTCAAGTTGCGTTGCCGGAATCAGGCTTGAAAGTCATTAGCTCGGTGGGGTTCGGGCAGACGTTTACGAACTCGCTTGGTCCCGTGAAATGCGCAAAAGTTGACGGGAAGTGGTTGGAAGTTGAATTGCCAAAGCAGTGTGCTGTGCACCTGGTACTTTCAAAATAGAGCACCTTATAGCGTCACGCCGGAGATCACGGTCGAGTAGACGCTGTTTGCCTCGGCATCGATCGTCAGCACTTTCTCCCGCACCGATACGGTCGATTCGCTCAGGCGTTTCGGCCCATCGGTGTTAGTCACCGTGACCTTTCCGGTTGCGCCGACCGCGGACAGATTCGAAAGATCCACCGTGATCTTCTGTGGAGTGCCGTAGTTCACGGTGATCAGCACAAGAGACTTTGAGACCGGATCATACGAGCAAATGGTGTTAAGATCGTTCGTTCCGATCAACCTGTGTCCGGGCCGAAGGAAGCGGGTGAACTGCGCGAACGTGAAATACTTCTGGTAGATCCAAGTTGGTTTGGCTCGCTCAGTAGACTCTTTATCCGCGGGAGCATCGTATTTAGCGTTTACCAAGCCCCAGCCGGAAAATGGCTCGATAGGTTGCCAGTAGATCCAAGCTGAGGGAAGAAGGTAGTTGATGTCCTCTGTAATCGACTGGGCAAGGCCCATTCCGCCACCGTTCCCGTCGCCGACTTCCGACATCCAGATCGGTTTGTTGCCCACAGAAGCCCGCAGAGCAGTTCGGGCTCGATTGTCTCTCCACAGTTCCAATCCACTGTAGCCGTGCACGTTGACTCGATTGATAAGGTCAGAAACCCGTGTTTCTTTTTCTCCCACTAACACCGATCTGCCCTTAAAGAGGTCGTACGTTGCTACGGCTTCGGTCATGGCGTTTTCGTCGCTGGCCGCAATGCTCACGGCAGAGAGTCCGCGCAAGTTGAGCTCGTGACGTAGCAGACCTAGAATCTCGGCCTGTGCGTCGCGTGGCACGTTGCATCCTTCTTGTTCCTTTGGATAGGTCCACCAACCGGCCGAAGGTTCATTAAACGGGGAAATCGAAGAGACTTTCACGCCCCAATTCTCTTGAGCTTGTTTAACAACGGTGGCAAGATACTTAGCAAAGTCTTGTCGTTTTTCTGGTAAGAGTTTGCCGCCGGCTGAGCTCTTTTCTTGAGTCATCCACCACATAGGGGCATTCGAGAAAAATTCGACTTTTGCTCCACGGGCTACGGCAGCTTTTAGAACACTGCGTTGGTTACCATCGCGTGTCCAATCATAACTACTCGATTCTGGTCGCTGACTTTTACGATCAATCCAGAAGCCGTCGATGTCCTTGTACCAAGGAAAGTTCGTCGGTAGCTTCTCTTGCGCACCGTCTACCGTATCACCCCTACCTCCTCCACCAACGTTGTAACGAACGATTGACAGCCCCAGGCCGGGGACATTTTGGTTCAGCAGAGAAACAGGCTTGAGCGTGAAGAGCAGATCAGCATAAGTGCTTTCGTATGCTGATCTGCCGACACCGTTCCCCCACCAGCAAATAGAGCCGCCCCAACCTTCCCATGTCCCACGAACTTCGTTCTTACGAATGTCGATCGTATAGTCAGCACTCGCTACCGAAGTAACGGAAAGTAGGCACAACAGGGCTGCTAAAGCGGGCAGGGAGCGGGACATCTGTTGTTACGGTTTAGTTCCCGCCAACGCTTGGTGCGGTCATTCCGGGCGGAGGTCCACCCATTCCTGGAGGTGGTGGTGCTCCTGGCCCACCGCCACCGGGCGCGCCGCCGGGTCCTTTCTTGTTCGGATCAGTCTCTTCCCAGGGCGGTTTTCCGGGTGTGTACTGCACTTGACCCTGATCTAAGTTACCAGCGCTGCTCACAGATTTCACAACGAAGTAACCCACAACCGCAACCGCAACGACGACAATTGCCACCAGTACGGGCGTCTTAATTTCAGCTTTCATGATTTGAAGTCGGTTATGCAAATTCGGGTCCGACTCGACTAGGTCGAGTCGGACCAAGATAGCGCTATCTTACTGGCGCTTGTCCCACATGCCGATTGGCCATGGCCAATCAGCGTTGCTGCCGCCGCCTGGCCAGTAGCTAGGGACCGCAGTTCCAGCTTGGCTACCCTGAGCAGCGAGAGTTGCGGCCTTCTTCATGTACTTCGCGTGACCATCGCTGAAACCGTAGTTGGTCCCGTCGTTAAACATTCTCGCACCGCCACCCTGCATGTTGAATTCACCGTAGTTGAAGAACACTTCGGTGGCCCAACCTTGGCACCACTGGTGGTACCAGTTTGGTCGTGGAGCAATCACAATCGTGGTCGCTGGTGCAGGAACATTGGTTTGGCTTGCGCCGCCGCTGTCGCACGTTGGCGACATCAAGCACTGCTCCGAGCCGGATCCCCACCAGTTGCCAGAGGCGTTCGCAAACGCTGGCCAGGTGTAGTTCATGCTGTAGGTGACGCCACGAGTTGGCTGACCACCAAGGCAGGAGCCACCGGTAGCTTCCGTTCCTCGATTCCAGTTGTCAACCGGGGATTTCCAAAGCTGGATGTTCTTGACGTAAGGGTGGACTTGCTGGTGCCAAGGAAGCCATTCGCCTCCCCAGCCCCATGCGAATGGGTAGGTGTCGTCGTAGTCAGCACCGTACATCTGGATGGCGGTGTTCAACTGCTTGGAGTTCGAAAGGTCCTGGGTTTTCTTCGCAGCCATTTTAGCTTGAGCGAAAACAGGGAAGAGGATTGCAGCGAGAATCGCGATGATTGCGATAACGACGAGAAGTTCGATGAGCGTAAATGCGCTCAACTTTCGGGATTTGAATGATCTCATGATGGTTGCTCCATTGCACACGTCGAATGAACGGATGTGGCACCAATCGAGGTGCCGCGCAGAAGGAAAACGTTTTTGTTTGCCCGAATGACGGAGTCGGGCTGTCGCGTGAGAATTTCTTTAGCAAGTGCTACAGAGCGAGGGCTCTGGTGATGGAAGCTAAAACTTCCCGATGCTAAATCGTGACTCCGTTTGGAAGGCAGAAAGTTTGAGCTAAGTCGTTCTATCGAGACATTCTGACACTGCAATACAGTAGCTATACTGGGAGAGCCCACACTGGCGGTTATATTTGCCAGCTGAACGACCTCCCACAAGGTTGCCCGACCACTTCGTCGCTTTGGCTCCGATGTCATACGATTTTGCTCAAACGCTTGAGCAGATTAGCACGACCACTGAATTTTAGCAAGACTTATTTTTGAATTTTGAGAAGTTGGTTGTATTTAGGTTCAGATTTGCACACGGGACCCCGTTTTTGAGCTTTCGTATGCATTGAGAAGAAATGAATTGACAGCAAGTCATCCCCGGTCATCGCTGGCATACTAAGCACCGGTTCTGCGGCAACAATAATGCCAAGGTACGATGACGACAGGACAGCCGCAATGGACTCGCTTAAGCAACTGCTGCAATCACACCGGCATCTCTGGTCCGCAAGCTTCGTTGTGCTGTGCGCGATCATCAGTTTCGCTTCGGCGTGGCACCGAACTTCGTTTGGGTATTGGGGCCTGCTTGTTCTGATCGCATACATCGCACTTGCAATCGAGCGAAAGCGATTCTGGCCTGTCTGGATTGGTCTTCTTTCGTTGTTCTTGCTTTGCCGGATTTATGCGCAGGTCGACTTGATCTCGCCGCACATGAGCACGCTGGTGTACATATGGATTCAAGTGTTTCCTTCAGCGTTGAGTATTCCCGTGCCGGAAACGCGGCAGATCGACGACCGTCCGACGTCCGGAACTATCGAGCTTGCGCAATCGAGCCAGAGTGAAAGTGGCAGTTTGCAGCTTTGAATCACTGCGGATCAAAACATCCCGTGATTTCTCGGTTAACACCGCAATTGGAATCGAGTTTGGTAACTTATGTCTCTAGACGAACCGCGATGGACTCGATTAAGCAACTCCTGAAAACCAATCGCGCGTTCGGATTGACTTGCCTGTTCGCACTGCCCTCGGCTGCCAGCTTGGCGTCTGCTTGGCACGGGCCCTCGTACACCTTCTTCGGCTCTTTGGTGTTACTGGCATACATAGGGAAGTCGATGGCATCTGAGAACTGGCGATACTTCTTCGTCGGCCTACTCGCCTACTTACTCGTGGACATGGTGCACGCTAAAACAAACCTTGGCGTCTCGCTATTTTCCACCGCATCGTACTGCGGATTGATCGCTTTCGAGATTGCTCGAGATCTTCACGCTCGGGGTTCAGGTTCTCAATCAACGGCTGGAGAGGCAACTTGACGGGCACGGAGGCCAATCTGCCGGGCCGCGACCTGGGGCGAACAGCGACCTTCTACGCCATCTACGCCAGCTTGGCGTTTGCAATTCGAAGCGGGGGGCAAACAAACGACCTGCAATTTGCCACCGCTCTCATTTTTCCACTGTTCGTCTTCGGGCTCGGAAGTCTTGGCCGTCCGCATGGCGGCAAGCTTTCCGTTCTCAAAATTGTCCTCGCAATTTCGATCCTTGCCACTCTTTTCCTTTCCGGCGCCCTTACCGCACTAAGCATCGCGCTCATGACCGCGCTCTGGTTTGCTCTACAAGTGAAGCTCCCCAAAGCTCGGCCGCTTCAGTACTGGGAAGGTACATTGACTTCGGCCGGAAGCTCGCCGCCGAACGCACGCGAACTTCCGAACAAACCCGAATAAAACCCAACCCGGTTTAGTTCGTAACCGTAATCTTCACGCCTCGAACGCCCTGGTTGAGTAGCTTAACGTAAACGTTCGATACTCCCACCTGTCCTCCGGTGATCGTGAAGGTTCCGGTTGTGCTACCCGCCGGGATCACGATGGTCGCCGGAATCAGCACAACTCCCGCTGTCTGCTGAGTCACTACAATCGCTAGATCCTGCGGCGTCACCGCACTCAGGGTAACTGTCACCGTCGCAGTCTGACCGATTGGCAACGTTGTCCTCGAACTCGTTACGGACGCAATTCCCAACGAGACGGTGCTCACGAAGTCCGTTTTAGAAAGACCAAGGTAGCTGGCGGTGATCGTCGCATTTCGGACCAGGTTGGCTGCGGAAACGGTGAAGTTCGCCGTCGTCGCTCCGGCCGGAACCGTAACGCTTGTCGGCAAGCTGAGCAGGGCCGAGCTCGAAGCCAAACTAACCACGGCGCCACCCGTTGGGGCTGCCGCTGTGAGCGAGACTTGTCCTACTCGAGAAGAGCCGACAACAAAGTCAGCAATCGATACGCTCGCCAGCGCAGCGGGAGGCGTGATGATCACCGTGTCCGACTTTTCGGCAAACGTCGGCGTTGCTTCTACTTTCACCGTCGTGGCCACCGCAACGGTCTTTCCGGTAACCGGGAAGGTCGCTGTACTAGCACCCGCTGGGATCAAGATGGAGGCAGGGCAGTCGAGCGCGGTCGGATTGCTGTTAAGCAATGTGACCAAAATTCCGCCGGTTGGTGCCACTGACTGAAGCTTCACCGTTGCCGATCCCGTCTGACCGACCGAGAGCGAATCCTGATTGATCGTGAACGTTCCCACGCGCGCCGAACGAACGTCGAGCTGGGTGCTGCCCGAAATAATGTTAACCCCCGAGCCGGTTACCGTCACCGTCACGTCGGAGGGGACCGATGAACTTGTCGCCGTGAAGCTTGCGGTCGTGCTACCTGCCGGAATCGTGACGCTGGCTGGCACCGTGAACGCAGCATTGTTGGTGGTCAAGTTAACAACCGTGTTCTTGTTCCGCACGTTCCCAAGCGTGACGGTGCCTTGCACCGACTTCCCTCCGGTGATTCCGACCACGGGGAACGTAACGGTGGCCGGGCTAGACGGGACCAGCGAGTACACGTAAGCCTTACCGGCATCTCGCAAGCTACCCACCTCAGCGAATGGCGAACCAACTAATACGGTGTTTCCAGATATCGCAGCTGCGAACCCGAAGTCGCCATATGTAGGGCTTGGCGCCTTTGCACTCGCGATTAGGATCGCGTCCTCGGTCCAAACCGTGCCAGAGCGGCTGAACACATACGACTGCCCTGAATTGGGAAATCCGCTAGTGCTATGATCATACGCTCCGATGATCACGGTGTCGCCGGAAATGCCGACCGACTGCCCAAATGAAGCAGCGGGCTGTTTGTCACTCGCAACGAGAAGGGACTTATAGGTCCAAAGGGAACCGGTCCTAACGAACACATGTGCTCTACCGCAGTTCCAGACCGAACCAGCGTAATGATACATACCTTCGTAAGGCGCGCCGACAACGATTGTGTCTCCAGAGATCGCTACGCTAAAGCCAAACTTGCCGTAATCCTGGAGCTCGTCCGGACCCAAAATTGCCTGCTCGGCCCAAGTGCTGCCGGTCCGAGTGAATGCATAGGCTAGGCCCTCATCCTTTCCGTAGGCAGTTCTATGTGCTTGCATTGCGCCGACGACGATTGTTTCTCCGTCAATTGCAACGGAAGTACCAAACAAAGCAGACACAAATTTTTTGCTCGCGGTTAGGGCCGCTTGTCGCGACCATGTTCCACTAGATCGAGTGAAGACGTGAGCCTTGCCAGCCGCTTTAACCCCGCCCGCGTCGGCGAAATACTCTCCTATGACAACTGTGTCTCCAGAGACTGCTACCGAACAGCCGAAACGTCCCTTTTCCAGGAGAATGTCTGAAGTCAGGATCGCCCGCTGTGTCCAGGTTGCTCCGGAGCCCTGAAAAACATAGGCTTGCCCTGCAGCAGAAATGCCTCCTGGCGAAGCGTAGCTAGATCCCACTACGATCGTATCGCCGGAGATACCCACCGATGCTCCGAATCTTCCGTTGCTTGCTTTATCGCTTGCGCTCAGGATCGCTCTCTGCGTCCAGGTAAAGCCAGTCCGGGTGAAAACGTACGCTTGCCCAGCGTTGGAAATGCCCGCCGGGTCCGCGTAAAGTGCCCCGACAACGGCAGTGTTCCCAGATATCGCCACCGCATTTCCGAAGTTGCCATCACGAGACAGGTCGCTTGCGGTGAGAACGGCTTCTTCATCCCAAGTTGGGTCGATCGTAACGGGGTAGATCGCGTTCTCATCGTCCACGCCAAGCACGATTTCCGCGCCTCGCAATTCCATGCTCGCCGCTAGCCGCTTGCCGCTGGCGTCCCAGACTTTCAGACCGGAGTAGGAAAGGGTCTTTTCGCTGGTCTTGAATTGAATGCTTTCTGGACCAGTCTGCTGAGCGACTGCTCCGGAGGTCGCAAGCTTTACCCAGAGGTTTCCGTTGCCCAACTTCTTATCGACTTTGAACCAGTGGTGAAGCCCTTGAGCTTCGTTGATGTACCACTCCGAGATTCCCGGACGATCGAAGGAAAGTTTGCTCTGACCAGTTTCATCCTGACTAACCCGTGCCAGAGGTTCTTTGGCAAGCATCGATTGGGTCCCGTTTCCAAACGCGACGGTGCGGATCGAAAGATCGTCAACGCTTAACCGCCCACTTGAGGTTGCCGAGAATTGGAACCGCCCCGGCTGTTCGCCAACAAATTTCCCTGACTCCGACCGTATCGTTCGCTGCGCCCGGCTAACTGCAACTTGCAAATCTGGGTGGCTAGCAAGAGCATCGCCCGCCATCGTTGGCGGAAAACTGGCAGACACTGCCAAGGACGCAATCAAATGAACCATTGTCCGGCTTTTACCCGGTTCCAACTTTCATTGAGCTGATATCAAGGAGTTCTTCTTAGAATTTTTCGTGCCCGTGTAATGTTTTGTTTCGAATAGAGTCCGTTCCGGGTTAACGGCTAAGCTTTCTGTTTAGCCACACAGAGCAATGCAGAGCCACACAAGGCCACTCAAAGCGCCTCTGTTCATCTCGCCGCTTCTTCCCCCGCGACGTATCCGGTAGCAAACGCCGCCTGGAGGTTATAGCCACCAACGGGCCCTGCTATATCCAGCACCTCGCCGCAAATGAACAGCCCGCCGACCTTTCGGCTTTCCAAAGTCTGAGGATCGACCTCGTCCAACGCAATGCCACCCGCAACGCACTCGCCCTTTTCGAGCGGCACCGTTCGCACGACGCCTAGCTTCCAGCCTTTCAGAGCTTCGCCCAGCCGATTGCGTGATTTGCGGTCGAGTTGCGCGAACGTTCGGTCTGGCTCTACGCCGATGTCGGAAACCAGTGCCGCTGCCAGCCGCTCCGCCATATGTTCAGCCACCACCGGCAAAACCCGCGATCGTGGTGAAACGCTCTGGAGCCGAGCGAGAACTTCCTCGTGCTTCAAGTCTGGCAATATATCGGCTTCAAGCGAAACGTCGCCGCCCGGCAAAAACTCCGCGACCACGCGGCTGATCCCCAGCGCGGTCGGGCCGCTCACCCCTTGATGCGTAAACAGCAAGTCGCCTCGCCAACGGGCAATTTCTTTGCCCGCTTGCCGAGCCCGAACGACGACGTCCCGCAATGCCACCCCGCTGAACTCAACTCGGCTCGGCTCGAGATTGAGATAAATGGGAGCCAACGAAGCCCGAACCGGCACAATCGAGTGCCCGAGGTCGCGCGCCCAATCCCAGCCGTCGCCGGTGGTGCCGCAGTTTGGGTAGCTGCTCCCGCCGGTCGCCAAGATCACCCGGTCAGCGGGCCAAAACTGCTTCCGCTCCGCGTTGCGCATCCGATAGCCGCTATGTGCTGCCGGCGGTTCTCCCGTGTAAACGCCCGTCACGCGCCCATCGACTGCCTCGATTCCAACTACCGGAGTGTCTAAGCGCACTTGAACGCCGCTGTCTTCGAGGTAGCCCACCAGGATCGCCAGAACGTCCTTTGCGGTTTGGTCGAGCGGAAAAACCCGCCCGTCGGGCCGGGTGTAAACGTTCAGGCCCCGCTCCGTCATCATCGACACGATCTGCCGGTTGGTTAGCCGATAACAAGCGGGGCGAATGAACTGGGTTTCGTTCTTCCGAAAAGCCCGCAACACCTCTTCGAGCGGTCCATCGTGCGCCACATTGCACTTTCCGCCACCTGAAATGAGGATCTTCGTCCCCAGCCGAGACGTTTTCTCGAGAATCGTCACTCGGGCGCCAAGTTGACCGGCCCGGTAAGCGGCCATGATTCCCGCCGCGCCTCCTCCGATCACAATGACGTCCGACTTCGACATTCCTTCAGGGTACCGGCAACTTTCTGTGTTATCATGCTTCGCCGTAACCCAATGAACCTTAAGCCCATCTCGATCGAAGACCTCTTAGAATCGCCTTTTCCTGCCTCGTTCTACGTTGTCCAAGATCCCACCTCCGGCAAATTCGGTTGCTACATCCATGAAGGCATCCACGGCCTCGCGTGCTTCGAATCTCAAGTCAACGCAAATCTCTTCGCCACGGACTTCAACGTCGCAGACATGGCCATTCGCCACGTCACGTTCGATGAAGCCCGCGACATCGCCAAAGACCGCCCCGCCCCGGTCGTTTGCCTCATGATGCTGGACAATCCCGCCGATCCGACGCTGCACTTTGTTCGGTAAGGCCCCATTTCCGTCACAATCGAAGAGCGGCATTGCCGTAGAAGGAATGAGCTCATGGCGCTAGAAAGTTTTTATCCTCGACGCAAAACCTCGGTCTGCCGAATGGGCCCGGTCGCCATGGGCGGCAATAACCCCATCCTCGTGCAAAGCATGATCACCGAGGAAACGCGCAACGTCGATGCCTGCGTCGAGCAGATCATTGCGCTCCGCCAAGCCGGTTGCGAGCTCGTCCGCGTCACCACGCCGAGCCTCAACGATGCTCGGCTGATGGAAGAAATCCGGGCCAAAGTTTCTGAGCGTTATGGGTACGTGCCCCTCACCGCCGACGTGCACCACCAAGGCACCGACATCGCCGTCGAAGCCGCCAAGCACGTCGATGAAGTCCGCATCAATCCCGGCCTTTTCGTCTTCAAGCGCCACGGAACCCGCGCCGGGGAAGTCGAAGCTGACGAGGCGATTGACCTCCGAGGCCGCCAAGAAGACGCCAGTGTCGATCAGCTCCGTGCTGAACTCGCGTACGATCCTAGCGAATGGCAAGAAGAGCTTGATGCGATCGAAGAAAGTTTCGTCCCGGTAATCGAAGCCTGCAAGAAGTACGACCGAGCGATGCGCGTCGGCGTAAACCACGGCTCCCTCAGCGAGCGCATTCTCGTCACCTACGGCGATAGCCCCGACGGCATGGTCGAAAGCGCGCTGGAATACCTCCAGCTCTGCGAGAAGCATGGGTACACCAACCTCAACATCTCCCTCAAGGCCAGCCGCGTTCCGATCATGATCGCCGCCAACCGCCGCATGGTCACCCGAATGGACGAAGTCGGCATGGCCTATCCGCTCCACCTCGGCGTCACCGAGGCCGGTGACGGAACCTATGCCCGCATCAAATCCACCGCCGGCATCGCGACGCTTCTCATGGAGGGGATCGGCGATACCATCCGCGTCTCGCTCTCGGAAGACCCGATTGCCGAAATTCCGGTCTGCTACGACATCCTTCAGGCCTGCGGATTGCGCAAGACGAAGGTGGAGTACATCGCTTGCCCGAGCTGTGGCCGTACCAAGTTCAACCTGCCGACCGTACTTCACCAGGTCCGCGAAGCCACCAGGCATCTCGTCGGTTTGGACATCGCTGTCATGGGCTGCATCGTCAACGGACCCGGCGAAATGGCCGACGCCGATTACGGCTATGTCGGTGCCGCCGGTGGAAAGATCACGTTGTATCGAAAGCGTGAAGTCGTGAAGAACGGCATCCCGCAGGAAAACGGCGTCGCGGAACTGATCTCCCTGCTCAAAGCAGATGGTCTATGGGT
Source organism: Chthonomonas calidirosea (assembly GCA_945859975.1). Lineage (GTDB taxonomy): Bacteria > Armatimonadota > Fimbriimonadia > Fimbriimonadales > Fimbriimonadaceae > Fimbriimonas. Next base: position 24,237 of record CAMAPH010000014.1, read on the forward strand.
CGAGCCAGATGTGCAGCGCAGCGAAGTGAAACCGCTTCTTGTTCTGAACTAATCCGCTCATACTGTTCGCGTGGGGCAGACAGCGTTATCTCGGGCGCGAACCAGCGGCGTGCGGGCGGTTTCCGTTGTGGATTTGTTGGCGGTTGGCCTAGCGCGCCGCGAAGACGAAGTCGAAAGGTCCGAAGCGAACTGCCGACCGTTGCTCGTTAAGATGGGCAGCATCTATAACCTTAAGGACCTCACCGCCCAAGAACTGGCCGCCCCAACCGGGCTTGAGCCGTTCGAAGTCCTTCGCGTTCAAGCCCTCATCGAGCTTGGCCGGCGAATGGTCGAAGCAGGGAAGGGTGAAGTCCGCGAGTTCTCCGATCCGGATGCCGTTGCCGAGTTCCTCTCTGACATCCGAGACCAAAAGCGGGAGTTTTTCGTGGCCCTCTTGCTGGATGCGAAGAACCAGCTCATCCGCCGAGCGGACGTCCATATCGGCACGGCTAACTCATCGCTTGTCGGTGCCCGTGAAGTGTTCCGCGAAGCGGTGAAGGACGGTGCCGTTGGCATCATCGTCGCCCACAATCACCCCAGCGGCGATCCAACGCCGAGTCCAGAGGACGTCGCGGTAACCCGGCAACTTCGCGATGCCGGCAAGCTCCTCGATATCCCGCTGCTTGATCACGTGATCATCGGCGAATCGCGCCACGTAAGCCTGCGACGCATGGGACTCTTGTAGAATCCCGGCAATGAACACGTGGGATCAAACCGTTCTTGAACTCAAAGAGCGAGCGCAGGGAATGCACGAAGCGCGCGAAGCTGCGCTGGGCCATTGCCGAAAGCTCGGACAACTCGCGGCGCGGAGCATTCGCCACGTCCACCGACACCAGTTCGAAGAGGCGGAGAACCTGCTGCAACAAGCCAAGCGAGCCGCCGAAGCCGCCCGGGCGAGTTTGCGGCCATTCCCCGAGCTCAACCCGGCATACTTGCACGACTCGGAAAAGGAAATGGTCGAAGCCGCTGCCGTCTTGGCGATCGTTCGAGGCTTGCCGTACCCGACACCCCAAGAGCTTGGCGCTCAAGTTATGAGCTACCTCAACGGAATGGGGGAAGCCGCCAGCGAGGTCCGGCGTTTCGCGCTAGATAGCATCCGCCATGGCAAAGTCGAAGAAGCGGAAGCGATTCTGGGGCAGATGGAAATGATCTACGAAGACCTCATCACCTTCGACTTCAGCGACGCCATGACCGGCGGACTTCGCCGAACCTGCGATGCGCTCCGCGCCGTCGTCGAACGCACGAGAAGCGACCTAACCCTCACGACCACACAACAAGCCCTCACCGAAGAACTGCGTCGCTACCGCTTGGGGGAGAACGCTTAATGCAACCCAATTCAACCCGTCAACGTTTCTCCTAAGGACCATCGGATGCTTCAGTTCTTTCTCCATCGGGATAACATTCCCTTCGCGATCGCCATCGGGATCTTGGCCGGAATTCTTGCGCTCGAAGTCATCGGCGCAGTCCTCGGGTTTAGTCTCAGCGGCGATAACGAAGCTGATGCGAGCATCGATCTAGACGGCGCGGATTCGCCGACGCTGGTTGCCCAGGGATTGTACTGGCTCAGCATCGGACGAATTCCGCTCATCGCTTGGTTGGCCGTATTCTCGGCAAGCTTCGGCATTTCGGGATACGTGTTTCAAGCGGCGACCGCTATGTCGCTCGCTCCGATGTTCGCCCTTGGCACCGCTACTCTTGGCGGCGTTATCGGTGCGAGATTCGTGGGCGGATGGCTTGCTAAAACGGTTTTCAAGGACGAAACCACCGCCATTAGCGCTGAATCGCTCGTTGGCAATGTTGCACAAGTAACGCTTGGTATCGGCCGCCGCGGAGCGCCTACGCAGGGAAAGGTTCGCGATGTGCACGGCTTAACGCACTATGTGCTGATTGAGCCAGAGAACGAATTTGATGAACTCGCACCCGGGTCGGAAGTGATTCTGCTCCGGCGCGATGGTCCGAAATACTTCGCCGTAACGAACTCTTTGGAGACCGTTATGGCTTTAGATGGCGGTGAGGTTCCGCTGAAAACCACAAACTAAAGCAAATGCCAATCGATTCAATGCAAGTCATCCTGCCGATCATCGGTATCGTCCTCGGGGTCATCCTGTTACTCGGCTTCGTCGTGTCCAGGTTGTACGTCCGGTCAACGAAGGAAAGCTCGTTCGTAAAGACCGGCATGGGCGGCCAGAAGGTCGTTATGAGCGGCGGCGCGGTTGTCTTCCCGGTGATCCACGAAATCATTCGGGTGAACATGAACACGCTACGGCTCGAAGTCCGGCGAACCGGCGAGTCGGCCTTGATTACCAAGGACCGTATCCGCGTTGACGTTCACGCCGAGTTCTTCGTTCGCGTTAAGCCAACGGAAGAGGCCATCGCCGATGCCGCCCAGACGCTCGGACTGCGAACCCAGAATCCGGCGGCCCTGAAGGAATTGGTCGAAGGCAAGTTCGTCGATGCGCTTCGCGCGGTCGCGGCAGAGATGACAATGGAAGAGTTGCACGAGCAGCGTGTCCAGTTCGTCCAGCGCGTTCAAACCACCGTGTCGGAAGACATTCTCAAGAACGGTCTTGAACTCGAATCCGTCTCGCTCACATCGCTTGACCAGACGAGCATTGACTTCCTCAATCCAAACAACGTCTTCGACGCCCAAGGTTTGGCAAAGCTGACCGAGACCATCGAAGCAAAGCGAAAGCAGCGCAACGACATCGAGCAGGAAACTCGGATTCAAATCGAAACTAAGAACCTGCAGGCCGACCAGCAATCGCTGAGCATCAAGCGCGAGCAAGAGTACGCGCAGATGGAGCAGCAGCGCGAAATCGAAATCCGCCGAGCCGGTCAGGTTGCCGAAATCGCCCGCGAACGTGCCGCCCGAGAACAGGAAGCCAAGCAAGCCGAGATTGCCGCCCAGCAGCTGGTTCAGCAATCCCAAATCCTTTCGGCAAGGGAAGTCCAAGAGAGCCAGATTGCAAGCGAGCGACAACTGAAGGAGCTTGAAGTTCTTAAAGCCCAAGCCCTTGAGACCGCCGAAATTGACAAGTCAAAGGCCCTCGAGCTTGCCGAGCAGGATCGATCCATCGCCATCGCAGAGAAGTCTCGGGCAAAGTCGGAAGCCGAAGCCCTGGCATCTCGTGCCTTGGCCGAAGCCGTAAAGGCGGAGGAAGAAGTCATCACCGTTCGAGAGAGCGAAGTCGCCGAGCGACGTAAGCGAATCGAGCTGATCACGGCTGCTGAGCAGGCTGAAAAAGAAGCGATCAAGATCACTTATGCTGCCCAGGCCGAAGTGAAGGCTACGGAAGACCGTGCAACTGCCTTGCGAACATTGGCTTCCGCCGAAGCCGAGCAGATTCGAATTGCTGCCGCCGGTGAAGCTGACTCGATTACCGCGCGCGCCGAAGCCGAAGCGAAGCGCTATTCGGTCGAAGCCGTCGGTAAGCGCGCGATCAACGAAGCCGAGAACGTTCTCTCTGCCGCCGTGCTGGAAGCTCAAATCAAGAAGATTCTCATCGAGAATCTCCCGGCCATCATCCGCGAAAGCGTGGAGCCGATGAAGCAAATCGACAGCATCAAGATCATGCAAGTCGAAGGACTCGGCGGCGGCAACAACGGAGGCTCGCACTCCGAAGCCAACACTTCGCTCGCCGACCAGATGGTGAACAGCGCGCTTCGATATCGTGGTCAGGCACCGTTGGTTGATGCGCTGATGGAAGAGATCGGCATCAAGGGTGGCGACATCAACGGTGCGGTTCGTGCGCTCGGTGTTGGGGCTGCGCCTGCAATCACCGAGAAATCTGAGGCGGCTAAATCCGAGTAGATACGACGGCGAGTTTGGCCGCGGAGGGCGCCTATCAGGCCGCCCTTCGTGCCGTGGCGGGCGACTTTGTCATGAGCAAAGTCGCCCGTTCGATGTTTCGACATCGAGACTTTCCGATCAAAGTCCTCGCTGTCGGCAAGGCGGCGTCGGCCATGGTTGCCGGTCTGGTTGATGGCCGTTCCGAAATCGCAACCGGTTTGGTGATCACGACCGAACTTGACAACGGACCAAGATTTGAAGGGTTCGACTATTTGGTCAGCAGCCATCCGATCCCTGACGAGCGAAGCCTGCGAGCGGGCGAACGAGCGCTTGAGTTTGCGGCGAGTTGTCAACCGAGCGACAGGGTTGTGCTTTTGCTCAGCGGCGGAGCTTCGGCCCTTATGGAGAGTCTCCGCCCGGGAATTGGCCTCAGCGACTTTCAATTCCAAACCCGGCAGGTGATGAATTCTGGCGCGGATATCTTTGCCTTAAACAAGTTCCGCCAGCAACACTCACTAATCAAATCCGGCGGACTCGCGCAGGCCCTTGGTCACGTTAAGTGGAAGCGAGCCTACGTCATCTCGGACGTCATGGGCGATGATTTCAGCACGATCGGCAGCGGGCCCTTTTGGGACGAAGAGCACTCGGTTCCCCATCGAGTCGTTGCTAACAATGTAATGGCGGTTCAGGCGGCGCGCGCCTTTCTGATCAAGAGTAAATTCTGGATTGAGGAGCCAGAGCCGCTGCCCTTTGTAACGCGGGACGCCACCGAATTTGGCGAGCGGTTGGGCCTTCAAGTATCCGCATTCGTAGACAGGGAAGCGGTCGTGTATGGCGGCGAGCCGACGCTTATGGTGACAGGAGACATTCCTGGCGGTCGGAGCCAGCACGTGGCGTTGGTCGCGGCGACAAAGACGGACTGGATGGGAACCGCCATTCTTGCGGCTGGAACAGACGGCCGAGATGGAGCCACCAACTACGCTGGTGCATCCATCACCGCGCAGGACAAACCCACACCGGCACGAATCGAAGAATTCAAAACTGCGATACGAACGTTCGATACCACTCGCATCATCGAAGAAGAGAACTGGGCATTGCCCGCCGCATACACGGGCACGAACGTCAACGATATCTTTATCGCGATACGGGCGTGATTGTCCAAACCTGAAGTTCCGCCATGCTCCAGAGCGCAACCCCGGCAGGCGGGTCCAGCGTGATCCGGACCTGAGACTTGCCTTCGAGCCATCGGCGATCGATCCCAAACTCGCTCATTGCCCAGCGCCGCTCTCGGTCCTCGCGCGGCTCGTACCACCAGCCCACGAACTCACCATCAACCAAAACGCGCGCCCGTTGCCGTCCGTGGAAGCGATCATAAGTCTTTCGCAGCCGGAGCCCGGTGCAGTCCGCCGGCAGTGGTTGAGTCCAGCTAAACGAGTTCAGAAAACTCTGATGCTCGCCAGTAAAAGGAACCCCATCTTCCCAAGCGCTTGCGACAGGGAACAGCTTAGTTTGGTTTTGGGCGATGACGTCATACCGCTTACGCGCTTCCACATCGCCCACGTGCCAGCGATCCTGTAGCTTGGTCTCAATCGAATCCGCCCAGATCACGGTGATGTAGCCCTCGCTCTTCACTTCGCGGAAAAACGGGCATGGGACTTCGCTGGAAATGTGTTCAAATGGCAGCCGCAGGCCATCGACGTAGACCGGCATCTCCAACGAGGTGATCCAACCCGCGCCGAAGATCGGGGGGCGGACGGGCTCTGTAATGCCCTCCGGCGCCGAGAGCCGACCCAGACCAACCGGGATAACAACTGGCGCTTCCGCTGTGAGGGTCACGAACTCTTCAAACGTCGTGGCGCTCAGGCCGTCCAAATCGTAGTAGCCCGGGCCGTCGACGTCCACCACAACGTTTGCACCGTTCGCATCTCGGTACAGGGGCTGCGTAAACTCGCGATAGCTTTCACTTGCGCTCAGAATTGGCATGATGTCGTAGAGCTAGGCATGCCGCAACGGAACAACTCCCACCTGCCCACCAAAACCTGTGCCGCGTGTGGGCGGCCGTTCTCTTGGCGAAAAAAGTGGGAACGAGACTGGGAAAATGTGAAGTTCTGCAGCGACAAATGCCGGAAGAATAAACCTACTCCGAATCCCTGAGCGCGGCAATCCCTGGCAAGACCTTGCCTTCGAGAAACTCCAAGCTCGCACCGCCGCCGGTGCTGACATGGCTCATCTTGTCCGCGAGGCCGAATTTTTCAACCGCCGCCGCGCTGTCTCCGCCACCCACGATGGTCGTGCCGGTACATTCCGCCATCGCTTCCGCAACGGCACGGGTTCCGCCCTCAAAAGGTTTCAATTCGAAGACACCCACGGGTCCGTTCCAAAGCACAGTCTGCGCTGCCTTGATGACTTCGGCGAAGGCAACGCGCGAAGCTGGTCCGATATCGAGTCCTTCCTGGTCAGCCGGAATGTCGTCAACCGAGACGACCATCGTGTTGGCATCAGCGGAGAATGCGTCGCTTACAACGAGGTCAACTGGCAGCAGGATCTTTTCAGGATATTCCTTCAGCAAGCTAGCCGCATACTCGATCGAGCTCGAGTCGAGGATCGACTTTCCAATTTCTTTGCCTTGCGCTTTCAGGAAGGTATAGGTCATGCCGCCGCCGATGAGCAAGCGATCCACCTTTGGAAGCAGGTTGTCGATGAGGGCAATCTTGTCCTTGACCTTGCTACCACCCATGATCGCGACAAACGGTCTTGCCGGATTCGTGACGACAACGCCTAAGTGTTGCAGTTCCTTCTCGATCAGAAGGCCGGCGTAGCCGGGAAGGATGTGCGCGACGCCCTCAGTGCTGGCGTGGGCGCGATGTGCGGTTCCGAAGGCGTCGTTAACAAAAACGTCGGCTAGCTTCGCGAGCTTCGCGGCGAAAGCAGGGTCGTTTGCTTCCTCTTCGGGATGGAACCGGACGTTCTCGAGCAATAGAACATCACCCGGCTGAGCCTTTGAAATAGCTTTCTCAACTTCAAATCCAACGCAATCTGGGAGTAAGGTCACGGGCTGGTCCAGCAGTTCGCTGAGGCGATTAGCGACGGGCTCGAGGGTAAGAGCGTTGTCGATTCCTTTCGGGCGCCCAAGATGGCTGGCAAGAATGACCACGGCACCTTGTTTGATCAGGTGGCCGATCGTCGCAAGGCTCTCTTCGATTCGGCGACTGTCGGTAATTTCGCCGTTCTCTAACGGCACGTTAAAGTCGCATCGAACGAGAACGCGTTTACCTGCCGCGTTGAGATCAGAGAGAGTAAGTTTGCCGAGCGCCATCAGTTTCAGAATACCGACCTGACGGCGCTCGGGTTGCCTTATTGCGGAGAATCTTTCAGAGCGTTGCCCCGAACCGGCTGGGCCGCTGCCGCGTCCTCTTTCGAGTACTTCTTGTCCGACTTGGCTTCTGCGCCAGCCGGATTTGGTGGCTCCGCGTCATTGCCGCATCCGATTAGGGATGCAGCAACGACGGAAGCGAAGAGCAATGACTTCAGTTGCTTCATGTCCAGATTATGGGAAGCAAGGCAGCGCCGAGCCAGAAGCTCCGATGGTGTACTCGAAGGTCGAGTCAGGTCGGAAGTAGCTCATATATCGGCCAGCGCCCGGAGCGGAGACGCATCGTGCCGGAACGTACAGGTTTCCTGGCGCGCTTACTGGGTCGCCGACGCAATCTGCCACCTTGCTGTACTGGTAACCAGGAATGTTGCGGTTCCCAGTGTTAATTCCTTCTGCAGGGTGCTTGATGAATCGTGCGGAAGAGTCCGTAGCAACCACGAGCCAGCCATCGCCAAAAACGTGGGTAGTGTCGCTGGCGCCTTCGAAGGTGCACTCATAGGTGTCCTGTCGGCTCGCCAACGATCGTGTGCTTCCTGCCTGTGGAACTCCACCGGCGTTGAACTTACAAACCGGGGCTGGGTTTCCTGGCGTTCCGATGACCGGGCAGATCATGTAGACCGGGGTGTATCCGTAGCCGCGATAGGCTTCTTTACCGTTGCTCCACGTTGCCAAGGGCAACTGGCTCGGACGTGCGACTTCGGACGCCGAGGCTGCATTGAGCAAGCCGTTGGTGGCAAGGGAGGTGACAGGTAGCCCTGCCGGAGCGGTGGTGTAGCTGAATCCAGCGGTGTACAGCGTCTGTCCGCTGGCAGTGTAGATGTCGTAGTTCTTGGTGTAAGGGAAGGTGGAGTTGTGCCAAGCCACTGCATCGGCGGCGGTGAAGGCTGAGTTAGCTCCCCAACCGGCCGGAACGGAGTGAAGTCGGTAGGACGGAGTGCTCCAGAAACTGTGCAGGTATGTGCCGGTGATCGGGTCAATGGAATGCATCAACGGGAAGTAGTCGTCGTAATCCGTTGAGTACAGAAGGATGCCCGTTCCGGTCTGCTTGGTGTTGCTCAGCGCAGCAGACTTCTTAGCCGCCGCTTTCGCCTGGGCGAAGACCGGGAAGAGGATGGCAGCGAGAATCGCGATGATGGCGATTACGACCAGCAGTTCGATGAGGGTGAATCCCTTCAAACCATTCTTTGGTGTGTGACAGTTTTGCATTAATACTCCGTCCCTAACTTCGTTGTTAAAGGTGAGTGATATGGTAACAAAGAGATCCAGAAAAACCAAGCGACATCAGGCATGTTGGCAAACGTTGCCTAAGCTCAGGTTGAATCCGCGACCATCCAGGACTACGTTTCAGGTCGAGCAGGCCTATCAGGCCATTCGCTCAGAATATTCACGACTAAAGGCCTGACGAATCTGATCGATTTTTGCGCCTGATAGAGTCACCTTGAAAGGAGCCTAATCTGAAGGAAGCGTTCAGTGCCATGCGAATTGTTGCGAAACAATCGTTGGCTTTTCGGCGGAAAGTGACACATATGTTTCGCAGCGCTTTTCTGGTCAGTTGCTTGAGATCCATATTTCAGACATGCCCACCCACCAGTTTGAAACGCTTTCCCCTCTATGCCGGACTACATTCGCCTTTCCGTCGGAATCGAGAATGTCAACGACCTCATTGCTGATCTAGATCTGGCTCTCGCTTCGGCCTAGTGCTTGTATGCTAACCGGCACGTATGAAGGGATTGCCCTCCGCCGAGCAGTTAAGTCAAGCCGAAGCAAAAGCACGATCCGGTTTTGTCGAATCGGTCAACCGGATCAAGGAACACGAGGCGTGGGCAAAGGCTAATCCAGGCAAATTTACGGATCGTGTCCGCAAGTTCGCCGGCTTGGGTTGGTTCATCGTTTTTACGACCGTTGCTATTCTGCTTTTGGCGCTTGGGCTCCTGATTTGGCAGTCCGTCACCAGGGGGCGGGTGTACGGTTGGGCATATCTCGCTATTGGCGTAACGCTCTTCTCTGTCCTCCGAAGCCTGTTCCAGCGCATTCCGGTTGAGAAGGAGTTCGAACTTTCGCGTGAAGACGCACCGCTCCTTTGGGCTGAAGTCGACAAGATTACGGAGCAATCCAATGCCCCGCCCGTATCCAAAATTGTCCTTGACAGCGAGCTTAACGCGTCCGCTGGGATTCGGAGCAAGTACCTGCTTTTCGGGAAGCGGGAGCATGTGCTCACCCTCGGGTGGGCTTTGCTACAACTGCTGTCGGCAGACGAGGCCCGTGCGGTTATCGCGCATGAATTCGGGCACTTTTCTGGCCGACATGGCAACTTTGGTGCTCGGGCCCATGGATTGTTCGTTACTCTCCTGACGCTTTACCAGAGCTTGGCCGGAGGGGTTACCGGCTTCATCTTCAAACCCATCATCAACTGGTACTTCACTCGATTTGATGCGATGATGTTCGTCCTCGGACGGGACAACGAGTACGACTCTGATGCGTTTGCAGCCCGGTACACCAGTCCGCTCTCGGCGGCTCAGGGCCTCGTCCGCTTGAATCTATCCGAACTTGCGCCGTTCAACCCAAAGGACGGCATTCTTCCCGAAATCCTCCAGCGAGCAAGTGCTCCACCACGAGACCTAGTTTTGCGCTTGCACCGATACATCGGAAACCAGCGGATCGATAGCAAGTCCGAAGACAATCTCCGTCTCGCCCTGAAACAGCAGACCGACTACAACGATTCGCACCCAGCCCTCTCGGATCGCCTGAAAGCCCTCGACCAGATGCGTTCGTTTGACGATTGGATGACAAGAGTTCGTGCCCCGTACCGAAACGGAATAGAAGAGTTCTTCGGCCCGAACTGGCAGACCATTGCCGACAAACTCTCAGCCTTCTGGCACGCCAAGCTCGAATCGAAGTGGAGCGAAATTATAAGCAACCAGGAATCGCTTGGGAACCGGGAAAGGGAACTGGAACATTTGCGAGCGCAAGGGAAGTTGTTGGCATCGGGCTACGAGGATCTTGCGGGAATCCAGCAAGAGCGCCGAGATCATGAGGCCCTTGTAGAAACCCTCCGCGAGGGTCTCGAGAAGTATCCGGAGAACGCTCGGCTAATGCTTGTCGATGGTTGGAAGCGACTCACGCTGGACAAAGATGACTCGGGCTTGGCGGTCCTCGATGAGGCGATGCTGAAAGACCCGGCGATCACAGAAAATGCGGCAAGCGTTGCCTTTGGCTATCTATCGCAAAGGGGCGATACTGCTCAGGCAGAGAAGTACCGCTTGAAGCTAATTGAGTGGAGCGCTCGCGCGGATACCGTTCGTGAATCCATGACGAAGTTCGCTCCGAATGATCGGTTCGAAGCAGTAGACGTTGCACCACGCGAGCGAGCGACTTTGGTCGAAGGCTTACAAAAGGTCGGCAAGCTGGAATCTGCATTTCTGGTGGAAAAGGTCGTTGTGCTTGACACCACCTATCGCCAAACGTTCCTGCTGGTCTTCCCCAAAAAGCGGCTTGGCTTGGAGTTGATCTCGCACGATGGCCTTTGCCAAGAAGTCGCGGAGCGAGTCGAGTTCAGCCGAAGCTGTCTCATCATCGTCCCAGGAGACGTTGACAAGTGGCGGCCGATTCTCGAACAAATCCGCGGTTCGCGCTTACTCTAACGCTCCGAACTCAGAACGGCAGCTGCGTCGTGTGCTTGTTCGTGGCAATCACAAAGTTAGATCGAATCTGCTGGATGCCCTTGATCCGGCTGAGCTTCTCGCGAATGAACACCTCGTACGATTTCATATCTGGCACAACCACCTTGAGCAGAAAGTCAAAGTCGCCGCTCACGTGGAAGCACTCCAGGATCTCCGGATAAAGCTGAACCGCCTTTCGAAATCGCTCGATGGGCTGCTCCTGATGGAGAGCAAGGGTGATCTGCACCATCGCGGTGACGCGTAGGCCGAGGCGCTCCGCGTCGAGGTGAGCATGGAAGCCGCGGATCAGCCCTGCCTTTTCCAAGGCACGAACTCGCTGCAAGACCGACGGCGCGGAAAGATCAACCAACTTGGCCAAGTCGGCGTTCGTGATTCTTCCGTTGCTTTGCAACGTCTTCAGGATTTGGATGTCAACATCATCAAGGTGGGTCTTCATTTACCTAAGGTCCTTTTGTTTTTCCAGTGTGAATAAGTTGTGAGCGTCCTGAAGCAAATCCCCTTCGATAATTTTGTAGTTCGGTGTGTGACCGAAGAAATGCAGGCGTTAGTGGGTTCTCGCATTCAGGAAATCCGTCAACCCGACGCCTTTACCGTTTGGTTTGAGACGTACCAAACGACGGTTTTCCGCTTTTTGGCCAGCTGCCACCCCACTTGGTTTCGGTTGCATCTCAGCACGCGTCGCCCTCGCACCATGCCGACCGCGACCGGTTTTCTTGGCGCACTGCGATCTCGGCTTGAGAACGGCCGAATTGTGGAGGTCAAGCAGTACGGTGACGAGCGGTTCGTGACCATCGAAGTGAGCACCGCAACTGGTCCACATCTTCTCGTATTCGAACTGATGGGGAAGCATTCGAACCTGATCCTGGTTGGCCCAGATCAGCGCGTGATATCTGCCGCGAAAGTGATTGGAGATGCAAAAAGCGTTCGTCCTGTTGTTCCGGGACGCGAGTATGTATTGCCGCCAGTAATGGAGGAAGAAAGCTCCGTCTTTCGGCCATCGAAGTTCCTGCTCTCTCTCGGAAAGAACGAAGCCGAACCCGTTGCGCCGGTTCTAGTGCCGGGTTACGGTGCCTATCCGATATCAGTCGCATCGTTGGGCTACGAAGAGCAGAACCGCGAAACCTTAAGCGGCGCGCTGGAATCGTCGTTTGAAGCGAGGATTGATGCCGAAGCGCTGGAGTCAGGGCGGACTTCGATCCTCAAACGTTTGGAGCGAGTGCAGCTCGCCCGCGAGTCTGCGCTCCAACAACTACGCGATGCCGAGCAGCGCGGTGGAAAGGCCGGGCTTTGGCAAGGGACTGGCGATCTTTTGATGGCCTACGCGTTCCAAGTTCCAAAGGCGGTTCCATCGGTCGAACTCATCAACTTCGAAGGCGAGCCACTGACGATCAAGCTCGATCCCGAACTAGACGCTATCGCGAACGCCAACCGATACTATGAGCGCGCTAAGAAGGCAAAAGGCGCTCTGGATGGGATTGCGCAGCAAGCCGTGACCCTAACCCACGACTACCGTGCGATTCTCGAGATAACCCACCGGGTTCAACAGGCCAAGAGCGTGGGCGAACTCGAGAAGCTAGAGGACGAGGCGCGGCAACGACGCTGGCTCTTCGCCGCGCAACTCCCATCAGAGCGGAAAGACGAGCGGCCATTCGAAGGGCACCGAATTCGGGAAATCCTTGGTCCCGGCGGCATCACAGTCTTGTACGGCGAGAATGCCGAAGCGAACGACTACCTCACCCTTCGAGTCGCAAAGCCGAACGACTACTGGTTCCACGTCCGCGGGGCGACGAGCACGCACGTTGTTCTCCGAACGAACAATCAGCCCCAACGAATGCAGAAAGAGCACCTTGAGTTCGCGGCCCGAATTGCGGTCAAAAACTCAAGCAGCAAGCACTCCAGCTATGTTCCGGTGGACTACACGCTGAAGAAGTATGTTCGGAAACCGAAGAGTGCTCCGAAGGGAACAGCAACTTACACCAACGAAAAAACCCTGCATGTCGATTCAGCGTAGGCTGGTCAGCATCTCGTCGATTTCCTCTGCCCTCACCGCCCGACCGTCGGTATGCGTGAGATAAAAGGCAGCCGCGCCATTGCCCGCCCATTGGCCGACCCGCGCGGAAACGACATTCCAACCTTGTTCGGCAAAGAGCCGAGAGAATCGGTACGGCATGCCGCGACCTCGCGGAGATCGAATCTCCAGGATTCCCGGGTTACCTTCGCGATACGTGTACGTAAAGAGTCGCTGGTTTCTAGCCGGGTCCTTGCCTCGGTTCGTTAGCACTTCTGCGGTCGTAATCTCGCCAGAAATGACTTGCCGCAGCGTCCGCGTCAGCTCGCCTGCGGTCGAATTTGGTATGGGCTTTCCTCCGAAACTTGCGACGAAGGTGTCCAACGCAATCGCTGGATTGGATTTCGTCGTTGCGACTCGAACGGCTAGCAAACTGAGATCGAAAGCATAAAACACTCCGAGCAGTCGGCTCAGGAGACCCGGTGCGTCCGGGCAACAGACGGTGACTTCCGACGCGCTCAGGGAAGGTTTTGGGGTGAGGTCTACCGTGGAGTTGCCAAGGGCAGCTTCCGCCGCATAGTGCCGATGCAACCGAACCACTTCTGGTGGCGTGCTCGCTAGGTAGTAAGCGGGCAGGCTTTCGAGGAATGCTTCAACCGCTGCCGGATCCGTATCGGCCGTATTCAGCGTCCGCATGAGCCGACGTCGGGTTTGGCCAAGATCAATGGATTCGGCTGGTTCACCGCTAAGAATCGCGGAGGTGGACTCGAACAGTTGGCGAAGGAACGTGTGCATCGCCGGGGTCCACGTTGTTTTTGAAACCGCCGCGATGTCCGCATAGGTCAGCAAAGTGAGCAGTGCTAATCGATTTGTATCGCCAACAATTTCCGCGAATTCTGCGCTGGTTTGTGGGTGCATGAGGTCGCGCATTCGAATGAACTGCGCCATCGTCAAATGCTCCTTTACAAGCCAAGCAACGGTGTCGCACAGGTTGGGCTCCAAACTCCACCGTTCGGTAACCGAACGAGCGATATGTTCGCCAGCAATGCTGTGCGGCACTTCCCGCTGGGCTTTTCCGACATCGTGCAAGAGCGCAGCCAGATACATCGCTTCCGGCGTTGTGATTCCATCCCGTACCTCGCGCAAGAACGGATCTTCGCCGAGCTCGTCCAGATTCCGGATCACCCGCATCGTGTGTTCAAACACGGTGAAGTCGTGGACGGAGTCCGTCGGCAGCAAGAATCGACAAGTAGTCAGTTCAGGCAACAGGGAGTCAAGCAACCCACACCGGTCCAGATTTCGAATCGTTCCCTCCCCGGCCCGCATGGCATAGAGCGCGGAAGCACCCTTGGTAAGAGTGGGAGCGACGACTTGATACTCGCCGACGCGCAACCCGAGCTGGGTCGCGATGGCAATGGCCACCGCAGCATCGCCGCTATCGGAAGGACCATCAAACCGCACTTCACCGCGATCTGAGAAGATGCCCTCCGCAAGCGGGAACCGGCTTTCGCGAACCCGGCTGAGGGACCGCTCGTACTCGCGATGCAAATCGACCGCTGCCTCAACGTGCTGGCCCATCAGGACATAAATGTTTTGGTTCGTGAGGTCCGCAATCTCAGCCTGACGGGATCGGGTCAGATGATCTTGGAGTCGACCGGCTTGAAAATGAAGCAGGTTCCGGTTCTTGACCACCAAATCGTAAGCATCACCCGGGCGGAGTGGCTGCTCGCCGATGGCATGTCGAATCCAGTTTGATGCTTGAAATGATCTCAGTCCACCTGCTCCTTCCTTGAGCTGCGGCTCAACGACCAGTGGCGTGTCGTGAGTTTTTTGCAGCCATTCGTTGCGCTCCTGAGCTTTGGCCAGCACAAACTCGCCGGGAGACATCGTGTTCCGCAGCAGGTTGTCTAGAGCGCGAACAAGGTCAGCTTCACCCGCCACCAGGCGCATATCCAGCAGGCCCGTTCTGGATGCCTGGTCCAATCCTGGAACATCGCCCATCAGCCGGTAGGAGTATCCGTATGGAATCTTGACGACTCGCCCCAAGTAGTGGTCTAAGTCGAGAAAGAACCCGCGGACCGCCTTTTCGACTTCGGGCGAAGTTTCATCGGCCGGAATAAGGGTCAGATCGACGTCGGACGCCGGAGAAACTTCGAAGCGACCATATCCGCCGGTGGCGATCACCGCGAACTGCGAGTCCCCGTGAACGTGGCACAGCAGCCGAATGATCTCGTCGAGGATTTCGGTATGTTTCCGGCACCAACTCAACCCGGTTGGCTTGGTCGACAAAGTCGCGATCAGGTCCAGACGGTCCTGGGCCAACTTCCCAATTCGATCTTCCAGCGATGCGGTCACTGTTGTAGATAGTAGACCGGTTCGTTTGTCAGCAGCTTTGTCCAAGTGTCTTCAAGCGATCGATCCATGGCAAAACAAACTGGACCGGCAATCGCCGCCGAAACCATGCCGAACCCGACGAGGTTCCAGCCAAAGCGTTTCAGAGACAAGCTCAGCACCCTAAGGGTGGCAATCTTTTGCACGTAGGCCCACCAAAACGGAATGAGAAAGAGACTGGAAGCCAGGATCAAGGCTGCTTGAAGCCCGACCATGCCGTCGCCATGTAAGTGGGAAACAAAATCCGCGCGTTGTAGCAGGGCGTAGCCCGCGAGGGAAGACAACACGAGCGACCCCAGAATTGCCGTGGCGACGGAGGCCGAAATCAGGAAGACCGCGACTTGGAACAACAGTCCCAGGCTCGATTCGGCGTCGCCTTCCAACTTGCTGCGCAGTTTGGTGGGCTGCAGAAGGGTGAGCAAGGAACACAAAAACATCGAGATCGGCGCTGCGATTCCACGCGTGAAGTAGTACGTTACGCCAGCAAGGATCAGTGCGGCGACCACCGCGCTGTAGCGCGGCAGGGTGTGCTTACGAGCAACCTCGACCAAGGCGCTGCCGATGAGGCCGAAAGCCAGCCCAATCCCGATCAAGAACAGGCACGCCTGCGGTACTGCGGCACAGAGTACAGAGTATAGGGTGAGCCGACGTGCGGTCGCGGTCGGGTCCGGTCGCTGAACAAGGGCTGACCAGCCATCGTTATTTTGGAAAATCTCTAAGACATCATCCGCATCGGGTCCTCTCCCGGCGGCGCGGAGAGAGTTTGCGACGAGGTTACGGCCAAGGTACAGCCGCTTAGGACGGGAACCGGTGACAAGTTCTGATGGATAGGCAGCGATGTCAACAAGCTGCGAGCCAATATCCCCCGTCGCCACGCTTTTCGCGTTTGCCCTCATGAGGTTGCCGTTCCGGATCGTTGCGTACCGAATGGAAACTCCGCGCTCGGAGGTGAAGTCGACGCGTGAGACCATTCGGCGCCCGAAGCGTGAAATCTGCCTTGATGGGCTTTGGGACCGGGCAAAGTAGGCATAGGCGGAGTGCCACGAAAGTCTCGCGTTACTCGAAGAAGCAAGCCCCTGTTTGATATCAAGCAGGCGAGCAGATTGGTGGTCGTTCCACTCGGTCAGGTTTGCCGATCGCAACCAAAGCGAAACTGGTTCCTGATCCGAAGACTGGCTGCCAAGAATTGCCGCTTCGGCTTGGGGCCAAAAGGAATTCAGAGGTTCTGTACGTTTAGCTGCCGCGAGGATGGCGCTCAATGTGCGCATTTCCTTTGCGGAAAGTCCAACGCCGGAGTCGATCTTTTCCGTGGCGACTTGGGTCCAGGTTGCGGCGGCAGTTAAAGACGCCGGGGCAACGAGTTTTGCCTGCTTGGCCGGGGCCAGATACTCAAACGGATCGGCTTGCACTCTGGCCGGGTCGGCCAGATAAAACGGACGGGTTGACGGATGAATCACGAGAGTGACGAGGGCACCCACGACGGCACCCCAAAACGCTCTCGCGCCGGTGGTCATTTCAGGTTAAGCGATTCCGATTCGAGTTCGAGAACGGGAAATTCGGACTTCGGAATCGTTCGCTGAACGCTCGATCCCTGGCCCGTATTGACCGGATCTTGCCGCTCTTCTTTCAGAACTCCAACTAAGCTGAACACGATGACGGCCGCGGCCGCTGCACTTATCAGCGCTGGCCTCCAGTACCGGAAACTGTCTTTTGCTACCTGAACCTTGGCGTTCCTTTCCAAGCGGTGATCGAACGCGTATGGCGTTTCAACCGGAAGGGAGGCGTCCTTCAGCATGTTCAGGGCCATCGCCATCGTATTTTCGGTCGCCGCGCAGAGCTGGCAGGTTGATCGATGATCTAGGAGAAAGTTCGACTCCGCCTCGCCGAGGTTACGGTCTCGTGATTCGGAAGTCAGGCGTCGGAACCGATCGCAAGGAGCTTCCCAGCGCTTCAATCTTTCATCGCCTCCATCCAGAGGGCGCGAAATCGCTCGCGGGCGGTGTGCAATCTCGAGCGCACTGTGCCAACGGGAACATGCATGACTTCTGCGACTTCTTCGTAGCTCAGTTGTTCCATCTCTCGAAGAATCAGGGTTGCACGAAGCTCGTGGGGGAGTTGTCCCAAGAGCTTCTCAACCAACACTTTATTTTCTACATCGCGTCCGCGATCTGGCTGGCTTGGATCGAACTCAACAAGCTCGGGCCGCTTGAGTCGCAATCGATCCATGCAGAGTCGAACGCAGATTCGATAAAGAAAACCGCTGAAAGCTCGGTCGTCCCGTAACTTTGCGATCTCTCGGAACGCCTTCAGGAATGCTTCCTGAGCGACGTCTTCGGCTTCAAATCGGTCTCGCAGAAGGTTCGTCGCGGTGCGCAACAGTCGGTTTCGGTGCCGCTCGATCAGGTTGCCAATGGCGACATGGTCTCCGGTTCTAACTCGGCTAACCCACTGACGCTCCTGCGCCGCTGGGTCTACCGTCATTATCGAGGCCACATTCCATTCCATAAGATCACCTTTACTTTACATGAGCAAGGACGCGAAACCCAAGAACTAAAGTTCACCGTACCGTTCGGTGTTCTGAGACGACGGTAGACTCGATGCCCATGCCCGGACCCTGGCTTGCCTTTGGCGCCCTCTTGCCGGGCCTGTTTTCCGGCAGTTATCCGCAACTTCCCGCCGTTCAAACTCTGGACGAAGAGGTCGTTGTCATTGCAAAATCTCAGCGTCGCGACCTGGCAAAAGGCACGATTGAGTTCAGCGACGGAGTAACCGTGCTCTACGGGCCCACGAAAATCACGGCGGATCGCGTGATTTACACCGACCGGCCCGGCGAGCGAAGCGCCATTGCGGAAGGGAAGGTAGCCCTAGACGATCCCGAAGGCAGTCTTTCTGCCGAGAAGGTGGTCATCCTCTGGCTCCCAACTGGACGGACCGCCACCGCCGAGAACATCGAAGCCGACCTCGCAGGCGCAAACATCCGCGCAAAGACGCTGGACATTAAGCCGGAGCTCTGGACCCTGACCGACGTTTACGGAACGACCTGCACAAATAAGCCACCGCTTTTCGAGATCTTTTCGAAGAAAGTCACCTTCGTTCCCGGTCAGCGCGGATCCATCCATCGGCCCGTGATCTCGATTCTTGGCCGTCGACTCGGTGCCGTGCCATCGTACGGCTTTAACCTGGATCGTCGGGCGCAAGGAATCGGAATCCCGTCCGTCGCCTTCAGCGGCGATCAAGGCTTTGGCGTGAGCTGGGCTGGGAGCGTGCTCATTGATCGGCAGTCGGGCCTCGGTGCATCGTTCGGTTCCTTCGATCGAGCCTTCCCAACCTACAACGTGACCTACACCCGTGGCTTCGTTCCGGCAAACGAGACCAACGCGCTCTTGGTCCCGCGAAATGAGCTTGGCGAGCGGTTCAATTTTGGCTGGTTCGACACCGTTGAGGTGCCTAATCCGCAAGCCGATACCCGCTTCCTAACGGAGCGCCGGTCTTCGATGTCGGTTTCCTCATCCATCAACCAAGGGGCAGCGAACTTTGTTTCCGATCGACGCTTCAACAAGCCGCTGGAGTTGGTCTACGAAGCCTCGGGTCCAGCGGCTCTTGGTCCGGCGAAGGTTGGAGGAGCCTATGCTCAGGCCCGTCTGCAGTCGATTGGAACTCAGGACGTACGGTCAACGGTTCGAGGAATTGTGACCACAAGTTTTGCGCCACCTAACTTGTCGCTCACCAAACAATTGCAAACCGTGGTGCGATTTGATCAGGCCGCATTTCTCGGGAAGCAAACGTACGGCTGGTTGCGATCTCAGGTCGGGTTGGCTTATCAACCTAACCCACAGCTCTACTTCGGTGCGGCACTGGTAGGTGCACGAGATTTTGGAAAACCGGCGTTCCTCGAAGATTCTCTCATGGCCGGAGACGGGATTCACCTCCGTGCGGGCCTAAACCTCGGCGGAACCCGAATCGAGTACCTCTACAAGCGTGACCGTAGACTAGGCTGGTACGACCGCGAGTGGAGCATCAATCAGGCGGTCGGCTGTTTGGAGTTCTACATGATGCGCCGGCAGGTGCCCATTGAGTACCGAGTCGGAATCAAGGTTCGGGTCGACCAGTTCGTTGATTTGCTCCAAAGGCGGAAGCTGCAGCGAACAAAACCGGTCACGAAAACTGTGATCAGCGGAGAAGAAAAATGAAGTACGTGGTGCCCGAAATCGATTGTCAGAACATCGCGCGCAGCTCAAAGTTGGAGTGGCTACTGACAAATGGTCGTGGTGGCTACGCGATGGGCACCGTCGCCGGCTTGAACTCCCGCCGATATCACGGACATCTGATCGCAGCGGTGCAGCCTCCGACAGATCGCGTTCTGGTGCTAGGTGGGATTGAGGCGGAGATCAAAGTCGGAATCCACACAGAGCAAATCTCCAGCAATCAATACTCTGGAACGATCCATCCGAGTGGATATAAAAATCTCGTCCAGTTCGAAGCCGATGAAAGCGCTCGCTGGACCTTTAGCGCTCTCGGAGCAACCATTCAAAAGGAACTCATGCTCGTGCAAGGCGAGGAAACTGCTTGGGTCCGGTACAGAAATCTCTCCACCGTGAGCTTTGATCTCATCCTCAAGCCGCTCGTAGCCTGGCGGGACCACCATAGCAATTTCAACTCGACCTCCGCCTTCCCGAAAGATGTAGAGTTTTCGGCTGGTCGCACTACGATTGCGGCGGAACGACCTGTTTTCTTAGTTCACGAAGCCGCAACCTGCACGCCCGTCCAAGGTTGGTACTACCGTTTTGAGCACACGATTGAAGCAGAACGGGGACTGGATCCGCGGGATGACCTCTACTGCCCATGTGAACTGCGATATCGCCTCGCGCCGGGCGAAGAAGCACTTCTTGCTTGCTCGCTCTCCGAGAACCCAACGCCACCGACGTGGCCCCAGGACCACCCGGCCGTAACTACCGAACTCTCACCCGCCCTAAAGTCGGCCGCCCAAAAGTTCTTGGTCGACACTGGTCGCCGGAAAACGATTCTCGCGGGATACCCATGGTTCACCGATTGGGGCCGAGATACGATGATCTCGCTTCCGGGAATTTGCCTCCTGACCGGTCGCCACGATTGGGCGCAGTCGATCCTGCATTCCTATGCCGATCTTCTCAAGAACGGACTCATCCCGAACCGCGTGGTCAAAGAAGGCGAAACGCCGGACTACAACACCGTCGATGCGACCCTTTGGTTTGCCAACGCGATCTACAAAACGCTGGCCGCAAAATGGGACCAACAGTTTGCCGAAGCGATGCTCCCTAAGCTGCACCAGATCTTCTGGCACCACCAGAAGGGCACCGAATTTGGGATCTGCGTCGATCCTGAAGACGGCCTCTTGAGCCAAGGCGAGGAAGGTGCAAACCTGACTTGGATGGACGCCAAGATCGGCGACTGGGTTGTCACCCCGCGCTATGGAAAACCGATTGAAGTGAACGCGCTCTGGATAAATCTGCTCCGGGTGACCGAGTGGATCGCGGGCCGGGTCGATGAAGTTGACGCTCTCCCATATCGCGCTGCGGCAGAGAAAGCAGAGGCTTCCTTCGAAGCGAAGTTTTGGCACGAGGGGCGGGGCCATTACCTCGACACCGCCGATCCCAACGACGCTTCGCTCCGGCCAAACCAGGTCATCGCGATGGCACTGCCGTTCACCCCATGCGACACCGTGCATGCTGCTCGGGCACTCGCGGTGGTGCAGCGCGAACTTTTGACTCCAATCGGATTACGTACCCTCGGCCGAAACGAGCCGGGATACCGACCCCGATATGAAGGCGATATGGGATCGCGAGACTCCGCGTACCATCAGGGAACGGTTTGGCCCTGGCTCTTGGGCAGCTTTGCGACCGCCCTTGTTCGACACGGCGCCGACGTTCGCGAAGCGCGGAAGTCGCTCCGAAGCGCGATCAGCATGCTCTGGGAATACGGTCTCGGTGGCGTGGCCGAGGTCTATGACGGCGACCCGCCGCATCGACCCGGCGGCTGCCCGTGGCAGGCGTGGAGCGTTGCGGAGATTTTGCGGGCTTGGGAAGAGGATTGCGGCGGCGATTAGGGTCCGTTTCCCGTCAGAATATAGCGCGGCTCCGCCGTGATTCCCTTTTCTGATGTGCGACCGATTTGTTCACATCCATAACCACACCGAGTACTCCCTGTTAGACGGTGCAAATCGCATTTCTGCGATGGTGGCTCGTGCCAAAGAGCTGGAAATGGAGGCCTTGGCAATATCCGACCACGGCGTCATGTTTGGCGTGGTCGAGTTCTACAACGAGTGTACTAAAGCAGGAGTAAAGCCCCTACTCGGCGTCGAGGCCTATGTCTCGCCGAACGGGATTCAAAGTAAGAAAGGTGATGGCGAGAAGAGTGCCTACCACCTTCTGTTGCTTGCAAAGAATATTGAAGGGTATCGAAATCTTTGTCGCCTTAGTTCGATTGCGGCTCTCGAAGGTTACTATTACAAGCCGCGCGTAGATCACGAAATTCTCCGCAAGTATTCGGCTGGCGTCATTGCGACAAGTGCCTGCCTAGGTAGCGAAGTTTGCCAAGAGCTGCTGAAGGGCGACTACAACCGAGCACAGTACATGGCTGGAATGTACTCCGAGATGTTCGGAGAAGGGAACTTCTTTATCGAGCTCCAAGATCACGGCTTACCTGAGCAGCGTCGGATCAATCCAGATCTCGTCAAGATCGCTCGCGAACTGAACCTGCCATTGGTCGCGACGAACGATGCTCACTACCGCTGTAAAGGCGACAGCGAGCCGCACGACGTCCTCCTTTGTATTCAAACCGGATCGAACGTAGCCGATACGAACCGGATGAAGTTCCAGACCGAAGAGTTCTATCTGAAGGATCAGAAGGAAATGTCCGCCCTCTTCCGGGATTACCCCGAGGCACTGGAAAACACTGCTCGCATTGCGGAAATGTGCAACGTTCAAATCGTCAAAGAAGACGCTGCGATGCCGCAAGCAGCGACTCCGGAAGGCGTGACGAGCCTGGAGCACCTGCGTGAGCTTGCATACAAAGGACTTAAGGATCGAGCAAAGAATCCAGAACTCTCTCTTGACCGATTAGAGTACGAACTTGACGTCATCACGAAGACCGGCTTTGGCGACTACTTCCTCCTCGTTCGCGAGTTTGCGAACGTCGCACGCGACAAAGGCATCTATTACGGCGTTCGTGGTTCGGCTGCGGGTTCGTTAGTTTCCTACTGCATTGGCATCACCGATGTAGACCCCGTCGAGTACGGCCTAACGTTTGAGCGATTCTTGAATCCAGAACGTATATCGATGCCCGATATTGATATGGACTTCGAAGACGCTCGTCGCGACGAAGTCATTCAGTACGTTAACGACCGCTTCGGCAAAGATCATGTTGCCCAGATCATTACCTTTGGTACCCTCGGCGCCAAAGCTGCCATCAAAGACTGCGGCCGAGTAATGGGCTACTTGCCGCAGGAAACGGATCGCATCACGAAGCTGATCCCCGGAATCCCAAACACGACCCTCGACAAAGCCTACAAAGAAGTCACCGAGTTTCGCGAGCTCGTAGACGGCGACCCGCGCATCCGCCAGCTTTTCGACACCGCCAAATCGGTAGAAGGCATGGCCCGGAACAGCGGCGTCCACGCGGCCGGAGTTGTCATTTCGCGCGAACCGCTGATGGAGTACTTGCCGCTCTATCGGGGCAACGATGGACAGCCGGTCACGGCCTTCGCCATGGGAATCCTAGAGAAGATCGGCATGCTCAAGATGGACTTCTTGGGACTGTCGAACCTTACGGTTCTGGCCCGTTGCGTTGAGAACATCAAGCGTCGAACTGGCGAAACACTGAACATCCAGAGCATCGAAGACGGCGACACCAAGACTTACGAAATGCTCGCTCGCGGCGAGACGACCGGCGTGTTCCAGCTTGAAGGTGGCGGCATGACTCGCTGGGTGATGCAGCTGAAACCGGCGAGCATCCGAGAACTCGCCGCAATGGTCGCGCTCTACCGGCCAGGGCCGATGGAGCACATTCCGCGCTTCATCGATGTAAAGTTCGGTCGGCAAAAAGCCGAATACCTCGACGAGCGGATGCGCCCAATTCTCGAAGAGACGTACGGCGTTATCGTCTACCAAGACCAAGTCATGCAATTGGTTCAGGCCCTCGCCGGCTTTAGTCTCGGCAAAGCCGACGTCCTGCGGCGAGCGATGGGTAAGAAGGACGCGAAAGCCCTGGCGTCTATGAAAACCGAGTTCAAGCAGGGAACCGCCAGCAACGACATCTCGGATGAATCCGCCGAAACCGTATGGGCGTTGCTAGAACCGTTTGCGGGCTATGCATTCAACAAAGCTCACGCCGTTTGCTACGCAATTCTTGCCTACCAGACGGCCTATCTAAAGGCGAACTATCCGGTCGAGTACATGGCTGCGCTCCTCAGCGTCTATCTCGATAAAGAGGACAAGGTCACCGCCTTTATCGAAGAGTGCCGGCGCATGAAAATCGCCGTCTTGCCGCCCGATGTCAACGAGTCCATCGGTGACTTTAGCGTTGAGGCCTACAAGCACGAGAAGAGCAAGCGCACCGTGGACGCGATCCGATTTGGGCTTGTGGCGATCAAGGGCGTCGGAGAAGGCGTGGTTGAGGGAATCGTGGCCGAGCGACTCGAAAGCGGCCCGTATGAGCACCTTTACGAGTTCGCGGACCGAACAAAGTCACTCGGCATGAACCGCATCGCGCTTGAAGCCCTTGTCAAAGCAGGCGCGCTGGACAGTATCGATAAGAATCGACGCAAGCTCCTTGAGCACGTTGATGGCGCGCTTCAATATGCTGATCTTCAGCAGCGCCGAAGGCTTGGTGGGCAGACCTCCTTGTTCGGAGGCGGAGTCGAAGAGCCCGAATCGATGCCAACCCTTCCGACGGACATTGTGGCCTACACCCGAACCGAACTTCTGGCGTTGGAAAAGGAAGTCATGGGGATCTATGTCTCCGATCACCCTCTTCGCGGAATGGAACGGTCGCTGCAAGAGAATTCCAGCGCGACCTGCAGCGCGGCGCTCGACCTGCCGGACGGAACAGCGGTGAAGCTCGCCGGGGTCGTCAGCAAGTACCGCGTGATCACAACCAAGAACGAAGGCAAGAAAATGCTGTCGTTCTCGCTGGAAGATTTCAGCGGTCAGATCGGCTGCACGGTGTTTCCAGCCTCTTTCGAGCGCCTGAAAGACATCATCGTCAAAGACGCCACGATCGTGCTCCACGGCTTCACGACGCATCGCGAGATGCGCGGCGAAAAGTCCATCGAAATTCGCGTGGACAAGGCCGAGCCACTGCCAGAAGTTGAAAATCTGCCCAGTCGAGACGACTCGGTGGCGGGAACGGTGCGGATCTCCATGCGCAAGGCCACCGAATCCACGCTCAAGTCATTGCGTAAACTAGTGGAGGATTCGCCGGGTAGCTACCAGTGCGTGATTCAGGTCATCAACGACGACCGGCATTTGCCGATCTACTTGGTGCAGCAGGTGGACCCATCATCCATCTTTATCGATGCCGTGCGTGGCCAGTTCGGCGCGTCCGCCATCGAAGTTCAACATTCCGATCTGTTGTCCCTTAACTAAACTCATGGTACTGACTCCATTACTCGGCGTAATGCTCATCGGCTTCCAGGCGAAGCCCGACGCGTTCGATTTTCACGCGGCCGACGTGACGATCATGCAATCGAAGCCGG
This sequence comes from Chthonomonas calidirosea, assembly GCA_945859975.1. Taxonomy (GTDB): domain Bacteria; phylum Armatimonadota; class Fimbriimonadia; order Fimbriimonadales; family Fimbriimonadaceae; genus Fimbriimonas. The sequence continues at coordinate 49,248 of CAMAPH010000014.1, forward strand.
TGCAAAAGGAGCTCAAGATCACCGAAGCCCAGCGGACGAAAATGAACACCTTCGCCAAGCGCCACGAGCAAACGCTCGCGACCTTGGAAAAGAAGTACGGCGCAAAAGCGAACGATCCAGCGGTCGCCGCAAAAGTACGCCCAGAACTCGAAAAGGCATTCGGCTTGCTAAAGAAGGACGTGCTCGCCGCCCTTTCCGCCACTCAGCTCAAGCGGCTCCGAGAAATCAATTTGCAGCGACTCGGGATCACGGCGCTGACGGACGAGAAGGTTGCTACCAAAGTGGGGCTGTCCTCTGCGCGGCTAAAACAGTATCGAGACGCGTACACGGCTGGCGCAAACGAATCCGCGAAGTTGCAGCAAGAGGCCGCAAACCCGGTGCTTACCAAGTATCAATCCGTGCGACCGAAGAGCGAAGCAGAAAGCAAAACCTTGCGAGCTAAGTTCGAATCGGAAATGCAAGCCGCCGGGGTCAAGGTAAAGCCGAAGTTGGACGCCGTCGAAGCGCGAACCAAGAAAAAGCTCGAAGGCATCATGACTCCCGCGCAGCGAGCTTCGTTCAAGGCGCTTCAAGGAAAGCCCTTCAAGCCCGCCTAGAAATGTCCATTTCACGCCTCGTTATAGCGACCCACAACGCCAAAAAGGCGGGTGAAATGGTCACGATCTTGTCCGGGCATTTCCCGGAGTTGGAGATCCGAACCCTCGCCGACTATCCAAACGCGCCCGAACCAGAAGAGACGGGCACGACCTATTCCGAAAACTCGCTGATCAAGGCTCTCAGCGCAGTTGAGGCGACGGGCGAATGGTGCGTAGCCGATGATGCCGGGCTCGAAATCGACGCCATGGGCGGCGAACCAGGGCTTTACAGCAAGCGATTCGCCGGGGAAGACACGCCGTTTCCCGAGAAGATGCGCATCATTCTAGAGCGACTCTCAGGCATAGAAGAAGCGGGCCGAGGGGCGCGTTTTGTTTGCTCGGTCGCCCTCGCTTCTCCCACCGGTGAGTCAAAAGTTTTTCAGTCGACCTGCGAAGGGAAGATAAGCACCGCGCCGAGCGGGAACGGTGGCTTCGGCTACGACCCCATCTTCTGGCTACCGGAGCAGGGCCGGACGATGGCCGATCTCACTGCCGAAGAGAAGCACCAAATCAGCCATCGCGGCAAGGTGCTTCGACAACTTCGCGACTATCTCGCTACCCTTTAAAGAGCGATTTCGCCATGAACATCATATTGGCGGGCCGCTCGGCTAGCCGCCGAGTGAAGTACGGATACCAGGCATCACCAAACGGGACGTAAACCCGGACGTTGAATCCTTCGTTGACCAAGCCTTCCTGAAGATCGCGCCGGATGCCGTAAAGCATCTGGAACTCAAAGCTCTGCCGATCGATCTTTTCGGCCTCAACATAGCGCTTGAGTTCATTGATGATCGTTTCATCCTGGGTGGCAATCGCCGGATAGAAACCTGCCGAAAGCAGCCGCTTTGCCTGCCGAACGTAAGCTTCGTCAACCTTTGCCTTCTCTGGGAAAGCAACCGACGCGGGTTCGAGATAGGCACCCTTCACGATCCGCACTCGGGCACCGATGGCAATCATTCTCTCGACATCCTCGTCGGTTCGGAAAAGGTAGCTCTGAAGGACGGTTCCGGTGTTCTTGAATTCGGGCCAAACCTTCTCGATCATTTCGATCGTGCGCTCCGTGTACTCGGAGGCTTCCATGTCCACCCGCACGAAGTTGCCACGATCCTTGGCAATCTGGAGGACATCTCGGAAGTTCTTCTCCGCGAATTCAAGGCTCTGATCCAAGCCGCACTGCGTGAGTTTGATGCTGATATTCAGAGGGTCACGGGCGATCTTGGGCTCGTGTCCATGCTCTTTAACGAAGGTCGCAAACTCCGGCACCGTCGAAATCCGCTCAAGCATCTTGCTGTAGGTCGCCTTTGCCGCGAGTGCTTCGGCTTCGCTCTTGGTGTTCTCGCCGAGATAGTCGAGCGTGACTTTGATCCCTTTCTTGAGCACGACTTCGCACGCGCTTAGAGATTCTTCCAGCGTGTCGCCAGCGATAAAACGGCTCACCAACGGTCGAAACGTGCGGGAACCCCGAACAATCCGTTCCACCGGCTTCAGTGACGATGTCTTCAGGATCAGGTTGCGCGCGATCATATATTAAATCAAGTGTACCGGGGGGATTTAGTAGACTCTGCCGATGCCTCGAGTCACGGTTGCCTTAGCGGTTTACAACGGGGCGGCTACCTTGCGGGAGGCGCTTGAAACCGTCTTCGCGCAAACCTATCGGGACTACGACGTTTTAGTGCTGGACGACGGCAGCACAGACGAATCTGTAAAGATCGCGGAAGAGTTTCCGGTCCGATTGATTCAGCAGCCCAACGCCGGGCTCGGCGCAGGTCGAAAGCGCCTCACTGAGGAAGCAACTGGCGATTACATTGCCTTCATCGATCACGACGATTTCTGGCTCCCAGAGAAGCTCGAACTCCAAATGGCCGACATCGAATCTGGCGGCTTTGATCTGGTTCACGCTGACGGTTGGTACATCTATGAAGACGGCCGGGAAGTGCCGCGAGATTGGAGCATCCTAAGCACCAGTCGTGCTTGGGATCACATTCTGCCCAGCAACCGCGTGATCGCTAGTTCGGCGGTCTACCGGCGTGAAGCGATGCTCGCTGCCGGAAATTTCGTCGCCGACACCGTTCGCTGCTCGGATTGGTACGGCTGGATGCTCCTGGCCCCTGGAAACCGATTCCACCATCGTCCCGAAAAGCTTGTGCGCTACAACGTGCTCTCAACCAGCTTGGCCAACGCCGGCTACCGGTTCCATGCCGCGCAGCTTCACATTCTTGAGAATCACTTCGTCCCGAAACTGCCGACCCTGATGGCCGATATAGCGGCTTCAGAGCAAAGGACGTACCGGAAAATGATCCAACAGAACATCGGCATCGCGCTCAGCGGAATGGCTCGTCACAAGCGGGCCGCTGGGGAGAAAAAGGAAGCCCGCGCGCTTGCCTTGCGAGCTTTAAAAGCCTCGCCCACCACGCCGAAAGTTCTCACGCGGTCGCTGTCAGTTTTGTTAACCTAATGCCATGAACGCCCTCCTGCGCCTTATCCGAGACCTCGGCAGTCGCCGGAGCCGGCACCTTATCTATTTGCTGCACCAGTGGGCAATGGTGCCGTTTCTCATTCTCTGGATACGGGAAGAGAACATCCGGCAACTGATGGGCGAAACGATCATGAATCGGCTCGAGCCGATGGTCGTGGGAGTCCTCGTTTACTTGAGCGCCAGAACGTTTTGGGCGTACCGAACCGGTGAACGCCAACCCTGGGAATACATCTTCCCACCGCTCGACGTGATTCTTATCACGATCGTTTTGTACACGACCCATCGCGGGCCAATGAGCAATCTCACGTTGCTCTACTTCTTCCCGTTGGTCGCCGCGAGCGGGGCACTGAACGTGCGTTGGTCGCTTGCGGTTGGGATTATGGTGGTGATTGGCACCGCAGTGGCGACCATTCCGGCCATTGGCGAAACCGCGATCGCGCAAACATTGACGGTTGAGGTCCTCCGTTCCGAAAGACTCAACATCGGCTTTCGGCTGTACTTCGTTATTCTCATTGCGAGCCTCATGGCCTTCCAGGCTCGGTACAGTGCCGAACTCAAAGAACGCCTCGCCGTTGCTGCCGACCGAAACCGCATTGCCATGGAGATGCACGACGGCGTTCAGGGCAGGCTTGTCGGGATGGCGAGCCAACTCGAGCTGATCGCCCAAACGCTTGCCAAACGGACCGACAATGACCCGATGCATGGCTTAGTGACGGAAGTACGGCAAGATGTGCGCGAATCGGCCGATGAGCTGCGATTCTTGGTTCAGCGTCTTCGGTCTGCCAGCCTGGCAGACGGATTCGTACCAGCGCTAAGGCAGTACTGCAGCAATTTCTGTCAACGAATTGGCGTGAACCTAGAGTTCTCCGCCGAAGCCACCGTGGACCTTGGGCCCGAGCAAGAAGCGGCCCTGTTCCGCATCGCTCAGGAAGTGCTGACCAACGTCGCCAAGCATGCCAAAGCCACGACCGTCAACGTCACGCTTGCTAAAACCGGAACCGGCACTGGACTTTGGATCGCCGATGACGGCGTCGGCTTCGACCCAGTGACGCAACCGGAAGGCTACGGCGTGCAAAGCATCAAAGATCGCGCCGCCGGAATCAACGGCACCGCCGACATTCAGTCCAAACTAGGCGAAGGCACAAAAGTGCACATTCACGTGGGAGCCGAAAACCAATGAGCTCAATCAAAGTCTTAATCGCCGAAGATGACCTGAAGCTACGCCGAACCCTCGTGCAACTCATCGGCTTGGAGTCTGATCTGAGCGTTGTGTCAGACGTTGGAAACGGCGAAAAAGCGCTGGCCGAAGCCGCAATTTTGAAGCCGGATGTCGTGTTGTCTGATATCGACATGCCGATCATGGATGGCATTTCGCTGACCCGAGAACTCCGCCGACTGCTGCCTGCAACCCAAATCGTGATCCTGACCAAGTTCGGTGATGACGAAAACGTCTTCGCGGCCCTCAAGGCTGGCGCTCTCGGTTACGTTTTGAAAGACTCCGGCCTCGAAGAACTGAGCCGAGGGATCCGCGCCGCCCATGCTGGGGAAGGAGTCTTGTCCCCCAGCCTCGTGGCCCGAGTCATGGCCGAATTCACGCGGGTATCTGCTGGAGCCCTCCACAACCGAAAGCTCTTCGCCGAACTCTCACGTCGCGAAATCGAAGTGCTGGAGTGCATCTCCGTCGGGATGAGGAACGCCCAAATTGCCGAGAAGCTGTTCCTAAGCGAAAAAACGGTGAAGAGCCATGTCGGATCGATTCTCAAAAAGCTTGAGGTCAACGACAGAACAGAGGCCGCCTTGCTTGCTCAGCAGAGCGGCCTCTTGAGTCCAGAACTGAATCGCGACTAGCTCAATCGTCGATTTCGATCTTCGATCGGTCAACCGCGCTGTTGCGGCGTCGGACCTGACCGTAAGTTCGAGCACCCGGAGCGCCTGGGGCGGTCGGCTGAGCCGTTCCAGCTGCGGCGGTTGCCGTCGCGTTCTGCGAAGCATAGATGCGGCGTCGATTGACGTCCTCTCTCGCCAGTCCCATCAGGCCAGCGTTCTCGCCGTGCTTCTTCATGACTGCCTTATCCCAAACCCAGAGGATCGGGGAAGCGTTGAAGATCGAGCTGTACGTTCCGGAGATGATGCCCGCAAGCATCGTGACGCAGAACAGCTTAAGGTCTGGAGTCGTCGTGCCGGTGAAGAGCAGGATGACCAACGTCGCAATAACCGTCATCGAAGTGTTGATCGATCGCGCGAACGACTGGCTGATACTTCGGTTGACAAGGTTCTCGAAGTCCTCGTCAGGCTGCGGGTGTGCCAAGTTCTCCCGAATTCGGTCGAAGATGACGATCGTGTCGTGAACAGAGAAGCCGATAACCGTCAGCATCGAGGTGATGAACAGTCCAGACACTTCCCATCCGTAAAGGAAGCCAACGATTGCGGTGATGCCAAGCACGACGAGAATATCGTGAAGCAGAGCGCCGATGGCCGAGAAGCCAAATCGGAGTCCCGATTTGAACCCACCAACCCCGAATCCGAAGCGCAAGGCGAGGTATGCGGTGATCAGCGCGGAGGAAATCAGAATTCCCAAAAGGGCATTCCGTATCATTTCCGCCTGAATAGCTGGCCCGACCGAAGCGCTGCCTTTCACGTCTGCAGGAGTAAAGCCCGCCGCTTCCGTGATCTTCTTGATGGAATCAGCTTCAGAAAGGTCTTTCAGGCCGCCATCTCGTGGAGCAGTGACAATCGCAACTCGCTGAGCGCCTTCACCACCGAACTTGACGTTTGCGCCGGCGATGCCTGCCTTCTCAAGCGTTTCGGCCAGACCAGCCGCGGTGACTTCCTTCGAGCCAACGCTGAACTGGGCTTCATAGCCGCCGCGGAATTCAACGTTGCCCTTAAGGCCGTTGAGCGGATAGACGAACGGAAGTCCGACGATAACCGTGACAACCGAAATGGCGAACCAAAGCTTCGTCTTCTGAAGAACCTTGATCGGATTCGTGTCGGCGGTCTTTTCGAACTTCTCACCGAACCAGCTTCGCTCGAGGGCGTACAGCTTGGGGTTCGTTCCGATTCCGGAACCAACAAGGAAGAGAAGCAGCGATCGCGTAACCGTGATCGCCGTGAACAGCGAGATGATCAAGCCGATGATCAGGGTGGTCGCGAAGCCCTTAACCGGTCCAGTGCCAAGGGTCGCCAAGACCAACGACGTGATGATCGTACAAACGTTCGAGTCGATAATTGCCGGGAGGGCTCGTCCAAAGCCGAGCTGAATTCCGCTGGCTAGCGACTTGCCAGACTTCATTTCTTCCTTAAATCGCTCGAACACCAGAACGTTGGCGTCGACTGCCATACCGACGGAAAGGATAAATCCTGCGATTGCGGCAAGCGAGAAGGTCGCTCCGAATAGCTTCAGCGCGGTGATCGTGAAGAGGACATACAGAAGAAGCGCAACGAGCGCGACCAGGCCTGGGAAGGCGTAATAAACGACAAGGAAGACGGCAATGACGGCGAAGGAAATGATGCCCGCGTAGACCATCTTGTCTAGCGCCTGCTTTCCGATCGTCGGGTCAACCTGTTCGCTGCTGAGTTCCTTCAGGTCAACGGGAAGGGAACCGGCATTGAGCAGGTCCACAAGTCGCGTTACGTATTCCGGCTTGAATGTGCCAGTGATCACGGCGTTCGAAGACAGGATGGTGTTGTCATTCAAACGGGCAATGCTGAGGACTTTGCCGTCAAGAACCGTGGCAATTCGGGCTCCGGAGTTAATGTTCTTTCGACTCCATTCCTCCATCTTCGCCGAGCCTGCCGTACTGAAATTCATGAGCGGCTGGAAGCTATCACCGGCGGGCTGAGCAGCCGCATTGGCCAGGTCATCGCCACTTAAAATGAGCTTCCAACCCTTGATCATATTTTCGTATTCCGGCGTGCCGGGAACGATTTCTGGGGCGGTTGGAGAACTACTTCTTCGGAAGTTGACGATCGGAGTGACGTCGTCCTTTTCGGCGGCCACGAAAAGATTGAATGGTTTCTTTTCGGTGACGACCGTCGTGGCGTCGTAAATCTCAATTCGAGCGCTCGTTCCGATGATCGAACGGGCTTCATCAATGTTCGTGAAGCCAGGGAGTTCGATAACGAACTGATCCTCACCTTTCGGCACAACCACCGGCTCGGCCACACCAAACGACCCGGAGGCGCGGTTGATAAGGATGGTCTGCACCTTTTCGCGGATGGATCCCAGACTGCTTTTTTGCTCAGCGGTGAGCTTGCTGGTGTCCATTTGGTACGTGAACCGGACGCCACCTTTGACGTCCAGGCCGTACTTGTAGTCGAAACGGGTGTAGATGAAGCCAGCCAGAACACCGAGCGCGATGACGGCCAACAGGAATAAGTAGCTCTTAGAACGCAAAGTTTTTCACACGCCTCCGGGCGTTAGGCGACCGGCTTTGGCGAAAATTGCCAAAGCCGACCGAACTCTCAGTATAGATCACCGACCGAGAAGAGATTTCGCGGCAGTTACAACGGCATCGGGCGTGATGCCCAACTCTCGCATGACCAAATCGCCCGGGGCCGAGAGGCCAAACCGGTCGATTCCAATGCATTCGTCTGCGTACTTGTGCCATCCAAGCGTCGCGCCAGCTTCGATCGAAACCGTCGGAACTCCCTTTGGTAGCACCATCTCTCGGTAAGCCGCAGATTGTTTCTCGAATAGGAACCAAGAAGGCAAGCTAACAACTCGCGCGATGATTCCTTCGCCGGCCAAAGTTGCCGCGGCCGCAACGCAGTGCTGCAGCTCGCTTCCGGTACCGATCAAGACCACGTCTGGAGTCGACTCTGGCCCGGAAAGGATGTAGCCACCTTGATGCGCAGGGTGCACGAGGACGTCATCCGGAGTGATCGCTGGTAGCGCCTGTCGTGAGAGGGCGAGCAGAGTTGGGTTTGACGTGCTTTCGAGGGCAAGCTTCCAACCAACCGCCGTCTCGTAGCCGTCCGCCGGGCGGAAGAGATTGAAGTTCGGAATCGCGCGGAGGGAAGCGAGCTGCTCAATCGGCTCGTGAGTCGGGCCGTCCTCTCCGACGCCAACCGAGTCGTGTGTGAACACGAAGATGCTCGGGCATTCCATCAGAGCGGCAAGGCGCAAGGCTGGTCGAGCGTAGTCGCTGAAGATAAGGAATGAAGCGCCAAATCCGCGAACGCCGCCATGGAGATTGATGCCGTTGACCGCCGCGATCATCGCGTGCTCGCGAACGCCAAAGTTGATCGTCCGACCGCCAGGCGTGGTCGCCGAAAAGTCACCAAGACCCTTCTGGGTGGTCAGGTTGCTCTCCGCAAGGTCCGCGGAACCACCGAGCAGTCCCTTCAGGGAACCAGCGATGCTGTTGATAACGGTCTCAGAAGCCTTTCGGGTCGCAACCTTGTCGCTCACCGTCGGCAGCTTGGAAAGCCAAGCATTGCCCAAGTCGCCTGAAGCAAGCTGCTTGAGCTCGTCGGATGCAGAAGCGTTCCACTTCTCGTAGGCCGCCGCGCCTTTCGCGGCGACGGCTGCGTACTGCGCCGGAACTTCTTCCGGAACGTGGAACGGCTCGGGCGAAATGCCAAGCGCGGCCTTCGTTGCGGCCAATTCCTCCGCTCCGAACGGATTGCTGTGAGCCTTGTTCGTGCCGGCAAGCTTCGGACTACCGAAGCCGATCACGGTTTTCGCGAGAATCAACGACGGCTTGTCCGTTTCCAGCTTCGCTTCCAAAATCGCGCGATCAACGGCTTCCAAGTCCATGCCGTCAATTCGCTGAGTCTGCCAACCCATCGCGTCAAATCGTGCGGCGACATCTTCCGTGAACGAAAGGCTGGTCTTGCCATCAATCGTAATTCCGTTATCGTCGTAAAGCCAAATCAGTTTTCCAAGTCCGAGGTGTCCCGCGAGCGAAGCCGCTTCGTTCGAAACGCCTTCCATCAAGTCACCGTCCGAGCAGATCGCATACGTAAAGTGATCGACTTGGCCAGGGAACTGGCTTCTCAGATGTGCCTCCGCAATGGCCATACCAACGGTGTGAGCGACGCCTTGGCCCAGCGGACCCGTTGCCATTTCCACGCCCGGAGTGTGAGTGTTCTCTGGGTGGCCGGGCGTGATGCTGTGGAGCTGGCGGAATGCCTTGAGGTCACTGATGCTCACGTCGTAACCGGCGAGGTGGAGCAGCGAGTAGATGAGCATCGAGCCATGACCGGCCGAGAGCACAAATCGGTCTCGATCGAGCCAATGAGGCTCGGCTGGATTGAACTTCAGATGCCGAGTCCACAGCACATGGGCCATCGGCGCGGCACCCAAAGGAAGACCCGCGTGACCGCTCTTGGCTGCTTCAACACCGTCTAGCGATAAGCCACGGATTGTATTAATCGAAAGGTTGTCGAGGTCAGAAAATGGCGCACCCACGTTCGGCAGGGTACCCGCGACGGTTTAAGGTTGATGCTTGCATCTTTGACGAACCGATTTAGACCCTCTGGTAGTCTCACCTTCGTGCGGTGGTTGCTTGGGTGCGCGGTTTTTGCCGCAAGTTTTGGAATTGCGTCCGCGAATTGGCAAATTGCGCCAAGCGGCACGCTGCGGTGGGATGAAGCTGATTACGCACCCGTCGGGGTTCGAACTTCCGGAGAACCAGAAGAACTCGATCGAATCGCCGCCCTCGGGATCCAAGACGTCATCGTGGACCTTCCGGCCTCGGGCCTCCGTTGGTCTTCGACGATTGAAGATCTAGAAAAGCGAAAGTTCCGCTATCTGATTCGCGTGAACTCGGCTGCCCCAATGGCCATGGGTATTTCCGTCGAGCCACAGGGGTACCGCATCGTCGGAATCGACGGACCGCGCGACTTCACTCTTTCGCTCCCCGCTGCACGTTCGGCCCTTGTTGTGGTCGCGCTCAAGAACGACGGATCTGTTTCCCAGCAGTCCCGACTTCCCGTCGTCAATGGCGTGTTAAAGGTCTCGGTCAAAGGCGGAACTAAAGAGTCCGAGCGCGTAGTTTTGGTTTATCCCGAGCAAGAAAGTGCGCTCGACGTGGACTACTGGCAAGCTTTTGACTCCCACCGAGACACCCTGCTCGCGGCTTTGTCGAAAACCCAAGCCGCGACCGGTCTTCGCGGGATCGTGAATCCGTTGGGAAGAACCGTTTCCATGACCGGTCGTGGTTCTCGGTTCGTCCCAACCGATCCATTTTTCCGCGCCGAGCTTGCGCGTGCTCTCGAGAGCCGTTATCGAAACGTAGATTCGGCGGTTAGAAACTGGGGCATCGGAAGTGCATTTGTGGTCTCAGAAGTCGGATCCCGGCAGGGTGAAAAAGCCAAGGCCCTCACAAGCCTCGCGGACGTTGCCCGGCTTGTTCCGCTTTGGTCGGGAGCGCGTGGAGTCCGACAGTTCTTCGATCCTGATCAGAACCGACTTTACTTGTGCGACAGCCAACGGAGCCGGGCCTGGGATGACATCAACGACGTTATCCAAGAAGTTCAAACCAAGCGATTCGACTCTCTCGCTCGAAGTATCCGCCTGTCACGCCGAATTCCGGTGATTCAAGAGTGGAACGGCTGGAGCACGACCTACGAGCGATCCGCGCCCCAGCTCGACGGCATTGGAATTCGCACGGTGGGTTCTAACCGAAGTGACATTCTGAGCACCGCCGCCCGAGGAGCGAGCAGCGCACTGCGGTGGAGCAAGGCGGCTTGGATTGTTGCGTCCGATGTTGAAACGTCCGAAAACTTGGCCGAAACTGCCGATACGGTGGATACCCTCCAATCACTGGGTGCCCGCGCGATCTACTTGCGCCTTCCACCTGCCAGCAAATCGGCCGAGTTCAAAGCCCTCATCGCTAGGCTCAACGAGCGCAGCCTCGTTGCCGATCGACCCCAGACGCTGTTCTTCCCGGAAAACGCATTGGAACCTGGTGCTCCGCAACAGCTTACGGGCGGCACCTGGTGGCTGCCGAGTCCGGCAAGCGGAAACCGAATTGACCTCGGTGAAGACTGGTTTGCGTACCGTCTCAGCGGTAGAGAAGGCAATGGACTGTATCTCTGGACCCTCTCCCCGGGGCGGCATCGCCTCAAGCTGCTGAAAACCGACGGCGTTCTAGTGAAGACGCTTGATGGCTCGGACCCCGGAGTTAAGGTTTCTAAAGGTCGCATCGAATTGAACGTTGGCGAACTGCCGATCCTCATCACTGGCACGGATGAAATTCCGTTGCCCGAGGACGCCTTCACCAAAACAATGACGAACTACGGAGCGCTCGCACGCCTGAATCAAGATAAGAAGCGGGACATTGTCGAGGAGACTCTGATGTTCAACGACTACGTTCGAGGTCTCGATCGCAATCCTGGCGGAAACTTCACCTTGCTGCGAGAGCTATACCGGCGAATGTGCCTCCGCATCGGGGATGCACTCTGGATTGAAGCCGAATCGTCTCGCACACACACGATGAGCGACTCGGTTGAAGTGAGCGGCTGCAGCAACGGCACCGCGCTGACTCTAGAGTCACGACTAACCGAGCAGATCGGTTACTTTGCGGAATACACCATCGGCCCGCAGCCAAGCGAAGATTTGGAACTCTGGATCGCAGCAAGAATTCCGGCCGATCGTAGGGAAGATGTCACCGTGAGCTTTGGATCGCAAACGCTCAAGTTGGTGGACGCACCGATCTCGCCATACGGACAGGGATTTGCCTGGTATCGACTCGGCGTGACTCAGTCGCAACGCGGAATCGCGAAGCTGGTTATTCGGGTGAACAAGCCGGACGGAGCCGATTTTGCCTTCGATACGTTGGTTCTGACCCCAGACCCGTTCCGACCGCGTGGAATTCGAGTTCCGGTGCCTAAGCTGAAGGCGGCGCCGGTAGAAAAGGGTTCGGACGGTCTGACATCCCTTCCGCGTGAAGGCGCTCTAATTCCTCGTAAAGACTAAGCTCAAGCTGGGCATTCCCGTAAATGCAATCGGAATGCCCAAGCCGCACTGCCCAACCGGCGTCGCCGTAGCTGTAATGCCACCACTCATCGCGGCAGTTGGAGAATCCGGCGTCCAGCATTGACTCCACGAGCAGGGAGCGATTGTGCTGGGCGGTCTCGGTGAGACCGAGAGTGTAAGTCGGCGCGGCTAGAAATCGGTCGTACGGTGACGTCACGTCCAGCGGCTCCATGTTTTCGTCAACGAGCCAAACATCGACGGCAGCGCCCGTACAGTGGCCAGGAGGGGCCTTCTGGTCGGTAGGAGCTACCCAGCGGCAAACCGTTCGACGCAGGGCGGCATGATTCCGTTGTGGAAATGCCTCGACGGCGTTTCGCCACATGAAGTCATAAATGCGCTGCTGACGGGAAAGTGGGCGCCAGCCTTCAATCAGCCCTAGGAAAACTCCTTCGGGAAGACGCTTGGCGGCATGTTCGCACATGAGACCGACCGTTTCGCGAACGTAGGGAATAACGGAATCACGGACAAGTCTTACTGACGGGCAGACTTCGGAAATGTGGACGAGCGGCTCGCCATTGTCCGTCTCTCGAATGAGGTTGAGCGCCCGGATGGGTTCCGGGCGACCTTTGGTTCTATCCCAAGGAGCCATTGTCTTTTAAACGCTTGCCTCTCTTGGGATTTTGTTCTGCGGTGCCATTCGCTAATCGTGAGTCTATGGTGCCTCAGGCCGGACTCGAACCGGCGACCCAAGCATTTTCAGTGCTTTGCTCTACCAACTGAGCTACCGAGGCGAATGGCGCGGATGACGGGACTTGAACCCGCGGCCTCCGGCGTGACAGGCCGGCGCTCTAACCACTGAGCTACACCCGCAGACAAGGGTTGAGTATGACAGCGACTTTTCCAGTTTGCAACCCCCCTGCTCAATGAAGGGGAATTCTCTCAAATTGGTCGGTTGACGAGAAGCCAGTACATCACGATTTCGAGGATTCTCTCGGAATACTCTTCGCTTTCCGAAGGCTTCGAAACAAAGCTATTGGCTCCAGTGCTCAATGCGAGCTTTGCTTGGGCGGTGTCCTCCATCGCGGTAAAGACCACAACCGGAGTGAACTGGGTGTTTCCGTTCGCTCGAATCCGCTGAAGAACCTCCAGACCACCGAGCTTTGGAAGCTTTAGATCAAGCAGGATGAGCGATGGTAGCAGTGTTGTGTCGCGTCCGGCGAACTTTCCTTCGCCGGTCAAGTAGTCCACTGCCTCCTGACCATCGCAGGCAACGATGACCTCATTCATTACATTATTCTTTCTCAATGCACGGAGGGTAAGCCGCTCGTCATCCGTGTTGTCCTCGATGAGAAGGATGAGCTTGTGCGCGTTTTCGTTTTTGGTGATTCTCTCCATGGCCTTCCACAAGTTGAAATGAACACCTTATTCTTACCGAAAGTTGACCCCTCGCGTACAAAACTTGAAGGACGATCCCAGTTTTGATGCGCTAGAGACTTAATTCTTCCGTTGACCTTTCTTTCTTCGGGCTTGTTTTGCTATGGTGAGCGTCATGGCAGAAGAAACGAAGGGCCACATTGAGCACTCGAAGTCCGACCAACGTCGCGGACTTGCTGGTGCAATGCCGCGAAAGCTGAACGTGACGATGATGGGAGCTGGAAGCGGCTTCACGAACAGCGTTCTCAAAGATGTCGTACTTATCCCAGACTCGGTGGGTGGCGAACTCCGACTGATCGACATTGATGCCGAGCGACTAGAGCTCAGCCGAAAGCTGATGGTCAAGGTCCTCGAGGCCGTGGGCGAGGG
>CAMAPH010000015.1:0-62196 GCA_945859975.1 Chthonomonas calidirosea
TGCTACGCCGCTGGCGTGACCACCCACAACTACGTCGCCCCCGCCTTTGGAACCGCGACCAGCAACTTCTACCAAGAGGTTTACAACGTCCAGCAAATCAAGAGCGCCCCGTTCAACCAGTCCCTGCTCAACCGCTTTAAATCCAACGGCCCCATCACGATGCGCGTGATCAACCAAAGCCGCGAATACCCCTTCAATTCCGGCACCCTCCAAATGAGCGGCAGCGTAAAGTGCCGCGTTAAAGTGATCTACACGTACTATTAAGGGGATTCCTGCCGAGTGCTCTCCTCGTAATTGTAGAGTTTTAAGAGATGCTAGTAGACTTGACCGATCGGTATGCTGATAAAACAAATTTCCGTCCGTGGGCTTCTGTCGTTTGGCTCGGACGGCATCACACTTCCGCTGACCGATCTAAATGTGCTCATCGGTCCAAACGGCTCTGGCAAGTCAAATTTTATTGAAATTATATCTCTCTTAAAAGCTAGTTGTCTTAGTTTGCCGGCCCCGATGAAGGAAATGGGTGGCGTTCGCGAGTGGTTTTGGAAAGGTCCATCAAATGAGGAAGCTCAAATCGAAGCTTTGATCTTGAACCGACCCCATGCTCAAGATCTTCGGCACCGTCTAGTCCTTGGCAGGGATGGCGATCGATTTCAAGTTGCAGACGAACAAGTTGAAAACGAGACTCCATACGGCGGTCAAAGTGTTCCTTACTACTTCTACAATTTTCGTCGTGGTTACCCAATTCTGAAGGCCAATACGGAGGCCGAAGACACTTTCCCCAGAGAGAACATTGTCCCGGAAGAATCTATTTTATCTCAAGTAAAGGACCCCGGAGGACGTTATCCAACGCTCACGCGTGTACAACAGGCCTATGGTTCAATTCGGCTTTTCCGAAATTGGCAATTTGGTCCGTCAGCCCTTCTCAGAAGGGAGCAGCCCACAGACAATCGGAACGACTTTCTAAGCGAAGGTGGAGAGAATCTAGCATTAGTATTGTCAAAGATAAAGCAGCGGATTAAGCCGGAGCTGCGAACTGCACTTCGGGAACTGTTTAGTGGAATTGATGACATCGATGTAGTCGTCGATAATGGCGCAGTACAGCTTTTCCTTGAAGAAAACGGTCGAAGTATCCCTTCAACCAGATTATCTGACGGGACGCTTCGATTTTTGTGCCTTCTGGCGATTCTGCTCCATCCTGATCCACCTGGCCTTGTTGCCATCGAAGAGCCCGAACTCGGTCTTCACCCTGACATCCTTCCGTACCTTGGAAAGCTAATCAAGAATGCATCTAAGCGGATGCAACTTGTAATAACAACTCATTCTCAGATCCTTCTGGACGCTTTCTCGGAAAGTCCAGAAGACGTGATCGTATGCAGTCGGGGAGACGGAGAATCGAGGTTTGAGCGCTTAAGTCAAGCGCGCCTAGCAGACTGGCTTAACGACCACACGCTGGGTGAACTCTGGAATATGGGAGAAATCGGAGGAAATCGCTGGTGAAAAACGTTAAGGTCTACGTTGAAGGTGCGACCCGAGGTAAGAGAAAGAACAAGTCTGTCAATATTGAGTTTCGCAAAGCTTTTCATTTACTAAGCGAGAAGGTTGGAGTAGCCCACGTTCCGGAGTATGTGCCGTGCGGTGGTCGAAGTCAGACTTGGGATCTTGCTTGGGACCGTTTTCTCAAACGCGAACAGGACGAAATCATTTTTCTTCTCGTTGACAGCGAAACTCGAACGAACTTCGGACCGAAGGACGCTTGGAAATTCCTGGCAAGTCAACCGTTGGAGCCGTGGACAGAGTTAGACCAACGCAACGCACGTTACGTGTTCCTTATGGTCGTGATGATGGAGACTTGGTTGCTCGCTGACCCGGACGCACTGGCCCGTTACTTCGGAGATGGTTTCCGCTCGAATCAAATTCCAAGCTGGCCAAAACTTGAGGAGATCGAAAAGGACTCCATCCTTGAGACCCTGTCTAACGCGACCCAAGAATGCCGAAAGCGTTACAAAAAGGGCGAGAGGTCCTTCGAAGCGCTTGCCGAAGCCGATCCCAACGTCATCGCCCGAAAGTGCCCTCACGCGGCTTACTTTTTTCAACGACTAGTAGAAGAGTGCACTTAACCCAAAGCGGCTTAACTACGCCTTTGCCGGAGCTTCGCTCAGGCGCGTCAAGTCCCGCCGCGTCATCGCGATGATTGAGCTCTGCTGGGCGACCTGACCCGCGATGTGACGGAAACCTTCTGCCTGTTCCGTGTGCGGATGCGTGATCATGCTCGGAACACCGGCATCCCCGGCCTTGCTTATCCGCGGGTCGAAGGGAATCCGACCCAGGAATGGCACCTTAAGCACCTTCGCTAGCTCGTCGCCATCGGTCCCGTGGAACATCCGGACTTCCTTGCCGGTGTCCTCATCGATGTATGGCCCCATGTTTTCGACCACGCCCAAAATCGGCGAGTTCAATCGCTGGAACAACTGGACCGCCTTTCCGGCAATGTTAGCCGCCACGTTGTGCGGAGTCGAGACAATCAGAACCCCGGTCAAAGGCACCAACTGCGCCAGCGACATCGGCGCGTCTCCCGTTCCCGGCGGCAAGTCGACCAGCAAGTAGTCCAACGTGCCCCAATCAACATCTGCCAAAAGTTGCTTCACCGTGCCCGCGACCATCGGCCCGCGCCAAAGAACCGCTTGGCCCTCTTCGAGCAAGAATCCAAGCGACATCAATTGAACGCCAAACCGCTGAATCGGAATGATCTTGTTGCCCTTGGTATAAGGCCGCTCGTCCTGCGCGCCCATCATGAGCGGGATACATGGACCATATACGTCGGCATCCATCAGCCCAACGCGCGCGCCGGTCTCAGCTAGGGCGATCGCCAAATTCACGGTGACTGTGCTCTTGCCTACGCCGCCCTTGCCCGAAGCCACCGCAATGATGTGCTTCACATCTGGCACCAGATCGCCTTCTTGAATCTGCCGCGCCCGAACTCGCGCGGTCATCGTCACTTGAACGGAAGTAACGCCGGGCAAAGCCGAAACGGCCGCTTCACACTGCGCCTGTAACTCTTCCTTCACGGGACAAGCAGGCGTGGTGAGCTCAACGGTAAAAGCGACGCTGGATTCGGAAATGACAACGTCTTTCACGAATCCAAGCGTCACGATGTCGCGCCGGAGGTCGGGGTCCTGTACGGTCTTTAGTGCGTTCAGAACCTCGGCTTCGGTGATGGTCATAACAGGATGGTACCTACGCCAATCGGGGACGGGTCGTCGGCGTAGGCCCTATCACTGCAACCAAACGAGACCTCAACCAAGCGCCGGCGTCAGCTCTTTCTTGAGCATCGCCCTGGCTCGGAACAGCCAACTCTTCACGGTGCCTTCGGGTTTGTCCAACCGGTCCGCAATCTCGTTGACCTCCATGTGATTGAAGTGCCGCATCTTGATGATCTGCCGGTAATGCTCCGGAAGCTTCTCAATCGCGTCGGTCACCTGTTCGTGCTGAACGGCTTCGGTAGCCGCTCCGTCCACGTCCAAGCGATGGTCCGCGAGCAAGTGCTCAAACATTTCCAAAGGCTCGCCCTCTCGACGTCGGCTTCGAATGCTGTCGATGCAGCAGTTGCTGCAGATTCGGCAGAGCCAGGGTCGCAATGGGCGGTTTGGATCAAAGTCTTTGATCGCTCGGAAAGCCTTCACAAAGGTTTCCTGAACGACGTCGTGCGCATCATCCGTGTTCCGGAGTTGTCGCATCGCGAGTGAGTTCAAAGATGGACGGTGTAAGTCCATCAGTAGCTCGAAGGCAACTGTATCTCCCTCAGTTGCACGCAACGTTAAATGCTGTTCCCACGTCAGTACGCGGTTGGTATTCATCTGTTTTCGGGTTGTTTCCTCGTCCCCTACAAGAAATAGTGTAGGGCATAGGAGACCCCCAAAACATGAAACCGGGACGATATGACTATCGCCCCGGTCTGTCGCACTTAAGCGCAGGAATTCGCCTTATCTTCCGGTAATGCAAATGAAGTTGCCGTCTCGCTGGTCAACCGAGACAGGCTGCGACTTCAAAGCCGCCGTCGCACACTGGTAAGCATCTGTTTCGGACAGATTCCAATTGATCGGGAGTTCCACGCTCGGCGCGGTCACTCGAACCGGCACTCGGTAGTGATCGGCCAAAGCTTTCGCGAAGTCGGCCAAATTGCCCGTGCCCTCACTCGCCTCTCGCGTCGTGGATCCCGGAATGTAGACCCGCTCCGGAACTTCCGAACCTTCAACCTGAATCACAAACTCCGCGGCGAACGCGTTGCTGTTGCTGAGCGGAGAGATCACAGAACCGTTTTCTGGCGTGATTCGGCGCTTGTCAACCATCAGCGCTCGGTTGTCCGAAGTGTTGTAGGTCACAACGACCTTGTCGTTCGTGTAGGCGAAGGTCAGCTCGTTCTTCGGCTTAACTGGCTTCGCGCCAAAGTTAAACAAATCTCCGGTGGCTACCGATCCGCCCTTAGAAAGCACTCCCGCCGCCGCACCAAAAAGAACTGCTCCAGCAACCCCTGCCAAGGCAAGGTTTCGGAACCAGCCGAGCCATGCCGGGACAGACGCCGTTCGCTTTTCCTGCGCTGCTTCCAACCGCGTTGCGATCCGGTCACTCAAATAGATCGGAATCTCAATTTCTTCGTTTGGCAACTCCGCAAGCGTGGTCATCATCAGCGCGAACTCTTCGTATTCCGCCTGAATCTGTGGATTGGACTTCAGCGCCTGCTCGAAGCTCTGTCGAAGGCCAGCCTCGAGCTTGCCCTCAAAGTAGTCGCTGAAAAAATCTCTCGCTTTGGAAACGTTCATAACATCAAATGGAAAATTTACGTATTCTGTGACTCTCTACATCCGGAAAAGTTCCTCGTCTCTGGCCAGCAACTCTCGCAAACTCACCCGTGCACGGTTCAAACGGCTCTTAACCGTCCCAATCGGTAGGTCTAAAGCCTCGGAAATCTCTTCATAGCTCAGCTGCTCGGCGTGATACATCATGATCATCGCCTGCTGGTACTCCGGCAACTTCTTGAGGGCTTGCTCAATCCGCTGACCCCGCTCGCCGCGTTCCAAGCTGTCGTGAGGGGTCCCTTTCGGGTCCTCGTACTGACGCTCCATTTCGCCTTCGTCGGTCTGAACCCCGGCATCCAACGGCAACGTCTGGCGACGCGCTTCCCGCTTCCGTAAATCCAAGAAGCAGTTGGTGAGGATTCGGTACAGCCAAGTTGTGAACTGGCTGTTCCCCTTAAAGTTGGGCAGTGCGTTGAACACGCGGACAAACGCCTCGGCAACCACGTCCGACGCCTCTTCCGGGTTCCTGGTCAAGCGAAACGCAAATTGGTAAGCCCGAACCTCATACTTGCGCACCAACTCGTTCAGCGCGCTCTTGTCGCCATGCTGCGCTCGCTCAATGAGCATCAGGTCTTCGGAGGTTCTTTCGCTCATGGTGAAATTAGGAGAGGATCGTTTTCGGCGCTTCGCTCGTGGCTTCCTTTATCGCGCGCTCTTCCTCTTGCGACAGTGATCGCTCAGAGCTTAGCTTCAGAAGAGGCTTTGCGTAAACGCGACAATCCATCCGTCCAACAATCGAAGTCACCAATGCACCGTTCCCGAGGTCGTCGTACAACGCCATCGCAAAGCTTTGACTGCCTCCAACGTCTTCGAACGCATCGTATTTTACGAGGCCCAAATGCCGCTTGGAAGTTCGCATTTTCGCCTCTAAATCAACGATCCGCAGTTCAAGCCCCCGAACGTGCTCTTGCAAATCGCGCCGCTCTTCCATATGTTCGGTCAAAAGCTCTTCAAGGTTCACTCCGCTCGGCGCTTTTAGGAGTTCGCGAAACTTTTTCGACATGGCGCCGATTCGAACTGTCGCAGTGATTCCAACAATCGTTCCGATTACTGCGAACAGGATCGCCATTCCCGCCACTTGACCGGCAGGTTGCGATAGAATCTCATTCAGATCAAGCATGGATGATGCGCCATCGTCCGGCGAACGTTCAGTATATCGGACGACTCAGATTTGAGGGAAAATCCCTTCCTTTCCCTTGGAGCACAGGAGAAAGTTGTCGTAGCATCAATGGAGACACACATGGAAATGCCGAAGAAACGTTCTATCACCGGTTTTGGGGTCTTCCTCATTTTCATGCTCGTGATCGTGCTCTGGCTCTACGGCAACGTCAAAATCGTCGTTATCCAAGGCACGAGCATGGTCCCCACCTTTCAACCGGGGCGCAGACTCGTAGTCACCGACGCCTACTGGCTCTTCGGAAAAATCCAGCCCGATGACATCGTCGTCGTGAAAGAGTTCATCAAAAAGGAAGGCGGCTACTTTATCAAGCGCGTCAAGTTTGTGGAAGGCGAGAAAGTTGAACGCGCCTACTGGCCAAAGGCTTATCCCATCAAAAGCCCGGACTACACCGTCCCGAACGACATGTTCTTTCTGCTGGGCGACAATCGCGACTACAGCGAAGACAGCCGTTCCTTCGGGCCGATCAAGGAAGATCTTGTGATCGGCAAGGTGCTGGTGTGGCGATAAAACGCTTCCCATGCGGACAATACGGAAGACAGAAGCTCCAGTTCTTTGCGGCCCCCTATCGCCCACCGATCCGGGCTTTTGCCGCGCTCGTCTTCCCCTGGCAAGACGGCAAGGTACTCGTCTGCGACATCGCCGATCGCGGCTGGAGCATCCCGTCCGGACGTGTTGAGCCGTTTGAATCTGCCATCGATGCCGCCCGAAGGGAAGCCGTCGAAGAAGCAGGAGCCATGCTCGCTGACCTTCAGTACATCGGCTGTTATCACATCAGCGAGCGCCAAGAAGTGCGCTGGGCCGAGTGTTTCGTCGCCCGCGTCGATGGTCTAGTCGACATCGTCATGCAGCAAGAATCGCTCGGCCGACGCCTCTGCACCCTGGAAGAACTCGCAGGGATCTATCACCTGTGGAATGACCTCACCGAGCAGGTCTTCCTTCATTCCCGAGAAATCCTCGAGCGCCGAAACCGCTGCGGCTAGAGGTTAATCTTGGTGAGAGCCGGAAACTCCTTCGGCGACTTTTCGATCTTCGTCTTTGCGTTCCGGATTCGATTACCGTCATCCGGGTGCGAACTCAGAAACTCCGGTGGCTTGCCACCCTTTGAACTTTGTTTGAGCGTCTCGAACAGCAACACCATTCCGTCTGGGTTGTAGTTCGCCGCGACCAGCATGTCAAATCCCATCGAGTCCGCCTGATTCTCGTGCTGCCGCGAGTATTTCAATGAGTAGAAAGTGGCCAGCAGGTCGGTCGCATTGAGCACGTCTCGACGACCTCCAAAGAGGCTCAAGCCGAGGAGAAGCACGTTCGCCTTGTTGGCGTCTCGCTGCGAATAAGCCCAGTGCTCCCGACGAACGTGCGTGATTTCGTGGGCCATAACCGCGGCCAACTCATCTTCGTACTTAAATTTCTCTAGCAGTCCGGTGTAGAAGAAAACCGGGCCGCCAGGGAGTGCAAAGGCGTTGACCTCCTTTGACTCAATCACGTCAAAGCTGTATTCCCACGGCTGCTCTTTCTCGCTGAAGGTGCTCAGAATCCGTCGCCCCACCCGCTTCACGAGCTGCACCCTTGGATCAGAATCGGGGAGAACTTTTTCCTTCTTCCGAACTTCTGCCGCCGCTTGCTTGCCGAGCTTCATTTGCTCCGCCTTGGAGGGTTTGAACATATCCGCCGATGCGCTTGCAGAAAGTGCAACGCTAAGAACAACTGCGGACATAACCGGCTTCATCCTTCTTTAGACGCGCAATTCAGGAAACCGGTTGCCACAACGGGCACTAGGACTCCTTTCTGATTCCGATTCGGTTCTGTTACTATGTGGCGAGCTCATTTGCCATGTCCGAATCCAAGCCCATTCAAACCTCCAGAAGCGAGTTCTTGGATCGGATCCGCGCATTTCTCACGATCCTGGTTGTTCTGCATCATTCGGTGATCATGTTCGGCGGCCCTGGCGGCTGGTACTTCCGGTACGAAACGCCGGAAGGCTTCGAAGAGATTCTCTTCGCCACGATTTGTTCGGTCAATCAAGCCTTCTTCATGGGCTTCTTCTTCCTCCTCGCGGGTTACTTCACTCCGAAGTCGTTGGAGCGAAAGGGCATCGTCGCGTTCGTTGGCGATCGGTTACTGCGGCTTGGAGTACCGATCCTGATCTACGGTTTTCTGCTCGGACCGCTGACCATTGCCCTCGCCGGCACTGCGGACGGCGAGAACTTCACGTCCAACCTTCGCGACCGACTGGCCCGGGCCAGTTTCAACATCGGCCCGCTTTGGTTCGCAGAAGCTCTGCTGATCTTTTCGGCTTGCCTTATCGCCTTGCATTTGGCCGGCTTCCGAGCTCAGCCGGATTCCCAAACCCCAACCGATAAAACACTTTGGATTTCTGCACTGTTAACTGGACTCGCCGCCATCCTGATTCGCCTTGCGGTACCCGTCGGTGCCGAAGTCTGGAACATGCAGCTCGGCTATTTCGCTTCGTACATCGTGCTGTTCTTTACCGGGTGCTATCTCGCGAAGACCAAATTCTTGGAGGAAGTCCCGGCCGCTTTAGCCGGTCGCTGGGCCTGGATCGCCTTTGGCGTGACCCCGACGTTCTTCATTTACGCGTTGGTGAGTGGGGCACTAACGGGCGGCAAGTTTGATACCACTGGCGGCTGGAACGGCCCATCCATCGCCTACGCTCTCTGGGAGCCCGTGATCGCCTGGGGAATCATCTTGTGGATGCTCTATTGGTTCCGAGAAAGCAAGCGCCCTTCAAAGCTCCTCTCGACCGTTGCCCCAAAAGCGTTTGGAATCTTCATCCTCCATCCGCCTGCGGTGGTTGGCATTGGGCTACTCGTGCATTCGCTTAAGTTGCCAGCATCGGTAAGCGCGTTCCTGGTAACCGCCCTTGCCTTGGCTCTTTGTTACGCCGTTACTTCGGCGCTACTTCTCATCCCGGGCTCTAAGAGGATTCTTTAGAAAATCCTGCGGTACAGCTTGATCGTGTACAGCGCTCCGGGCGGCAGGGAAGTCTTGAAAGCGGCCTCCGATTCCCAAGCGGCCAAACCGATGACTTCATCCGACAGCGTGTCATTTCGGCCAACCTCTGCCCCAAGGTAGCCCGGCAGCATCGCGAGCTCGTCGAAGATTCGATCCAGCTCATCGACCAGTTCGTCGCCGTACCCTGGGTCGGAGTGCCGTACGCTCTTCGACAGGTACTGCCCAACCTTAGCGGAGAAAATTCCAGACCGCTTCTTGTGAATCACGGAAACTCGCGTAACATCCGCCGGGCCGCTCGAAATCACCGTCGCTTCGGTAAGCAGTTTCTTCGAAGCAACGAGCTCGAGCCCTTCCTCCGCTGCAGCAAGGCTCGCGTAGGCATAGGTTACGAGGTGCTCGGTTGGCTGATCAGAGTCTCGCCAGAGCCCAACTCCCATGTAACCAGGAACCTTTTGCAGAGCCGGGTCAATCGTCTGGTAGTAGCGCAAGGCTGAGCTCCAGTCATTCTCTACCAACGGCATCTGAGCGAGCACGAGGATCGGGTTCACCGTTTGATTTTGACGGAAACTGCGTAAACAAAGTAGTCCCACCGGCCCAGCGAGCGTTGACTTTCAGATTTCCTCACGTAACATCCCCGTTGTGGATCCATTCATCACCGCCCTGCGGCTTTTTGGCAGAGACAAGAAGCTTCGCAAACTCTGTACGGTGCCCCTGCTCATCGGCATCGTTCTATTCGGATTTGTGTCGTATTCCAGCTTTAACTTCTTCGTGCCAAAAATCGCTGGCTTGGGTTTGCCAGGTTGGCTAGCCACCATTGCCTACTTGGTGGTTTGGTGGACGATTGCTGGCGCCGTGTTCAGTACCGTGTTGCTGAGTGTGGCTGGCTGGGCGTTTGATGCAATCGCTCGTCGAACCGACGAACTCCTCGGCGTAACGCCTAGATCTGCCGGCTTTTCCGCCGGCGACGGATTCAAAGACAACCTGAAGCGATTCGCCTTCGGAATGTCATTGAGCTTCGTTGGACTCATTGCCGGAATCTTCCTCCCGGTCATCGGAAGCGTGGCCGTCTTCGGCTTCCTGAGCCTGCTCGACACCACCGCGCCAGCCATGCAGCGCCGCGGAATCGGCCTCAAGCAAAGCTTCAAGATCGGACCGAAACTTCCGAACGCCCTCGCGTATGCCGCGCCGATCGGCATGTTGGCAACTCTGCCGGTTGTCAGTGCCTTGCTGATGCCGCTTCTCGTCATCGCTGGTTCCGTCCTCGTAGCGCGAACGAATCCCACGCCGCAAGACGCTCTTTCGAACGCAACCTCAAACGATTTGCGTAGAATCTAATCGTGCAAACCCGACCAGACGTCCGTGGCCGTTTCGGAGCTTTCGGCGGACGATACGTTCCAGAAACGCTCGTCCCCGCGCTTGATCAGCTAGAAGCGGAGTTCGAAAAAGCCTGGTCGGATACTGCCTTCCGCGCCGAGTTCCAGCGATACCTGCATGAATACGTTGGTCGCCCAACGCCGATTACTGAAGCTCGCCGCCTCAGCGACGAGCTAAACCTCCATGTCGTGGTGAAAAGGGAAGACCTCAACCACACCGGCGCGCACAAGATCAACAACGCCCTCGGCCAAGCCCTCCTCGCCATCCGAATGGGCAAAAAGCGCATCATTGCCGAAACCGGTGCCGGACAACACGGCGTGGCTACTGCGACTGTTTGCGCTCTGTTCGGACTGGAGTGCGAAGTCTATATGGGAGTCGAAGACACGGTTCGGCAAGAACTGAACGTCTTCCGCATGAAGCTCCTCGGCGCAAAGGTGAACCCTGTCGACAGCGGCACCAAAACGCTGAAAGACGCCCTGAATGAAGCGATGCGCGACTGGGTGACAAACGTTAACGACACCCATTACATCATCGGCACCGCCGCCGGTCCCCACCCGTACCCGTACATGGTGCGTGAATTCCAGCGCGTGATCGGAGACGAATCCCGCGAACAGTACTTGGATCGATACGGTCGACTTCCAGAACTCGCTATCGCCTGCGTCGGCGGCGGATCGAACGCGATCGGTTTCTTTAGCGGTTTCATTAACGACCCCGAAGTGAAGCTGCTTGGCGTAGAAGCTGGCGGCCTGGGTCTAGATTCCGGCCAGCACGCCGCGCCACTTTCGGCAGGCAGCCCCGGTGTTCTTCATGGCAGCTACAGCTACCTGATGCAAGATGACGACGGCCAAGTCATCGGAACGCACTCCGTCTCCGCCGGACTCGATTATCCGGGCGTTGGCGCGGAACATTCTTTCCTGAAAGATGCCGGCCGAGCTGAATACATCGCCGTTTCAGATGAAGACGCGCTGGAAGCCTTGCAGCAGGTTTCTCGAAAAGAAGGGCTCATTCCGGCCTTCGAAACCGCCCACGCGTTTGCGCCGCTATGGAATCCAGAAATCGTCCCACCCGGAACGCGCGTGCTCGTCAATATGTCCGGCCGCGGCGACAAGGACATGGGCACCGCGGCGAAAATTCTTAAGCTTTAGTTCGTGGCCGGGAGGTAAGTCCAGTCGCCCGGCTGTGGCGCTGGCAAGATGTTGACGAGACGCGGTTCGGCAAGACAAGCGCCGTGAACCGTCCGTACCGCAAGCGACTCCACTCCGGTGACGTCTATGACAAATCGCGTCACGGTAGGACCGTACAGTGGCTTGTCTAGAGCGACAACGCCGTCGAGCTTGACGACGAGTCGGTTGTAAAAAGCGTTCTCAGAAAGGGTCTTAACGTCGCGAACCCCGGCGTAGCCGACTAAGTACTTGTGCTTTCGTTTGAGGTCGTAGACGACCTTGCAGTCTTCTTCGTCGGTGATGTTCACATTTGGATAGGTCTGATCCAGCTCGAATCCGAAATCAAAGAGCCGATCTCCCATCGCAAACTTGCTGTTCAATTTCCGGTAGTTCTTAACCTCAACCGGCGAAAGCGCGGTCAGAGACTTGCCCTCGGCAGCAACGGGAGAGAGGATCGCAACGGCACAGAGAACGGTTAGCATCATATGGATTATGGCATCTGGCGTTCAATGGTCCATGAAAAAGTCGGCGATCCCTGTTACTGAGATCGCCGACTGGTTTTTCAAAAGGCTACTCTGGGGCAGCTTTTGACTTGTTTTCTTCTTGCTTCGTTTCCGTTCCGTCGCCTTTACCTTTCATCGGCCCATTGTAGTAGCCCGGAGCATCGATCTTTTGATTAGGATCAACATCTCCAGAACCACAACCACCTAAGCCAACGATAGCGGCTGTGACAAGAACTGTCGCAAAAGCTTTCGTTACCATGCTCTTACTGGTTCCAGTTGTAGTACTTCATGAAGTACTGGCCGGAAGCATTCTGCTGCAGGTATCGCTGGTTGTTGCCCTTAACAAACTTCACGTGGGAGTCTGTAAAGCCAACGTTGCCGCCGCCTTTGTACATCGATGCTGACTCACAACCGGTTGTAAGACCGAAACCACCCGTTGCGATAACGCCGGTGAAGCCGTCGGTAATGAACGCCGTCTCGGCTGGGCTGCCGACCTGCTGGAGGCTCATCGTGTGGTTCAAAGCAACCGTCGGGCTGTTCGCGGCACGTGGAAGATAGCTACCCGCAAACGCATAAATCGGGTTTGATGGAGTTCCGGCCGTTGCGTCTGCTGGACCCCAAGCTTGTGGATTCCAACCGATGTTGTTTGCTGGGAACGTGATGCCGAAGTGTGAGTGGACCCAGCGAACAGGTACCCATGAATCGAGGGCTCCCGCGCCGTCGCAGTCATCCATGTTCGCGGCCTTTCGCCACTTCTCTTGGTCCCACGTTGGGCTGTTGTGAAGGCCGTTCGGCGGAACACCAACTGCTGTCGTACCCAGTCCCGGGCCAAGAACTGGCTTGCCGTTCTTCAGGTACGTGTCAAACGCCTGTGCCCACGAAACGATGTCATCGCGGTAGTAGCCGTTCGCTGGCAAGTTGGTTCGAGTGATGTAGCTGGGGAACACGTCCTCAGAGTCAGTCATGTAAAGGGCACATCCAATACTGATCTGCTTCTGATTGCTCAGAACCTGAGTAGCCTTGGCGGCTTCCTTCGCCTGAGCGAAGACTGGGAAGAGGATGGCGGCAAGAATCGCGATGATTGCGATTACGACGAGCAATTCAATAAGGGTAAACGCGCGTTTAAGCATGGTATTCATGGGGGCCGACAAGCTCGGCCAATCCAGAGTGGATAGGAACATACAACAGGTCAGATGCAATTCCAAGCCGCCAAAAGACTTATGCGTAAAATTGCTGAATATGCAGCAAAAAAATGGACTGAATTTCTTGACTTTAACCTGAACTTAAAACATCAGAATCGAAGTCACTCCGCGCGAATCGCGGCGACTGGATCCATCTTTGATGCCTTGATCGCCGGGATCAACCCAAAAATCGCCCCCACGCCAACGCAAACCCCGATCGCCAGCCCGATAATTTCCGGCGTAATCATCGGCTTCACCGGCGTGTATTGCGCCAACAGGCCGCAAACAAACCAGCTAAACACAATCCCCACCGCGCCGCCGACGACGGAGATGACAACCGCCTCGGCAAGGAACTGGATGAAGATGTCGCGTCGCGTCGCACCCGTCGTCTTGCGAATCCCGATCTCCTTGGTCCGCTCGTTCACGCTCATCAGCATCACGGCCATGATGCCAACTCCCGCCACAAACAGCGCAATCGAAGTCAGTCCCGTAAGCAACCAGGTGAGAATGCTCATCAGCTTGTAGACCAAGCCAAGAATCTGCTCCTGGGTCAACACGCTGTACTGCTCCTGCGAGAGCCGCTCACCAAGCTTGCCTTCCAGGCTCTTGATCAGCGCCTTTGGCTCCGTCTCCGGCTCAATCTGGATCATGATGCGGTCCGTCTGCAGATTCGGCGTGATCGACTGAATGAACGGATAGGGAAGATAGACCAGATTCTCAAATCCACCCATCGAGAACAAGCTCTCTTCCGCCTTCTTGTCCTGCGTAACCCCGACTACCCGATAGGTTTTGCCGTTCACGACCACCGGTTGACCAATCGCCGAAGCGTCTCCGAACAGCTCACGCTTTGCAATGGACCCGATCACGCAAACCGGCTTCGAAAGCTCCTCCGTCTCAAAGCCCCGGCCCTCAATGAAGGTCGTCTTGCGCATGTTGAACCAGCTCGGTTCAGTCGCAACCAAAAGCGGGTTCGCGCGCTTCTTTCCGGAGCGAATTCCGCCGCCAACAAACGTAAACGGAATAGCGTCCACCACGCCTTTCACCGTCTCTAGGCGCTCTGTATCGGTCGGCTTCAGGTAGCTCATTCCACCCAGATTCGGGTTGAAGTTGCCAAAGTCGATCCGACCAGGAATGACCACGAGCACGTTGACGCCGAGGCCCTCAACTTGCCCCTTAACGTCCGCCTGAACTCCCGTAGCGATGCTTACGAGCAGCACAATCGCGCTGCAACCCACCATGATTCCAACCGCGCTCAGAATAGCGCGCTGCCACTGCTCCCGAAGACTTCTCAGAGCAGATAGAATGTTCGCGCTTACGATGGACACAAGGGGATTCTACGTACCGTGATCACAATTTGACGGGCTAAAGCTGAATTAGGCGAGAACCGCTTCTCGCCCGACCATGCTTCGTCCGTGTGCGATGTAGTAGTCGAACTCTTCTCGGAAGACCTTGACCATGCCCTTCACTGGCCACGCTGCGGCGTCGCCAAGCGGGCAGAAGCTTCGGCCATCAATCTGGTCAGCAACCTGCACGAGCAAGTCCACATCACCTTCGCGGCCCTGTCCGTTCACGATCCGCTCAAGAATCTGAACCATCCAGCGCGTACCTTCGCGGCAAGGCGTGCACTTTCCGCAGGATTCGTTCATGTAGAACACGGCGGTTCTCCAGCAGAACTTCACAATGTCCGTGGTGTCGTTGAGCACCATGCACCCGCCCGAGCCGACCATCGAGCCCGAAGCCATCATTTCCTCGTAGCCAATGATCGCCTCTTGGGTTTTCGCGACGTCCAGAATCGGCATGGAAGATCCGCCTGGGATGCACGCCTTCATCGTTCCGCGCACGCCACCCGCAAGCTCAATGAGCTCCATCAGCGGTGTGCCGAACTCGACTTCATAGTTGCCCGGCTTGTTCACGTGACCACTTACCGAGAAAATCTTCGTTCCGCGTGAGTTCTTCGTGGAAGCTCCAAGGGACGCCCACCATTCCGCGCCGCGGTCGATGATGTACGGCACGTTCGAGTAGCTCTCGACGTTGTGGATGAGCGTCGGCTTATCCCAGACGCCCTTGATAACGGGGAACGGAGCGTGCGGGAACTTGAGCCGTGGCATGCCGCGCTCGCCCATCAAACTGCTCATCAACGCCGTCTCTTCACCGCACTCATAGCTACCCGCGCCAAGGTGAATGTAAAGGTCAAAGTTGAACCCTTCGATGCCCATGATGTTCTTGCCGAGCAGGTTCGCTTTATAAGCCTCGTCGATTGCCTCTCGAAGATTCTTTGCCGCGTCCATGAACTCGCCGCGAATATAAACGTAACCGGCATCGCCCTGAACGGCATATCCGGCAATCGTCATGCCTTCAACGAGCTCGAAAGGACACGTTTCTAAAAGCTGCTTGTCCTTGAAAGTTCCGGGCTCACCCTCGTCTGCGTTGCAGATCAAGTAGTGCTCGGTCTTCTTTTCCTTCGGCATGCCGCCCCATTTCAGGGCCGCTGGCGCGCCTGCGCCGCCTCGGCCGCGAAGGCCAGAAGTCTTGATCGAATCAACAATCGCCGACCGCTCCATGGCCACTGCTTTTTCGAGCCCTTTATAGCCGCCCTTGGCTTTATAGCCCTCAAGGGTTCGGAACGTGGGATCGTTGGTGTGCTCGAAAAGGAGTTTGTATTCAGCCATGGTTGAACGCCTAGATACTACTACGAATCAGCCGCCGAGTTCACGTCGC
Organism: Chthonomonas calidirosea; assembly: GCA_945859975.1. Taxonomy (GTDB): domain Bacteria; phylum Armatimonadota; class Fimbriimonadia; order Fimbriimonadales; family Fimbriimonadaceae; genus Fimbriimonas. The sequence continues at coordinate 15,946 of CAMAPH010000015.1, forward strand.
CAGCGATCGGCTTCTGCAGTATCCGATATAGAAACGGACCTTTTTCGCGAGCATATCGAACGTGCCACCCGAAATCTGGCGTCGCAGACAGCCAAACCGTCCGGTCAGATCTCGGATGTCCGGTCTCTGCACGATGCCGCTCAGAAAACGTCTGCACTGCCACAAGGGCCCCGGGCTTGGCCGACTCCGCAAGCCGTGTCCACAGCGGCAAATCGAAGAAGCGAACGAAAAGATAGACCTGCGCCTGCGGAATGTCGTAGTCACCACGCACGTCAGCGCACTGCCAATCGACCGGGTGCACCCCTGGCGCAGTCGCTTCAAGGCTCCGCGCACGGTCAATGCAGTCGGACAAAGAATCAATCCCGGAAACTCGCCAGCCCAGCGAGGCCAGGAAAACCGCATCTCGCCCACCCCCGCATCCGAAGTCAACCGCCGTGTCGGGCTCCAAGTGCTTCGCGATCATGGCAATAAGCGGGGAAGGAGCCCATGCCCGTAAAGACCGTTGATCAGCAAGCCGATCTGGGCCGCTTCGAACCACATACCCAAGCGACCGCAACTGTGCCTCTAACTCCTTTCCGGAGGCAGCTTGCAATTCACCGGAAGCCATCCAAACCGGCCGACTCGGCTCCGGCAACTGGCTCTTCCATCGTTTCAGGTCACCAGGATCGACCACGGTGCCAAATCGCGCTGGATCTGTGGTCAGCCACAACGATCGGACAAGGCCCATACCTACGAGTTTGAAGCGAGATGATCTTTGCTGAGCAACCAGGAAACGTATTCACCGGCCCACATCCCGATCTCATCCTCTGCGGCGTATCCCGCGCCATACCGCAGGAAACTCGAATGCGGCATTTTGCAGAACGCAGCCGTTCGCTCAAATGGCTTCAGAAATTCTGGGCCGTGATACTTTCGGCTGCCGGTTGGAGCATATTCGTGCTCGCCTGCCCCAAGCGAAACCGCCTGCAAAAATGGCTTTCCTTCTAAAGCGTAGCTCGGGCCATACGCCCAGCCGTGGGTCAGAACCGTATCGATCCACTTCTTCATCAGATACGGCGCGCCGTACCAGTACATGGGATGCTGGAACACCAAAACGTCGGCCGATTCGCAAACCGCGTGCTCTGCCGCGATGTCGATATTGTCGTCGGGATACAGGTCGTACATGTCCCGCACCACCGCTCCAGCCCCCCGTGCGGCATCTGCCAAAGCCCGGTTCACCCGAGAATCCAGCAGGTTCGCGTGGAAGACATTCACAACAATTCGCATCACTTAAATGTTTGGTCCTGGGTGCGCTTAAAGGTGTCCCGCAAAAATGCGAGTAAAGCTCATATTACACGTTGAACCGGAAAAGCATCACATCGCCTTCTTGCACGATGTACTCTTTTCCTTCGCTTCGGACCAAGCCCTTTTCCTTCGCCGCGTTCATCGATCCGTGAGTCACCAGGTCGTTGTAGGCAACCGTTTCGGCCCGGATGAAACCGCGCTCGAAGTCGCTGTGGATCACGCCCGCCGCTTGCGGCGCGGTCATGCCCTTCGTAATCGTCCAGGCTCTCGTCTCTTTGGGGCCCGTGGTGAAGTAGGTCTGTAGTCCGAGCAAGCTGAAGCTCGCCCGGATCAAGCTCTGCAGCCCGCCTTCCTTCACGCCAAGCGATTCCAAGAAGTCTTGTCGGTCCTCGTCCGACAACTCAACGAGTTCCGATTCAACCTGCGCGGAGATCGTGATCGTTTGCGATCCTTCAGCAGCAGCGATTTTCTCAACCTGACGCACCCAATCATTGCCGGTCGCAAGGTCATCCTCGCTGACGTTGGCAGCGTAGATGATCGGCTTCTTGCTCAGCAGGCCAAGCCCTCGAATTCCGTTCTCTTCATCCTCGGTCAGCGGAACCAGGCGGGCCGACTTGCCATCGTTCAGGGCCGGAATGATCTTCTCCAGCGCATCAATCTCGTACTGCGCTTCCTTCTTCGTCTTCAGGTCCTTGCGGGCACGCTCAATCCGTCGCTCCGCCTGGAAGAGGTCGGATAGCACGAGCTCTAGATTGATGATCTCAATGTCCCGAACCGGGTCTACCGAACCTGCGACGTGAATGATATCGTCGTTTTCGAAGCACCGAACCACGTGAACAATCGCATCGACTTCGCGAATGTTGGCCAAAAACTGGTTGCCGAGTCCTTCACCGGTGCTCGCTCCCTTGACGAGTCCCGCGATGTCAACGAACTCCATTCGCGCCGGCAGAATAGCTTCCGAACCGGAAATCTTCGCTAAAACCTCAAGCCGAGGATCGGGCACGGTGACCATGCCGACGTTCGGCTCAATGGTGCAGAAAGGGAAGTTGGCGGCTTGGGCTTGGGCGTTCGCTACGACCGCATTAAAGAGGGTGGACTTTCCGACGTTCGGCAGTCCGACATTTCCGGCACGTAACATAAGGCGAGTGGAGTGTACCGGGACACGCCCGGTCCCCCGGCCTCAAATGCCGTTGTCGCCGAGAATCCGCAAGATCTCGCCGTCACTTGCCGCCGCGACGTTCATACCCTTTGGAACCTTCGGACGGCGGAAATGAACGTAGTCAAACTTCGCGATCAGGTCCGGGTTCCCGGTCTTGATCACCGTTCCGTTGTGTTGCTGCGCGGACAGCTTGCTCGCACTCGGATAGTCCGTATAAACCGTCATCCCAACCTGCAATGAGTCCGGCATATCCGGTCGCTGGTACCGCTTGTGAACCATCCATTCGCCATGCTGCTTGTGCAAGCAGACGATATTCGGCCCGATTTTTGCAATCTGCAAATAAGCTTCGCCGCCGGCTGCGGGAATCTTCTCCAAGTCCGACTGTCCGCCCGAGGTGGTTTTGACTTCGAACTGATAGTTGCCCGATTGGTCCGCGCATCCCAAGCTAAGGAACACGTAATTCTCGCGTCCACCCTGCCAAGTGCGGGCGTTATCCGTTCGAGGCGTCCGAATCATTAAGCCGCCGAGCGAAAACAAACTGTGCGGCGCGTCATTTCCGGCCCGATTTGTAGTCTGGAGCTTTGTGGTGACGATAAAGTCGCCCGTGACTTCCTTGTAAACGAGTGGCCCGCGATAGTCCATGTACCAAGTACTGGTGTACGGGATCATCGTAAGCCACCCAGCATCCGCCTTGAAAGTCTGCAGTTGGTCCGCGTTCCAACCCTCGGTGACGTCTACATGCTTCCAAGCACTCAACGCGCTTGAGGCATCAAAGTCATCGGAAAGACCGCCTAGCTCCGGCGCCGGACCTTGTTCCACCGTGGTCGAAGCAATCTCCGAGTGGCAACCCGCCAACATCACCCCGACAATACAGAGATAAGCGATCTTCTTCATTGAATTCACCGTTTCATGTCGCAGACCGACGGCGACTTTATCATAACACCGAGAGCTAGCCGACGGTAACCGAACTTTGTACACGGGCTCCGCCACCCACGGCATTCACCCGAATCACCCCTGAAGTCGCGGTGACCGTTCCTTGAACTTCGGCAAACATTGCGCCCGGCGCCACGATTACGTTCGTTGGCAGAGTGATCCCTGGCGAACTCTCAAGTTGCAGTGGCATGCCACCGGGTCCCGCGCCAAACTGCAAATCGATTCGGAACGTAACGGTTTGTCCGTTTACGGGCGTCGACGCGTCTGGGGTGATCGACTTGAGGTTTGAAACGCCGACGAGCCGAGGTCGGCTGGCGGAGGTCGTCATCGCAACTACATTGTTATAGCGGTCAAAGCCGAAGTATCCAAGCTGTCCGACCCCGGTCATCGAGAAGTTTGTCGAAACAGAAGGTAGTGCTAGCGAAAAAGCAAAATCGCTACTTGTAGACTGTTCCGCGATCCGTCCGTTTTGGTCCCAAGTGACCGCAACCGCCGGATACTCGTCCACGATCGTAAAGTCTGGATTCACCAAGAACCGCCGATTGTCGATCCCGACGATCGCTTGGATGAAGTACTGACCATTCGGGAGTCTCGTCGCATTTCGAACTGACCCGGCAAAAGGGACGGTCGGGCCGAGCCCGTTGACGGTGTCCGCTCGTCGAACAAGGCCACCGCCGAAGATCAAAACGTCCTCAAGCGTCGGAGCAACCCTCGCCGTTGGCACTGACAAGATGAAATCCACTACGTACGGCAATGAAAACTTTTGCCGCATATCCCCGGCGCGATTGAACCGCATCAAGTAGTTTCCGGTGTCATCGTTCTGCACCGGTCGTCCGGAAAGCGAAGTCCAAAGATTCCCCTGCGCATCAATGTTTCCGGCCGTAAATCGATCGCCTTCAAACGGTCGGAAATTCCACTCGACGCCAGTCGTTGATCGGAACCATACGTTCGGATAGTCTTCGCTATCAAAGCCTGTGCTGACATAGGAGATCCCACCGCCCGCAAAATACGTCACGCCTCCTGTGTTCTGCACGTCCCAGAACGAAAAATCGGCCCTTGGGCTCGCCGCGTATTCCGCGAGGGAGCCATCGGTCCGAACCTGAATCAATCGGTTTCCAACCGTCGGGTTATCGCCATCGTAGTCCTGCTGGACCAGCGCAACCGTGCTGAGATTGTTTAGACTCCTCGCGCCAGAAACCCCATCGCGAAACAGTCTGGAATCCTTGTTAGCCCGGATCAATCGACCCGTGGTCGTGTCGTAAGTCGCCAAATGGAACTTGTTCGCGAAGTTCGATTTATAAGTGTAAACCGTTGCGAGCTGACCGTTCACGCTTAGGCTTCCCAAAAACGAGGCAATTCCATCGTGCAGCGGCACGTTGTAGCTTGGAGTTAACACGGTTTGAGCAAAAGCTTGTGCCGTGATAGTGGCGACTAAAGCGCCTGCCAACAATAATCTTGCGTTTTTCATGGTTCAACCGTCACTGAGGAATAGAAAGACTTGCCCGCCGCTTTCGCTCGAACTCGAATCGTTCGCGCATCGGTTGCTGTGACGGTTCCGTCCACCGTGAAGCTGTTGGCGCCCGGCGGGACGATCACTTCCGTCGGCAACGTCAAGCCCGGTTGCGAGTACAGAAGAACCCGAAGTCCGCTCGGCGGTGCATTAAAGTTCAGGTTGATTTGGAAGGGAACCGTTGCGCCCGGTGCCACCGGAGCCGCCGGTCCGTTTAGCTCCTTCAGATTGGAAACTCCAACCAGCCGCATGCGCCCCGAGAGATAGGTCGTCAGAACCAGGTTCTGGTACCGATCAAAATTCAAACTGTTAATCGATCCGACTCCCGGCACCGAAAACACGGTGGGTTCGGCACCCGTCTCGATCTGGAATCGTGCCTCGTCTGCCGCCAAGGGAGTGATGCTTCGAACAACGCGGTCGAGGCGATCAACCGTAGCGTTGCCGTTTGGATAGCTCGCAGCGATCGTGAAGTCCTGATTAACAATCGCCGTTCGAAGGCCGATCCCAGGGGTATCTAGCCTCATGAAGTACTGCCCATTTGCGAGTTGGTGGAAAGAGTAGATCGTGTGATCGAACGGCACCGGACTTCCGAGTCCGGTGATTAGGTCCGCGCGTCGCACTTCCCCTTGCGCGAAGATCAGCGCGTCTTCACGATTTGTTCCTGGGGTCACCGAGCGAACCGTCTCAATAAAGCGAATGGCACCATTCTGCAAGGTGAACTTCGCCGTAACCTGGCCGCCCGAATTGAGTCGGACCAGCCAAAGATTCTGTGGGTCGGTCAGCTCCGGCTTGCCGAAAAACGCGGCCCAGGTATTGCCTTGGTTGTCAATGGCTCCAGCGCGGAACTCGTCGGAAGAGTCGAAAGGGTCTCCTTCCCCCGGGCGATAGTGCCACTCGGTGCCGTCGTTCGATTTCACCCAAAGGTCTGGAAAACCGCTGTCTGGGTCGTCGATTCGAAGCGTCTCGCCACCGGACAGAATCCAGCGCCGTCGACCACTTTCGGCTACATCCCAAAAATTGAACTGAGCGCGATCTGACATTTCATGCCGAATCACTTGATCGGAGGGTGTTATCTCCAACACTCGGGCTCGGCCGGTGTAATCCAAACCGTCCGGGGACTCATAGGCTGCGAAAAACCGACTGCGACTCGGCAATTCTCGTACGCTGGTCATCGAGCCGGGATAGTAAATCGCATCGATGACTTGATTCAAGAGCGTGCCCGAAGTTGTATCGAACGTGCTCACGAAATGCTTTCGGCTGTAGTTCGACTTGTAGGAGTAAACCGTCACTCGCTGACTCAGAAGGTTGACCGAACCGATGGTCCCCCGGAAGTCGTCGTGCAGAATGCGCGTGTAATTCGGCGTCAGCGTTGTTTGCGCCTGGCCGATCGTGGCAAAAGCGATTAGAAAGCACGCCTGGACAATTCGATTCTTCATTGCAATACACCACCCACGAATCGGTGTTGAACCCTCCGATACCTCTACATCCTAGCTGTTCATCTCTCCGCTGACAAGCCCTATCAACGAACGTTTGAGGAGAATCTTTAAAGGTCCATACTCGTTCCCCGCTTTGAGCCGAATCGATCCCTTGCTTGACGTTCGACCCCCATTCTTGGTAAGACCAACTGTGCTCGCCTCTCTCTCGGCTCTCCTCATTCTCCAAACCGGTCCCAAACCGACTCCGTTGTTCAACGGCAAGGACCTCACGGGTTGGACCATGGACGTGCCCGAACTCGACAAGAATCCGGAAGGGACAAAACCGTTCATCGTTCGAAACGGTCTGCTCGTTAGCCTCGGAACCCCCGGCGGGCATCTGATTACCCGACAGGCCTACGCAAACTACAGGTTCACCGTCGAATACCGATTCTCGGCTAAGCCCGGTAACTGCGGCGTCCTCGTCCATGCCAGCAAACTCCGCCGACTTTACGGCATGTTCCCGCAAAGCATGGAAGTGCAGATGCAAAGCGGCGACGCGGGCGACTTCTGGTGCATCGGCGAAGACATCGTTGTTCCCGATATGGAAGCCCGCCGCGGACCAAAGGACAACTGGGGCGTCGACGGCGACAAAGCTCGTCGAATCAAGAACCTCACCGACGGCACCGAGAAGCCGCTTGGCGAGTGGAACAAGATGATGGTCGAGTGCATTGGCGACCGCGTCACCGTTTGGGTGAACGACGTGAAGGTCAACGAGGGCACCAACTGCACCGCGAAGTCCGGCAAAATCGCCATCCAAGCCGAAGGCAGCGAAGTCGAGTTCCGCAAAGTGGAACTCCAACAGCTCCGCGTATCGCTCTAGCGCTTCTCGAAGACCAGCAAATGCTGCCACGGCAGCATCGTTTTGTTCTCGACAAACTTCAGCGGAAAGAAGGCCATTTCTTTCCGCACCTGAGCTTCCGTCATCTTGTGAAGCTCCTTGATCGGCACGTTCTCGTCTTCGCCGCGATACTCAACAAGCACCAGCTTTCCGCCCCGCTTCAGGCCCTTCACCATGTTCGTGACCATCTCGTATGGGTAATCGAACTCGTGATACACGTCCACCAGCAGCATCAAGTCGGCGCTGGCCGGGGCAATCTTTGGGTCCTTAATGGTGCCAAGAATCCCTTTCACATTCTTGGTTCCTTGCTTCGCCGCCTTTTGCGCGATGATGTCGAGCATCTCTTGCTGAATCTCGACCGCTAAGACTTTGCCTTTAGGTCCGACAAGCTTGGCCATAGGGAAGCTGATCGTCCCGCTCCCGGCACCGATGTCGGCCACGACCATCCCCGGCTTTAAGCCGAGATTCCGGATCATCACGCTAACCGCCTCTTCCTTCTCTCGCTCGGGCCGATCCAACCACCCCGCCGCCTGGTGCCCCATGACCTGCGCAATCTCCCGCCCACAATAAAACTTCCCGATCCCGTCGAAACTAGCCGGCGCCGTCGTATATCCCGGCCGCCCCTGCAAAACCAACCCCGCCAACAAGATCGTAAGTGACATGACTACTGGAGTCTACGACGTTGCGCTCGGCTTGAGCCATTCAAGGCAACGCAAAGCCATTCGAAGCGCTCCCAAGGTTTGGCTGCCCGACATGGATTCGAACCACGATTAACTGAGTCAGAGTCAGTCGTCCTACCATTAGACGATCGGGCAAGGCAGAACCTAGAGGATACCACACCTCATCATTTCGACTTCAACTTGATCGGCCCCAGAGCGGGATCTTTGGTCCCCTTCTTCTGCGTCAGTCGGTCCTTCGAAGCGTTCGGAGGGAAGCCGTTGAACTGTCGCCAGAGCTCGAAGCCGAGCGGAACCGTGTCCAACATGATCCAGCCGTAGCTCTCCGCTCCGGGGCGCAATAGCTCACTTGATGGCCAAAGCGCATCTTTCCGGCCCGTCGGTAGCGTGTGCTGTTCCGGAGTGATGACCACCCGGTATCGCGCTGTTCCATCGTCAACGGGATCGATCACCGAAATTCTGCCGCCGAAGGTTCCCATCGCCGCGCCCGGCATGCCGGTGATCTGAACCGCCGGCCAACCTGCAAATTGCAACCGAACCGGTCGTCCCACTTGAACCCAAGGGACATCGTTATCGGTGACAAAGAGTTCCACCGCGCGTTCCGCTGTCGTCGGCACGATTGTTGCGAGCACGTCTCCCGACTTCACAATTGTCCCGCCGCCAACGGTGGTCAACCGCGCGATGCGTCCCGCGGTCGGAGCACGCACAACCTGCTGGTCGGTTCGAAGCCGTAAGTTTGCAAGTTCATTTTCAACTTTCTGAATTTCCCCGCCATTCTTGGCGAGGCTCTCCCGGGCCGACTGAATATCCGCCCCAACCCGGCTGATCGCTGCCGCCGTGTCGTTCGTAATCCGGCTTAGGTTAAGCGTGGCATTCGTAACATCCCTATCGGCCACCGCAAGATTCGCTTTGGCTTGGTCAACGTTCGCCATCGCTCGCTCGACTTCCAGTTCGGCTTGTGTCTCGCCGAGTCCACCGAGTTTCAAATCGCGTCGCGCAATCTCAAGCGACTTCTCGGCCCGGACAACCTCGGTCTCGGATTTCACCATGTCGTTCTCGAGAAGTTCCAAGTCCTGCTTCGAGCGGAGTCCTTTGCCTTCCAAATCGCGAACTCGGTTCAGTCGAAGGCGGACGGTGTCACGTTGCTGCTTTGCGGCCTGAACGGCCTGCTCTCCCTGAACAACTCGGTCTGCCTGAATCCGCGCTCGCTCCGAAGCGCTTTGGCGCGCGACCTGGGTCGCAATCGCGAGCGACTTTTCGGACTGACGGACAAGCTGCTTCGCTGCCTCCACTCGCGATCGAGACTGGCCAACCGCTTGTCGAGCTGCATCGATCGCATCCTGACGGCTCTGTCGTAGTTCCTCTCGCTGTTGATTGAGTTCGGTAACCCGGGAGTTCGTCTCGGTCTGGGCCAGTTGGGTGAGGTCTCGTTGCTCCGCCAATCGCGCCGTAAGTCCGCGATCTAGGAACTTGCTGTCGACATCTTCCAGCACCGCAAGCACATCGCCCTTCTTGACGATCTGCCCCTCCTGAACTCGCCACTCCTTGAGTCGGGCCGGAATCGGTGCTTCTACTGACTGCGGCCGGTCCATGGCGTTAAAGACAATCACTTGCCCAGTGGCCTCGACCGTCTGCTGCCAAGGCATAAACGCTAGCCCAGCGATCAAACCGACAAAGCCGAGCAAAATGCCAACGATCCTTCGGCCCACTTTGCGTCGCTTCACGAGTTCTAACGATTGAAGTCTCATTACTTACCCCCTCCAATCCGGGCCGTACCCGCTCTGAGGTTTGCCGATAGAAATGGGAACAGTTCCGAAAAGACGGACTTTGCGCTTTGTGCAAGTTGCGTCGGCGAGCCCGACTCGACAATTTGTCCTTCTGCCATCACGTGCACCTTGTCTGTCCGCAAGATCACGTCCGGTTGGTGAGAGATATCGATGATTGTCCACGGGTTACTAGCTTCGAAGATGTTGTCCAAAATGCGCTGGGAAATCCGCTCGTCTATTCCGGTAAGTGCCTCGTCCAAAATCAGCAATCGTGGCTTTCCGAGAATGGCCCGAGCGATCAACAAACGTTGCAGCTGTCCTCGCGAAATGTTTTGGCCACCACTCACGAGCTCCGCTTGAAGCCCACCCGGAATCGCGGCGAGATCATCATCGAGCTCTGCCGTGGTTACGGCCCAGCGAAGGTCCGCGCTTGAGATCTCATCCCGGCCAACCCGAATGTTCTCCTCAATCGTTCCATGGAAGACATCGGGTTCATATCCCGCAAGTGAGACCTGTGCGCGAAGCCGCTGCAAGCATGCTTCGCGAATATCCACGTTATCAAAAATCGCGTCTCCCATCGATGGCGACTGGAATCCGCATAGGACGGCGGCCAATGTCGATTTGCCTGCACCGCTTGCCCCGACCAAACTCACTCGATCCCCGGCGTGGATCGTGAGGTTCAGGCCGTTGAGCACCTTGTGCCCGTTGTCGTACTCAAAGTGCAAGTTCTTGAGCTCCACCAGAGCTCCCGCAGGGTGAAGCGCCGGCAACTCCTTCCCACCGTCTCGCTCAGTTTCCAGTTCGGAAATCACCGCAACCTTATCAAGACCAGCCAAAAGGTCGAAGTACTTTTCCGACTGTCGAATCAGTTTTTCTAACGAGGCAAGGGAAGTGGTAACGATGATCTGAGCAGCAACAAGCTGACCAACCGTCAGTGAGCCGTTGAGAACCAACCAGCCACCTGTTCCGAGTACACCCGCCGACGCGAGGGCCGCGAAGGCAAAGAATCCGCCAAGTTGCCGACGGTTCACCCGGAAGTGAGAGCGCCGCGCAAGAATGTAATTCGTGACCAGCTCATCGGTTTTCGAGGACAAGGATTCCCGATTCGCGTACAACTTAAGCGACAAATGACATCGGGCAATATCTTGTAGCCACTCGGCCACGATGTACTTCTGCTTGCTCTCGTAGAGACTGCTCTTGATTCCTCCGTAACCCAACAGGATCGTGCCACCGAAGAACAGCACAAGTACGGTTACTGCGGAAAGGAGTAGTCCCGGATTGTAAATGCCAAGCACCAGCACCGTAACGATGGTCTGGATGAAAGCCGTGAAACCATCGAGCAGTAACTTACTGAGCGCTTTCTGAATCGTGATGACATCAAAGAAGCGATTCACCAACTCGGGCGCATAGTGCGTTCGCATTGCCGCTGCGCGCACGTTGAGCATGCGGTCGGCAAGCGCCAAAGCCGTATGAGCAAACACCCGCTGCTGCACCGTCTCAACCACGCCGTACTGCAAAAGCTGCACCATGCCTGCGACACTTAATCCACCTAAAACCAAGAAGGAAAGCAGTACAACCGGCTGAAGAAACATTCCTGCCGCAATGGTATTCACCAGCGACTGGGTCGCCAGCGGCACCGCAAGCGTCATCACAATGACAACGAGGGTGTAAGTGGCAAGCAGACAAAGGTCCGCTCGCTCACGAGAGACGAGTCGGAGAAAACGGGTTACTGGTTTCAATTTAATCCTCCTTCTGCTGCGCGAAGCGCGGCTTTCGCAATGTGGAACTCGGCGATGACATCAACGAGCCGCGCGGCGGTTTCGGCCGTCCCGCGCTCTCGCTGGTTGAGCAAGAAGAGCGTCCCATCCCCTTCCTGGAACCGAATAAGTTCACCCAACTCCAACTGTTGGGCCAACTCTAGTTCGGCAACGTTGGCCTGAACCCGTTCGTAAGCCCGCCGAAGGGCCGAGGACGCATCTTGAACTTCCGTTTCAATTTCCCGCTTGAGCAACGCTTCGTCTTGCCGGATCTTTTCAAGCTTTTGTTGGGCCTGCTCAATTTGACCATCCGCCGTTTGTTGGCGAAGCGGAATGGAGTAGAACACCCCCGCCTTTACCGTCGCGCCAACTGAGTTTCGGCCGGTATCAATTCCTGGCGAAACAACCACATCCAAACTCGGGCGTCGCTCATTCTTTGCCAGTGCCAAGCTCTGCTCAATCACCTTGGTTTCGGCGCTAATTATTCTCGCTTCTGGACGTTGAGCTACGGCTCGAGAGAATGCGGCTTCCAATTCTTCCGCAGTTGGAAGCGCAGGCTTTGGCAGGCTGCCTGGTGTTCCGATAGGCCCGTTCCAAAGAAAAACGTTGAGTTTCAACAAAGTCTTTTCAATATCTCGCTCTGCCTTTACGAGGCCGCCTTCGCGTCGACGCACCTCAGTCTCAGCTTCAACGGTATCGATCTTCGGCAAATCGCCACGTTCGTAGCGCTCTCTAATCCCGTCCGCTCGAACCTTCGCAATGTTAAGAAGGCGCGCCGCAATCTCTCTTCTCTCGCGTGCCGCCACCCATTCCCAAAACGCCTCACTAGCCTTGAGGCGAACGTTCAGCCGGATCAGCCGAGCCTCTTCGGTCGCCTGGCCAAACTCAAGATTCGCGACTGCCTCGGCAATCGATTTCTGGTTGACCCCGTTTCCGCGAAGCAAAGGAAGCTTGACTCCGACAAAGTACTCGCCAAGCTCACCGGTAGAACTTCCCGGCGATTTCACCGAGCCAAAGTTCAATCGCGATCCGGCAAAAACCTTTGCGCCCGACCGCGTGGTCTGCTCCACCGTGGTTTCCAGCATCTGGGTTGAGAGCGCTTTGCCCCGTGTGCTGGAACTGTTGTAGCGCAAGGCAGACGTGTCCACCATGAGCACTGGGTCAAAGGCACCGCGCTTCTCCTTGGTCTTTGCGGCGGCAATTTCTACCGCATTTTGTGCCGCACGCAGCTTCGGAAAACCTTGCTCGACCTTGTCCAAAAACGTCTCAAGGGTTACGTTTTGGGCAGGGAACAGACTATGAATGATGAAGAGAAACGATTCAAATCTCAAAGATGAAGGACCTCCAATGCTCACGCATAAAGAGCGGCCGAACTAGTCGGTCGCTCTTTTTTGGAAGGTCTCGCACTCAGATGCGCCGCCGGGGTTTCCCCGTGTTGACGACGACGCAGATTTCCTCGTTGAAACCGGCTACTCCCCTTCTAATTCAAGACAAACGATTCGTGAATCAAAAGAGTTCCATGAATATGGACTTTTTTAGCCAGTTTCGCGCAACTGAAGCTCGGTCAAGTAAATCGGCCGCGCGTTGCCTTCCAAAATTCCTTTAGGAACGATGACCCTCTGAACGTCCGGCAGACTCGGGACTTCGAACATTGCCTCTTGCAGAATCTCTTCTAGCAACGCTCGCAGCGCTCTTGCCCCGGTTTTGCGACGAATCGCTTCTCGGGCGATTTCTCGTAACGCCGAAGTCTCGACAGCGAGTTCTACGTCCTCAAGTTCAAAAAGATGCTTGTACTGCTTGATCAGCGAGTTCTTTGGCTCCGTCAAAACTCGGATCAGATCGTCCTCCGTGAGCGGATTTAATGCCGTAATCACGGGCAACCGACCGATGAACTCCGGCAGGAATCCGTATTTCACCAAGTCGTCTGGGACAACGTCCGTCGGCACGATGTCTAGCGCCTTTTCCGGTGCGTTGCGGAAACCCATCACGGCGCCTTGCTGCCGCCGCCGAACGATTTCCTCAATCCCCTCAAAAGAGCCGGCACAAATGAACAGGATTCCGGTCGTGTCGATCTGGATGAATTCCTGGTGCGGATGCTTACGCCCGCCATTTTGCGGAACGTTCGCGATCGTTCCTTCAAGGATTTTCAGGAGTCCTTGTTGCACCCCTTCGCCGCTCACGTCTCGGGTGATCGAAGTACCGCTTTGCGACTTCCGTGCGACCTTATCAATCTCGTCGATGTAAACGATCCCGCGCTCCGCGAGCTTTTTGGGGTCGGCTCCGTTGATGCTCTCCGCCTCTCGGTAAAGCCGGACCAAAACATTCTCAACGTCTTCGCCCACGTAGCCAGCTTCGGTGAGCGACGTTGCGTCGGCAATGGCAAACGGAACGTGCATCATCCGCGCCAAAGTCTGAGCAAGCAAAGTTTTGCCCGTTCCGGTCGGGCCCATGAGAAGGATGTTGCTCTTCGAAACCTCGGTTCTCCCCGGTGTCGAGTCGAGGGTTCGTTTGTAATGGTTATAAACGCCGACGGCTAAGGCTCGCTTCGCCGCGTCTTGCCCCACCACGTAGGTGCTCAAAAATTCAACAATGCTTCTCGGCTTTGGTAGACGCGCTTTAGTGAATTCGGGATCAAGGGTCGGGGTCGCAGGGAAGGGATGAGAATCGCTATTGCGAGCGCGGGTGCCTTCCTGATCAACGATCTCCGTGCATAGCTGAACGCAATCGGAGCAAATCGCCCCATAGAGTCCGGTAATCAGCCGCGACACTGAGTCCTTTGATCTTCCACAAAGGGCGCAGAGGTCGCGGCGATCTGGTGCCTGCATCATCGTGCCTTGATTATCGGTTGGACGGTCGAATTACGTTATCCACGATCCCGTAATCCTTCGCTTCGTCCGAAGACATCCATCGGTCACGATCGCAGTCGATTCGAACCTGCTCTGGATCCTTCTTGGTGTGCTCACCCAAGATGATCATGAGCTTGTCCATCAGCGTGTTGGTTTCTTTGACCTGAACATTGATGTCCGCCATGGTTCCTCGGAATCCGGAGGAGACTTGGTGAATCATCACGCGGGCGTTTGGCAACGCGCTTCGCTTGCCGTCCGCACCCGCGGCCAAGAGCACCGCGCCCATGCTCGCCGCGATTCCGACGCAAGTGGTCGCAATCGCTGGCTTCACCAACTGCATCGCATCGTAGATTGCGAGTCCGGCATAAACCGATCCGCCGGGCGAGTTGATGTAAAAGTCAATGTCCTTGTCTGGGTCTTCCTTTTCGAGGAACAAAAACTGGGCGACGATCAGGTTGGCGACATAGTCGTCAACTTCCGTGCCCAAGAAGACGATCCGGTCTTTGAGAAGCCTCGACCACAGGTCGTAGCTTCGCTCACCGTTCTGCGTTTTTTCGATAACGTACGGAATTCCCATCTGAATGCAGATTACTCCGCGCTGAACTTGGGAGTTCGCAGGACCAATGCCGAGTAGGACCTTGGATCAGTCGCATCCAACGGGATCTCCCGCAAGCTTGAACCTTTAGTCTCTCAGCATTCCTCGACAAACCGTTCAATTCGAGGATCAGGAATGAGCCACATTGCCGCTAGAGCAGCGTAGATCACCATCGAAATCCGCGAGTCGTACGGCGACACCAGCACGCCGAGAACGTAGCCAACAATGGAGCTACGTCCTTTCAGATCGTTTCCGATCGCGCGGGCCAGGAGCGAGTTCGTTCCCTGTGAGCGAATGATCACCGTTTGAAGAATCCAGTAAGCCACCCCGCACATTCCCAAAGAGACGCCATACAGTTGAGTTGGAATTGCCGCAAAGTTCGACCGACCAAGCCAACTCGTTGTGAAGGGTACGAGGGTCAGCCAGAACAGCAGATGCATATTTGCCCACAAGATGCTTCCGTTTACACGGGTCGACAGCTTCATCATGTGGTGATGGTTGTTCCAGTAAATGCCGACGTGGATGAAACTGAGAACGAACGAGAGAAACACCGGCCAAACCGACTTCAGCGCTTCCCAGGATGTTAGTTCCGGTGCCTTGATATCAAACACCATGATGGTGATGATGATCGCTAAGACCCCGTCACTAAACGCTTCAAGTCGACCGTTATTCATTTGGGTTTTGGAGATAGTCTTTCATTTCTCCGGAGGCAACGTCCATCACGCAGAATCGTCTTGGCTGGCTGAATGAGCCGAGCTCGACATCACCGTTGTTCTGAATTGCCCCCATTAAAATGACGTACCGACACCGGACCTTCGTGGCCTTCACCAATTCGAGAATCCGCTCGTCAATTGCTTCATAGATCACTTCCGTTGCTTCAAAAATTCGGTTTGGAGCCCCAAGAATCCGATCCTTCTGCCTCAACAGAATCTGTTCAAGCGTGTTCATCTGGTAATCAAGCTCTTGCAGTTGGCCCGGTATAACTTCGTCCCGTTCCAGTCGGCCGAGCGCCGCCCGCGCGGCGCCGCAACAGCCCGTCCGGGCCGAATGACCGTGTCGCATGATGCTGCCAAGTTCACCTTCCGAAGAGATTCCGATGTGCGGTCCGTAATAAATGAACATCGCGCCGTCCTCCGGTGCGTGACTTGCGAACGCGCCCATTCCCGTGAGGCCAGTGAACGGAAACCCGTCCAATCCACCCATCTTGAACGGGCCCAGAAACTCCTTTGCCCGCGCTGGGTATTGAATACTGTTGACATCATCGCTGCAGATGCTATCGGCTGACATCACTTGCGATGGTTCTAAGTCCAGCTCCATCTCCACAAAGTCGATGAGCCGATTCACCGCGTCAATTGTCGTTAAGGCACCCGGATAGTGCTGACGAATAATTTCAAGCTTCTCACGTTTTTTCATAAAGTTCACAAAAGGATGTCGTGGGTTGGCCGAATCGCCGGTGGCAATTCTGTTTCCCCAATCATCTCCAACATATCAATTTCCATTGCCCGTTGCAACTGAGCCATCGGAACATCGTTCGGACCACCCTCAAACGGATTTTCAGTACTATCGCCCACCTGCTCCAAAGTAGTAAAGATCCAGGAAACAATCACGCTGAATGGAACCACTAGCCAAACGCAGTAGGGGTTGTTCGGTGCCAATGCGCTGAACTCTTTCAGGAGTCCGAAGGGAAGCAGGGTTGCGAAAAGCTTCACAAACATGCCGTTCGCGGTCGCAAACTGACGAGGATACGGAGTGTTCTTAATCCGCTCGGCTCGACCCTGAGCATTGTAATGGCTGGTGATGGCCTCCTGAAGCGCGACGTGCCGAACCGAGTCCAGCTTGCCATCGGCCGCTAGCCGTCCAACGAGCGTCGACTGCAGGCCCATAATCTGCGTCGCCCGGTTCTTTGTTTTCAGGACGCCCGCAAGTTCTTCTTCCCCCAAAAACTTCGCCAGCTCCACTTCCACTGGCGTCACCATCTCCGGCACTTCGAACCAGCGCTCGCGATACTCCTGGTTCTGCGGCTCCACCATGCTCTCCCATGCTCGGGGCTCGCGAAGCTGATACCGCAAGGCCGCAACCCAGGCCAAATGCCGCCGAACCAAATCTCGGACCAGCTCCGGATCGTGCGGAAGGTAGCCCTTCGTCATTGCCGCCCAGGCCCGACTTGCATTCATGATGCTGCCCCAAATCTGCCGGGCTTCCCAGGCTCGATTGTAGCTCTGGGTGTTCTTGAAGCCGACAATGAAAGCGGTAGCCGTACCGAGCATCGCCACCACGGGCCAAGGAATCGCCAGCCACTTCCAACCCAGCCAAGCATAAAGCGCGACCGGAACGAAGCTGTGCACCAGCAGAATGAGCGCCCTCCGTCGGGTCCACAGCATGACTTCTGCAATCCGATACCGCCGCCCCGTGTGCATGCCGCAATTATGTACAGAATCTTAGGAGTGCGACAGTTCTACTGCCCCTTTTCGCAACTCGCAAACTCACCCAAGGTCGTACCGCAGCGGCTCTGCCGCAGCCACCCGACCCTGGAGTGCGGCAGTTCTACTGCCGCTCTTTGCAACCCGCAAACACGCCGAAGGCCGTAGCGCGGCGGCTCTGCCGCCGCATGAGAATCAGTTGTAGCCTTCGAACTATCGCGAACCGTCAGCAGTACCGAAAGAGCAATCCGCTCCAGCACACTGAACACGGTAGGTCCGGGATAAGAAGGGAGGCAGCTTATCCCGTGCATGAAAGACCGCCACGTTCTCGCCTTGCCGATCGTACGAGATTTCAAACCTCTCCCGCCTTTCCGGTCGTTCAAAAACTTCGCGGGTGTGCTCATGGATCGAGTCGAGAAGATCCGAGTAGCTTTCCGGCAACCAGCGATTCTCCACCCAATACTTCTCGGCATGAATCACTAAGAGCCCGAAACTTTGGTTTACAAAAGACTGCCACCGGAAGTACCGCTCGAACCCGAAACATCCTAAAGTCAGGACGGCGAAGATAATCAGCCCATTGCGTAGTTTCAAGTTCATCCTTCGATCCACTCTGGAGTGCGGCAGTTCTACTGCCGCTTTTTTGTAACTCACGTTTTCACCCAAAGTCGTACGGCGGCAGCTCTGCTGCTGCACTAGACTCAGTTGTAGTCAGGGTTTGACTACTTCAGCTTCCGGTACGCCTTCACGACCGAATCATCGTTGACCGCATTTTCCAACAATTCCCCAAGCATTTCCTTGTAGTCAGACGACACGACGAGCACGCGGCCCCGGTACCGAAAGAACTGAAAGAAGCGCCCTTCGACTTCAATCAGATTTGAACTCAAAGTGTCGATTCGTCCGTCGTAGCGATTGGCGCGGACGATGCGTGCAAGCAAGGGCTGAACCTCTTCTTCATCAAGGAAGGCAACGATCCCCGGTCGGTCACCGTCGATGTCAACAACGGACTTCACGGAGATCGTTGTCCGCAATTGCTGGGCCAATCGCTTCTCACATTGCAGACGGTGCTTTTCGGTCGGATTCGGAAACTTTGCCTCACGAGCAATCGGCACAGCCCAAATGAGCATTCCCAGGCCAATAGCAATCATCACTCCAAAGTCAGTCCAGGGAAGCCCGAAGAACGATGACTTCTTTTTCACGCTTTTGATACTAGACATCCTCAATCTCAATCTCACTAGTTGATTCGGTCTTCCTTGCGGATTGCAAATTTGCCGAACCTTTGATCATGATCAATCACTCATCCTGTAGTTCTGGGATTCGACCAACTTGCCGTTCACAAAGGTCCTTTGGCAAAACAGCGGTCCAGACGCAAACATAACGCTCCAATAGCTGTAACCTTGGATCAGCGTCACTCGACCGCTAAACGACTTTGTTACGGCAACGCTCCTCGCGTCATAATGCTCTTTCAGTCGGAAACAACGCCAGTCTTTTGCATCGTAATTGTTCCCCGGACCAGCAAGCGTTCCTTCAAACTCACTGGTCCAAGATTGAATCGGCCCGGGTCCATTTTCATGCGTGCTTACGAAGAGCAAGCCCTCTCGCTTGCCATTACGGTTGAGCTGTTCATCTTTCCGGACAACTTCCATCGGCGTGATCCGAATGTCGATCGGATCGGTTTCCGTCAGATCAAGCGTGCCAGTCTTGTCAAATTGTTCAACGTATCCCTGCATCGATAGGGGGATTGGGCGCCATAGAACAAATACGGAAAGGGCAACGCAACCAACGGCTCCAACGACCATAACTCCGCAGCATCCGAGTGCCACCTTCCGGTTCTGTCCCTTTCGCTCCATTTTGCTCCCCTTGTTTTAGCAACATCCTCAGAAGCGTCAGAGTGCCACGATCGGATCTTGGAGTGCGGCAGTTCTACTGCCGCTTTTTGTCACCCCCGAGTTCACTCAAGGTCGTAGCAAGGCGGCTCTGCCGCCGTGTTGACCCAGTTCGTAAGCATTCATCCACTGTCGTCGAGTTGAGCCCAGTTGCGATTTCTTCCAGTACGCCGCATCCAAATGTCCACGGCTCTCGGCCGCGTCTCGCAAGTCATCCAGGTAACCCCGATAACTGCACCAGACCACCAGGACCTCTGCTTTGTACTTCTCAAACCTGTAAAACCGCGCTCCGGTGCGGAAAAGGTTCTGGCCTAGTCGTTCAACTTTATCTCCGCTCAAATTCGCTTGATCAATGCGCGAAACAACGGTTTCAACGTTGTCATCTTCCAACAAGGCGACCATTCCGGACCGATCAAGATCGATGTGAACAACTGACTGAACCGAAATCGGAACTCCAAAATCCCGTCGCAGGTCCTGCTCAAGCCGTACTCGGTGAGATTCTGTCGGGATAGGATGGTCAATCTCCGCCATCCACCTCGCGATCCAAACGATAGAAGCGACTCCAATGATTGACATCGCAACCAAGGCAATCCAGCCCGGATCCATGGCGCCAAACCTGCTCCGACTCATCGCATTTGACCTAATGCCGTCAGTCTGCAAGCGCTCGGCCCATTGCTTCGAGCATTAGTCCGCAATGTAGTCATCC
Organism: Chthonomonas calidirosea; assembly: GCA_945859975.1. GTDB lineage: Bacteria > Armatimonadota > Fimbriimonadia > Fimbriimonadales > Fimbriimonadaceae > Fimbriimonas. The sequence goes on from CAMAPH010000015.1 coordinate 35,792, forward strand.
GATTCCACCAACTTGCCATCAACAAAAGTCCGCCAGGAACAAAGGAATCCGCCCGTGAAACACATGGTCAGAAAGTCTGGTCTTTCCATAATCAAAACTCGCCCGCTGAACGATTTGGTTACCGCAATGCTACTAGAGTCAACTTGTGCCTCCATCCGATAACACGTGAGGTCTTGGATACGCCCTGGGTGCTTTCCACCCGTGTCCGGCTCCTCCCATCGACCGCTTCGTAAGTATGAGAGTCTCGGATTCGTGTCTCGCCTATTTAGGCAGATGAAGTCCCCTTCCTCGCGCGTGATGTTCGCTAATTTTTCATCGCTCACGACCCCTAGCGGCGTTATTGTCAATGAAACGGTTTCGGTCCCATTCAAAACGAGAATGCCCGTTTCATCAAACTGTTTTATGTACTCCTTAGCCGCCGCACCGGGTGACGGATAGTAGAGTTGAACAGCAATCGCAATGGATGCGATGAGCCCGATGCCAGTCAGAACTTCACGCCTTCCGAACTGCTCCTGCATCATCGACCTTCTCACAGAAATCTTAACGCGCGAGGCTTGATTCCAGTGCCACATCTTTGGGGCCCGGCGGCTCGGCCACCGCATTCCAACCAGGTCGTAGCCAGCAACCGAGTCCCACCGCCTCCCGCTATAGCCTCCAGACCCCGTTTGCCGGTAACCTTCCGGCCACAGATGGCAAAGGGAAGAGTAGGGATTCTAACGAGCGGTGGCGATTGTAGTGGGTTGAACGCAGTCATTGCCTCCGTCGTCAAAGTAGGCATCCCGATGGGATACGAGTTCGTCGGTTTTGAGCGTGGCTGGGAAGGCGTGTTGTCGCCCATCACCTGCCGACCCCTTGGACTCAATGACGTCCGCGGCATCAGCTTCATCGGCGGAACGATTCTCAAGACCACCAACCGCGGCCGGTTCGGCGGAAAGGTCGGCGCCGGCGGCGTTCGACGAATCCCGGACGACATCCTCGAGATGGCCAAGGCGAACCTTCAAGAAGTTGGGATCGACGCTCTCGTCGTCATCGGCGGAGACGGCACCTTAAACGCCGCTCTCCAGCTCGAAGAATTTGGCGTAAAGATCATTGGCGTCCCCAAGACCATCGACAACGACCTGATGGCGACGGACCGAACCTTCGGCTTCTCGACCGCCGTGCAAGTCGTGACCGACGCGCTGGACCGAATCCACACCACCGCCTCTAGCCACAGCCGTATCCTCTTCCTCGAAACCATGGGCCGCCACGCGGGTTGGATCGCCCTTCGCGCCGGCCTTGCCGGTGGTGCCGATGCCATCCTCCTCCCTGAATTCCCCTTCAAGGTCCACGACCTCATGGAGTTCCTCCGCTACCGACAAGAGCAATACGGCTCTTCCATCGTCGTTGTCGCCGAAGGCGCGATGATCGACGACCGACAGGTGATCCAGGCGGGTGGCAAGTCCAGCGAAGTGCTCCTAGGCGGAGTGTCCACCGAAGTCATGCGAACACTAGAGGAAATGGCACCGGGCGAATTTGAAATGCGCGGCACCGTGCTCGGCCACGTCCAGCGTGGCGGAACGCCAAACCCCGCCGACCGAATCCTCGCCAAAGCCTACGGCGTCGAAGCCATCAAGGCCGTTGACCGAGGCGAAAGCGGCGTCATGGTTGCCTACCAGAACCAGGAGATGTGCACCGTGCCAATCGCCGATGCCTGTGGACAGCTCAAAACTGTGCGGAACGACACCATGGAGTACGTCACCGCCCGAGACCTCGGCGTCTTCATTCACTAATCGGAAAAACAAAATAGCCCGGCGGAGTTCATTTCCGCCGGGCTATTTCTATTTTGCAGCTTATTCTGCGGCTTCTGTTTCCGTCGTCTCAGCAACGGCTTCTTCCGCTGCTGGAGCGTCTTCTGCCTTCTTCTTAGAGGACTTCTTCTTTGGCGCTGGAGTCACTTCTTCCGCCGGAGCTTCGGTCTCTCGAACGTCGGCTTGGCTCAGAAGAAACTGTCGAACCTTTCTCTGAATCGCGCGGAACTGAAGTTCCTGGAAATCGCCATTGCGCTCAAGGGCTCGGTAAAGCTCTTCCGGCGAAATGTTGTTCTCTCCCGCCATTCGAGCAAGCTCCTGCTGAACGTCACCGTTCGTCAGGTTCAGCTTTTCCTTGGCGTAAACGTTCTGAATCACGAACGCCCGGAGAATCTCCGTCTTCGCTCGAACGCGCCATGCTTCGACGAACTCTTCGATCGTCATTCCCTGGTCGCGGGTGTACTGCTCCAGACTGATTCCGTTCTTCGCCTGTTCCTGAGCGGTCTCAGAAATGCGTCGGTCGGCCAAGTTCTCCCACATGTTGTCGGAAACTTCGATCGTGCTCTTGGTCACCATCGTGTCCAGCAACTGGTCGGTCGCCATCTCGAAAGCCGCTTCTTCCTTCACGATCTGAAGGCCCGAAGTCACTCGCTCTCGCAAGTCTTCGAGGTTCTCCGTCTGAAGCGAAGCCGCAAACGCGTCGTCAAGGTCGGGCAGCTTAACTTCGGTGAGCGAAGAAACCGCAACCGTCGCCGTCACCGTCGTACCCGCCCACTCCTTGTCCGAGAAATCGGCAGGGAAGGTGAGTTCGGCGTGCTTGATCTCTTCAACCTGCATGCCGAGGATCAACTCGTCCAGCTGAGGGAAGCTCTTGCCCACGATGACCATGAAGGTCTTGCCTTCTGCCGCACCGTCTGGCTTGATGTTGAGAACCGCAATGTCCGTCGCCCGAACTTCTCGCGAAGTCACGGTCTCGCGGACCGAGCGTCGGCGTCGCATCTCTTCGATCTGAAGGTCAACCTCTTCTGGGGTGACTTCCGAAGGTGCGTGAACCACGCTGAGTCCGGTGTAGTCGCCAAGCTCCACACGTGGAGGCAACGGAATCTTTGCCGAGTACTCCGCCGTTAGGGTGTCCTGATCAATCGACTTCACTTCGACCGAAGGCTGAGTGTTTGGGTCTGGCGTCAGCGATTCCTGCTTGATTGCCGCGTTGAGCGTGCTCATCACGAGTGCGCGAGCGGCTTCTTCGTACAAATCCTCTTTGTTGACAAGCGGCTCGAGCATGGCTCGTGGCGCTTTGCCAGGGCGAAAGCCGGGAAGCTTCACCTTTTTGGTCAGGTCGCGGAATGCGCGGTCAAAACTGTGCTTAACCTGCTCGCTCGCCGGAACGATAGTAAGGCGAACGGTGCAAGGGTTTAGATCCTCTCTGGTAACGGTCATAGCGCAAAAAAGGCGGCGCACAGCGCCGCCAGCGGAGCGGTTTAAGCTGAGAGTGTACCTACAGCCTCAGAACCATTCTTTCTTGTTGTAAACGTAAGTTGCGGCAAAGTCCTCATCCGTCTTCGTGAGATAGATAATTCCCTCAACAAGCCCGATGATCGAACCCACACCGCAAAGGCCCAGCAACAACTGGATGATGCCCGCGGTTGTGTAGCCCAAGTAGAACTTGTGAATGCCCAAACCACCGAGGAGAATGGCAAGAATGCCGGCCGGAATCTTCTTTTCTGCGCCCATGATCAGTACAAAGACCGCTGTGAGGTGTGATGCGTTGCAAACTTTTTCAAACGTGGGCCCTAATCGCCCCGCGAATCTCCGAAAACTTCGGCACAAACCCCGACCGATTCAACTTTTCCGGCATTGCTCGAACGCTGTCCAGCACCAACTCAGGGTCCGGCGCACCAAAAAGGGAAGCCAACTTTAATCCGAACTTCGGAGCCGGCGGACTCCAAGGCCGCCCGACCGCCGCCCGAAGTTCCTCCATAAAATCCCCATTCCGAACCGGATTCGGGCTCACCGCATTGATCGGTCCCTCCAACGGCTCCCGCAGCGCGTGCACAAACATACGCGCTGCATCGCTCACCTCAACCCACGCAAACCATTGCTGTCCATCACCCTGCGCACCGCCCAAAAAGCTCCGGGTCAGCTTCGCCAAAGTAGGGATGGCACCGCCATCCTTGCCAATCACCACCCCAAGCCGCATCGCGCCTCGCCGAATTTGCGGCAATGGTGCAGAAAACATCGCGGCCTCCCAGGCGCAAACAACGTCAACCAAGAACCCGGTACCTGGGGCATCTTCTTCCGTCAGAACGGCGTCGCCGCGATTGCCATACACTCCAACTCCCGAAGCGTTGAGCCAAACCTTCGGCGGCTGCTGCAACTGGGCCAACGCCTGCGCCAGCACCGAAGTGCTCTCGACGCGCGAATCCAAAATCTTCTTTCGATTGTCTGTGGTCCATGGCAAGGAGATGCTTTCCCCAACTAAGTTGATCAATCCCGCCGCGCCATCAAGTCCGGCCGCCCAAGGCCCCAGGTTCTTGGCATCCCATTCAAGGTCAGATTTCGAAGAACGGCCTAGGATGAGTGGGGTGTAGCCGGCCAGTCGCAGTTCGGACGCAATCGCGCGGCCCAAGAATCCGGATCCACCGGCAATAACAACTCGAGAACCGCTCGCGTCTGGCATAGGCGGTTCTACGACAGAACCGCCCAAATTAGAGCCACCTATAGGGTCACAATGCTCGTGCGGCCCGAGGTCGGGTCAGTAAACCGCAGCTTTTTCGGAATCGCATTCTTTGGCAGCAAAAACGGCAGTCGAACCGTGGCGACACCTTTCCCACGCAACGGAACCGACACAATCTCGCCCTCAAGCGCGGAAAGTACGTACTGGTTCCAGCTGTGCTCTTTCCCCTTGTCATCAATAATCGCCGCACTAAGAACGCCACTGTCGATGGTTTGCTCCTCGTTCAAAACGTTTCGGAACTTCACCGCGGCAAGTATAAAATGTTCATCCAGCGCAGCCGCCATATAAAGGTTCGGTGACTGCTTCGTAACGGTCGTTTCTTCGAGCGAGATATCCCAACCGCCAACCGGCAACACCTGCTTCCGCGTGCCAGAGACCGTGTCAAACGCCTGCTTGCCGTTCTCTCGAAGATAAGGGCCCTGTGCCTTTTGTAAAAATGGAGTGAGATCCACCGTAGACCGCCGACCGTTTACCAGCATGGAAAGCTTTGGAGAATCCATATCGTTCGGCACTTCCAAAACCACCGTATCCGCAAGGAATTTCCCCGGCAGCAAGTCGTCCGCATAGTTGTCCAGGAAGCGGGCAGCCGATTCTCCAACGACGGTAGATTGTCCTGCGTTGGTCACCGAGAACGTCACGCTGTCCCGACCATACTGTTCCGGCCCAGCGCCCGAGTTTCGAACGGTGTAGTTCACCACAAGGAACTTTTCCCCCTTCGGAGCCATGGCCCAACCGTCCTTCAAAATCCGCCGGACGGCAAACTGAGAAGAGGTGATCTGGATGTCGAGCGACTTTGCCCTGCGATCGAACGACGAGGTGAACGTTGCATCGGCTCCCTTAAACCCGATGACCAGGAGCATCATTGCTCCGAGTGATGTTAATTGCATTCGTAATAAATCCCCAAAACTAAGCAACCAAAACAAAAAATGCAAAGTTAAGTCCCCCTTAACAACGGGTTATCCATTATTGACGAAACAAGCGCAAAATGTGTTCCAATTTCTCTCTCACGGTATTCTGTGACAGCGCGGGATGCATTTTGCCCTCGGCGCAGCGACTTCTACCGTGGCAGAGAATCCGAATTACACCATCGTCAACGTTGATGAAGAGCTAGGCCGCTCTTACGTGAACTACGCGATGTCCGTCATCATCGCGCGCGCCCTCCCCGACGTCCGGGATGGCCTCAAGCCGGTTCAGCGGCGAATCCTCTATGCTATGAGGGACCTGAACCTGAACCCAGATCGCGGCCACGTCAAGTGCGCCAAGATCTGCGGCACCACCAGCGGCGACTATCACCCTCACGGCGAAGCGGTCATCTACCCGACCCTCGTTCGGATGGCCCAGCCATGGTCACTCCGCTACCCTCTCATCGACGGGCAAGGCAACTTCGGCAGCATCGACGGCGACTCTCCCGCCGCCATGCGATACACCGAAGCGCGCCTCATGCCGCTCGCCGTCGAGATGATGGAAGACCTCGATCGCGAAACCGTCGAGTGGATCAGCAACTACTCCCAGTCCACCCTCGAACCGACCGTTTTCCCCGGCAAGTTCCCGAATTTGCTTTGTAACGGCTCCCAGGGCATCGCCGTCGGCATGGCCACCAACATGCCGCCGCACAACCTCACCGAGGTTTGCAACGCCATCCTGCTCCGCATCGACGAGCCCGCCTGCACCCTCGACCAGGTGATGGAAGTCCTCCCCGGACCCGACTTCCCAACCTACGGAATCATCATGGGCGCGAAGGGAATCCGCAGCGCCTACGAAACCGGCCGCGGATCGGTCGTGATGCAGGCCAAAACGATGATCGAGCTCGGAGATTCCGGCAAGTCGGTCATCGTCGTCACCGAAATCCCGTACCAGGTCAATAAAGAGTCGCTCATCAAGAACATCGCCGGTCTCATCAAAGACCGCAAGTTCGATGGCCTCCTCTCGGTTCAGGACTACTCCGACAAGCGCGGAATGCGCATCGAAGTTGAAGTCCGCCGCGATGTCAACCCGAACCAGGCGCTCAACTACCTGCTCAAGCACACCAGCCTTCGCACCACCTTCGGCGCGAACATGCTGTCGCTGGTAGACCTCGCGCCGCGAACCAGCCCGCTGCTGGTTCTGCTGGATCAGTACATCATCCACCGGCGCAACGTCATCGTTCGCCGAACCCGCTACGAGCTTTATCGAGCGTTCGAAGAACTCCACCTGAACGAGGGCTACCAAATCGCCCGCCGCTTCATGGACGATATCGTCCGCGTCATTCGCGCCAGCCGCGATGCCGCCAGCGCGCTGGTTGAACTCGTTACGACCTTCAACTTCAGCCCGTTCCAAGCCACTGCCATCCTGAACATGCCGCTTCGGCGACTCACCCAGCTGGATCAGGCGAACCTTGAGAACGACTTCAAGGCCGCTGCCCGACGGGTGCAGAACCTCCTCGACATCCTGGAAGACCCCGAGCGACTGAAGAAAGTCCTGCGCGACGAAGTCGTCTACATTCGCGACAAGTACGGCGACGAGCGACGAACCAAGATTCAGCCGCGCGAAGCCGGCGATTTCTCGGAAGAAGATCTGATTCCAGACGAGGAAGCCATCATCTCCATCAGCCGAGATGGTTACATCAAGCGCGTCTCCATCGATGCCTACCGCCAGCAAAAGCGCGGCGGAAAGGGCGTCAACAACACGATGAAGGCCGATGATGAACCGGCGCACCTCTTCCAGGTCAGCACCCACCACACCATCCTCTTCTTCACCGATCGCGGCCGCGTCTATCGGCTCAAGGCGTACGAAATTCCCGAATCCGGTCGGTACGCCCGAGGCATGCCCATCATCAACTACATCCAGATCGTCGGCGGAGAGCGCGTCACCGCAACCATCTCCATCAAGGATCTGAACGTAGAGGGCTACCTCGCCATGATCACCCGTGGCATCGGCCAGCGCCATGAATCGGAAGTCAAGCGAACTCCACTCCGCGACTTCGCCAACATCCGCAGCAACGGCATCAAAGCCTTCGACATCGACGAAGGCGACGAGCTCGGTTGGGTGCTGCGAACCAGTGGCAACGACGACATCATCCTCATCACCCACAACGGCCAATCCATCCGCTTCAACGAAACCGGCGCAACTGCCCGGTCCCGTGCGGCTGGCGGCGTCAAAGCCATGGTCTTTAAGGCTGGCGATGCCGATGAACAGGTTGTCACCGCTGCCGTAGTTGATGAGTCGCTCACCCTCCTTGTGGTTAGCGAAAACGGCTACGGAAAGCGAACCCCGCTGAGCGATTACCGACCGCAGACCCGCGGCGGCACGGGAATCCTCACCATGAACTGCACCGATAAAACCGGCAAGGTCGTTGGTGCAGAAGTCGTCGAACCCCAGGACAAGCTCTTGGTGATGACCATGAACGGTAAGGGCATCCGCGTCCGCGTGAAGGAAATTCGCGAAACCGGCCGCGTGGCCCAGGGCGTGAAGCTCATCGACCTCGCTGCCGGAGACCAGGTCCGCAGCATCGCCCGCATCGTGCAAGAAGCCGATGATGGCGAAGGCGACGAAGTAGAAGCTGCTTCGGGCGAGTGATGTTTAAAGTAGGTGCGGTTGAAATCCCGAATCGGCTCGTGCTCGCGCCGATGGAGGATGTCACCGCCCTCCCCATGCGCCTCATCGCCAAGCGCATCGCGAACCCCGGACTCATGTTCACGGAGTTCGTTAGCGCGATGGCGAACCACTACAACCCCTCCCGGGCGCGCAAAAAGATGCGCATCCACCCAGAAGAGCGGCCCCTAACCATCCAGATTTTCGGCGGCGAACCGGAAACCATGGCCGAAGTCGCCCGCACCGCCGAAGAGATGGGCGCGGACATCGTGGACATCAACATGGGCTGCTGGGTGCCAAAAGTCTGCCGAACCGGTGCCGGCGCCGCCCTCCTGAAAGACCCCGTGCTCGCCGAGCAGATCGTCTCGTCGGTCGTCCGAGCCGTCAAAGTCCCGGTAACGGTGAAGGTCCGCGCCGGCTGGGACTACAGCCTCTTCGCCGCCCCCGACCTCGTTCGCCGCTTCCAAGACGCCGGCGCGCAGATGATCACCCTCCACGCCCGCTTTGCCAAACAAGGCTTCGAGGGCCAAGCCGACTGGGACCTCATCAAGTCGCTCCGCGAGCTCGTCACCGTCCCGCTCGTCGGCAACGGCGACGTCAAAACCCCCGCCGACGCCATCCGCATGCTCCAAGAAACCGGCTGCGACGGCGTCATGGTAGGCCGCGCCGCCATCTCCAACCCCTGGCGCCTCCGCGATATTCGGGTCGCCATGGACTTGTACGAACGCGGGGAAGACTGGACCGTCCCCTGTCCCGCGCCGAGTTTGGAGGAGCGAATCCAAACCGCCCTCCACCACCTCCGCCTCTCCATAGCCCACGAAGCCGACTGCGACACCTTCGAAGAAGCTTTGTTGTCGCCCAATTACGCCCGAGCCGAACTAACCGCCAGCCGAGCCATCCGCGGCCAAATGCCGCTCTACATCAAAGGAGCGGTCGGGGCGTCGGTGGTGAGAGATCGACTGACCAAGTGCTCGAGCGTCGCGGAGTATGAAGATGTGCTGGGTGGGTTTCGGGCCGGGGCGGCCAGTACTTAAGCCTTTCGAGACCCTAGTCAAAATATTTGACCTCATTGCGAAAACTTACGATTGCTAAAAATTTTGAAGATTTTTAAATGTTTCTTTTGTTTTGACAAAAACCACTTGGCATTTGACATGAGGTGTTGTATATGTATCTCCAGTTGCCATGACTTGGTTCCGAAATTACCAACGTTTGCTCGCTCTATTTTGCGTGGCCCTGCTTTTTGTTTCGCAGACCGCGACAGCGGCATTTTCGCTGGGGGAAATCTCGCTGAAGGAATTGCAAGCCCTTCGGCGGCATCCGGGTCACTTCACGCAGGCACCTACCCGCGTTTACCTTGGCAAGAATCCAAAGCGAGAACCGCTAACTCGAGGCATCTGGACGCAAAGACAGCTCCAGAACGCAGAGTTTGACGCGCAAACCTTGTTCGCTACGTTGTTCGCGGCGACTCCGCCGCCAGGACACACAACAGCAGTCAACCCGGGTTCCGGTGGTGCGTACAACTGGGAAGGAAGTCGCCCAAGCGTCGGCGGTGGATCTGTCAATACCGGCAATGGCAACAAACTAAGCACCGTGCCGCTCACTGGTTGGGATGTGCGAGGCGGGATGGCGGTGAATTTCACCTTGTTCCACAACAGCCAAAGCAGCTACAACGATGAACTAGGCCACGGCTGGACGTGGACGTATGACATCTACATCAACGATGACGACATCAACAACCCCGTTGTGCACTGGGGCGATGGCCTCTCCGTTCCGTTCAGTTACACCGGAACGGTTCCAACCGGCGTGGATTACAACTACACGTCGCCAACCGGCGTCTTCGACAAGCTAACCAAGAAAGCTGACGGGACTTGGACCATTACCAAGAAGAGTCAGATCAAGTACCAGTTCAATGCGGCTGGATTCTGCAACAAGATTCAGGACCGAAACAGCAACCAAATCACGCTCACCCTCAACAGCTCCAACTACGTAACGAAGGTCACGGACCCGACGGGCCGCGAACTGAACATCATACTTGATGGCAGCAATAACTTCACCAGCATCACCGACCCGCTTGGCCAGGTTTGGGAATTCACGCGTGATGGCAGCGATGATCTGACCGAAGTCGAGTTTCCTCCTGTTAACAGCGTCGTTTACACCGAGAACTTCACGTTCAACGCGACTCACGACATCCTGACCCGGACCGACAAGCGCGCCAAAGTCTGGACAACTACCTATAACACCGGCGGCGTGGTTGCGACCGAAAAGAACCCGCTGAACCAGACCACGACATACACCTACACCAGCAGCGCAACCACCATCACCGACCCCATCGGCGAAACAGTCACCCACAACTACAGCAGTGGCCTTCTCGCCAGCGAAGTGGATCAGTCTGGTTTTAGCATCGCTAGGACCTACAATGGCAGCTTCCTGCCGACCGCAACAACGGACAAGCGTGGCAAGGTCTGGAGTTTCACTTATGACTCCGTTGGCAACATCCTCACCAAGACCAACCCACTCTCCAAGGTAACTACTTACACCTACAACACGACGAACGATCTGCTCACCAGCATGAACCCGCTGAGCCAGACCACGACGCTAACCTACGATTTGAACGGAAATCTGTTAACCATCACCGACCCGCTCAGCCGGGTGACGGAGATGGCTTATGACGGGAACGGACTCCTTACGAGCGTCGAAAACAACCTGGGGGAAGTCACAACTCTCGCTTACAACAGCAATGGTCACCTCACCAGCACAACCGATCCACTGAACCACACAACGAGTCTTGGCATTAGTACGCTTGGCTGGACCACGAGCACGACCGACGCAACCAGCAACGTCACGAGCTACACCTATGACAACTGGGGTCGGCTCTCGACACTGACGAACCCCGACACATCTACCATCACCTACTCCTACAACGCAAATTCGGACCTTCTCACCGAAACGAATGAGCGCAGCAAAACCACGACCTGTATTTATGATGATGCCGGTCACCTGACCACAAAGACGAACGCCAAGAGCGAGATCGAAACCTACGCTTATAACGCTAGAGGCGACCGAACAAGCGCTACGAACGGACGCGGCAAAGTGCGAACCTACACTTTAACCGACCGTGGTGAAGTGGCGAGCCTCACTCTGCCGGACAGCAGTGTGGAGCAATGGAGCTACGACGGGAACGGCAGCGCAACCGCGTACACCAGCCCGCTCAGCCAGGTGATCTACTACACATTCGACAACGCATCTCGCCAAACCGGAGTCGACTATCCTGCAGGCACGGATACGACGTTCAGTTATGACGATGCGAACCGCCGCACTGGAATGACTGATTCAACTGGTACGACCACTTGGACCTTTAACTCGGCGGGTGAATCCACCGCCCTTTCCACGCCGCAAGGAAGCCTCTCCTATACCTACGACGGTGCAGGTCGGCAAAAAACTCTCGTTGAGAGTCACGGCACCACGACGTATAACTACGACACCGCTGGACGGCTCACCTCGCTCGTGAACGCTCAATCTGAAACGACAAGCTTCACTTACGACAACGCGAACCGTCTGACCAAGCAGACCCACAACCCTGGCCAGTACACCGAAATGGCCTACAACAACCGGGGCTTGGTCAGCACGCTCTCGACCAAGAAGAGCGACGGCACCGTCTTTAGCACCGAAACATACTCGTACGACACGGGTGGAAACCTCACTTCGAAGGTAGTCAGTGGCAGCACCACTTCGTTCACTTATGACGACATAGACCAGCTCCTGACCGAGACGCGGTCCGGTGCAACGACGACGTACACGTACGACGCGAACGGCAACCGGTCTAGTAAAGCCGCAGGCGGAGTCACCGAGACCTACGTCGTTGACGACGCCGACAAGCTGACCTCGATCACCGTTGGTGGGACCGCTGTCAAGACGTACTCCTACGACACTGCAGGACGAACAACTTCCGTCGTTACCTCCGCTGGAACAACGTCGCTCACCTACGACTACGAATCGCGCATAGCGCAGATTACGTACCCATCCTCGGCCACTAATACGTTCACCTACAACGGTCTTGACACCCGTGTCGGCAAGGTGGATTCTGTCGGAACCTCGACGTATAAGCGAGATGGTGATTACGTCACCGCGCCTGTGCTCGAAGACGGCACCGCAAAGTTCACGCCGGGAGTTTCAGACCGTCGAGGTTCGAGTTCGCGGTTCTACCACCCCGATCGAATGGGCTCGGTACTGCGGCATACGTCGAGCTCCCAAGGTTCGACGGCCAGCCGGCAATACGACGCATTCGGAAACGTTGCTTCAGCCTCCGGCACCTTCGCCCTTCCCTTTGGGTTTGCCGGAAACTGGGGCTATCAAGAGGATGGTGACTCGGGGCTAAAGCTACTCGGGCACCGTTACTATGACTCTTCAACGGGCCGGTTTTTGACCAGGGATCCTATCAAGGACGGTCGGAATTGGTACGGATATGTTGAGAACAATCCGCTGAAGGCCGTGGACCCTACGGGCCTTGACATTTTCAGCGATATTCGAAAATTGGAAGGCAAAGGAATAGGTCGTGGTGTTTCGGACTGGATCAAAGGTGACCCAATCCTTTCGGATAAGGTCCATCGAGCGATTCCCAGATATTTAGGTATGTACCCCAAGGAGGATCAAGACAATGGGAGCGGTGGAGGTAGAGGTGGCGGTGGAGGCAGAGGGGGTAAAGGAGGTACCGGCGGTAAGGGAGGAAAACCTCCTAAGAATCCGGATTTGAACCCGGAAGAGCTACAAAAGCTCTTGGAAGATGAGGGATTGACTAAAGTACCACCTAAACCGGAAGGTGAAGGGTCAGGTAACGGTATCGACGAGCCTACTGCTCGGATCATTACTGGAGTTGTGATCCTGGTTCTTGTTGTGGCGGCCGCGGCCACCGCTCCCGCTTGGCTCCCAGCGGTAGCTGTTGCAGCAGTTGCGGCTGTTGTAGTTGGTCGAAGTGACGAAAGCAATGGTGGAGGAGGCTTCTCAGGATAACTCTTCAGCTGCGCTGAGCAACTATAATTAAGATATCCGTATCCAGCCTTGCCAATGTAACTACTCGTGACGAAAATTGATCAATGATATTGATCAATTTTCGTCACGAGTAATCTGTCGGGCTTAACTCGCGATTTGGCAAGGCTTTATTAAATTATGAAAATCCAAAAAACAAGTATTGAGTTCGAACTGCTTTCGATTAATCCTGACGAAGAATGGCCAGAGATGGGAACGGTCGAATTTCAACTCCAGGCACGTTCTCAATCTGGCACAATAGTCTTTACCGACGTTGTTACTTGTGACGTAGCGCATGCACTAGCATTCCTCTTGGGATTCCAGGTTTACGGAACACACGAGTTTTCTATAAGTGGCGGCGAAATAACGCCAAGACTTCGACTTAGTTCTCATCTTTCTGCGATTGACTCAGATGTTTACGCGCAAACAAATGTAGGGAACAAGAACGATCAACTTAGAGTTTTGCTATATATTTTGCCGAGAAACAGCGCGAGTCCGTTGGAGGTGTTTGAACTTGATGGAAGTCAGTTTTTGAAACATTGTAGATCATTGGTCCTGCTCATTGTTAAAGGTGACAGTCCACTACATAACGTTCCTCAGAACCATGCTCCTATTCATGTAGAAAGTGTTGAAACTTGCACATCGGCTCGTATAAAGGGATTCAGTTTCGCAGCGAAAAACGAGCTAACTATACTTGCAGAATTTGTTAAGCAATCAGGCAGCTTAGCACGTGCATGGACATTTCCACTAGAAGTATGGTTCGGACTTAGGTCATCAATCGCTCTATGCCTGAAGGCGAGAAGCAGCATGTCGTATCAGGTAGTCCTGAACGATCAGATTAGGTATACAATAAACCAAACAGCTACGCTGTTATCGTCAGAAACTGACTTGGTCATTATTTCTCCTTACTGGAGAGGGTCTGACCATTCTAAGCTAAAAATAAGCATGTACCAATTTGATGAAAGTCAGTTATATCCTGCAGAAATGCTGATAAATGTCAAGATGTTTATGCAGTTTCTCAGTCAAATTGAAAAGGTGATTGAAAATGTTTCGTTGCTTGATCATTATGTTACGGATGCGTCTGCATGAGTCACTTGTAACCACAAACGCCTTTCGCGCAAGTGAGCGATATATGTTCTTCAATAACGATTTCTTCAGATGTTTGACCACGTTACCATCGTCATCCGCCAGTAGCGGGATTTTCATCGTATTTATGAAACGGGGGAAATTGTTCGTCTATTCGACAAAATTCATTTTTCTTCTTCGTTTGTTAACGCCCCAGAAGTACTGGATGCCATCGCTGTGGTTTCGTGCTCTATCCTAGACCTTTGCCCGGTTTGAATTGCCGTTACTGGCCACAACCCGTTTAATGAACGCTAAGTCCTTCGTTTCACCATGCAACCCAGTTCCAGTACAATTTTGTCCGGACTAACGGAACGATGCGAGCCGTAAGTGCCTACCCATCACGGCAGCGGCGCTTGCCGCGCCGCGACCATGAGCCGGTACCAGTCCTCGCGGCTCAGCTCGATCTCCGTCGCCCGGACCGCCTGCCGAATCTTCTCCGGACGTGTCGACCCCACAATCGGCACGATCCCCGACGGATGCTTCAGCAGAAACGCCAGCGCAATCTCCGTCCGCGTGACCTCATAAGCCGCCGCCATCGAATCCATCAGTGCCAACAAATGATGCCGCGGCGACCCCGGCGGGACCGTTCCGCCTTCGCCTAGCCAGCCACCGCCGAGCGGACTCCAAGCCAAAGGCGTCATGCCCAAAGCCAGGCACTGATCCAGCGTTCCGTCGGTAATGCAATCCAACCGCCCCACCAAAAGTTTGATTGACTTTTCTCCGCTTCGCCGAACTATAGATGTGCCCACCGAATTGCTCGAAGCGCAAAAAATTGCAGTCGACCCCCACGCAGGAAGTGTAAATAATAAATTCCGGAGGCTCCTACCGTGGACCGAAAGGTAGCAATCCAGAACCCCTTTGCTTGATAATTCACCCATGCGCCGGGAACCGTGGCCAAACACCAACTGCGAAATCCACATCGATGGAATCCGCCGAGCCCCCGCCCCCGACGGCCTACACCTCAACGAAATCAGCGGCAACCTAGCCATCACGATCTCCGGCCCCCGTCCGATCTCGACCCTAACTCTGGTCTGGAAAGTCGACAACTCGAACGTGACCCTCGTCCTAGGCGACGCCTGGGAACGAGGCTATGGCGACCTCCAATGGGCCCCAATCGACCCAGCTCGCACAATGCCTTGGTACGTCGTACTCCGCACTCCAACCGGATTCACGGCCTTCGGCGCCAAAACCCGCCCCAACGCACTCGTAAGCTGGAACATCACCCAAACGGAAGTCCAGGTCACCTTCGACCTCCGCTCCGGCCGCCGCCCACTTGCCCTCGGCGAAAGGGAACTCGCGATCGGCGAGCTTGTGAATCTAGAATCTAAACCCGAAGAATCCGCCTTCGAATTCGTCGGAAGACTCTGCTCCGCCCTTTGCGAAAATCCCAGAATTCTATCAAGCCCCGTTTACGGCGCCAACGACTGGTACTACGCCTACGGCAACAACTCCCGAGACGGAATCCTCGCCGACACCCACCGAACCGCCACCTGGGCCGGAACTAACCCAAACCGACCCTACAGCGTCATCGACGCCGGTTGGCAAATTAACGGCGGCTGCGAAGGTGGCCCTTGGATCGGCAATGAAAGGTTCGGCAACATGGGGCACCTCGCGGATCAAATCCGCGAAGCCGGCTGCCGTCCCGGAATCTGGATTCGCCCCCTCCTAACCCGAGAAGACGTCCCAACCCACTGGCTCATGCGTGACCAAACCCTCGACCCTAGCCAACCAGAAGCCCTCCAAAAGGCCGTCGAATGCATCGCCCAATGCGCTGCCTGGGGTTATGACCTCATCAAACACGACTTCACAACCTGGGATTGCACGAGACTTTGGGGATTCGAAATGGACGCAACCCGGCATGCCGAAGGTGGAGATTTCGCCGACGACACTCGAACGTCCGCCGAAATCTACCTCGCCCTTTACGACGCAATCCGAGCCGCGGCGGGCGAATCGGTCCTAATCGGTTGCAACACCTGGGGCCACCTAACCGCCGGTACCCACGAGATCCAAAGAACGGGCGACGACACCAGCGGAAAAGAATGGGCACGAACCTTGAAAATGGGAGTAAACACCCTAGCCTTTCGTGCCGTACAGCA
This sequence comes from Chthonomonas calidirosea, assembly GCA_945859975.1. Classification (GTDB taxonomy): domain Bacteria; phylum Armatimonadota; class Fimbriimonadia; order Fimbriimonadales; family Fimbriimonadaceae; genus Fimbriimonas. Next base: position 52,129 of record CAMAPH010000015.1, read on the forward strand.
CAACCGCTTCTTCGCGGCCGATGCAGATTGCGTCGGACTAACCGATCAGATTCCGTGGCAGCTAAACTCGCAATGGCTCCATGCCGTCGCCGCAAGCGGAACCCCGCTCTTTGTCTCGGCCAACGCCAAGGCGCTAACGCCAGAAATCGAAAGCGCCCTCGCCAACGCGTTCACCCTCGCCGCCGAACCCATGCCGCTGGCCGAACCGCTCGACTGGATGGACACCTTAACGCCCGCTAATTGGAAACAGGGAAGCGAAGTCCAATCCTACAACTGGACCCCTTGAGAGAGGCGCTGTTCAGCGTCCTCGATCTTCTGGCCGCAACCGGATCATCCGCCGAACAAAAGGTCCCAAGACGATTTCATCCCGCGGATCAGCCAACCGCCGGGTGACAAGGACATCGTCCAGCGTAACGTCTTCGGCATGACGAAGGTAGAAGCCAAACGCCGGGAAATGCTTCACCCCAAACCAGCCCGCATCGGGATAGCCAGATTCGTTTTCGGGAACTTGTACACGTACCGCATCTGCCGGAGCACCACCGGCTCCATCTAGCCGAATGAGGCGAAGATAGATATCGCGCACCGGATGCCCCGGAATCCCCGCGATCATCGAGCCCCGCTGACCGTTTTCTGACCCAACTACATTCTCGATAACAATCCGCTTGATTTCTCCAACGACTGGCTTCGGAAGTCCGGGCATGGTTCTTCCCCGGCTACCGCGTCGAATAAAGATCGGCGAACCCGTACGGTTTATCGTAAGGTTTTCGCAGATAATGTCCTGCACCATTCCGCCATCAACACTTGCCCACGTAATTCCCGTCGTGGCTTCTCCACCCGGATTACCTCCAAGCCGACAATTGCGGACCAATACGTTCCGAAATGCACCCTGCGTATCGGTCCCAAACTTGATTGCGTTACACCAGGTCGTGAACTCACAATTCTCAACAAGCACATTCTCCGTCGCACGTAATCCAGCCCCCTTAAAGCACATCGCATCATCGCCAGATCGCACGAGACAGTTCCGAACAATCACGTTGACGCAGCTATCAACGTCAATGCCATCGTTGTTACCATTCACGCGGCTGTCCACCGTCACACCATCCAGAATCACGTTCGTGCAGTTCAGGTAGCTCTGCATCCAAGCCGCCGCATCCCGCAAAGTAATGCCTTGCACAGCGACGTTGGAACACTCAATCACTCGAATCAAGAAGGGGCGTCCGGTGACTGCTGCTATAGTCGTTGGGCCGGGAAAGTTCTGCTTAGTGCCGCGACCGTCAATCACTCCCTCGCCACGAAAGCCAATATTAACGCAACGCTCCGCATAGAACAAGGATTGGCGAAGGTCCATGTTGGAGTCCATCACCGTTTTCGTCAGCGGCAACCTATCAGGATAATCCGTGATGTTAGTGCTGCCTAAAAGCCTCGCACTCTTGCGTACCTCCAGCATAACGTTGGAGCGAAAGTCAATCGTCCCGGTAACAAAATCGCCGCCCTGAACAACCACGGTCCCCCCACCGGCCAGCGAACAAGCATCAACCGCCGATTGAATTTGACGGGTGTTGATGGTTTTGCCATCGCCCTTAGCACCGAACTTAGCAATGTCGAACTCGCGATCTGGCACGTTCCAAGGCCGCAAAGTACGCTGCAGCCGATCAGCCATGCTGTAAACCCGTGCTCGTGTACTATCAACCCAAGCGGGTCTGCTTGTCGACGATGCCCGAAACGTATCAGATCCGACTTTGCGGATCCGCCGCTCGGCTCCGTCCGGGAATCGACAGTTAATCACTTGCGTTCGAGGAGAATCGCTCAAGTGCAAAATCGGCTCACCCCCGCCGTCTCCAACGGTAACTTGCTCCAGCTTCAAATCAGATGAGTCGCTTGCAACGATCGCACTCCGAAAGTCAGGCTTCTTCAGCGTAAACTCGATGTCCCGAAGGGTGACCCCTTGGGTGTGGCGCAAGAAGAACCCCCAAGCCGGAAGTTCAGCCCACATCGAAAACTCTGGGTAGCCGCGCTCGTTTTCTGGAATCGCATTCAGCTCTTCAAGCGGAACTCTTGCGTGGAGAGGGTCGGCGCCACCGCCATAGGAAATCTTGATCCTTTCTAGTTTCACGTCTTCAATGACATGCCCGGGAATTCCGGCAATCGAAGAAGGAATAAGATTGTGAGGTTTGCCAAGCTCCTTATGGTAATCCTTGGGCAACGCAGGTACCTCTACTTCAAAGTCACGAAGAACGACGCCGCGAATCGAACCCGGTGACCTCTTTTGGTTTCGATGCCCCAAGCGTACAAAAATCGCATTGCCCGTATTAACTGCTTTCAGCCTCTATACCGTGACGTCCTCAATTTCGGCTCCATCCACGCTTTGAATGGCCACGGCCGATCGGTAGGTATCCCGAACCTCAACGTTCGAAATGTATATGCGCTTAAACGCAATGTGAGATGCCGTTCCAAACTTGATTGCGCTCGCGCGCGATGCTAGCTTGATGCGCGAAACGACAATATCCTGACATCCCTTTCCAAAAGGTTCCGACTTCAGGCACAAAGCGTCATCGGCCGAATCGATATCGCAGTCATACATTTCCACCTTTTGGCAATCCACCAGATCGATTCCATCGTTATTCCAATATTGAGTACTCCGAACTTTCATTCGATGGAATTTCATCTCCGAGCAATCACGATAGCTCTGAACCCAATTTGCCGAATTCTTGATCGTCACATCGCTCACACGTACGTCATTGCACTTTCGAAACTCGATCACCTGCGGCCGAACAGATTCAGAAGGTCTTTCGAAGCCATGGTAAACATGCTTCTCCAATTCTCCCTTCTCCATAAGGTTATGAGGATCAACCTCGGTTGGATTTCCAGTGGAACCGATGAAGGAGAGCTTTTGCCCCCGCTTCACTCGCGGATAGAACTCCAAGAATTGCTTGCTGGCTTTGATGCGGTCAAATTCACGGACAAGTGCCGGCGAGTTCCCGTCGAGCGTTCCGAGACCGGTAATTGCAATGTCCTCCTGCCCGTCGGCCATGATCATGGCGGGCCAATTACCGCGCTCGTAGTCAGAGAGTTTCGATGAACCCAGTAGCCGAGCATCCTTTTCAAGATGAAGGGTGACGTGCGATTTCAAATGCAAGGTCCCCGTCACAAACGTGCCAGAAGGAAAGCGAACGGTTCCTCCGCCGGCTGCATTTGCCTTGTTGATGGCTGCCTGAATCGCCTGCGTTTGAATCTTGGGTGAATCCATTTTAACGCCAAATGAAAGGACGTCAAATGTCTGCCGAGTAGGGACGCCAGCGGGAGACTGCGCAAAGAACGCGATCGAGAGGAGGGAAAGAATCATATAAATCGATCTTCGGTATCGAACCGGTTCGATACTTAAGTTACCCGAACCGATATGCGCTGCTGGACACGAGCGCAAGGTCCGTAGTAAGATATCGCGAACCGGTTCGACATCGTTCCGGACGGGTAAATATGATCTCCAGCGCGGTCTGTCTGATGTTGCTTGGTTCGTGTTCGACAACGGCTGTGCCAAGACCTGTCCCGTTGTCTCAGCCCGGCCAACGGAAGCGATGGGAAACGGCTCGCTACGGACTCTTTGTTCACCATGTCTACGGCGGCACGCTACAAGGAATGACCCCCAAGTCTGGTTCCGGCGGCTTTCCGGCGAACATCGATCAATTCGTTGAAAGCTTTGACGTTGACCGATTCGCAAACGCCGTGAAGGACATGGGCTTCGAATACGTGATTTTCACTGCGTGGCACTTCAACATGAATGTGCTGTATCCAAGCCAGCGGATGGCAAAGTGGCGAGATCCCAGCCATGCAACAAGCAAACGGGACCTTCTGGGTGAGATCATCGCCGCACTTAGAAAACGCGGTATCATGGCGGCGCTCTATTCACACACCTTTGTTGGTCACGAGTTTCGACCCGATGGTTTAAAGCCGTACTACAGCTACGATCGGAAGGATGGAGTAGTCACCGACGAAATGCGAAGAACGGGTTACTACCCGGCCGCTTCCGCCCCTTGGGGACCGCAACCGCCACCTCCCGAAACAATGCGATGGAATAACTTCATCAATGATATCTATGATGAGATGGCTGCCCGGTACGGGTCCAGCGTGGAGGCGATGTACTTTGATGGCTCCTGGGTTTGGATGGTGGATCGACAACGACTCTTCAACACCATCCGTCGACATAACCCCAACGCCGCGCTGATCGCCAACGGTACGGCCGAGCATGGCTACGAGTACTCGTCAAATGAAATCGGATCACCCGAAGGCAAAGACTACGGGTTTGGAAAGGACGCAATTGGAGTCACCAACAAAGACGCACGCACGTTGCCGGGCTACCGGCGTCACGTTGCCCTGATTGCGGGGGCCAACTGGTGGGCAGCCGCTCCCGGCGGTCCCAAATTTAACGTCGACGATATCATTCGGTACACCATTCTCCAAGCGGCTTCCTCTGCGGCAGGCGGAATTGGTTGGTCTTTCGGCACCTATGCTGACGGTAGTTTCGAAACGGGGCTGGAAGATCGCTTCCGGGCAGTTTGGCAAAAACTAAAGCCAATTCAAGCATCGATCCGAAACGTAGTTCAGAGCAGGGCGTATCCGACTCCTGAAAAGACGACGATCAATAGCCTCGGCGTACCGTTCGTTGCCACGGAGGATAAATCAGGACGGCGAACCTACCTTCACGTTCTAAAGCCAGGTAATAGCCAAACAATTGAACTGCCGACGGCAGGTGCCAGCATAAAGTTTGCGCGAGCATCCGTGCTGGGTACGCCAGGCAAGGTCAGCCTTGCCCCGAAAGGAAACGGCTGGGAACTCAAATTCAGCGGAAACTGGGACCCGATCGACACCGTGATCGTTTTGGAGCATGCAAGATGATTGGACTCACCTCTCCCGCCCTGCTTCAGAGCAACGCTGATATCTCTACTCGCGTCAATGCCGCCAATATGAGCTGGGCAACGGCGTCAGACGACTTCTACAATGCCGCCTTCTTGGGCGACGGCGTTCAAGGTGCGACCGCGCTAAAGGACACCCTGAATCCCTCTCACATTCGATTGCTTTTCGGGCATTACAAGGCGATCACCTATCGTTCGATTCCAAATTGGGAGTATTGCGAGTCCAGAGTTTTTGCTGGCAGCCTGATGGTCAAGCCAAGAGGTACGGCGTCCGAACAGCCTACAAGAATGGATCTGAACCGAGGACTGGTCTCCGGAACTATTCAAACGGATCTGGGCGAAGTGAAATGGCGATCCTTTGCCGAAAGACGTCACCATGTTCTTGTGCTCGTCGCCTCCGGCACTGGGCAAGAGCGCTCACCCGAGGTAGCAGTTCGCCCGGAGTGGGGAATCACCCCACGAATTTACGCCGATAAAAGGCCAATTGAAGAAGTGGCGCAGTTTCTGCCGTCCAAGCCCAAGGTTGAAAAGGAGGGTGACTTCGAATTCGTGTTGAATCCGATGGCAACTCGAGGTGCCCATGTGGTCGCCTCATACTCTTCAAAGTTGCCAGATGGCAATCGGAGCATCATCGTTGCCGTTGGGACAAGCTCCGCCTCAGACCCAGCTGTAGCAATAAAAGAAGCAAAGGCAGACGCCCTCGAGCGAGTTACCGCAGCAAAAGACGAGGGGATCAAAAAGCTGGAGTCCCGGCACTACGCTTGGTGGAAAGCCTACTGGCAAAAGGGTGGAATTTCGTTGCCAGACGACCCGTACTGGGAGCACTTTTGGTACCAGCAACTGTACAAGTTTGCATCGGCTTCTAGCGATACCGATTCTCTTGTGATTGATACATGCGGGCCGTGGATTTGGAACTCCGGGTGGGCCGCCGTCTGGTGGAACCTAAACGTGCAACTTTCATACATGCCGGCCTACGGCTCAAATCGCCTGGAGGTTGGGAGATCCCTTCTTCGAGGATTCGAACGCATGTCTGCTTCTGGCAATCTGCGGCGTAACGCGGGAGATCAGCCTGGAATCATGATTGGTCGGTCAACAACCTACCTAGGTTCCGGGTCATGGGGCGACGAAATTTCGAATCTGACGTGGGCCCTGCACAATGTCTGGCGAGACTGGGCGAGCTCGCGGGATGAAGGCATTGCAAGACGGCTTTATCCATTGTTAAAGGAAAGCGTTGCTTACATGACTGGGCAATTGAGCTCCGGTCCAGATGGTCGATTGCATGCTCGGCCCGCGAGGTCTCCCGAATATAACGAAAAGACCCTTACGCCCGATGCCAACTACGTGCTGATGACGGTCGATTGGGGGCTACAGGCTCTGATCGAGCTAAACCGAGAGCTCCAGTTGAAAGACCCGGACGAGGAAGCTTGGAAATCGACTCTTCAAAAGCTTGCACCGTTCCCGAAAGATGAACACGGATTTAGAGTCTCATCGGAGCTAGGCTTCGCGGAGTCCCATCGCCACTATTCGCACTTGTTAGCGATTTACCCGTACCACACGATTCATCCGGAACAAGGCGCAGAGGCACGTACCCTAATCGAGAAATCGGTGGATCGTTGGCTAGGATTGAAAGGGGGCCACGCCGGATACACATTCTCGGGTGGCGCGGCAATGCTAGCCACCCTCGGCAAAGGAGATCGAGCCCTAGAAACGCTGGACGAACTCAAACCTCGCCTCACGCCAAACACGATGTACCGGGAGGGAAGCCCGGTTGTCGAAACGCCACTCTCCGCGGTGGACAGCCTAAACTACTTCTTGCTTCAAAGCTGGGGTGGCACGTTGCGAGTATTTCCGGCGATGCCGGCTCGCTGGCGTGCCGCGGCATTCCGCGATCTCCGGGCCGAAGGCGCATTCTTGGTTTCGGCAAGCTGGCGGAATGGCCAGGTCGAAAACCTCTCAATCAAAAGCGAAGTAGGAGGGAAGTGTCGGCTGAGAAACCCTTGGCCAACTCTAGCCGTAGAGGTCCGCTCAGGCAACCGGGCCATTAAGGCCGTCTCCCTTGGTGCTGACCTTGTTTTCCCGACGACGAAGGGTTCCACCTACCAAGTACGACCGTTAAGGACCTAACCTCAGGGTAGCGGCGCTTGCCGCGCCGCTACCAGCAGTCGGTACCAATCCTCGCGACTCAGCTCGATCTCTGTCGCCCGGACCGCCTGCCGGATTTTCTCCGGACGCGTCGACCCCACAATCGGCACTATGCCCGACGGATGCTTCAGCAGAAACGCCAGCGCAATCTCCGTCCGCGTGACCTCATAAGCCGCCGCCATCGAATCAAGCAATGCCAGCAAGTGATGACGAGGCGAACCCGGCGCAACCGTGCCGCCCTCACCTAACCAGCCACCGCCAAGCGGGCTCCAGGCCAAAGGCGTCATGCCCAACGCCAGACACTGATCCAGCGTCCCGTCGGCAAAGCAATCCAACCGCCCCAGGTGAATCTCAACCTGATTCACCACCAAGTCCTCCGTCAAAGCCGATTGCAGTGCCGTCACGAACGAGGGCAAAAAGTTGCTGACTCCAAAGAACCGAACCTTTCCGGCGCGGTGGAGAATGTCAAAAGCCTCCGCAATCTCAGAAGGGTCCATCAGCAAATCCGGCCGGTGGAGCTGATAAATGTCGATCGTCTCAATCCCAAGGTGCCCAAGCGACTTGTCGCAAGAAGCCAAGATGTGCTCCTTCGAAAAGTCGTACCGATGCGGCGAATCTGGGTTCGGATCGCCGCCAAAGCGAATGCCACACTTCGTGGCGATGATAATCTCATCGCGCATCGAAGGAATCTCCCGCATGAGTTCGCCGTGGATATCCTCACACATGCTCCGGCAATAGATGTCGGCGTGGTCAAACAGCGTATAGCCCGCCTCATAGGCCGCAATCAGCGCCTTCTTCCCGGCCTCGCGCTTCGCCGAATCAACCTCCGCCGGATTCCAAGTCCCCGCAATGCGCATCGCGCCATAAGAAAGTCGTCCGGCTGTCAGGCCCGTCTGGCCAATCGCTTGTTGTTTCATTTCGGGAACCTCTGGGGAACCACGACCTTGCCGGTCTGCGCGCTCTCCACCGCCGCCAGCGAAATCGCCAGCGCATTCACACCGTCCCAACCCGAAACCGGCGGCGGCGTCCCGTCGCGAACCGCGTCCAAGAATCCTCGAATCTCCAAGTAATACGGGTCATCGAGAGGTGCCCGAGGAGTATCACCGCGAGATCCATCCGGAGTCGAAACCCGAAGCGCCGGCTGATCCTTGCTGTCGAACTGAATCAACCCCTCCGACCCCGCGACCTCCAAGGTGGTCCGGAAACCAGAAGGATCCATCCAAGTCGCCTCAACGTGCGCCACCACTCCGGAATCGAAAGTCAAAGTCGTCAGCGCATAGTCCGGCCCCGACCCCGCCTGCAATCCGACCGAGCGGCTATAGAGGTGGTCCACGTTGCCAAAGGTCCACCGAAGCCAGTCGAAGTCGTGGATCGCCAAATCCAACAAAACTCCGCCGCTCCGCGCGTGGTCCATAAACCAGTCGCTGCTCCCCTTCGGTGCCGGCCCCCCACGCCGAGTCCGCGCCGCCGCCGGCCGCCCGACCTGTCCCGAAAGCACCAAATCGTGTGCCTTCCGAAACTCCGGGAAGTACCGCACCACCTGCCCCGGCATCAGCGCAACCTTCGCCTTCTCGGCCGCTTCGACAAGGGAAATCGCCTCGTCCAAAGTCCGCGCAATCGGCTTCTCAACAAAAATCGGCTTCCCAGCCGCAATCGCCTGCAGCCCAATCTCGGCATGCAAATCCGTCGGCAAGCAAATGTCGATCACGTCGACGTTCTCAATCACTCGCGACAGCTCGGTCCAGCCGTCCGCCTGATACTTCTCAATCAGCTTCTGCAGCCGCTCTTCCTTCCGGTCGAAGAAGAAGATTTCGACCCCTGGCATCTTGCGGTACTGCGCCGCATGCACGTTCCCCATTCCGCCCGCGCCGAGAATGCCGATTCGCATTGCGTCAGTTTATACGTTTGCGAACTCAGACACGAACTGCTTCGCATCGCGCAACTTCGCCGGCACCAAAGTGCTGACTCCCGGCTCGTTCATCGTCACGCCCAGCCAAACCGGCGCCGACTCAATCGTCGTCGGGTTGTGTGTAATCACGATGAACTGCGTCTCGCCGATAAAGTCGCTCAGCAGGGCAGAGAAGCGCTCAACATTGCGACCATCCAGCGGCGCATCCACTTCGTCAAGAATCACCAGCGGACTCGGCTTCACCCTCAGAAGCGCGAACAAGAACGCCGCCGCACAAAGCGACCGCTCGCCACCGCTCAACAACTGCAAAACCTGCTTTCGCTTGCCCGGCAACCGCACGTCGATGTCCACGCCGCTGTCCAGAACTTGGTCCAAATTCGTAAGCACCAAGTCGCCCTCACCCCCCGGAAACACCGTTTGGAACACCGTGCGGAATGCCGCCTGCACCTTCGTAAAGGTCGTCAAGAACCGATCCCGCGTCAAGTTATCCAGCTCCACAATCGCGGCTTCAACCTGGCCAATGCCTTCCAAAATGTCCTGCTGCTGGCCAAAGAGCTCGTCATACCGAACCGTCAGCCGCTCAAAGGCATCAATCGCCCCCAGGTTCACATCCCCCATCGCCCGTAGCTCGCGGCGGAATCGGTTGGTGAGCGTCTGCGCGTCCTCCGGAATCTCCACCGTCGCGCTCAGCTCCACCGCTTCCGTCTCGCCGATGCCGTACTCCTCAAAAAGTCGCTGCAAGGAATTCGCGCGCCGACTCTCCGCCCGAGCTCGGAGAATCTCATTGTTCTGGTTGGCGGCGCTAATCGCGCTCGCATTCTCCCGCGCCGATTTCGCCTCGTCATAAACCTGCCCAAGCCGGTCCGCGAGGCTTCGCTTGATCGCCGACTTCTCGCTCAGGTCCCGGTTCAGGTCGCCGATAATCGCCTGCATCTCCTCAATCCGAACCTCATGCAGCTCAATCTCTTTGCCCAGTCGATCGCGCAACGGCCCGATGTTGGCCATGCGGTTGGTCCGCAGGTCGTTGTCTTCCTGCGCTTGCTTCAGCCGTCGCTCCGCGCTCAGCCGATTGCCTTGCGCCTTCGACCAAGCCTGCTCGGCTTCCCGCAG
>CAMAPH010000016.1:0-58086 GCA_945859975.1 Chthonomonas calidirosea
GGGCAAATCGATCGTCGTAGTCGTTCTGGTACAGCAACATCGCCAGACCGAGGTTGCGCTCGTTCGACATGCACTGGGTTTGCTTCGCGCTCTGTTTTGCCTGAGCGAATACGGGGAACAGAATCGCGGCAAGAATTGCGATGATGGCAATGACGACGAGGAGTTCGATCAAAGTAAACGCCCCGGATCGCTTGATCCGAGGCGTTGGGGCGCGGAGTATCACTTCTTAATAGACGCTGTCTGGGAAGTAGTAGTTCTTCGCGTTCTCAGGAGTCACGAGTTCAACGTCAAGCAAGATGTGCTTGGGCATGAACTGGCTTCTTTCCTTCGCCTTTCCGTCTCGAAGTGAGGCGGCGGCAAGGTGCATTCCAACCGCGATCATCGACGGTGGGTAAGTGATGTCGGCAGGGAAGAGAGGATCCTTGTCCATCACTCGCTTGATAACGTCCTTCATGCCGGCTCCGCCGAGCATCCAAACGTTCTTGCGGTTGGCTTCCTTAAGTGCCTGCTCGGCGCCGAGGGCCATGTCGTCATCGCTCGCCCAAATCGCGTCGATCTCGGCGTGCTTGAGCAGCATGCTTTGCGTGACGTTGAGCGCCTTTTCTTTGCTCCAGTTTCCGGCCTGAGAGTCCAGAATGCTGATCCCCGGGAATCGCTTCATGACTTCTCGGAATCCGGCAACTCGGTCGCTATTAACCGTGCTCGGGATGCCTTCGAGGATAACGATTTTGCCCTTGCCGCCAAGCTTTTCCGCCATGAATTCGGCAGACTTTCGGCCGAAGGCCTTGTTGTCGCCTTCGACAAAAATGTCGGCGACTGGTTCGGTGAAGCCGCGGTCAACGTTCACAAGGAAGATGCCTTTCTCGTGGATCTGCTTTGCAACCGGGGTGAGCGGTGCAGATTCGGTGGCCAGAACGACCATTCCATCCAGTCCTTCAAGCATCATCGTTTCGAGATCCTTGATCTGCTTGTCTGGGTTCTGTGCGGTCGTGATCTTCCACTCGACGTCTGGGTAGAGCGCCTTGGCTTGCTCAGCCCAGTAGCCAACGCCCGCCGTCCAGCCGTGGTCGGCCGCCGGGATCGAAACTCCGATCTTCAACTTCTTGCCGGTGGTTGCCGCTGGAGCTTCCGTTCCGCCGGTCGAAGAAGCCGCGTCTTTGGTTGCCGTTGGGGTGCACCCGAAAAGCGCACCGAGGAGGCCGGCTGCCGCAAGAATTTTTGTTGTTAACTTCATAGTTAGTTCCTTTAGTCGCTTCGACCGCGCTGAATGAGCACGGCAAGCAAGATGATAACTCCCTTCACGAATCCTTGCCAGTAGACGGACACGTCGGAGGCAGTAAGAATGTTCGTGATGATCCCGAGCATCAGGACGCCGAACACCGTTCCGGTGATTCGAGCGTAGCCTCCGCTCATGCGCGCGCCGCCGATGACAACTGCGGCGATCGCGTCCAGTTCAGCGTTGTTGCCCAGCTGTCCCGAGGTGACGCTGTTCATTCGCGAGCTCACGCACAGGGAAGCAATTCCCGCGCAGAGCCCGACGATGATGTAGGTCCAGAGCTTGATTCGGTTGGTGTTGATGGCCGAGTATTTCGCTGCCTGCTCGTTCGCGCCAACGGCAATGCAATAGCGGCCAAAGGGCGTTCGGTTAAGAACAAATCCAACTGCCGCCGCCATCACGAAGAAGATGAAAACCGGCCACTGAATGACCAGGGGCGTGGTGATCCAAAAGGGCAGGGCTGGGATGGTAACGCCGTCCTGGCCGAGCGCAGCGAAGGTGCTTCCAACGGCTCGCACTTCGCCACCATCGGCAAACGCTTGCGCCATCGAACGGAAGCCGACGAGTCCGGCCAAGGTCACGATGAACGGGGCAATTTTGCCGCTGGTGACCAACAAGCCGTTTATGAGTCCGGCGATCCCGCCAATGGCGATACAGCTTGCCGCTGCGACCCAGATTCCTTTGGGATCTGAGGCGTTGGTACCAAGTGCCTGGTTCATCCACTGAACGCCGAGGACTCCGGCAAGGGCCATAAGCGAGCCAACGCTCAGGTCGATCCCGCCCGCAACGATCACCAGGGTCATTCCGAGGGCCAGAATGCCAATGCTGGCGTTCTGGTTCAGGATATTGCGGATCGATTCTGGCTGGAGAAAGATTCCCGGCTTCCAGAGCGCGCTACCGATAAACAGGATGAGGAAGGCGAACAACGCGCCGTTGCGCTCAACCGTGGATTTCATGGACTGGGTGTTCATGTTAGGCTTGCTTCTCCAGCCCTGCGGCGGAGGTCATGATCGTTTTTTCGTTGAGCTGATCGCCGGCTAATTCGGCTTCACACGTGCCATTTCGGAGCACAAGAACGCGATGGCAAAGGCCAATGACTTCCGGCAATTCGCTGGAAACCAGAATTACCGCGAGACCCTGCTTTGCAAGATCGACGATGAGGTTATAGATCTCTCGCTTCGCCCCAACGTCGACGCCGCGCGTAGGTTCGTCGAAGATAACAACCTTCGGATCGCACTGGAGCCACTTGGCGATGGCGACCTTTTGCTGGTTGCCGCCGCTTAGCGATTTCACCGGAGCGTGAATGTTTGAAGTCTTGATCCCGAGCTTTTCGACCCAACCATTGGCGATCGAATCAACCTGGGTGTCGTTGACGCGGAAGCGGTTGGCGTCGGCCAAAGTCGGCAGGCTGGCATTCTCCGAGATCGCAAGGGTGAGATGCAGTCCGCGACCTTTCCGGTCTTCGCTCACATAAACCAAGCCGCGCTTTCGACGGTCGCTTGGCGATAGTTTTTCAATCGCTTCGCCAGCAAGTTTCACCTTCCCAGTCGATTTCCGGAAGCCCGCGAGCGCCTCAGAGATTTCGGTTCTTCCCGCACCGATGAGGCCCGCCATGCCTAGGATTTCGCCTGAGCGGAGTTGAAAACTGACTGGCTGATGGTGAGGCGTTGTGCTGAGGTTTGTAACCTCCAGAACGACTTCGTCCGACGTTCTCGCTCCCAGCGGAGGGAAGACTTCGCCGAGCTCGCGTCCCACCATGCTCTCAGCCAAAATTTGTGGCGTTGAAGTTTTGGGGTCAAGCTCCCCGACAAACTCACCGTCTCGCAAAACCGAGATGCGGTCCGAAATCTCCAGAATTTCTGGCAGCAAGTGGGATATGTAGACCACGGAAACGTTGCGAGACTTGAGGTCGCGGATCAAAGCAAAGAGACTTCGAACCTCCGGTCCCGTAAGCACCGCGGTCGGCTCGTCCATGATCAAATACTTCGCGTCATAGCTGATCGCCTTGGCGATTTCCACCAGTTGCTTGTCGGCAATGCTGAGTCCCCGAACGCTCGTGTCCGGCCCAAACTTAGCGTTGACTTTTTCGAGCAAGCCAGCACACTCTGTGCGCATCTTGGCGTAGTCGATCGCTAGGCCCTTTCGTGGTTCGCGACCTAGGAAGACATTTTCGGCTACCGATAAGTCATCGACCAGATTTAGCTCTTGGTGGATCATTACGATCCCGCGGTCGATGGCGGATTGCACGCCCTTCAGGTTCACCGCGGTGCCATCGAGGCGGACTTCACCAACGGTGGGCTGCTCTAGTCCGCTGAGCAATTTCATCAGCGTGCTCTTGCCCGCGCCGTTTTCACCGATGAGGCCGTGGACCTCTCCCGGACGGAATTGAAGGCTCACGCCGCGAAGGGCGATGACCGTGCCAAACTCCTTGCGTACACCGACGACGTCAAGCATTCCCGTGATGTTGGCGAATTCGGGGACAAAATTGCTAAGGGATCGGAACAATGAACGTCCTGATTTTTACTAAAACCACTGGCTATCGCCACTCCAGCATCGAATTCGCCGTAGCCCGTTTGGTTGAAGAACTCGGAGACCTCGGCATTAACGCCGATCACACCGAGGACGAACAGACCTTCCGTCCCGACTCGCTGTCCAAATACGAAGGCGTCGTTTGGCTCAACACCACCGGAGAAGTCCTCGATGACGAAGGTAGGGCCGCTTACGAGGCATTCGTCCGAGCGGGCGGTGCCTGGATCGGCGTGCATGGCGCAACCATCACCGAGCCGAACTGGCCGTTCTATCAGGAACTCTCGGGTGCCTACTTTGCCGGCCATCCAGAAGGGGAGCACGAGGCCACCGTTCAGATCGAAATCCTAAGTCATCCAACGATGGCGGGAATTCCATTCCTTTGGAAGTTCAAAGACGAATGGTACGACTTCGTCGAAAACCCACGGTCTAAAAAGGTCACGGTTCTGGCAACCGTGGATGAAAAATCGTATCCCGGCGGCGGCATGGGCGAAGATCACCCCATCATCTGGTGCCACGAAAAGTTCAGCGGCAAGGCCTGGTACACGGGTCTGGGCCACCTAGCGGAAGCCTACGAGGATGAGTTCTTCATGAACCATCTCATCCTAGGCATCCGCTGGGCTATCAACGTTTGAGCCGTCCTAGTTGGCTACGCTGCCCTTGACGACCACCGTCGGGGTGTTAATGCTGAACTCTTTGCCGTCGATGCGATACCGCGCTTCGGCAAAGACCGCCACGTTTTCGCTTGGCATGAGATCTTTTCGCGGCTCAAACGTCGCAGAAGTCGCACCCGGCTCCAGCATCGTGGGCCGCGCACGGTAGACGCGCTGTCGGAAGTCGGTCGTGACGCTCACAGCGGTCCAGAACTTCAGGCCAACAAGATTCTGCGGCTCAAATCGAACGGTGTACGCGTCCTTGCGCAGGTCGTAGGTTCCAGACGGATTGACCGGAAGGCTCTTGCCTTTCGCGATGGCGCGTGCCATGGCACTGACAGACTCGATGGCCTGAACCTTGTTTCCGAGACTGTGGCCCGCGTTTGGCATGGTCACGAGCCACTTCGGCTGCTTGAGCTCGTTCCAGTAGTAGCTCGTCGCATCCGCGGCCCAGTAAGCGTCATTCGCGCCATTCACGATCATCGTGGGGACTTTTATGTTGCCCCGGTATTCGAACGGGTCCACCATCTTTTGCAGGCGCTGACCTTCCTTGGTCGCGAGCTTTTGCTGAAGGCCGCGACGAGTGTAGTCCTCGATCTGCTCGCTGTAGGCGCCCCAATGCTCGAGCTGGTGCGACATTTGCGGGGTGAAGTTCAGGTTGTCGAACACAAGCGGGGCGATGCCGACCACGCGCTTGTCGCGGGTTGCGGCGGTCAGCCAGGTGGTCCAACCGCGCTTGCTCGCTCCGGTAACAATGAACTTGGTGACCGGGTGCCCCGTCTTGGAGGCGAAGTCCTGGATCGCGTCCATCGCCTTGATTGCTGACTTCGTCATCGGGAACAGGAGCGGCCAAGTTGGGTCCTTCGTTTCCAAATACTTGTTGAAGGTGTGGGCGATCAGGTCATCCTCCTTCATATCCCACAGCGGTTGGTTTGGAATATTGAAGAGCATATAAACGGGAAGCTGAGTCGCGCCGGAGATCAAACCCAAGTCGATGTTGTCTCCTGGACGAGGGCCGTCGCCCGTGATGAACAGGATCGCCGTGTCCGTTGGCATGTCCTTTGAGCCAGCTTGATAGAGCACGTTGTGCTTCCAGGTGGTTCCTTGCCACACTTGTGAGGTGACCTCGAGCTGCGTTCGAGGACCGGAAGTGTCCACAACTCGGTAGGAATAAGCGGGTTCGGGCCTTTGAATGTACGCCTCAAGGGGCGAAATCGCGGGCGCAAAGAGCACAAGTGTCACGCATGAACTCAGCATCGAACGGGATTGTACGCGCGTCCCGTCATTAAAAAGGTTAAGAAATGGCCAGGAAGGTTGACAACCAACGGCCATTATGAAAGAATGTAGACGCCACCTTGGGGGGTGGTTGTTGAGGGAAAACCAAATGAACTTTTGGAACACAAAGAGTATTAGTGTAACTGCGGTAGCCGCCGCGCTGGCGACTTCGGCGATTGCGGTGCCACTGGACGCAAAGATCACCATCGATCGAGCGTTGGGGAACTCGACCCTAACCATCAAGTATTCGGGCGCATCGGCAAACTTGGCCGAACTTCGCTTGAACGGTGAAAGCCTCGGCACCAGAACGCTGGCCTCCGACAAATCGGCCGGCGAAACCAATTTCACGCTCAATCCTGCCGACCTTAAGGATGGAGAGAACACCGTCGAAGTCCGACTCTTCGACCGCACTGGCCGAACCGTAGGCGTTCAGAAGCAAATCATCCTTGCTGAGCAAAGCAGCGGTAGCGCCGTTTTCATGGCCAAGCCAAAGCTCGGACAGACCGTTCTCGGCATCGTTGAAGTTCAAATTGGATTCAACGCGTCCCTCAAGAACACCTACGTCAGCTACTTCGTGGATGGTCAATTCAAGGGAATGACCAACTACCCACCGTACAGCCTTAACTGGGACACGTCGAAGGAAACCAATGGCTGGCACGAAGTGGAAGCTTGGGCCGTCGATGAGTCAAGCAACACCTACAAGACTCGAAAAGTCCGACTCTTCGTCAACAACCCAAGTGGTCAAACCGACCGAACGGGCGTCGAAGAAGCAACCCCGGTTGCAAACGGCGTTTCTGGCTCCACTTTCGTGGTTGCTCCTAGCGGAATGAAGTCCGTCAAGCTCGGCCGACCAACCGTCGCCGGTGCGTTGACCGCAGGCGTTACGCCAAAGACCACGATGGCCGCCGCAAAGTCCGGCGCTTCGGCAAAACCAACTGCCGTTCCAAAGGCTGTTGTAGCTGGTCCAAAGCTCATGGTTCCAACTGGAACGCGAGTTGCGGCCGCTAAGCCGCTTGTTAAAAAGTCGACAAGGCAGATCGTTAACCTTGGCGCAGTCAAGACTGCCACGGTTGCCGGAAGCAACGCTTCGGTCAACGCTGCCGTCGGCGCAATGCGAACCGCAGCAACCCTCGCGATAAGCAAGGGAACGCGACTTCCAAACGTCGGCACTTTCGCGGTTGCCCTCAACTCGAAGTTCGTGAACTTCGATGTGGCTCCACGAGTCGAGAATGGAATCCCAATGACTCCCTTCCGCCACTTGTTCGAAGCGGCAGGCGGCAAGGTCAAGTGGGAGAACCTCACGAAGTCGGTCACGGCTTCGGCAGACGGAAGCCAGATCATGATCTTGATCGGCGATCCAAACGCTAAGGTCAACGAACTCTCGATCAAGATGGAAGCGATTCCTTACCTTGAGCGAGGCCGAACGATCATCCCAGTGAGCTTCCTCCGAGACGCTCTGAAGGTCGAAGTCGAGTACGACAAGGCCACCAACCACGTTCTCATCACCACGAAGAAGAACTAAGAAGGGAAAATGGCCCCGGCTCGATAAACGAGCCGGGGCTTTTTCATGCCTGAAGCTTCGAGATGGCCAGGGCCAGCCCCGCTGGAAACGCAGACTGCGTCAGTGGTAAGCGAACGGCGTCGCTGCCAATCACTCCTATCGACTTAAGAATGGCTTTGTGGGCCATCGGCTGCCCGCTTGCGCGGACTTGGTCTAGGATGTCGGCAATCAACGCGCTGGCGGCACTCCCGCCGGGCTGTGTGGCCCTGGAGAGCCAAAGAGGAAGCACATTCGCGGCGCCGCTGATGCTACCGCGCCAGCCTTGCGCCAAGGCCTCAGGAATCAGGCGCTCATCCCCAACAAAAAGCGAGCCACTTGGTAAGGCTTGTCGGTAGCTCTCGAGATTGCCCTTTTCGCCACTGCTGTCTTTCAAACCAACGATGTTGTCAACCTTCGCCAGTTCGGCTACCAATTCAGCAGAAAGCGTGATTCCGGTCCGTTTCGGGAAGTTGTAGAGCAAAATCGGCGAGCTCGTCCGTTTCGCAAGTGCCTCAAACCAAAGCTGAATGTTCGCTTCGGGCACCTCGCGAAAGTACGCGGGAGGCATGACCAACACTCCAACGGCACCGGCTTTCCGCGCTTGCTCGCTGAGCCATACCGCTTCTTCTAGGCTCGGGGTCGCGATGCCGAGGATGATTGGTAGGTCGGTCAACCTCACGGCCTCGCGAACGAGATCCCGCTTCTCAACGGCGCTGAGCGATGGTCCTTCGCCGTTTGTCCCTGCCAGCACCACGCCGGTGCATTCGTTCGCCTTGAACCAGCTCAGCAGCTTCAGCAAGCTAACGTAGTCAATCTCTCCCGATTCGGTAAACGGAGTTACTGCCGCTGGATACAACCCGGGTTTTACGATGGAACCACGACTCCGCGAACTTCGCCAAGGCTGATGAAGTGACCATCTTTGCTTCCGTAGCCCCGAAGCACAACCTCGTCGCCGTCCTGCAAAAACGTCCGAGTTTGGTCTCCGACCGCAATTGGCTGACTGCCGCGCACCGTGAGCTCAAGAAGCGAGCCGAACGTGCCGGGCTCGGTGCCGCTGATAGTCCCGGTCGCATAGAGATCGCCGGATTCCAAAGCCGTGCCGTTGGATGACTGGTGGGCAAACTGCTGGGCGAAGCTCCAATAGAGTTCGGCGCTTGTGGTTCGGCAAACGACGTGCTCGACGCCGTCCACAACCAGAGCAACCTCCAGTTTCAGATCGTAATGCTGCGGGCCATCGATGGTGAGGTGCGGCAGAACGGCAGGCTCTTGTGCCGGACCTTGAATTCGAAACGGTTCCAAGGCATCGAGAGTCACCAGCCAAGGTGAGATGCTCGTGGCAAAAGACTTCGCCAAGAATGGCCCGAGCGGTTGATACTCGAACCGCTGCACATCACGGGAAGACCAATCGTTGACCAGTACCACTCCGGCGATGCTCGAGTCCGCTTCGGAAATCGGGACGACCTCACCCAGAGCAGTGGAACGGCCAACGTAGAACCCAAGTTCAAGTTCGAAATCCAGTTCCTGAGTCGGGCCGAAAATCGGCGGCACCTCGCCTGCCGGTTTGGTGATGCCGTTTGGTCGAGTAATGGCCGTGCCTGATGGAACCACGGTGGAAGCTCGGCCGTTGTAGGCGACCGGAAGGTGTCGGTAGTTCGGCAGAAGCGGCGGCATGTCTGGCCGGAACATGCGCCCGACGTTGCTCGCGTGATTGATGCCGCTGTAGAAATCGGCAAAGGCCTTGACGGGCATGGGGGTCAACAGCTCAAGCTCGGCGATTGGAAGCAACTGTCTCGGTTCTTCCAGATATGCACGGGCTGCGCTTCGAGCGGCCCGAACTTGTGCGGTCGTGAGCGGTACAAGCGGGTCCAGCCACTCTAGAATTCCCGCGCTCGAAAGGTCATCGGTCGCGATGGCGTGATCCTCGATGCGGATAACGTAGCCGTGGTTCAGGCATCGCCCGAGGGGCAAGTTGTCGAGTCCGAATCCCTCGGTGCCCGGTTGCAGCCAATTTGGGTGTCTCATACCGTCCATCCTAGCTTGCTGAGTCCCTCAGCGGGTTCCTCAACTGAGCAAGAACCAAAAGAAGCGAACAGCGCGCGCGCATCCTCGATCGCGTCGCGAGAGACATCCCAGTCGCGGAACAGGAATTGTTGCTCTTCAAATCGCCACTCACTCGGCTCTTCCGACTCGAGCACCACTTTGATCTCGGAAACCGAAAGATCGTGCTGAATCGCCGCTGCGGTGGCGCCCAAGACGTTCACGAAGCCCAGCATTCCATGTCCACTCAGCGGCTCATGCAATCCGGCGGTGAGCTTGAACGGTAGCTCCAGCGCAACACACTCCCAAATGAAGGTCGCTACGATTTCAGTGGCGGGTGGAGTCGGCCCGGTTCGCAACTTAGCGCCGAAAGCATCAGCATCGGCGAGGGCGTCTAGAATCATCGGAAACGGCCGATCTGGGTTCAGCTCCACCAGCACCTCGTCGGCCGCACTAAATCCGCGTAACTGGCCAAGGACTTCATCCACGTCATCGGTATCGGGCAGTTCGCATTCGTACGATCCAACCTTGCCGCCGGCTTGGAGAAAAGCATTCAGGTCACGAGCGTCTTCAAATCGATCGTTCTCCCACTCGCCGCCACGGCGACCGATGACGGCCACGGGCTCGTCGGTGAGGGTCAATACGGCCGAGTGAGAAAGCGCGGTGATCGGTGCCGAGAACCGATGCAACATCCAGCGCAGATCCGAGGATTGCAACGCTCGGTATTCGCCCACTGCCTCTTCTGCTCGTAACTTGGCTGGCGGAAACATTCCGCTGTAATCGATGCCTCTCCGCAACAGGTCTCGCAAGGATGCTTTCATATCATAGGTCCACAACTTTTGAAAGGTATACTCCCTCTTTCAGACCGTTGGCGTTACGGCGTCGTAGCCCTCAGGGAAAATATGGCAACGATGAGAGTTTTGATTGCGGACGACGATCCGATTATTCGTTTGGATCTTCGTCAGATGCTGGAAAGCCTCGGCTATGAAGTCGTGGCAGAAGGTGGCGACGGAAAGCAGGCAGTAGACCTCGCCCGCGAAACCCAGCCCGATGTTTGCATCCTCGACGTGAAGATGCCCGTTATGGACGGAATTGAAGCCGTGAGCATCATCACGGAAGAGAACATCGCTCCGACGATTCTTCTGACCGCTTACTCCGACAAGGAACTGGTTGACCGTGCTAAAGATGCAGGCGTGTTCGCCTACCTCGTCAAGCCATTCAAGCCAAGCGATTTGCCGCCAAGCATTGAAGTTGCGCGAAGCCGGTTTGAGCAGAACCAGCAGCTCAATGGCGAAGTTTCGAACCTTCAGGAAAAGCTTGAGGCTCGAAAGCTGATCGACCGAGCCAAGGGCATTTTGATGGACGAGTACAAGGTCGGAGAGTCCGAAGCCTATCGTCGCATCCAGATGCAGAGCATGAACCTTCGCAAGTCGATGCGAGAAGTTGCCGAGGCCATCATCCTCGCAAAATCGATCTGACCGTTCCGGTCAAAATGACGTCATGAACGACGTCTTGTGGGCTCCGTGGCGCTTAACCTACATCGAGAAGCCTGCTCAGTCGTCGGGAACCGGCGACATCTTCGTGGATCTTCCGGCCGAAAATGACGACCGGAAGAACTCCATTCTTTTTCGCGGCACGACGGCGTTCGTAATGCTCAACGCCTACCCGTACACGAACGGGCATCTCTTAATCGCCCCGTATCGGCAAGTCGCCGATATTGATCTTCTCGACGACGCCGAACTGCTTGAGATTAATCAGCTGATCGCACACGGCGTACGCTGGCTCCGCAAGGCATACAACCCAGATGGGTTCAACCTTGGCGTCAACATGGGCAAGGCGGCCGGGGCAGGGATACCGGTCCACATCCATTGGCATATCGTGCCTCGCTGGAACGGCGACACGAACTTCATGACCGCCGTCGGCGAAGTGCGCGTGATGCCGCAGTCGCTTGAAGCCAGCTACGACCGTCTTCGCGGAGTGATTGATGGAATCTCTCGCTGAGCTTCGGTCCCGGGCATTAGTCTGCACCGCTTGTCCGCTTTCCGAGCGGCGAACCAACGTCGTTTTTGGTGAAGGCGATCCTAAGTCGCCCTTGGTGCTCGTGGGAGAAGGACCCGGCGAGAACGAGGATAAGCAGGGAAGGCCCTTCATTGGCCGCGCAGGGCAGTTGTTGGACCGAGCCCTTGTCGATGCTGGCTTGACGCGAGAAATGGTCTACATCACGAACACGGTCAAGTGCCGAGCTGCCGATTGGAGCACCGGCAAGCCAGTCAACCGTGCGCCAACCGAGGCCGAAGCGACCGCTTGCCGCGAATGGCTCGTGCCACAGCTCGCAATCATGGCGCCGAAGGTCATTCTCTGCATTGGCGCACCAAGCGCGAAGAACTTAATCAAGAAAAACTTCCAGATCACAAAGGAGCGCGGTAAGTACTTCCCCTGCGAATTCGCCAAGACCGCCATCGCAACCCTTCACCCGGCTTACATCCTGCGTCAGGCGAACATCAGTGGCGACGGCGGATACAGCCTGCTCGTGGCCGATATCGCCCGCGCTTGGGAAGCCGCTAATCGCCTGGTCCAGATGTAGCAGGCCGGATTCCCAATCCTGAAACGTTGTGTGATGGTTTTGGCATACTGTTTTGCATGCTCGGTGCCATCACCCCGTTAATGCTCGCCTCCGCCGTCGCGGATCGCCGGCCACCCCGAACCTTTGATCTTCTCCACGTCAAGTGGGAGATCAGCATCAACAAGAACCGGCCCGGGCAGATTGTCGGGAAAGTCACGAATCGCTTACAACTCATGCCTGGTCAGCGATCGGTAAGTTTTGATTGTCAGCGGCTCTCCGTGCAAAACGTTTTGGTAGATGGCAAGCCAAAGTCGTTTTCGCTACAGAACAACCGCCTGAACATCCCAAACGCGGGCAAAAGCCTGCGGCCGATCAACGTAACGATCACCTACGTCGGCACGCCAGAAGCCGGAGTCTATTACGTGCCCGCCGAGCGCGCCTACCCAGCGAAAACCCCGGTGTATTACACCCAGGGAGAAATGGAGGACACCCGAAATTGGCTTCCTACCTACGACTATCCAGATGACAAGGCAACCAGCGAAGGCACATTGATCCTGCCGAAAGGCTGGAGCGGATTGAGCAATGGAAAGTTGGTCAAAAAGGTCGTCGGGAAAGCGACTGACACCTTTAGCTGGAAAATGGATCAGGCGCACTCGACCTACCTGATTAGTTTCGTCGCCGGACCGTATTCTGAGATATTCGAACAACGGTCGCCACTCCCGGTGAGCTACTGGGTTCCAACCGGACTTGAGGCTCAGGGCAAGGTCGCGTTTCAGGGAACGGCTCGCAACGTTGCCGTCTACGAAAAGTTGACCGGCTTCAAGTATCCGTACGCAAAGTACAGCCAGTCCGCCGTTCCCGACTTCATGTTCGGTGGAATGGAGAACATCACGGCGACGACTCAGACCATCAGCACGCTCCATCCCCAGCACGTTCACCCCCTCGAAGATTCGACCGGGTTGGTCGCACACGAACTGGCGCACCAGTGGTTTGGCGACACCGTCACGACGCCAAACTGGTCGCACATCTGGATCAATGAAGGCTGGGCCAGCTTCATGCCCGCTTTCTACACCCGCGAAATTGAGGGCCAGGATGCGTTCGACCTCCAGCGGGTCGACATCTTCTCGGGCGGCCTTGGGGCGCACGCGGGCGGCAATCGCCCAATGGTCTGGTTTGGCTACAAAGACCCCATCGAAATGTTCGACGGCTTTGCCTATCCCGGCGGAGCATCGCGCATGTTCATGCTGATGCGAATGGTCGGCGAGCCCGCATTCTGGGACGCCACCAAGAAGTACCTGAACGCCTACAAGTACAAAAACGTCGACACGGAGCAGTTCTTCACGTTCTATTCCAAAACGCTCGGCACCAATCTCGACTGGTTCCGGAAGCAGTGGTTCTACGAGAATGCCGCGCCGAAGCTGACGGTGAAGCGAGACGGCAAGAAGTGGACGATTGAACAATCCGGCACCAACTTCCGTATTCCAACCGAGGTTCTGCTCATCAACGGAGAGCAGATTGGTATCGAGAAAGTCACGCTGACCGGTACGAAGACGGAAGTCAGTTTCCCGGCCGAACTGGTTCAGCTCGACCCGGCGGCTTGGCAGATGGCGGATATTCGCTATGAAGCTAATCTGACCCCAGCCGAGTGGATGAAGATGTACCGTTTCGCCAGAAACGCAGGACAGCGTGCTCGACTGGCACCGGTTGCTTTCCCCACGATGTCCGAACCGCAGAAGGTCGAATTGGCCAAGCTGAGCATCAGCAACTCACTCCGAAGCCGATTGATCCCGCTCATTTCGGATGAGGCGTATCTTTCGAGCCTGCTTACAAGTGCAAGCCCGTTTGAGCGCCGCGTGGCAGTGAACCGACTCGGAGAGCTGAAGCCCAGCGAAGCAACTCAGGGCAAGATTCGCGAGCTGATGCAGTCGGATAAGAACGATTTGATTCGGCTTGATTCCCTTCGGGCGCTGGTCCGCGTAACCGGCGACAAGAGCCTTGTCGAAGATGCCTGGGTCACCGATTCCCATCAAGACGAGTTCCGAAAGTTTGCGATGAATCACTTTGCCGATACCGACAAAGATCGAGCACGGGGCATCAGCCTCAGCCAACTGAAGACGCCACGAAACGAAGCGCTCCGAGTTCAAGCGATCGAAATTCTTGGCCGAATCAAAGATGAGCCGGGCCAGACCGAAGCCTATGACGCCCTCGTAAAGGTCACCAAGGAGAAGTCCTTCGGTGCCCGGGCGGCGGCGATCAATGCGCTTGCCGAATACGGCGACAAAAAAGCGATTCCAGTACTGGAACCGCTTTTAAGTCATCCACTGTCGTTCATCAGGAACAACGTTCAGGGAGCCGTGGCAAGGCTCAAAGGCCGCTAGCGCGGGCTTTCTTGTCCAAGTCGAGAAGAATGTCGTAGGCCAGTGGATCAAGGAAAATGACGCGGATAAAGAACTTCATCTTGTCCGCGTCTGACTTTCCAGCAAGATCGGCGGACGGATCCAATTCTTTCCAATCAATGCTGGTCATCACTTTCTTCTGACCGGCATCGAAGCACTCGTCGATCGTCTTGTAGAGCATTTCCGAAAGTTCGCCGCGAGCCATGATTCGGCGAATGCCGAGGGCTCGTACGAGCAGGATGCACTTTTTGACAAGGTCTTTCTTGGGAAAAACGCCGTTTTCGCGGGCCTTCTTCAGCGACTCATTAACTTCCGCTTCGAGCGCCAGGAGTTGCTTGTCTTCGTCTTCCAGAACCTTGCGTTGTTCGGACTTGATCTTCGCGTAAACCGGAAGGATCTTGTCGAACTGGTCTTTTCGGATGATCAGCGGCATCAATTGCATCAGCAGGTCGATCCGGCGCATGTTCTCCTGAACCTTCTGGCTACGCGCCGCAACTTCAGGGTCTTGGAGTTTGGGGGAGGTTCCGGCCGATGCCGAAGCACCGATCACGAACATCGCAGCGATGGTGATTGCAACACGTGAAAAGCTCATTTCAAATTCTCGTTCTGGTTGGACGATTGTATGGCATCGCCGGTTTGTCTTGCATCCATAGCAAGGGAAACGGCGACGCTCATCGCTGCGGTTTGGAGCCAAACGAACACCGAGCCCGATAGCGCGAGCAGCAGCCACGCCCAAGGAGCAAGCCCGGTCGGGGCGAGACCATTGAACGCCGCGATGCAAGCGATTCCGCCTCCAAGAAGCAAGATTGCCACCGGGAAGAGAAGAATGAGCGCGGTAAGGCGCTGCTTTCGCGGTCGCTTTCGGAGCTCGTGAGGCGACAATAATGGCACCCGGCGCACGGACAAGCCAGCCGCAATCCAAATGACAAAAGCTAAGCCCGTTTGAATCCAGAACACGAATCGGTATTATGCGTCCACTTTGATCCTTGTTTTTGGAACAATCTGCATCGACCGGCTGCGGCGGGTAGCGCGCCTTCCCGAACCCGGTGGGTATGTGGAAGTCGAGCAAGAGCAACTCATGCTCGGAGGCGAGGCCGCGAACACCGCGACGGCTCTTTTGCAATGGGGCGATGCTCCGGTTCTCACTGGGAATGCGATCGGTACCTCCCTGGAATCAGACGTCCTGTGGTCCGCGCTTCGGGCCAAGAACCTACCGGTCGAGAACCTGCGGGCGCTCCCGGAAGGGCGACAATCGGGCCCGATGCTCTCGCCAGTATGTGACGTGTACATCACGCCAGATGGACAGCGGACGATGTTTGGCACGGGCTTTGGCCGAATGGGGCCAGGGATTCCGGTTGCCGGGCTGCCTTACTCTGAAGGAGACTGGTTCACCGTCGAATCCAACATGTCTGGACCTTCCCGAGATGCCGTTCGCGCCGCTTCCGAAGCGGGAATGAAGGTTTATGTGATGGACTTCTTTCGAGAGGAAGAGCCGATCAAAGAACATATGTTCTGGCAAAGCAGCACCGACTGGGTTGGTGTGCGCGGTAACACCCAGCGAAATGTGCGGTGGGTGAAAGATTGGGTGGCAAAGTACGGCTGCTTTGCCATCTTAAGCGATGGCCCGAACGGCTTTGTCGCTGGATCGCCAAACCACCCGGTGCGGATGTATCCGCCGTTTCCCGCGCCGGACATGGTGGACAGCACGGGCGCGGGGGATATGTTCCGCGCAGGGATGCTACATGGCCTTTCACGCGGCTGGTCAATCCCGGATTGTTTACGGTTTGCCGCGTCGGCCGGATGCCTCAAGTGCGGCTACTTTGGTGCCACGTCGCATGTTCCGCCGATTGCGGACATCGAGAGCTTAATCGCAGAAAACCCGGATGTCGCCGCTCAGTACGAGCGATGACAGCCGGGTTTTCGAGTTGCGTAGTTAGCGGACTTGGCAGAAGACGGCGATGATGACGTCACCGTCCAGACGTCCCTTAACCTTGACCACCGCACCAGGTGCAGCGATGAGTTCGAGGAAGCTAGCCGCGGAAATCATGTCACCGGACTTGTTCTTGAACTGAGATTCGGCAGCGTTGACGCTGACGACCTTGCCAAGCGCTCCAGGGAATCCTTCCCACTCGGAGAGAGTGATCTTGAATTTCTTTTCCACAACGTTGATGTCCGAAACGGCACCCTTGCCTTCGACCTCGTTTCCAGGACCGCCGTCATCTTCACCTTCAAAGTGAACGGACTTAGCGGTGAGCGTGTTCGTCTCGGCGTTGTAGAGGCCCTCAGCTTCCACCGGTGCTGCTGGTTTGGCCAAGGCAAACCATTCAGCTTTAGTCGCGGTGAGTCCGCGTCGGAGGCGGAACCGGGTCGTGTCGGAGGTCTGAATTTTCACCGTGCTGGCTGCAGGGATGAAACCGCGGACCAACTTGGCTTCAACCACGAAAGTTCCAGCCGTCGCATTGATCTCAGACATCGGTCCGAATACCTTTGGTTCTTCGGCTCGAGCATCTTCGATCTTAATGCTCTTGGCTTCAATTGTTCGCGTCGTGATGTTGAACGTGCCGCGAACTTCCGCTCTCTGGCCGTTCGCCAATACTGGGTTCACACCACCGTCTTCGCGGAAGATGACCGTGTTTGCCGTCGTGACAACGTTGATTGCCGCGCCTCGACCGCTGAGGGTGAAGGTTTGGGTTGGAATCGTTCCGGCAAGGGCGCCGACGGTGCCCTTGTAGTCCTCATCTCGATGGCGATCGTCGTTGCCAAGATTTGGATCTTCAACGCGCTTCGCAACTGGAGTGACGTGGGTTGCCGTCTCGGTCCAGTTTTCAAGATCGAAGTCAACAATGACGTTGGTCGTGCTGTTGACTTCTGCCTCGATTGAGACCGGGATGTGCGTTTTGCCGTCTGGCCCGTCAAACGAGGTAGCGAACTGCTTCGTTACACCAACGCCCGCAATGTTGACCAAGGAGACGGAATGGTCGACGATGACGTCGGCTCGCTTGTATCGGCCAATCGGAATGTTGCCCTGTGCGAGGAAGGAGAATCGCCGAGTGCCCGCTTGGTTAAGCGCGCGAAGGTCAGTCACGGTGCCAGCCGCATCTTCGAACACGGTGACGGCGGTGCCGTCCGGTCGAACAAGGCGAATACCGTGGACCTTGACCCAAACTTGAGCGTAGTCGTTAACTGCATCGGTGGCAAACATAGCAACAGGAACGGTTCCAGCGGTTGAACCCGTAGAACCGCCACCACCACCACATCCAGCCAACAACGCTGTTGTGAGGATCGCGGCACCTGCCACGAACGAGTGGAAGCCAATCAGCTTCTTAGTGAAGCAATGAAATCTCATCCCTTCTACGATATCGGACAGAAAGTTGGAGAACAAGATTGTTTCCAATGTATTGACCGATTTTCGCGCGATTCCCCCGATTAACTAGCAAAAATCTCACGATTTCGATCGTGATGGCGAATTATGGCGTCGGCAATTTGGCGAATTAAATGTCAGTTATTCCGCGTCGCGCCGGTTGGATTTCGGGTCGACTGCGCTGGCCTTTTCCTTGAGGAACTTGCGTTTTCGAAGAATTGGCGTGAAGAACATGCCGATGCCGCTAATTGCCAAAGTCAAGAGCCCGAGTGCGGTGATCGGAAGTCCATACTCGTGCATCAGGTCCGAAAAAATGCTGAAGTCATGAATGTCCTCGGCTAGTTGGTCGTTTCGGAAAGAAACGGTAAGTACCTTGCCCGTCTTGCCGTCAACCTGAACTTCTTGATACCCCTCTTTGCTTATGATCTTAAAAATGTTTGACTTCGGCCGGTAGTCGACCCGGTCAACATCCTTCATTGTGCGAAGCTCGGGGATGCCCTTGGCAAAGGCCGCTTCCACGGCGACTTGCACCGAGACGATCTCTGCTGGAGATTCCACCTTCTCGGCTTTCGCCTCGGCTGGCCGCATCCATTCAATCTTGCCCTTCGTGGCGAGCAAGAAACCGGTGGTCGCAAGGACAACCAGCAACAGGGAGGCAACGACGCCGACCCACTTGTGGGATTGCCGGAGGATTCGGAACACGCCTTACAATACGTCAAACTTTCCTTGCCCCGCTCTATCGGCGTAGCGTAGTAAGAAATCAGCATGGCCAGACGATCCTTGAACGAAACCGTGAACGAGCGGCTGGAGAAGCTCCCGGCCACTCCGGGTTGCTACATCTACAAGGACGAGAAGGGTGCCGTGCTGTATGTCGGCAAGGCGATTTCGCTCAAGAACCGGGTTCGGAGCTATTTCCAAGCTTCCGCCAAGCATGGCCCGCGTATCGCACGGCTGGTCGGCAAGGTCCGCGATATCGAATGGATTGTCGTGGACACCGAGTTGGAAGCGCTCGTGCTTGAGTGCAACCTCATCAAGCAGTATCGGCCCCCGTACAACGTCCGGCTTCGCGACGACAAGTCGTACCCTTACGTCGCGATCACGAACGAAGCTTTTCCTCGCTTGATTTTTACGCGAAAGGTTCGAAAGGATGGCGCAAAGTACTTCGGTCCGTTCACGAGCGCTTTCGCGGTGCGGGACACGATCCAGCTGCTCCACAAGATCTTTCCGTTGATCCCGTGCGGAAAGAGCTGGACCGGTGCGGAGGTGCAGAAGCCGTGCTTGTACTTCCACCTCGGACGCTGCCTCGCACCTTGCGCGGGTAAGAGCGATCAGGCCGAGTACAAGAAAATCCTCGACAAAGTGGAGCGGTTCCTCCAAGGGAAAGAGGAAAGCATTGTCGCTGACCTCACCGCGGATATGGAGAAGGCAGCGGAGAACCTTGACTTCGAGAAAGCTGCCGGGATTCGAGACCAGATCCTCGCGATCGAAAAGGTGCTTCAACGCCAGAAGGTGCTGAGTTCCGATGCCGTGGATCAAGACGTCATCGCAGTCGTGAAAGACGAACGTGGCGCGGCGATTCAGATGTTGTACATCCGAGGCGGAAAGCTCATTGGGCAGCGGCAGTACATGCTGGATGGCGCCATGGAGGTTCCGCCCGCCGAAGCGGTGCAGGAATTTGTGAAGCAGTACTATGCCGACGCGCCGGAGATTCCGCGCGAGATTTTGCTGCCGCTCGAAATTGAAGAGCGAAACATCGTGCAGACCTGGCTTCGCCAGAAACGCGGATCGACCATGACGGTCGAAGTTCCGCAGACGGGAGAAAAAGCGCGCCTCGTCGATCTTGCGGCGGCCAACGCGGAACAGGCCCTCAACCAGTTCTCCCAAGAGATGGCGAAAAAGGAAGCCTGGGTCGAAGAGGCACTTGTGCAGCTTCAGGAAGCACTCGGTTTGCCGACTTTGCCGTCGCGAATCGAGGGCTACGATATCTCCAACATCCAAGGCACCGCACCGGTTGGCAGCATGGTGGTTACGGAGAACGGTGAGCCAGCGAAGGCGGAGTACCGGCGATTCAAGATCAAGTGGTTGCCCGAGGTGCCGAACGACTTCGCGATGATGAATGAAGTCCTGATGCGGAGGCTCCGGGCTTACACCGACGGCGACGAAAAGTTCGCCAAGCTCCCGGACCTGATCCTGATCGACGGCGGAAAGCCGCAGTTGAGCGCAGCGCTTAAGGCCAGGGATGAATTCGGCATGACCGTGCCGATGGTCGGCCTCGCCAAGCGGCACGAACTGCTGTACATGCTCGACGAGAACGGCTTCCGCGAGATCGAACTGCCGCTCAATTCCCCGGGCTTGATGCTGCTTCGGCGCCTGCGAGACGAGGCCCACCGGTTCGCTTTGAGCTTCCACCGAAAGATTCGCGACAAGCGGATGGGCGGCTCGGCGTTGGAAGAAATCCCAGGCGTAGGGCCTCGGCGTCGACGATTGTTATTGCGAACGTTTGGCTCGATCGACGCGATTCGGCGAGCGACCATTGAAGACCTAGCTTCTGTTCCCACGATGACCAACGCGCTCGCTGCAAAAGTTAAGGATTATCTTCAAGAAGCCTAACAAAATTTTCCGATCCTGAAGCCAAATCTTGCTGTAATATGTGCGAGCCTCGGCAACGGTGACGAGCAGATTCCCAACGACGGGACGTTCTGAGCCTCAATGTTTCAAGTCATTCGTCACGGACGCCCTCATCTCGAAGCCGACGCTTGCGGCATCGGATTTCTTGCAAGTCGAAAAGGAGTTGCCGACCGCACCGTTGTTCAGCACGCCCTTGAACTGTGCCGTCAATTCGACCACCGCGGCGCTCCTGGGCATGGAGCCGGTGTGCAGTTGGACATCCCCTGGCCGCTCCTTCTCGATCGGTTTCCTGACCACGCAAAGCTCATCGCGCAACAGGACTTGGCGCTCGGAATGTTTTTCCTTCCGTTGGAAACCACAGACCGTCGTCGCTGCACCGCCATCGTAGAGGAACTCGCTCACCTTGCCGGGTCGGAGGTTCTGCAGTGGGCAGAAGTGCCGATTAACCCGGATGCGTTGCCCGAAGGCAGCTCTGCCCGCATGACGATGCCAAAGGTGAGACAGGCGATCTTCCGCCGACCCGAGGGAATGAGCGAGGACGGTTGGTTTGCTTGTCGGTACTTGCTTCGTCTCGCGATTGATGAGGAGGCGAACAAGATGTATGGCGACAACTTTGCCATCGTCAGTCTCTCGAACCGAACGGTTGTGTATAAGGGCCTTGCCGAACTCTCAAAAATCGGCGACCTGTATCCCGATCTCCAAGACCCGCATTTCCGCTCTCGGTACGTTCTGTTCCATAGTCGGTACTGCACCAACACCACCACCGCATGGCGTCGCGCTCAGCCGTTCTGGGCTCTGGCGCACAACGGTGAAATTTCGACCATCCAGGGGAACGTTGCTTGGATGCAGGCGATTGGCCGCGACCTCATTGCAAACCTCGTTGAGCAGTTCCCGTCGATCCAAAAGCTCGCCAGTCGCATCACGAGCGTCGTGTGCCCGGGTGGATCAGATACCGCGAATCTGGACGATATGCTGATCGCCCTTCTCGCGGGCGGCATGAATGTGCCGCAGGCGATTCTCGCATTGCTTCCGCAAGCGACCAGCACGCTGCCGGACGGTTCGCCCCTTCGCAAATTCAACGAGGCCATGGAAGTCTTCCTCGGCGCGTGCGACGGACCTGCAGCGATCGTCGCCTGCGATGGGGATGATGCCGTCGCCCACCTCGACCGAAATGGTCTGCGGCCGCTTTGGATGACGGTGACGAAGGACTTTGCCTTTGCGAGCAGCGAGCCGACGGGCACCTTCCCGCTTGGGCCATTCCAGTCTCAGCGCATCATGGGTCCGGGCGAAACGATGCTCGTTCACCTCGCAGATGGCGCGATCCTTACCAACGAACAGGTTCACGACGAAGTTGGCCGCAAGGACTATCCCGGTCTCCCTCACGATGTCGTTCCGCTCTCGAGCGCTGAAGAGATTCCTGAATTCGGAGACCTGACTCGGCTGCAACGGGCCTTTGGGATGGGTAAGGAAGACATCGACGTCGTCCTCGCACCGCTGCTCAAGACCGGCAAGCCTGCGGTCGGCTCGATGGGAGACGACACTTCTCCCGCCGCCATTCTGGACCACTTCCCGCGCCGGATCGAAGACTACTTTGCGCTCCGATTTGCTCAAGAAACCAGCCCACCGATTGACCCGATTCGGGACGCGTGGGTGTTCGATTCCAGCGCTTCCATCGGTAACAGATCTGGACTTTTCGGTGGTGAAGAAGGGCTGGTCTTCCGCTCCGAGCATCGCGTCATTTCCCTCGGCGAATGCGCTTGGTTATCTTCCCAGGCTAGTGCTCACGTGCTAGATGCGACCTTCGATGCCGCAACCGGAAGCGAAGGTCTAGAAGCGCGTCTTTCGGAGTTGGTCGCCGAGGCGTCCGCCCTTGATGCCACGGTCCTCATCTTGAGTGACCGAAATGTTGATGCCGGTCGAGTGGCGGTACCGATGTTGCGCCTCGTTTCGCGGCTTCATGAAGCGTTGATCCAAGAAAACCGTCGTCACCGCGTCGGACTCGTCGCGGATGCCGGAGTGTGGGACATCCACCACTGCGCGTTGCTGGTGAGCGTCGGGGCAGACGTGGTGTGTCCTTGGCTCGGTGCTGCTTCGAGCGGCGAAGAGGAATACAACTATCTAAAAGGTATTCGCTCAGGATTCGTCGAGGTGATGTCGATGATGGGCGTCACGCCGTCTTCGGCTTACTGTGGCGCGCGATTGATCGAAGCTATTGGACTCGACAAGGACTTTCTTGCTCGGGAGTTTCCGAATGTTCCCGGACACCTGGAAGGCATTGGGGTCGACACCCTCAATTCGGAGTGGCTGCAATTCCACGCGGAAGCGTTCGTCGAAGAGTGCGCCCTGCCCGACTTTGGCGAATATCGGCACACCAAGTCTGGACGCGCCCATGCGAATAATGCCGACATCGTTCGGAATCTTCAGTCCGCTACGGGTTACTCCAAGAAGATTCACGAAGGAAAACCCGGGACTTACGAGGCTTATCAAACCTACGCAAAGTTGGTCAGCGAGCGAACGCCGATCACGCTTTTGGACTGTCTCCACCTGAAGCCCGGCTCACCCATCCCGATTGAGGAAGTGGAATCGGAGCTTTCGATTGCGTGGCGGTTCATGGCACCCGGGATGAGCGAAGGCGCCCTGAGTTCGCCCGCGCACATGGCGGTTGCGAGCGGTCTGAATCTCCTGCGCCGCTACATTTCGGTCTTCGAGAAGTCGGCAACCCTAAGCGGCATTGGCCCGATTGCGAACAGCGGTGAAGGTGGGTTTGAGAAAGAGCGCATCGGGACTCGCTTCGGTAACCGAAGCGTGCAGTATTCCGGCGGGCGCTTCACGATCACTCCCTGGACCGCGGCCACCGCACTGGAAGCAGAAGTGAAGTTTGCCCAAGGGGCCAAGCCCGGAAAGGGCGGACAACTGCCCGGCAAAAAGGTCTCGGTCCAAGTGGCCCGACAGCGTGGATGCGAACCCGGTTACGAGCTCATTAGCCCGCCGATTAACCACAATCTCTACTCGATTGAGGACGTCAAGCTGATGATCGAGAGCTGGCGTCACTTGAACCCCAAAGTTAACTGCGCGTTGAAGTTTGTCGCCACCCACGGCATCGAAATGGTTGTGATGGGCGGCGTAAACGCCGGAGCCAACCGATTGCACATCAGCGACGGATGCGGCGGTACCGGTGCGGCCAAGCGGGTCGACCAAAAGCACGCCGGAATTCCGGTTGCGGCGGTTTTGCCGAATGTCCACGAGACCTTGCTGGAAGAAGGCGTGCGGCACCTCGTCGAGATCAGCGTCGATGGCGGCGTTCAGAATGGAGAGCAGGCGCTAAAGTTGATCCACCTGGGTGCGGACCGAGTTGGGATTGGCACGAGCTTGCTTATTGCCGTGGGTTGCTCGATGCTTCGAAAGTGCCACCTTGCGGGACCAGATCCAGCGGATCCCACCGGAAAGCGGCGTCTCGGCTGCGCGCCAGGAGTTGCTACGCAAGACCCAGCGCTCGTCGCAAAGTTCCAAGGGAAAGGGAAGCACGTAGCGCGGTACCTGCTGTTCATGGCCCGCGAAGTGCGTGAGCTGATGGCGGCAAACGGGATTCGCAGCCTGAGCGAGATCGTCGGTCGGCGGGATCGCCTTGAGCCGAAGCCTTGTCTCACCGGAAAGTCAGCCCAGCTTGATTTCGGCGTGCTGCTAGCACCACCGATTTCCCGGGAAAGTAAGCGCGACTACGCGTTGCAAACCCGGAGCCACGCGCCAACTTTGCGGGCGCAGGAGCTTGCGGCGGCCGAAGTTGCGCTACGAGGAGAAAGCGATCAGCTCACTGAGCAACTCGCGAATGTCGACCGATGCGTTGGCATCGCGGCGGCTGGTCAGATCGCACGGGCAAAGGGTGACCTTGGATTAACCGAGGGCAAGCTCGAAATGCACCACACCGGTGCGGCGGGCCACTATTACGGCGCCTATCTGGTCAACGGGATGGATCTGCGCCTCACGGGATCGGTAGCCGACTCGGCCTTCACGGCGGCATACGGCGGAAAGCTAGTGATCCGACAAGCCGAGGGCCAAACTGGTCTCACCGTGGTTGGTAACGCGTTTGGCTACGGTGCCCGTGGAGGCTCGGCCTTCATTGCGGGTCGTGCCGGGAACCGGTTTGGCGTTTGCTTCCGAAAGAACCCGGAAGGTGGCGGCCCCACGGTTGTTGTAGAAGGCGTGGAATCAAACGCGTTCCAATACATGACCGGTGGCGTTGCCGTTGTACTCGGTCCCACTGGCTTCAACTTGGGCGCCGGAATGACAGGAGGGAAGGTGTATCTCCTGGCAGCCGACCTTGCCAACCTGAACCCAGATTACGTTCACGCCATTGCACTAGACGAGTCCGATCTAGCGCTTGTACAAGATCTGATTCAACGGCACATCGTTGACACAGGTAGCGAAATCGCGAAGAAGGCTCTGAGCAAAGTATCGAACGAGCATTTTGTGAAGGTGGTCACCAAACTACTGCCCGAGTCACTCGAATGACAATGGATCAGCGGTTTAGGATCAAAGAATCGAATGGGTTAGTACCGCTTTAGAGGTACGTTAGAGCACAAGGCAAGCACCAATTATTTGCATGTGCGTCTACACTTTTTGGCTTTGTCATTGCTTGGATTGCTGGCTTCTTCGAGCTCGGCGATTGGTGCCGATCACCTGCCGTCCCAGTCGAGCAATTTGTCAGACATTTCAGACAGGCTAGCGCGAGGTTTTGATCAAACGGGAACGGGGTACATCGCTCGGCAACCTAATCGGTTTTCCGCGGAGTTTTCGAACACCGGCGCAGTGAAGCTCCGGGCGAACGCTGATAGCATCGCCATTCGAACCGTTGCGTTTGGAAGCGGAGCATCACGAGTAGCCACTGGCGCGGCTCAAGTCAGCCGAGGCGTGGACAATTTCGGTTGGCCAAGGCTGAACCTCACGCGACCCAATTTCCGGGAGTGGTATGTCAATGAACGCGCGGGATTGCACCACTGGATGCAAGTTCAAAGCAAGCCAGGAATCGGCCAAAACCTGTGGGTCAAGTTGGCCGTCAATGGCGCTACCGGTCTCGAACAGATTGACGAGCAAACGGTGGAGTTCAAAACCTCGACGGCCAAGTTTTCCTATGCTGGCCTTTCGGTTTGGGATGCCAACGGAACCATGCTTCCTGCTCATCTGGAAGCCGCGAACGACGCGATGTACGTTGTGGTCGATGACCAAAACGCTCAGTATCCGGTGACCATCGACCCCGTCTGGACGCAGCAGGCCAAGCTCATTGCCAGCGACGGCGCGAACAGCGACCAATTTGGATTCAGCGTTGCCGTATCTGGCAATTTGGCGGTCATTGGTGCACCCTACGTTAACCTGCCCGGCAGTGACTTCGGTGCAGCGTACGTTTACCGTCGAGAGGGCGTGACTTGGACTCAAGAGGCCAAGCTCGTGGCGTCCGACGGTGCTAGCGGTGACTACTTGGGTTACAGCGTCGGGATCTCCGGCGAAACCGTGGTGCTGGGCGCATATGGTGACGGTGGTGGCTCCGCTTATGTTTTCGTGCGGAATGGTACGTCCTGGTCGCAACAGCAAAAGTTGGTTGGCAATGATACGGGATCTTCTGACCAGTTTGGTTTTGCGGTCGGAATTTCTGGCAACACGGTAATCGTTGGTGCCCGGAACGCGGATCCAGGTGGAAGCAATCGCGGGGCTGGATACGTGTTTGTCCGAAGTGGTAGCACTTGGACCCAACAGGCGAAGCTCACCGCAAGCGATGGTCGTAACTCGGATCAGCTCGGCTACAGCGTTGGGATTTCCGGCGACCGAGTTGTGATGGGCGCTTATGGTGTTGATGCTGGAGCGACAAACGGTGGCGCCGCCTACGTTTATGAGCGGAGCGGAAACACATGGACGCAGGCATTAAAGTTCGTCGCTCCAGACGCCGGCCCCAACGATCGACTCGGTTTTAGCTGTGCCATGTCTGGCGATACTTTCATCACGGGTGCTCGATTTGCCGATACCGGAGGCACTGACCGTGGTGCCGCGTATGTTGTGTCCAAGGCATCTGGCTCGTGGGCAATGCAAGCCAAGCTGGCGGCAAGCAATGCGACGAACGGCGATAACTTCGGCTTTGCCGTGGGTATCTCGGGAGACCTCGCGGTGGTCGGCGCGTTCAGCTCGGACATTGGCGGATCAAATCGCGGGGCGGCCTACTCCTACACTCGTACGGCGGGAGTTTGGGGATCGGAATCTTTGATCCTGGCTGCAGACAGTGCGAACGGAAATCAATTCGGCTGCAGTGTGAGCATCGATGGAGAGTCCGTTCTCGTTGGCGCGCGACTTGCCGATCCAGGCGGTTCCAACCGAGGTGCGGCTTACGCTTACGCGGTCTACCGGACCATGTTGATTAGTTTTGCGACCCAAGGGGTAACGACCAGTAAGGCAACCACGGGCACGGTTACGATCAGCAGCGCATCCGCAACCGACACCGTCATCAATCTTTCCAGCAGCACACCGGCTTTGGCGGTTCCAAGCACCGTCACCGTTCCGGCCGGGTCCACGTCGGCGACCTTCCCGGTTTCTGCCGGTAGCGTAAATGCAGATACAACCGTGACGGTAACGGGTACGGCGACGGCGTTCACGTCTGGGACCGGAACGATTATCGTCCGCATCCCTCGAGTTGGGGCAGTCACGTTTGACCGTACGCAAGTAGAAACGGGGCAAACGGCGACGGCAACCATTTTGCTGCAGGCACCGGCTCCTGCCGGCGGAATGACCGTCAACCTGAGCAACTCGATGCCGAGCGCGCTCGATTGCCCGGCGACTGTTTCGGTACCGATGGGGGCCACGCGTGCTTCCGTACTGGTCACAGGAAAGCCCGTCCCGACGGACTTCACGGCTAAAGTTACGGCAACTCCTACGTTCAGCGAAAAGTCGGCCACGATTCTCGTCAAGCATGGCGCAGTCTTGAGCGCGTTCAGTTTCCAGGAGTCCAGCATCTCCACCTTCGGAAGCACGGTGGGAATGGTCACCCTCACGGCCCCGGCGCCGGTCGGTGGGGTTGAGATCGCCCTGAGCACAAGTTCAAACCGCTTGACGGTTCCCGCAACCGTCACCGTGCCAGAAGGGGCCACATCGGCTACCTTCCCCGCAGAGAGCGGTGCGCTATCGCATCCATCAGTCGTTGTTCAGGCATCCAGCAGTGGAGTGACTCGCACAAGTTCTGTCGCCATCGTGCGTAGCGCGATCACCTCGGTCACCGCTCCGTCCAGCGTTGTCTCTGGAGACTCAGCAATCATGACCATCTCTATCACCGGGGTTGCTCCGGCAAGCGGGACGGTTGTGACGCTTGGCACAGACGCCCCGGCTGTGGCGTCACTGCCCGCTTCGGTCATCATTCCAGCCGGTCAAAGCTCGGTGCAGGTGACGGTTAGCACGACTCTTGGTAAGCGTGGGCGAGTGAACCTCTACGCAAATCTCCAGGGTCAAGGCACCAAGAGCGCTCGAATGGAAGTCACGGAGAACTAGAACAGACTCGCTTGAGGGGGAATCGATTCCACTGCGACCACTCGTTGCGGAACCGGTTCCCCTTCGTCGTTTAAGTGCATCAACTCCACGCCGCGGTCCAAAAGCGCGGGCCCGAGCAGTCGTGAGCGATGACAGCGGTGCGGTCGGAGACAGCCGCACATCAAGCACAAGAACCGGTCTGGACTCTCAGCCGCTTTCAACAGTCGATCGATCCCAAGCGCAAGTTTCGGTTCGTCGAAAAGGGGTGGTAACTCCACGGTCTCGGGATCTTTGCACAGCACCGGGCTGTCGGCAATTCCGCCCAGGGTGTCGCCCATGTAGACATAGCGAAGACCGGTCGGTGGTACGAGGCGTTCTAGGTTCTCGCGCCGAAAATCAGTCCAGTAGCTGGATTGCGGCACGCTGCGGACATCAACAAGGTGAGTCACCCGGTGCCGCTTCATCAGCTCGATGAACGCTGGAAAGCCCCGGTTGCCGTAGCCGGCGGTCAGGATCGGGTTCAAGTCACTTGACCTTGACGTTCTGCGGCGCGGGCTTGGCTTCCACCGAAGGGGCCATTTCCTGCTTGCCGGCGTTCACCGTGGTCATCGCTTTACTGAGAACATGCTCGAGTTGCGACAGTACGTCGTAGGCATATTTCTCGGCTCCGCGCCGCATCTGAAGCGAGTCTCGGTCGGCGGCGTTTCGAATCTCTTCGCTTTGAGCTTTACTGAGCTTCAGGACTTCGCTCTCGGCGACCATCTGCTGCTGCTTCAATCTCGCTTGTTCGAGGATCCGCTCTGCTTCTTGCTGCGCTTCTACGAGGATCCGTTCGGCATCCTTTTGCGCGTTCAAGAGTGTGAGGGCAACGTCCTCTTTGGCACTTTCGAGCAGCCGCTCACTTTCGCGGGCAGTGTTTGCTGCCGTTTTCATTTCTTGCGGCAAGCTCGCACGAATCTTAGTGATGAGCAGCGAAATCTCGTCCTTGTCTAAACCCCAATAAAGCGGAATGCCAGGAAGATGTGAAGGCTTCTCAATCGTTAAATCGTGTAGTTGATCCAGGAGGCGAAGGGTGTCCATTGAGAGCAGTTGTCTAGTTTAGCCGTGTTGCGAAGTTTCCATCGCCGGAATATGATCCCGTGCTTCGAGCGCCGCCGCGACAATGGGGACAACTGGCTCGGGAACGAGGGTGGAATAGTCTCCGCCGAGGACCGCCACTTCGCGGACCATCGAACTGCTGAGGTAGCTGTAATCCCAGCGAGTCATAAGAAAGACGCTGTCGACGTCGCTCGCGAGTCGCCGATTGATCATCGCCATCTGAAATTCGTACTCAAAATCGGCCGTCGCCCGAAGGCCCCGAACAATCGACTTTGCGCCGACGCTCCTGGCGTATTCAACCAACAGCCCGCTGAAGCTTGCGACTTCCACGTTCGGAAAGTGGGCAGTGGAAAGCCGAAGGGCTTCGATGCGTTGATCGGTGGTCAGCAACGGCTGCTTAGCCGAATTGACGCCCACCGCGATGATCAGTCGATCAAACAGGTGAGTTGCCCGCTCGATGACATCAAGATGCCCGAGAGTCGGCGGGTCGAAACTCCCGGGATAGATGGCAAGCATTTTCATCACTTTTCGGCAATTTCTACCGTGGTATGCACCATTGTGCCAAAAAGATTCGTGCGCAAGCCCTTGACCTGAGGTTTGACCAAAATCATGTCCCGACCGAAGTAAGCCGGAATGCGGGCCGCGTCTTCGAGAAGGAGATCTTCGGCTTCTTGGTACATGGCCCGCCGCTTTTCTACATCTGGCTCGACATCTGCCCGTGCGCAGAGATCATCGACTTTGGCATTTGAATACCCGTCGCGGTTTTCGACCGCTGTGCTGGTCAGCAGGAAGCTAATGAAGTTTTCGGGATCGAGGTAGTCGGCGAACCAACTCAGACCAACGAACTGGAGCTTCTTGGCGTTTCTTGCTTCAAGGAAGGTTCGCCATTCCATTGCCCGAGTCGCGACTTCAACTCCGAGATTCTTCTTCAGATCGGTCACCGTCGAGACGGCGAGAAGCTGGCTATCCGGCCGACCTTCTCGGTACGTAATCGTGAGCGGCGGCAGGCCCTTTCCGCCGGGATATCCCGCCTGGGCGAGCAGATCGCGCGCCGTGGCTGGATCGAACGGAATGCCCTTGATGTCCGGTCGATGGCCATCAATGCCCGCCGGGATGAAGCCTTTAGCCTCGGGGAGGTGGATGATGTCCCCGGCAATCTTTGCGCGGTTAATTGCCATCGCAAAGGCCTTCCTAACCCGAACGTCCTTGAACGGAGCGTAGAGCCCCTGGTTCATTCCGATGTAGTAAATCGCCGGTCGGTCTACTGCCTTTAGTTCGGCTTTGAGCTTTGCATCGGACTCTACGGCAGGAAGGTCTTGCCGCTCAAGGGTGAGAATGTCCAGCTCATTGTTTCGATACTTCAGT
Source organism: Chthonomonas calidirosea (assembly GCA_945859975.1). Lineage (GTDB taxonomy): Bacteria > Armatimonadota > Fimbriimonadia > Fimbriimonadales > Fimbriimonadaceae > Fimbriimonas. The sequence continues at coordinate 30,219 of CAMAPH010000016.1, forward strand.
AGGCGCGTGGAAGCGTCCTTGATTACGGGGCGAATCAGCTTTCCGATCTTCGGCGGTCCCAGATAGTAGTCCTCAAACGGAGCCATTTCGAGCTGCTGATCCTTTTCGTACTTCGCCAGCTTGAATGGTCCCGTGCCGATCACTTCCTCGATGTCGTTGATCTCCTCGTCTTTAGCGGTTTCCTTTGCGACCACGAAGGCGCATGGGTAAGTCAACTTTCCGAGGAAGTACGGTCGAGGCTTGTCGATGGTGATCTTGATCGTTTTGCTGTCCACGACCACGAGACCGGAAATCTCTTTCGCTTTGCCTTCAAAGCGCTCAGCAAAGCCAACGATGTCGGCCAAGTAGCTGCCGGCCGTTGGTGAACCAAACTTGGGATCGCTGTTGCGCTCCAGGCTGAACTTCACGTCCTCGGCGGTGACGTCTCGTCCGTTGTGAAACTTCGCGTTCGCACGGAGCTTCATGACGTAGGTCTTGCCGCCGTCCTCCATTGTCCAGCTTTCGGCTAGCTGGGGGATGATCTTGTTCTCCTCGGAGTAACTCACCAGACCTTCGTAGAGGTTCTGAATGAGGTCGCCGGTGTCGACATCCTGCACTTTGCCGGGGTCCAGCGTTGTGGGCGAGGTGTGCATCGCGTACCGGAACGTGGACGTCGAGGACGTATTCCGTTTGCTGAACCCACCCTGGCTGCAGCCAGCGAGCAATACGGGAACGAGGAGCCAAGAACTTCGTTTCAAGGCGGATATGTTACACCCGGTTTTGCAAAATCAAAGCGAAAAAAAGACCCCGTTTGAATTCAAACGGGGTACCTGATGAGTAATTGCAGTCTGTCACAACCGCATTGACATCTTGTTGACGACGAGTTTCTCCAGAGGTTCCCGGTTAGATCACGCCATCGGCACGAAGTTGCTTGTAATGGCACTCCTTGAACTTGTGACCACTTCCGCAAGGACAAACGTCATTTCGACCGACACGCTTCGCATCGATGTCCTTGGGGAACGGCAATGTGCCGGGCTCGGCCTTCGTCATCGTTGCCACGCCACCCGACTCGGTGCCTTCCGGTAGCGCCGGAGCACCGCCGAGGAGATCGAGTTCGAGTGGAGTTGGATTCTCCACCTGAATGTTCATGCGGAAGATGAGCTTTGCCGCATCGGTTCGGATTCCCTTATCGGTGCGCTGGAAGAGATCGTAGGTCTCTCGCTTGTAAGCGACCAGTGGGTCAACCTGACCGTAACCGCGGAGGCTGATACCGTCTCGAACGTACTCGACCATCTGTAGGTGGTCCATCCAGCGATCGTTGACCGCCTTGAGGATGACAAACCGCTCGAGTTCGTTCATTGCGTCGCTCAGGCGAGCAACCTTTTCGTCGTAAGCCTTCATCGCGACGCCGTAGAGAAACTCGACCAGGTCTGGGCCAGGCTGGTACTGCTCCAACTCGCTTAGGGTGACGTGGTCAACCAGCGGGAAGAGCTCGTTCGCGTCTTCAAACAGCGCCGAGTGGTCATAGAACTGCTCGCCGGAGGTTTCGTCCACCATCCAAGCATCGTCCACGAGTTCGGCCATTGCTTCGCGCAAGTAGGACTGAAGCTCCGTTCGGACATCCTTGCCCAACAGCACTTCTCGTCGCATTCCATAGACGTGTTCGCGCTGGGCGTTCAACACGTCGTCGTATTCGAGAACGTGCTTTCGGGCCTCGAAGAAGTGGTTTTCGATGCGCTGCTGGGTCTTCTCGATCATGCGCGAGAGGAACCGCGTGTCCACCATTTCCATTGGTGGCCACATCTTCAGCGCCGGGTTCTCCATCATGTTCGCGTTAAAGATCTTCCAGAGGTGATCTTCGAGCGCAACAAAGAATCGCGACTCGCCTGGGTCGCCCTGTCGTCCGGCTCGACCTCGGAGCTGGTTGTCAATTCGGCGAGACTCGTGTCGCTCCGTTCCGAGGATAAACAGACCTCCGAGGGCGCGGACTTCTTCGGCGGCAGCGCGGCGCTCTTGGTCGTCGAGCGGAAGCGGCGGAGCGGCTCGCTCCATGCCTCCACGTCGGAAGCTAACGTAGGTGTCTCCGTACTCGTCGAGTCCGTCTTGAGCAACTTCGGTTTGAGCACGAGCTTGTCGGACAAGCTCGTCCTCGATGCGTCCGCCAAGGAGAATATCAACGCCTCGACCGGCCATGTTCGTGGCAATCGTGACGGCGCCCTTTCGTCCGGCTTCCGCGATGATGACGGCTTCGCCTTCGTGGTTCTTTGCGTTCAGAACGTTGTGAGGGATTCCGTGCTTGAGCGCTTCTCGGAGATATTCCTCGGCTTCGGTCGGAAGCTTGAACTCGTTGAGGCACCACGAGATGTGGTCGCCCTTGAAAAGGTCAGCTTCCAGATCGATCTTGGCAAGCAAAGTGTTGAGGCTTTGCTTATCGATGTCGGGAAGATTCGTTTCGTAAAGTCGCTTCGCTTCTGCGCCGTTTTCGCCCTTGAGGTCCTTCTTGATCTCAACTCGCTCTCGGAGTCGATAAATCAATACCAGTCGCTGAAGCATGTCGCCGGTCAATCGCGCGGAGACTCGCTCCGACATTTCGATGGATCGCGTTCCAACCAGAACGGGCTGTTGCTTGGAATAAAGGCGAAGGAGTTCCCAGCCGATGCCTCGGAATTTTGCCTCAATGGTCTTGTAGATCAGGTCGGCTTGGTCTTCTCGCTTGCTCGGACGGTGGGTGGGCACCGAGACCACGTCGAGGCCATAAATCTTTCGGAATTCGTCCTCTTCGGTCTTGGCCGTACCGGTCATTCCGCCCAGCTTTTCGTAAAGTCGAAACAGGTTCTGGAAGGTGATGGTCGCCACGGTTTGGCTTTCTCGCTGAACGGTGACGCCTTCCTTCGCTTCGAGGGCCTGGTGCAGGCCATCGCTAAATCGGCGACCGAACATCATTCGACCCGTGTTCTCGTCGACGATCACGACCTCGCCGGAGCGGACCACGTAGTCGATGTCCTTATCGAAAAGCGCGTGCGCTTTAACGCTGGCGTTGACGTGGTGGAACAATCGCGGATCAGCGGCGATGTTCTCGATCTCCATCATCTGCTCGATCATGTCCATGCCTTCTTCGGTAAGGCTGGCGCTGTGATTCTTCTTGTCCGCCGTGAAGTGGACCTCGGGTTGAAGCTGCTTGACGTATTCGTTGACCTTTGCGTAAACGCTAACGTCTTCGTTCGACGGACCGCTGATGATGTGCGGGGTTCGTGCTTCGTCGATGAGGATCGAGTCGACTTCGTCAACGATCGCGAAGTTCAGTTCGCGCATGACAAGTTCGCCTTCGCTGAACGCCATGTTGTCGCGAAGATAGTCGAAGCCAAATTCGTGGTTCGTTCCGTAAACGATGTCGCAGCCGTAGGCATCGCGTCGCGAACATGGCACGAGGTTCATGTATCGCGGGTCTTCCATGGCGTTCGCGCCGGGAACGTAAAGGTAGGAACCGCCTAGCTCGTCGCTGTCTTGGCTTTGGCCCTGGATGATTCCGACGCTCAAGCCCATGAAGTGGTAGATCGGCCCCATCCAGACGGCATCTCGTCGAGCAAGGTAGTCGTTGACCGTAACAAGATGCGCGCCCTTTCCGGGAAGTGCGTTAAGGACCATCGGCGCGACGGCAACGAGGGTCTTTCCTTCACCGGTCTTCATTTCGGCGATTCGGCCCTGGTGGAGAACCGTTCCTCCAATCAGCTGAACGTCGAATTGGCGCATGCCGAGTGCTCGGCGACTGACCTCTCGGACAACCGCGAATACTTCGGGCAGCATCTTGTCGAGGCTTTCGCCGCCAGCGACACGCGACTTGAACTCGTGCGAGATTGCCTTGAGTTCGTCGTCCGTGAGGTTGGTGTAGTTGGCTTCGAGGCCGTTGATTTTGGTGATGATGGGCGAGACGGCGTCTACGTCGCGTCGGCTAGTGTCGAAAAGTTTGCGTAAAAAGTTCATGTGGATAGGCCGGAGGTTTTCCGTGGGTTGGACCCCGCGCTAGGCGCAAGGAAAGGGAAGCCGAGGGAGCAGGGTTTTGCTCAGGCCACGGGTCCGGCACGGTTTCGGCGGCACTTTCTGCGGCCCGCTACTTCGCTTGGGCATTCATCGGAATCGATCCTAGTGCTCGGTTGCTTGGGTGCTTGGGCGGCGATGGGTTCCGGTTTTGCCGGGGTTTCGGGAATCTCCCGAGAAATTTCGTTTACCCACGCCAGCGTCAAATTCCGGCTAATGCGGCTGATAGCGAGTTGCCGAGCCGCGTCCGAAACGCTAGGGTCGTGTGCCCATGTGCCCTGCCAAAGGATCAGGAATAGGGCGGGAAGAAACGAAAACATGCGACTGCCTATTATGACGCTTGCCGAGGGAAGGAGATGACTGGGGCCTAAGGCACTTGGATTACGCGTCGTTCTTTGGACCGTCCGCTCGATGGGCGGATGCAGCAATTAAGTTTGCCCCTCGGTTCGCGATCCAGCTTCCGACTGCACCCATAACCAGGAGCAGTACGATTCGAATGAGAATTCCCGCCAAGTTCGTTTGGGCGGTGTTGTAATTGATGTCCTTTCCGGCTTCGACACCAAGCGCTTGTGCCGGGGGAGTTCCGAACATTTGCAATGCGAGCTGGAACGTGTAACCGAGGATTGCGACGCCACCTAAAAAGGTGAGAAGTCCGAGCACCATGCTAAACGGATCGCGTCTCATGTTGGCATTATGGCGAGCTTAGCTCGGACTTGTTCCCTAGGCTTCGGTTATTGTCGTTTCGGCTTGCGCGGGATCCTTGAGCGTCCAGGCCGCCATCGCGGGGAACAGAATGGCGGCAGCACCCAAAAGGTACGGGTATTCCGGCCGCGCCGCGAAAAGTGGGTTGCCAATAATCGGGCCAACGAGCCGGGCTAGCGCGCCGAGGGACTGCGTGATCCCAAAGATTCCGCCTTGGATTTGAGGAGGCGCATTTCGGGAGACAAGGCTGGAAAGTGAAGGCTGAGAAAGTCCGCTCCCAACGCCCTGTAGGATCACGACGCCAATCACGGGAAGCCACAGGGGTGCATAAGGTACGAGCGCCAAAGCGGGAACGAGCATGATCATCCCGACCCGCAGCAGGTTGATCTCCCCAAACTTTGCTTGGAGCTTCGGCAAGAATCCGCCTTGAATCACGGCGCCGGTGATACCTACGATCCCCAGAATGTAACTGCCGTACTCCTTCGCATGCGTGACGTTTAGGTGAAAGACCGACCTCGGATCGGCAAGTAGCCGAAAGAACGTGGTCTGTAACATCGCGAAGCCGAAGTTAAATGCGAAGAGCATGCAGAGCAAGAGCACCAAGCCCTTGGTGGAGAACGCAATTCGCATCTCTTGCATCCAAGAAGCACGCTTGATCTCGGTCCCGGGTTTAAGGCTTTCCGGTAATCCGAAAATGATGTAGACCGCGTTGATCAGCGCAAGGCCAGCTCCGACGTAGCCGAGCAGCATCGGGGAATCGTTTCCAACTCGGATGAGCAATCCGCCGATGACGGGTCCCAGGATGAATCCCATGCCCAGGGCCGCTCCAACCATCCCGAGACCTTTGGCCCGATCCTGAGGAGCGGTAACGTCGGCCACATAAGCGAAGGCGACACCGAGGTTCGCGGCCGCGATGCCGGCGATCAGGCGACTGCCTAAGGAGAGCCAAAATTCCGTGGCATTGGCATAAACGACATAGCTCAGAACCGACAAGATCGTCGTCGCGAGGAGAATCGGTCGACGGCCGATTCGGTCGCTCAGTCTGCCAAGGATTGGGGAAGCAAACAGTTGGCAAAGGCTGAAGCCGGCGATCAACAGGCCGACCATGTAGCCGACTTCGCGATTCGAGCCCGCTTGGTCGAGGGGAATTTTCAGCATTTTTGCAGCAAGCGACTCTCCTCGCAGCTGCAGGTCCGGAATGAATAGTCCGAAGCTGAACAAGTCTAGGAAAACGGTCAGCAGGATCCCTATGAGTAGTGAACGAGAAGGTGGGCTGGCCGTTGACTCAGACATGGGGTGTACTGGAGATTGTACTGGGTCGTCTGATAGAAGCACCGATCTGCGGATTCAAGAATTCGTATTCTCAAGTCTGCGCCGGTGTTGTATAGTGGTACCGACCAGATGAGATGCCGACGTCCTATCTTGGCCGCGCTCGGGTGCGCACTTGCAACATTTGCATGGGCAGCACCGTCCGACCCCGGCAGTGTAACCCCGAAACGAGACCTCGTCATTTGGGGCGTCAGCATCGGAGCCGACTCGAAAGGCCAGAGCGCCGTCATCCGAGAGTTTGAGCGCCGAAACCCGGACGTGCGCGTTCGCATCCTGAGCATGGGCGCGGGTCAGATGGACCCGCAGAAGTTGATGACGAGCATCGTTGGGAACGTTGCTCCCGACGTGATCAACCAAGACCGCTTCACGATCGCCGACTGGGCGAGCCGCGGCGCATTCCGGTCGCTCGACGACTTGATTGAGCGAGATAAGGATAAAGATCCCCTCACTCCCAAATTTGAGGACTACTACGAGGCGCCTTGGAAAGAGGCGATGTATGACGGCAAGATTTACGCCATCCCGACCGGTGCCGACAATCGCATCCTCTACTGGAACCGAAAGATTTTTCGTGAGCAATCGGCCGAACTTACTGCGGCTGGTCTCGATCCGAGTCGACCCCCGCGAACCTGGCCCGAACTGCTCGCTTACAGCAAAGCCCTTACCATCCGAAACAGCGACGGTTCGCTAAAGCGAGCAGGGTTCATTCCTAACTTCGGCAATGCATGGTTGTACATGTATTCCTTCCAGAACAACGCTGACTTCATGACGGCGGACGGGAAGAAATGCACGTTATACAGCCCGGCCAGCGAGGAAGCCCTCAACTTCATGAAGGAGGGCTATGAACTCCTCGGGGGTTATGAGAACGCGAAGTCATACGAATCCGGATTCCTTGGCAAAGAGAACGATGCGTTCATAACCGGCAAAGTCGCCATGAAGATTGATGGCGACTGGATATTGAACGACCTTTCCCGCTACGCACCGCAACTTGAATTGGGTGCGGCCCCACCGCCGGTACCCGAAGATCGATTCAACAAGGTCGGTCGATTCAAGGACGAGAAAGACACGTTTATCACTTGGTTCGGTGGCTTTTCCCTCGCCGTCCCGAGAGGGGCCAGAAATGTGGCCGACGGCTGGGAGTACATCAAGTTTGCTACCAGCACGGAGGGCCGCATGATCGAGTACGCCGCCCAAAGGGATTGGGAGCGTCGCCGTGGTCGGACCTTCATTCCGCGAATGCTCGCCAGCCGAAATGCGAACGAGCAGGCATTTGAGCGATTCAAGCCAGCCGACAAAAAGTTTGCCGATGCGCTGTCCATGCACATCGAAATGGCACCCTATGGCCGAGTTCGGCCAGCGACGTTCGTCGGCCAAACACTATGGAGCGAGCACGTTAAGGCCATGGAAGCCGCGCTCTATGGCAAGGCCACCTCGAAGGAAGCGTTGCTGGCCGGACAGGCCGCCGTGCAGCGGGAACTTGACGCCTTTTACAGCAAATCAAACTATCCCGTCATCGATTTGGCGATCCCAACCTACATCGCGATCGGAGTTCTTGTTGTAGCGCTTGCGATTGGTGGCGTTTGGTTCTCGAAGCTGAACCTCGGAAGACTCGCGAAGAACGAGGCGAAATGGGCTTACCTATTTGTTGCGCCTTGGGTGATTGGGTTTGTCGTGCTCACGCTCGGGCCGATGATCGCATCGCTGTTCTTCAGCTTCACGCAGTACGACGTTCTGAACGAAGCTCGATGGGTGGGTCTCCGCAACTATCAGGAGATGTTCACCAGCGACCGAACCACGGTTCTCAAGGCATTTAGCAATGCGGCTTATCTTGCGATGGTTGGTGTTCCTCTTGGGCTCGCAACTGGGCTAGCCGTAGCAATGCTGCTCAACGTATCGACGAAAGGCATGCGGTTCTATCGAACTCTCTTCTACATGCCGGCCATCGTTCCGGTTGTAGCGAGCGCCGTTCTCTGGACATGGGTGCTCACTCCCGACCCAAGCAAGGGGCTCATCAACTCGTTTTGGAAGGAGACCTTGACCGCGTGGCTTTCCGTACCGCCACCGACTTGGCTTCAAAGTGCGGACTGGGCAAAGAACGCGCTGATCCTCCAAGGACTTTGGGGGGCGGGAAGCGGAATGTTACTTTGGCTCGCTGGATTAAAGGGTGTTTCCACGACGCTTTACGAAGCTTCCGGGATTGATGGAGCCACCCCAAGGCAGCAGTTCTGGAACGTTACGTTCCCGATGCTCACGCCAATTGTCTTCTTCAATTCGGTCATGGGCTTCATCGGGGCGATGCAAGAGTTCGACCGGCAGTACGTTATGAAGCCATCGAAGGATGGCCCGATCGGTCCGGACGATGCGCTCTTGACTCCGGTCTATCACCTCTTCCGAAACGGCTTTGCCTTCTTCAAGATGGGCTATGCCTCCTCCCTCGCCTGGTTGATCTTCGTGGTCATCATGGTCCTGACCTTCACCCAGTTTCGACTGCAAGATCGCTGGGTCCACTACGAGACAGATAAGTGATTTCTCCCCAATTCCTCTTCGCCATTGGGACCCTCCTTGCCTGGATCGGCTGGGGATTCGCGCTGTCTGCTGTCGCAAAGTTGGCCAGATACTTCGGCCGCGATCCGCGAGTTAACCGGCCAGCGGAACTTCGTGGCGCTTTTGTGGCCGCTGCCATCGGCGGAGGGACTTTGCTCGTGAGTAGTCAAGCGAACCTCCTCACTCCGACCAAGGCGACCGGTGTATGGCGATTTCCGCTGACCTGGTTTGTCATGCCGTTTACAGCCTGGCTTATGGCGATATCGGTTGTGATGATCAGCATTCGCTCGGTGCAGTCCTTCTTGGCCATCACGCCAGAAGAGCGAACCGAGAAGTTGCAGACCCTCTTTGGATGGGTTGTCGTTATCGCAATTGCCGGCACGCTTTACTTCACCGACAAGACCTCCAAGATTAACGTCTTGACTGGTGGGATCGAGGTCACTCCCGCGACCGGAGCCGGGCTCCTGTTCTTGGCGGTCGCTGCCGTCGCTGGAATGACCTTAGCGGCTCAGGCCACGCGATCGCGCGATATTGCCCGGGGACTCACGAGCCAGCTGATGTTGTTGATCGGGTCATTCGTCTTCGGAATCCCGTTCGTCTTTGCGTTGGTTACGAGCTTTAAAGAGGACCAGGACATGGTCTCCCCTTCCGGTGGAATCGTTTGGATTCCTCGAGTGCAGCAGACCGTTCCATACATGGACAAGAAGACTCCGCTGTATGCCGCTGATTACAAAGGGAAGAGTATTCAGGGCACCGTTCTCGACCGAAATGCGGACGGATCGGTGACGGTTGACATCTTCAAGCCTCTTTCGATCCGCGGGACAACCTTCCAAACCGACGCATCAAAGCTCAAGGAGATTCCACGAGACGCTCCCGTCGTGACGGCCAAGTTCGGATCACAAGAAGTGACTGGTTTTGTCACGGAAGAGATGGAAGACGGCCGCCGGCGGGTGGAGATCACCGAGCCGGAGTCGCTCAAGGGGAAAGTTCAGGTTTTCGAGCCGGCCCAGGTGCAAGCGGTACGTAAGACCGGCCTTCGCTGGCAGAACTATGAAGACACGTTCAGCTACCTGCCGCCCGAAACCAACAACGGGCTGGTGTATCTCAAAAACACACTCATCCTCGTGATCTTTTCCGTGATCGGCACGATCATGAGTTCGGCAATCGTGGCTTATGCCTTCTCCCGAATGTCATTCCCTGGCAAGGAAGCCCTGTTCAAGTTGTTGCTCAGCACGATGATGCTCCCGGCGGCGGTGACGCTATTGCCCCAGTTCCTGATCTTCCGGGGGCTAGGTTGGATCGACACGCTCTTCCCGTTGTGGGTGCCGGCGTTCTTCGGCAGCGCCTTCAACATCTTCTTGTTGCGGCAGTTCTTCAAGAACATCCCGATGGAGCTTGAGGACGCGAGCAAGATTGATGGCTGCTCCTACATTCGGACCTTCTGGGACATCATGCTGCCCCAAATCAAGCCAGCGCTGGCCGTCATCGCCATTTGGACCTTCATGGGTGCGTGGAACAACTTTATGGGGCCGCTGATTTACATCAACTCTCCCGAGAATATGCCGCTGAGCTATGCACTTCAGCTTTTCCAAGGCGAACGTTCCGGTGAACCTGGCTTGTTGATGGCGTTCAGCGTGATGACGATGATGCCGGTGCTCTTGCTGTTCTTCTTCGCCCAGCGGTACTTCATTGAGGGCGTGACGCTGAGCGGGTTGGGCGGCCGCTAGAGCTTCAGAAACTCTTTCATCTCGGCGAACTTCTTTGGACCAATGCCTTTGATCTTGAGAAGTTCGTCGATGCTTGCAAATCCGCCGTATGCTTGACGATAGTCGATGATTCTTTGTGCGGTCGCTGGGCCAATGCCCGGCAAGGACTGAAGCTGGTCTGCGCTGGACGTATTGAGTGAGATCGGACGGGCAGGCGGTTGTTTCTTGCTACTCGCCGGCTTCTTGACCGGAGATTCGTCCGAGCGTTTGCCAACATATTCCGGTGGCATCGCGAGCGGAAGTGGGGCGAGGCTGCCAGTGAGCGGCGTAGGGCGGCCGGCTTTGGCTACACGGCTTCCTTTTGATCGGCTGGATCGACTGCTTGCCGGTGCGGCTTCGCTTCCGCGCTGAGAAACAAAAATCTGGCTGCCGTCAATCACCTTCGCCGCAAGATTTAGCCCGCTCAGATCTGCGTTCTTGGTCGGCTTGGCTTTGGCAATGGCCTCCTTGAGGCGAGTCGACGGCGCAAACGTGTAGATCCCGGGAAGTTGGACAGCTCCGGTGATGTGAACAACGGCCTCGGAAGGTTTGCCGGACTTGTTCTCAGGTTTTGGCTCAGAGAGGGCAGAGTCCCACCGCATCGGAGCCGGAGCTTGCCGAGAGCTGGTCGCCCAGTATCCGAATCCTGCAGCGATCACAAGTCCAACCAGCGACGCCAGATTTCGGCCGGTTTGGTTGAATTTGCCGTCTAAGCCGCTCATCTTGCCCCTTGCGGCAAGTTTAGACCAAGTTCAACATCGCCCATCGCCAGCCGCGGATAGAGACGTAGCACTCGGGCGCGGCGAGGGAGTTGAGCATCCGTTCCAAAATGAGCGCCGCGATATGAATCGTCGTGCCACGCCCCTTTTGAACGCCGATGACGACATCTCGCTCGGCGTCCGTCATCCGCATGAGCCATCCGACTGCTTTCCCGACTTCTTCATAGTCCAGCCGTGCGCCGTGGACCTCGTCGGGTCGCCAATCTTCCCAGCCTTCGCGAACGCAAACAAGATCGGTTCCCGGAGCTCCGAGGCAAACGATCTTCCCAGGGTCTGCCGGATTGATCGCGGTGCCAATCGTGTCGTCGATCCAGCTTGAAGCTCGCATAATCTCGGCTGGGCCGGGCGTTTCAATCGCGAGCAGTTCTCCTCGCAATTGCAACGTTCCGATCCCGAAACTTTTTTCGAAGCTCTTAACCCAGCCGCCATCCGTTCGAGTGGCCTGAACGACTTCGGTGCTCTGCCCGCCCGGATCAATGATCGTGATTCGGCTGGCATCGGCAAATGCCGCGTCATCCGCAACGGCTAGGAACCCAAGCTCGGCCTCTTGAACATCCGAAAGAACGACTACGGGGGTGCCCTGTTGCTCAGCCGCCTGCAGAAACTCTTGGGCGTTCTGGGCGAGTCGAAGGGCGGCCGTACCTCCGGCGAAGATTGTGGCCGCACCCTCGGAATGAGCAATCGCCCAAAACTCAGCCAAAGTTGCGAGGGTGTCCGCCTTTCGGTGGGCGAGAATTTGCCCAGTTTGTTTGACGCCTTCGCCAAGCAAAGTCACTTTGCTTCGCTCCGCAACTGCATTCCAGCCGGCCTCCGATTTCTCGGCAACCAACAGCAGAATGGATCCCGATCCAACATCAATTACGGCGTGACGCACCGGGAGAGGGTACCGCCGGAATCCACTTTGCAACGGGTAATTTGAGGTGGTGGCGAAACTTCTTGGCATCGACATCGGCACTTCCGGCTGCAAAGTCATCCTCATCGACGAGACCGGCAAGGTTCTCAAACAAGCTTCCGCCGAGTATCCGCTGAGTTCGCCTCAACCCCTTTGGTCCGAGCAGAACCCCGAAGATTGGTGGACCGGGGTCGAAAAGTGCCTTGTTGAAATCGGTGAGCCAAATCCAGACGCAATCGGAATCGCCGGTCAAATGCATGGTGCGGTGTTCCTCGACGAGAACGACGCCATCATTCGCCCTGCCATTCTTTGGAACGATCAGCGGACCGCCGAAGAGTGCGCAGAAATCGACGCCACCGTTGGCAAAGATCGGATGCGAGACATCACTTTCAACCCACCTCTCACCGGGTTTCAGCTGCCAAAACTGGTCTGGCTCCGAAATCATGAGTTGAGCAAGTACTCGCAAGTTCGGTCGCTGCTGCTTCCAAAGGACTACATCCGATTCCGGATGACGGGCGAGAAGGTCACGGAAGTCAGCGATGCAAGCGGAACGAGCATGTTGGACGTGACGAGCCGAAATTGGTCGCAAGAAATTCTCTCAGCGCTAGAGATTGATGCCGCGATCTTGCCAAGGGTTGTTGAGTCGGACGAAGTGACTGGGCACACCAAGGCGGTTGCCGGGTTGTCGGCGGGAACTCCGGTCGTCGGCGGCGGTGGCGACCAAGCCGCGGCGGCGGTTGGAACTGGAGCTGTTTCGCCGGGAATCATCAGCGTCAGCCTGGGTACGAGCGGCGTCGTTTTCACTTCGGTCGAGAAGCCGATCTACGATGCCACCGATGCAACTCACACTTTTTGCCACGCTAATCGCGGCTGGCACCGAATGGGCGTGATGTTGAGCTGCGGAGGGGCGGTTCGATGGCTGCGTGACACTTTGTATGCCGATTCACCGTTCGACGACGTGACGGCGGCCGCAAACTTGGTCCCGGTAGGTAGCGGTGGTTTGACTTTTGCTCCGTACCTCGCGGGTGAGCGAACGCCACAGAATGATCCTTACCTTCGCGGTGCGTGGGTCGGGCTTACGCTCTCGGCCGGGCGAGCAGAAATGGCCCGGGCTGTTTTTGAAGGCGTGACGTTTGGTTTGCTCGATGGGTATCGCGCGCTGGTTGGCGATTCTGCCGCCGACGCAGAAGTCAGGATTACGGGCGGCGGAGCGAAGAGTCCGTTTTGGGCTCAGATGATCGCAGACGTCTTTCAAGCCAAATGTGCAAGTTTGGAAACCGATGAGGGACCGGCGTTCGGAGCGGCGATTCTTGCCGGAGTTGGTGTCGGAATTTGGCCAAATGTGGCTGAAGCGTGCGCGGCAACCGTCCGTTCTCGGGCGGTCACCGTACCTAGCGGCGCGGATTATTCTGAAAGTTACGCAAGATTTTCAGAAATCAGTGCTCCGTTACAGAAATGGTGCGCTCGTTACCGGTCATAATTCCGTCGTACGTCTAGGTTGTTGCCAGAGTTTCTGACTCTGGTACATTCAAATCTCAGCCGTAGGAGCTTTTTCCTGTTTCCCATGACCATCGACCAGAACCAGACGCCTGCGGAGGCGGACACCAACGTGACCCCCGAAGCTATTCAGGCGCCCGACATTGAAGCCGTGACCACCGATGCCGTTACCACAACGGTAGACACCCCCGATACATCATCGGACGTTGCGGAGGCAGCGTTGGACTCAGCCATTTCGACACCGGAAGCACCCGTTGCCGAAGCGCCCGCTGTTGAAGCGGTTCCCGCGGAAGCAGTTGCCGAAGTTGTCGAGACTGCACCGGCAGTTGAAGAAGCTTCTTCAGAGCCAGTTGCGGTTGCGACCGAGCCACAGGCAGCCGAAGTTCCTTCTTCGGACGCAGTAGCAAACGACTCGGCCGCGGTTGCGGCGCTGGCAAACGAAGCGCCAGCACCAGCACCCGTTGTCGAGGCCGTTGAAGAGCCAGTGAATGCAGGCGTAAGCGTTGATCCAGGCGGAATGGACCTGTTCGATGCCTTCATGAGCGGCAACTTTGCCGTTGATGGAGACGGAGCAGAAGGCGGCTTCAAGCGACTCAGCAAGGGCGAGCGAATTGAAGCGACGGTTATTCAAATTGAGAACGACCGCGTATTCGTTAACCTTGGAACGAAGTCGGAAGGAATTCTGCCGCTCGAGGAGCTTAGCGACGAGAACCTGACCACCGCAATCGGTCAGCTGACCGTCGGTCAGAAGATCAACGTTGTTGTTCTTCGCCCAGAAGGCGCAGAAGGCAACCCGATCGTTTCTAAGAAGCGAGCCGATTTTGAAGAGGTTTGGGATCGCGTTGAGCGAGCCCACCAGTCCCAGGAAACCTTGAACGCCATGGTCGTAGACCGGGTCAAGGGCGGCCTGGTAGTCGACGTCGGAGTTCGAGGATTCGTTCCGGCAACCCACGTTGGCAGCGGAAAGCTTCGCAACATCGAAAAGTACGTTGGGCAGGTTCTCTCGCTCAAGGTTCTCGAAATCGATCGAGATCGCCGAAAGGTAGTTCTCTCGAACCGAGTTGCAGAGGAAGAAAACAAGGCAGCCGCTAAGGAAGCCATTTTCACCACCGCAAAGCCTGGTGACATTCTTGAAGGAACGGTCCGACGACTTGCCGATTACGGCGCATTCGTTGACCTTGGCGGCGTGGACGGACTCCTGCACATCTCAGAAATGAGCTGGGCACGAATCAACCACCCGAAGGAAATGTTCAAGGAAGGCCAGGAAATCAAGGTCATGGTCCTTCGACTCGATCCATCGGTCGGAAAGATCAGCCTCGGACACCGACAGGTGCTTCCAGATCCTTGGAACTTGATCAAGGATAACTACCGAAAGGGCCAGAAGCTCACGGTCAACATCAGCCGAATCGTTCAGAGCGGTGCGTTCATCCGATTGCCAGAAGGTGCAGAAGCCTTTATGCCGGTCAGCGAGATGAGCGTTCGCCGAATCCGAAAGCCACAAGACGTGGTTGAGGAAGGACAGGTTGTCGAGGCGGAGATCATCGATCTTCGAACCGAAGACCGACGAATGGTTCTCTCGATGCGATCTTTGGGAGGCGGTGCCGAACTCCGACCTGGCGCAGAAGTCATGGAAGATGACGGACGCGGCATGCGCGGACGACGCAACAGCAAGACGGGCCGACGAGAGGGCGATGATGATGACGCCTCCGGCAGCCGACGCGGCGGGTTCAGCAGCGGTGGTGCAACCATCGGCGAGCGACTCGGAATGCTTAAGGGGCTTCTCAATCGAGAAGAGCCAGCAGAAGAGAAGGGCGACGACGCGGCCGAAGAGCCAGCAGAAGCCTAAGTTTCTGACCAGAAAGAGGTCCGGCATAATGTGCCGGGCCTCTTTTTTCGTATGAACCCCCGAACTTTTCCTGATCCAGCTTCATTTCAGTATCGCATTGCGATAACGGGAGGCATTGCAGAAGGGAAAAGCACGGTGCTCGGAATGATCCGTGAGGCGGGCTTCTACACAGAGAACGCGGACGTGATCGCTCGCGATGTGCTGAACTCAACTGCGGTAGCCACGGAGGTGCATGCGGCGCTTGGAACAGTGGACCCTGTCGCGCTTCGATCTTTGATCCGCTCATCGGATTCGGCCCGCGCAACCCTGAACGGCATTACCCATCCGCGAATCATTCAGCGCTTGATCGAGGGAAGACCCGGGTTCTATGAAGTGCCGTTGCTGTACGAAACATGCATTGCGAGTGCCTTCGACCAGGTCTGGGTGGTCACTTGTGGCGCCGCTGAGCAACTTGCTCGATTGACCTTGAGATATGGCTCAGAAACCGAAGCAAAGGCCATGTTGGCCACTCAACTCCCAACTTCGGTTAAGAGTTCCCTTGCCGACCGAGTTTTTCGAACCAATCTTGGTTTACAAACCGTCCGGGACCTTGTATCAGACTCGATCTTAAACCTGAGTTAACCTTAGGTTGCTTGCGCGAAAGTATCGTGCTATACTCGCCGTGCCCTTGCGGTTAGGTCTTCGGACCTTATTGTGCGGGCCCAGCGATCGCGGGTTAAAGATCAAGGCAGAGGGTTAACACAATTGATGGAGATCAGAGGAAGGACTCAGCGCTCCGGATTGAAGGTCGCCGATCGGCGCTTGAATCCGCAAACAAGGGGCGATCGCCCAAATTTCAAGAGGATGTACATGGAGGACGCGTCAAAGTGAGGCGATTCATAGATTCACTGCCCGGAAGGGTTATCAGCCAACTGGTCGTCCTGGCCTTACTGTTGCCGACTTTGACTCTTGGCCTACTCGCTCGGGCGATGGCGCAGGATGGAGTCGGTGGCATTCGAACGCCGCGAAATTTCGTAGCTGTAGTTGAGTTCAACAACCTTAAAGAGGGTGGAACGGACTACGGTGCACGAGCACAAGCGGCTTTGATTGGCGAATACGCCAAGGTCGGGGATCCAGATCTCGAACTTTTGCCGCAGGAGGTTGTCAAACTGGCAATCGACCGCCTTGGGGTGGATTCACCACCAAAGGGATTGGTCAACCTACTGCGCGTGGCCCAAGAAGCTAAGGCGACGCGAGTCGTGACTGGCGACGTCGTGGACTACATGATCCGCGAAGTTAGTGGCGGCAAGCAGGCCGTCGTATCGGTTCGTGTTGTTGTTTACGACGTTGCCTCTGGCCTCACGGTCAACGGTGCAGCGGTTAAGGGCGAATCGACGATTCGACCCAGTTCGGTTGACAATCGATCTCTCGTCAACGACGCAATCAGCCAAGCTGCTAGCGTTGCGATCCGAGACATCACGGCAAGAAAGCTTCCGTTCGGAACGGTTCTCAACACGCTCACCACGAGCGCGCTGATCAACCAAGGAACCCGAACCGGATTCCGACCTGGCATGCAGGTCATCGTCAAGCGAGGACGCGAGCAGGTTGCAACGGCTCGAATCTCGGAAGTTGAGCCAGACAGCTCTACAATTCAGATTCTCAACTCAACGAAGGGCCTCAAGCCTGGAGACCGAGTTGAAGCGATCTTCACCGTTCCAGCGGTTGCTGCAGGCTTCACCTCTTCTGGTCAGCCTCGAATCGAGCGACCACGAAAGTCCGGTAACCCAAGCGGTCTTATCACTGCTTTGATCGTTCTCGGTCTTGCTGCAGTCCTTCTTGGCGGCGGCAACTCTAGCGGAAACAATCCAACTTCGGATGTGTTTGCCCAGACCTACATGGATGCGACGCTTGCTCCAGAAGACAGCGCGATCCAGATCAACTGGCGCATCAACGGATTTGCTAACGGCCGAGACAAGGTTCGATGGCAGGTTTGGCGAACGGACGTTCCAGAAGCTCCAGTTACCTTTGCTCAGGGTTCTGACAGTCAAGTCATTAACCGAAGCACCGATAACGCAACCACGAACTTTACGTGGCTCCAGAATACGGGCACTCCAGTAGGGCAGTGCTACGGAAATCCAGGCGCGAGCTCCGCCGCATTCCGACCGGTAACGGCTGGCACGGTTTACAACTACTCGGTTGAATTGGTTCAGGCCATTGACACGCTCAATGATCCAAACCAGACCGGTGGTGGTGGTGGTGGAAACGCAGGTGGTAATGCTGGTGGAAACGCTGGTGGTACTGCTGGCAATGCCGGCGGGACGACCGCAACTGCAGGTGGAACCACGGCAACTACGGGAACCGGCGGCTTGACTACCGGCGGCACGACGACCACGGGTGGCACCACGGCTACGACTGGTACCACGGCAACCACGGGTACTGCTGGCACCACGGGAACAACCTCGCAGACCATCTGCTGGGTTCTCTCAGACCGAGTTGCAGCTCGTGGATCGGCAACGGCTCTTCGCCGACCGACTCCTTCGGCTCCAACGGACGGTGCTCAGCTCAATGGAGTTAATGTCTTCTCCTTCGCAGTGACCGGTGCGACTGGCTTCAACACCCAGCTCGAAGCGGTTCTCGAGTTCTCGAACGACATCAACTTCGCGCAGCGAAATACGGCGATCGTGGCTCGAAAGAGTACGCGAGTCGGACCAGACAGCTTCCCATCGGTTGATGTCGGCTCCGCCGCGATTCCAGCGGCTATCCGCACGGCAGCAACCGTGTTCTGGAGAGTTGGAATCCGAAACGCATCAGACAGGCCTGGTGTCAAGCCAGAACGAAACGGATGGGGAGCGTATGTATACAGCCTCAGCCGAACGTTCAAGCCACCGGTCGGTCCTCCGCCCCCGCCTCAGTAAATCGAAGGAATAACTTCTCTGAAGTGACCCTTTAACCCGCTTAACCCCGTCTAATACGCGGGGTTAAGCCTTTCGCACCTAGGAACTGAATCATGCGCGTTAGAAATAAAAGTTTTGGAATTGCCGCTCTCATCGCGTGCAGTGCCTCCGTTTTTGCCCAAGGTGGAGCGTCATTCGACCCCTCTTGCTGGCCGCCAATGAGTACGACAGGTCCCAGCACGGACTACCTCGTCTACAAGCTGACCGATGATGTGCCCTTCATCGCTGGACCGCAAACAAACAACTTTCTGTTTGGCGTTTCCATCGGCGTAAGTGGAACCGACGCATACGGCGCTCAGTGCGTAGGTCCAAACGGTGCCACATTCAATACGCCTGGCCGTTTCGGATTTACAACCGGTTCTCTAGGTTCAATTCAAACGACCGCTGACGATTTTCTCCGAACCAACTTTGGAATGCCTTACATGGTGGGTGGCTCGATTGGCTACACCATGCTCATTCAGCAAAATGCTGATGGCTCCAACCAACAGAAGATTCGCTTCGGCGGTAACGGAATCCGTCTCGCGTTCGTCGGCGCTAGCGACCGATACTGCATCACCGAAACTGAAGCTGGTGACTTTACGATTCGTCTTCAAACAGACGTGATCGGCGATGCCGCGCGCATGAGCTATCGCCTCACGAACAACGCGACTGAAATTCGACGCGCTGGCCTTTGGATGGGCAGCGAAATTCAGCTGACCGACCAGAACGGATTCAGCGGAGCTCCTGGCTACGTTTTCGCTCCCGGCTACCGACCGTTTACTACAGGAAGGCGGTTCCGACGCGGTGCAGATGGCACGACTTTTGACGCAGAAGGCGTTCAAGTTCTTCCGATGCCGAATACGGTGTCGTTCGGAATCAATCAAGAACTTGCATACGGCCTCCAGGTTGTGACCACGGCTGCCACGAGCAATGGTCGAGCAACGAGCGATCAGACTCCATCGGACGAAATTGCAGTCGGTAACGCTGACTTCGGCGCAGCTGATAATGGTCTCATCGGCAACTTCGCCAATAACGGTGCGACGATGGCGGACCAGCTCATTTCACCCGACATCCTCGTCGTTGACTGGGCGTTCCTCCAGAAGTGGAACCCAGAAATCGTTGCTGCTGGTTCTTCGCGAACGATCAACGCTTACTACAAGACCACTTGGGGTGTTTCTGACTATGCCGCTCCATTTGCGGTCGTCGCAGACGCACCACCCGTGATCACGACGGCAGCCGGAGACGCAAACACTCTGACGCCGAATCCGTCCACCTTCCGCGTTTATGTGGACAACACTCGGGGCTACTCGACGATCGATCGTGAATTCACCCTCACGAATGTTCGTGTTGAGTTGAACCTGCCGCCGGGCATGACCGATGCCGCGGATCCGACTCGAACGCGAATCACTCGAGTGATCAACCAGATTCTTCCGCGAAACATTGGTTTCGTGGACTTCCAGGTCCAAGTAAGCAACGAAGCCAACGGAATTCTTCCGTACACGGTCAAGGTTGACTCAACCACCGGTGCATCGAAGACTCTCACGGGCTCGATCAACGTAGCTACCACTCCACGACTTGGTCTGCCTGCAACGGCTAACCTGGTCGGATCGCCTTGGACGTATCAGGTCACGAACTGGGAAACCATTTTGGGCTTGCAGGTCAACCAAGACTTCCAGGCGTTCACTTACGATCCTGCCCAGCGAGAGTATGTGATCCAGACTGGTCCTCAGCGAGGCCGCGGTACCTGGCTCGTATTCGGTCAGCCACAGGGAACGGTTGTTCTCGGCGGCTCGCCAACGACCCCAGCCGACACCACTACCGGAGCGGCGCCACAAACGCTGCAATCAGGCTGGAACTTGATCGCGAACCCGTATAACTTCTCGGTGCCGCTCGGACAGCTCAGCGGTATCTCGGCAGCGGACCCAGGCAACGTTCTCACGTTCCAAGAACTGGTCAACGCCAGCTTCGTGAGCGGATCGCTCGCTTACTGGGACAACACCAGTCCAACGCCAGAGTACAAGTACATCTCGAACACGACTGACTTGATCCTTCCGAACAAGGGTTACTGGATCTTCGTGAACACTCAGCAGCAGCTCACGATGTCCTTCCCGCCGGTCTTCGAACCATTCCTCCCAAGCGGCGCAGCCGTTCAGGGTAACTCGGCGAAGTCTTGGAAGCTCCAGCTTTCGGCTCGAACGGACAAGATGGTCGACGCTCAGAACTTCGTTGGAATCGCTGCAAGCGCAGCGGCCGCAGAGAAGGCAACTGCCTACGAAGCACCAATCGCTCCGCTCGACGGCGCGATCAGCCTGTCCATTCGACAGGAGAAGGGTGGAAAGGTTGAGAAGCTCGCTCAGTCCTTGGTTGAAAAGGTCGCTAAGCAGACTTGGAACGTCGAAGTCTTCACGAAGGAAGATGGCCCGGTAACCGTTACCTGGCCAAATCTTGCTGGCGTCCCACGAAACGTTCAGTTCCGCATCACCGACAAGGCAACCGGCCGCTCGACGAACCTTCGACGAGCTTCTGGTTACACGTTCCAGGCTGAGGCCCGAACCACTCGACAGTTCACGGTCGAAATGGAGCCAGGCGCAACGGCCCGACCAGTCATCGGAATGGTAACGGCGATTCGAAGCAGCAAGCTCGCCAACGCTCCTCTCAACATCACCTACACGCTGTCTTCCGAGGCAACGACTACGGTGCGAATCTTGAGCGGTGGTCGAGAGATCAGCACGGTGGTTCGAGCTCGAGCGGATAAGACCGGTCAGAACTCGATCGTGTGGAATCTCCGAGACGGTGCAAACCGAGCGGTCGCTCCTGGACCATACACGGTTGAAATCACTGCGGAATCGGCAGACGGCGAACGCGTCCGACGCTTCTTCCCAGTCAACGTCACCCGATAAGAAAACTGTGGCCGCGCGACGTACTTCCGTCGCGCGGCCTTCGTCTATCTCATAGGCCCTCATGCTCCTGCGGCACCAACATCGAATCCTGGCATCGGCGCTGCTTCTTGCGTCTCTCGCTAGTGTTGCGTCCGCGCAACAGGGCATTCAACTTTCAAGCTTTCCGCTACGCAGCGCCGCCGACGGTCGCAGCACCGTAACCATCACCGCCATCGTGCGTAGCGCGAACGGTTCCGTTGTTCCCGACGGAACGCTGGTGAACTTCACCGCGAGTCAGGGCCGATTTCGGCAGGACAGTGTCCCAACCCAGCGCGGCGTCGTTAATGCCGTCTACATTGCGGGCAATCTCCCCGGCCTCGTCACCATCTCGGCCTCCGCATTGGCTGGAAATGTCCCACCGGCAACGCTACAGGTTGAGCTTGTCGCCGATCGAAGCCAACTCTCATCCGCGCAGGAATACATCGAGGTCTATAGCGATGGCTTCCTTGAGTACACCGCTGACAGTCGGTTCGTTTCCGCCACTACGCCAGATCAAGGCGTGAGCGTCCGATACCGCGACATCCTGATCAAAGCGGACGACGTCCAGATCGACTCCGGAAACTACATCGTCCGAGCCAAAAACGCGCGCCTTCGCCACGGAAAGATCGATCAGGTGTTTGAAGAGCTGTACATGCAGCTCAATCAGCGCACGGGCCAGGGCATTACGGCGATGCCGAGCAGCAGTTGGGAGACTGTTTTGTGGAATGGACATGGGCTGTCGTTCATGGAAAGCGATGGCGAAGAGGGCTGGAAGCTGGCAGAGATCCGTCAGCGAGTTGTCCCGGTCGAGATTCAGTTCGGGAAACTAAAGTTTGTCAACCCAAAGACTTTTGATCCGGAACGTACGCGCTTCCAAGAACTCGAAGTCTCTCCGAGCACGATCCGGGCCAAGAAAGCGGTCGTATTTCCAAACCGCGGTGTCCAGTTCCAGAAGGCGGAAGTCTTCGTCGGCGATACAAAAGTACTGTCGATGCCGATGTACGAGCTGAGTCAGTCAGCCCTGTCTCAGTCACCTCTCGTCACCGACCAGTTTGTGAGCATGTGGAACAACTCGCTCACCGTCAACTATCCGTACTTCACCTCGGTGAAGCCCGGGCAGACTAGCCTGTTCCGATTCCGAACCGGTGAGCTCTACGGCCGTAGCTCGGTGGCCAGCCGTGGCATGTTCCTTGACTATGAGCTCAACTGGAACAAGGGAGATGAGCTTGACGGTTCCGTGGGTGTACAAGGACTCGGAAGAAACGATTGGGTGGCTTCCGCGCGGCAGTCTTGGCAGATTGGCGACCGAGCCAATGCTTTCTTCCAGGCCCAGAGCCCCGGCTTCAATAGCGCGTTCGGCTCGTTTGGCGCTACCAACCAGTTCAATGGTTTTCAGGGCCAGTTCAACGGGAGCCTCAACAAGACTTTCCGCGGTCTCAAGTACACATCGCAAGATTACGGTCTTTCGCTCGAGAAGGACCCCATCAAAGTCGGGAAGCTTCCTGCCCAACTGAACATCGGAGTGAACGCCGCCTCCACGTCGAATAGCCTGCTGGAGACAACTGATCAAAGCAGCGGCGTCTATGCTCGGCTTCAATCCAATGTTTTAGCGGTGCCGGGCGTCGGAACGCTTCGGCTAGCTGGCCAAGTTCGACAAGCCAACAGTTCCAGAACCGGGGGCCGCACGAGCTATCTCGGCACCGCGACCTTCTTTACTCCGGTCGCGCGCTGGGCGAGCCTGACTACAACTTACGACTACGTCCAGGATGGCGTTGAAGATCGGGTCCTGGGCAATCACCGCGTGTCCGTTCAAGGCTTCGCCCGATTGGGGCGCACCGAGCTAGACTTTAATGGTCTGCGAGCGCTCGAGGCCGATCGATTTACGCTCTATGGAAACCTTTCGTACTTCGTGAGCAAAATCTGGCGGCTTGGCTACCAATACACTTTCGACCGATTCAATGAATCTCAGTACCTGGATTACTTCGTCACTCTCGGCTACAGCATCGGCTGGAGAGAAGTGGGACTTATTTGGTCCCGCCAAACGAACCGTATTGGTTTCCAGATTCTCGGCTCTCGCATTTACTAGTCTGGCCCTCGCGGGAACGGTTTCCGCACAACCCTTTGGTCGATTCGGCTACGGAAAAACCCCGTTCCACGACCTCGTCCAGTTCCGAAACGAAGGCATCGATTCAGAAGGGTCAGAGTCCCTGACGTTTCAAACCCCGCTGACAAAGCGAAAAATCCTAACCAGTTCATCCTTCGAGCAAACAATCGGCTATCTGCCACTTCCCGATTGCCCTACAAAGTTTAAAGTCTCCCTCACGGCCCCGGGCTTCTCGATGTTTGTCGATGGCAAACTCGTTCTCGGTTCCACCCAAATCGGTGCGCCCTACCTTACATGGTCCGAGGGTTCCGTGCGACAGGGAGTTCCTACGCCGGCCGTTCAATGGGTCGTCGTTTCATTCTCGCCAAACCAGCCCGCCTACATCTTTGGCTTTCCCGGAACCCCTGGAGCCATGATAATCCAAGGTAAGCCCGGCAATTGGCGCCTGGAACTGGCACCGCGAACTGGATGGATCCGAGTCGGGCGAGTGCAGGCCGTGGTTGGCACCAACTCCGCCGCTAGTCTCGGACAGCTCAAGCTAGCCGCACAAAAGTCCGCGTGGCTGTTCGCTCAGCCAGCTCCAGTATTGCTACAGACGAAAGTTGCGGCAACCAACAACTCGATCCAAGCAACGTGGACTTTCGACCGCCCTGGTGCTGTCCTTCCGGCCCCAATCTTTTTAGCGCGACTAGATGGGTTAAACGTACGGCTCTTGAGCAAAACAGAGCGAATAAGCTCTACCGGTCCCCTCGGCCCGGTAGAAGTAGCGCTCGGAAAGGAACTCATCGTCCATCTACCCCTCAAGCGAATACCGACAGGTCGACCAGCTGCAATTGGATCTCCAACAACAAGTCCACCAGGCACCGTTTCACCGCTGGATGTGCCAAGCATTGCCGAGCTTGCTTTCGAAGTCATCCCGGCCTCGAGAGAACCGGAGGTCATCAAGATCGCTGAATCCGCCTATTCAGAGTTTCTAAGTCAGGTCCACTTTTCTCCCGAACCAGTTACCGGAACCCAGTTGCCGTTCCTAGAATCCGGGCGAGGTGCCGACCTGGCGGCCGCGCATGCCCTCTTGTCCCAAATCCTCGTGTCCACAAAGCGAGCATCCTCGGAAGAAAACTCGCTGTTTACCGGGCTGATCTGGGGGCAAGACTGGTTGACCTGGAAATTCACAGCGGCAGATCCAGCCATAAATCGACGGGTCGGTGCCTTTGCAGCCATTACAGGGGCATTTTGTCCCGAGCCAGAGCGAAGGCTCAGTGCCGCAATGTTTGAAGCCGGACTGGCAGCCGAGCGCGGCTACATCAGATGGCAAAATCGGCTGCATGCAAGTCCCGTCATTCGTACGATCACTCCAGACCTGTTAGAACCCATGTGGAATCTGCGAAAGACCATCTTCGGTTACACCAATGTCTATTCCCCGATTGACCCCCCCGACCCTTTTGTATCACTTCTACGGTCCCCAATCCGGGCATATGCGGAACCGGCCTTCACCATCACCAAGGATGAAACCGGCCTAACGTGCACTTGGAGCGCCCTGCATTTGAGAAGTCAAGGACTCGCCTTTGCATCCAGCGCTCCGATCAAGTTCTTCGCGAAACAAAACCTAACCGATCTCACCGCCACTAGCGCCCTAGGAATCGCCGAAGTCCGGTTCACACCCGAAACAACCGGTGCCTGCACCGCGAAGCTGGATTGGCCTACTTGGGCGCCGGAGATTCCGGCTTGGGCTCCGCCGCCTCGCTACTCTGAAACTCCGCGGCCAATAGATCTTCGTTGAAGTGCAGCCCAATATTGCGGTCTCGGAGCAGAGCTCCGCGCACCACGTGCTGAGCGGCGAGCATCACGTTTCGGCTTTCCACCGGATACCGCGCGAACGGTGCGGTAGGTAACTGGTGGTACCGATGAAGCGTTTCTGCGATCATCTTTTCGGCGGCGCGCAATCCCTCAAAGTTTCGGACGATGCCGACGTGCTGGGTCATCATCTTCTGCAAAGCACGACGAAGCCGGATGGCTTCGGTCTCGTGAATGCACGGAGGAGCCTCGCCTTCGCCGAGTTTGCGGAATGGCTCGTCCCGAACTGCTCTAGCCGCCGCGTCTGAAAAGACCATCGCTTCCAAGAGCGAATTGCTGGCTAGGCGGTTTGCGCCATGAACCCCGGTGCAAGCGACTTCGCCACTGGCATACAGTCCAGGCAAACTCGTGCGACCATCAAGATCGGTGACCACGCCACCGCAGGAATAGTGTTGAGCCGGGACGACCGGGATCCACTCCTTATCCATCTCGATTCCAATACTCAGCAAGCGCTCGTAGATGGTCGGGAACTCGTGGTGAATACGGGCAGGATCGAGGTGGGTGAGGTCGAGATAGACGCACCATGTTTCGTGCTTCTTGATTTCTGAATCGATGGCGCGGGCGACGATATCTCGTGGTGCGAGTTCTAGCCGTTCGTCGTAGTCGTACATGAAGCGCCGCCCAAGGTGGTTGCGCAGGGTCGCTCCTGCACCACGAACGGCCTCTGTAATGAGGAAGCTCCGCATCTGCGGGTGGTACAGCGTGGTCGGGTGGAACTGCATGAATTCCATCTGCGCGATGGTTGCTCCGGCCTCGGTTGCCAAGGCAATGCCATCCGCCGTTGCAACCGCAGGGTTGGTGGTGTGCTGGTAAATCTTTCCGCTTCCGCCGGTGGCCAGCATCACGGCTCGGCAGGAGAATGCCGCTTCGCCTACATCTTCGATGTTCGCAACCACGCCCGTACACTCGTCATCGCGAATGAGCAGGTGGGTGACAAACGCACGCTCAATGACGGTGATGTTCGGATTCGTGCGAACGGACGCGACGACCGCGCGCTCAACTTCCGCACCGGTTCGGTCGGCAGTGTGAACAATGCGGTTGCGGCTGTGGCCGCCTTCTAGGCCGAGGTCGAGCACACGGCCATTGGAATCAAAATCCGCGCCGAGATTTACGAGCCATTCGATGGCTCGAGGAGCATTTTGAACAAGGAATCGGACCGCCTCGGGATCACAAAGTCCCGCGCCGGCGATGAGCGTGTCTTGCTCATGCAGCTCCCAAGAGTCGGCTTCTCCAACCGCGGCCGCGATGCCGCCTTGCGCCCACTTGGTGTTGCTATCGGTAATGTCGCTCTTCGTCAGAACACAAACCCGACCATGCTCGGCAACCTTGATGGCAAAACTGAGCCCGGCGATTCCGCTGCCGATGACAATGTAGTCGTACTGGTAAGTGTCCATTTGCCCGGCCCTACTTGCGATTTACTCGGATCGCAAGGTCCTTCTCGAAGCTAGGTACGGGAATGCGAACGGCTCCGTTCGCACTCACCGAGACATTTGCCCGTTTGAATATCTCGCCGGTCCAAGTGTCCCAGTACTGAACTTCCCACCGTCCAGGTGCTAGACCTTTTAATCCGAGCACGGCGGGAGCCGACTTCGCGAACTTTCGCTTCTCCTCAATCACCGCTTTCCAGCTTCGGCCGGCCGGGCGCATCCATAGGAGCGAGTAGTCGCGGCCGTTCAATGCCCAGACGTCAATCGCGGGCTTTGTCAGTTTGACGGCATCCTTGAACCGGTACGAGACTTGAATCCAGTCGTTGCCATTGTTTCGCACGGCCACGGAGTGAGCACCAGGCGAAAGGTCCACCCCGTACTTGCCGTTGTACTTTTTGACGATGGCGCCGTCCACCGCATTTTCTGCTGCGGAAAACGGTTTTGCGGCGACCCGCTCGTTGTCCACCCAGATTTCCAAGCGACCACCACCATAGCCGGACACGCCACGCACATCTACTTCAAACCGAGTCTTGCGCTCGAAGTTTACGGAGAACGCGACGGGGTTGTGCCAGGTCGGATGATTCCGCTGACCGTGTAAGAGTCCCGAAACCGGCACGTTACCGGTAACCGCTCCGGTGCGGGAGATTTTGACCCGCTGCGGCTGGTTTTGCGGCGCGGGTTCCCAGGCTTCCGGTCCGCCCGAAATCTCGATGTCTTGATAAGATGCAACCTTCGGCTTGGTTTCAAAAGCTAGCGTTGGTCGGGTCACGCGGAACTCTTCTTCCGAGAAGTTGATTCCCTTCGTGAACTCGCTAACGGGCTTGAAGAGCTTGAAAAGGTCTTTCGGAGCGATGAAGTTGTCCCACCACCACGGCATTGCGGCTGCGGCTCCGCCGGTGACGACGGATGCCCACATTGGATCATGAATTTGAAGACCGGTCGGGTCTTCCTCCCCGCGTGGGCCCGTCCAATCGGCGCCGACCTCGCCTACGTAATGCGGCTTGTCGAGGCTTGCCTTTCTCACCTGTTGATTGCTGATCGTGCCGACAATGTCTGGACTCGAATAGTGGTGGGTTTGGACGTAGTCCAGTTCGGGCATGGCGTCAATCTCTCGAACGCCGGTGGCAGACGAAAAACTTGTGGTCTGCAAGTGCTTATAGGGGTCCAGGCCGCGTAACACGGTCGACATCCGTTGGTGCCATTTTTTGACGGTCACGGGATCAAAGTCGGTCGTAATGTCGCACTCATTCCAGAACTCCCATGCGAACATGTTGGTGTACGCACCGTACCGAGCGACCAAGTACCGCA
>CAMAPH010000017.1:0-54742 GCA_945859975.1 Chthonomonas calidirosea
GGCTCCGGAATCGCGGTATTGGCATCCTGATCACCGACCACAACGTCGCGGCCACCCTGCGTATCACCGACCGCAACTACATCCTCATCGATGGGCAGATCATCAAAGAAGGCTCTCGGGAAGAGATCTCAAACGATCCGCTAGTACGCAAACACTATCTCGGCCAACAGTTTTCGACCGATTCAAACGAACCGAAGCCCGAAATCCCCCTGAGCGAGGAACCGCCTGAAACTCGTTGATCGGCTGATTTTCAAGGAGGTCATCGGGCCATGGGTGTTCGGGGTTGGGATGTTCACGACCCTCCTCATGGCGGGCACCTTCCTCGGTCGCCTGACCGGCTACGTGGTGGATGGCGTGCCGATGTCTCTCATCGTGGAGGCATTCTTCCTGCTGATGCCCGCGTTGCTGGCGAAGACATTCTCAATGTCGATTCTTCTGGCCGCGTTGCTGAGCTTTGGCCGATTGAGTTCGGACAGCGAAGTGGTTGCCCTCCGGGCCGCAGGGTGCAGCATCCCTCGGCTCATTTTGCCCATGGCAATGTTCGGCTTTGGGGTTGCTCTACTGACCTTTGGCTTCAACGAGACGGTAGTTCCTAACGCAACGAAAGGCTCGCTGGAGATCGCGAACCGCATCTCGAAGGAAAAGAACGTCAGCGCCGCCCTCCCAATTTCCCGGACTGAAATTCAGAAAGGAAAGCTGCGGCTTGGGATCGTCGCAAAGAACGTGAACCCAGCGGATCGCACCCTCCAAGGAGTCACGCTGATCAGCTACGACGATAAGGGCGAAGAGTCGTTTATTCTGCTTGCGAAAGAGCTTCGCTATACCGGCACCCAGAACTGGGAAGTCACGGGAGGCGCAACCCTGCTCTCCCCCGACGGCGCAACGGTTTCTCGCTTAGAAGGGCGAATCTGGCCGGAACAGATCAGCAAGTTGGAGACGTCGTTTACCGACCTCATCAAAGAGCGAGACGACGACTTCGATGCCCTGACGATGGCCGAATTGGGTGCCCGCATCGAGAAACACCGTCGCGATGGATCGCGCTTACCAGCACAAATTGCGAATTATGAGTACGGATACTGGAACAAGCTCAGTGTTCCGCTCGCCGCGATAATCTTTGGTGCCCTTGGTGGCGTCCTAGGAATACGCAGCCACCGCACAGGAACGGCCGCAGGGTTTGCCCTTGCGGTGGCTATCATCTTTCTGTACGTGATGCTGGCAAACTTTATGGCGGTTTGGGCTCAAGGTGGAGCCGTACCAGCTTGGGTTGCGAGTTTTGCTCCGCTTTTAATCGGATCAATCGCAACTGGCGTGATAATGTGGCGAAGGAACGGCTAAGAGCACTTTGGATTTCCTAACGATTGGATTTCTTCTCGGCATCGTTGGCGTCAGCGGATTCATCGCTTACGTTGCCGATAACTTAGGACGGAAGCTAGGCAAGAAGCGGCTATCCGTAGGGAAAATGCGGCCCAAGCACGTCGCAATTTTCGGCGTTGTCCTCACAGGAATGGTCGTTTCCGGCTCCACAATCGCGCTGGTGGCGTTTGCCAGCAAAGACGTGCGGCGATGGCTCCTCTATGGCCGACAAGCGCTAGAACAGCTCAACGTGACCCGAGACAAAGTAACCAGTCTGGAGGCGGAAGGAACCAAGCTCGAACTGTCGAACAAGAATCTGGTGAGTCGAAACTATGTGCTTACCGCGCAGGCCAGTCGGCTGAAGGCCCAGATCGAAACCCAGCGAAAATCGATCTCCACGCAGACCGAGACCGTCACCCGCCTTCGCGCCGACGTTAGAAAATTTGAGTCTCGCGTCGCAGAACTTGATCGCCGCGAATCCGAAAACTTGAAGCAGCTTGAGCAGCGCCAGGCCTCCCTCACTACGGCCAAAAAGACTCTGGACCAAGTTCAACTTGAAATCAAACGCGCAAAAACGGACCGCTTCACGGCAGTAAAAGAGTTCAATGATGTCAACCGTAAGAACTACGAACTCACATCTCAGAACTCGGAGCTCAGCGCTGACATCGCAAAACAAGAGGGGGAAATAAAAGTTCTGCAAGCCGAGGCTGCACGGCTGACCGGCGAGCGCAAACTGGTCGAAGGCGAACTGGACCGTTCGAAGAGCGATCTCGAACGGACCCAACGCGAGCTGGGTCGGCTGGAAACCCAACTGAACTCCGTACAAGCCGACTATCGCTTGGCGGTCTCCTACAACCAAATGCTGGGTTCAACCTTCGCCGCCGCACGCAAGGCGCCCATGACTTTCAAGATCGGCGAAGAAGTGGTGCGGTTGCCGGTCGCCGAAAATCTAACGGTCGAAAGCGCGAGGCGGTCGGTCGATGTCTTCCTCAGCATGGCCAGAACCGTCGCCAGCGGCCGAGGAGCAAAGTCCAACGGCCAGTACGATTCGGCAGACATCGTTGACCACCAAGATGTCATCACCAAACAAAACATTCCAGCAAGCGAGATTCGCGCGAGCATCGTGCGCCAGTTGGTTGGTCAGGCCGAAGCACAGGTTATCGTTGCCTACTCCAGCTTAAACGCCTTTGAAGGCGAGCCGGTCAGCATTGAAATTGGCGTCTTCAAGAATCCGATCATCTACAAGGCCGGCGCTAATCTGGCCGAAACTCGGATCGACGGATCAAAGGATGAGCCCGCCATCTTCCGCCAAGTTGTCTCGTTCCTCTCCGAACGCCTAGCAACAAGAGTCGCCAAAGACCAAGTGATTCCACGCTCTGGCTCCGAGCGTCCGTTTGGTGAAGTGAGCACGGAAGAAATGCTGGAACTGGTGAGCACGATCCGCAAAGCCGATCGACAAGTTTTCCTCCGCGCTCAGGCCGATGAAGAAACCCGGGCAAGCGATGTCGTTCGCCTGCGATTCAAAGTTTTCTAAGCCATCATTTCGACGTAACATGGAAAAATCGGTGCTGGCGATTGACCCCGGAACTCACAAGTGCGGGATGGCTCTGGTGCATCGAAACGCCGACTTTCACCTGACCCGGCTTTGGAGCGAAATATGCCCCACCGACGACGTGTTGTACAAGCTACACGAGGCTTTCGCCGTTGCACCATTCGACATGGTCATCATCGGCGGCGGCACCCATTCACAGCCAATTGTCCACCTCGTGCGACAACAAATGCCTAGCATGGCGGTACTCGTCGTCGATGAAACCAACACGAGTTTGGCGGCCCGCGAAAGGTATTGGGAGTTCAATCCTAGGCAGGGTTGGCGGCGATTTTTGCCCAGTACGCTGCAACTTCCACCGGTCCCAGTGGATGACTACGTGGCCTATATTCTTGCGGAGCGTGTGTTAACAGAGAGTTAAGACGGGCTCAGCCCGGTACAATAAGAGGGTATGTCCCAAAAGATCCGTAATATTGGCATCATTGCTCACGTTGACCACGGCAAAACTACGCTGGTCGATGCCATCTTCAAGCAGGCGGGTCTTTTCCGTGAAAATCAGCACATGGCCAATCGGGTCATGGACTCCAACGACCTTGAGCGAGAAAAAGGAATTACTATCCTTTCCAAGGTTGCTAGTGTCCGCTATCAAGACACGAAAATCAACATCGTCGACACCCCAGGTCACGCTGACTTTGGCGGCGAAGTCGAACGAGTATTGAGCATGGTAGACGGCGTTCTCCTCATCGTTGACGCCAACGAAGGCCCGATGCCGCAAACGCGATTCGTGCTTAAGAAAGCTTTCGAAAACAAGCTGAAGCCGATCGTGTTCGTCAACAAGATTGA
Source organism: Chthonomonas calidirosea (assembly GCA_945859975.1). Taxonomy (GTDB): domain Bacteria; phylum Armatimonadota; class Fimbriimonadia; order Fimbriimonadales; family Fimbriimonadaceae; genus Fimbriimonas. Next base: position 3,743 of record CAMAPH010000017.1, read on the forward strand.
CCGAGAGTTCGCTCGACCGGCCGAAGCGTACGACAAGACGCTCGACCTGTTTATCGACCTTGGCGCGAACGAGGAAGACCTCTTCTTCCCTCACCTCTACGGATCAGGCGCATCAGGCTTTGCCCGAGAAACTCCCGATGGACCAGAAATGGACCTTCGGTTGCTTTACGAGATGATCCTTCGGGAAATCCCGGCTCCCCGAGTTGAGGCGGAAGGTGCCTTCCGACTACAGGTTAACAACCTTGACTACAGCGACTACCTGGGCCGCATGTTCGGTGGAAAGGTCCTTCGCGGAACGGTCGCCGTCGGCGACCGAGTCGAGATGCTTCGAGAGGACATCACGAAGAAGAACGCCTTTAACGTCACCAAGCTTTGGATCTACGAAGGCATTCAGCTGAAGGAAGTCGAAAGCGTTGCTGCTGGCGACATCGCGATGCTCGCTGGACTCGACAACGTTCTCATTTCAGACACGATTTGCCACGTTGACACCTCGGAAGCCCTTGAGCCAATCCGAGTTGAGCCAAGCACGCTCAGCATGAACTTCTACGCAAACAACTCGCCGCTCGCCAGTAAAGACGGCGGTAAGTTCCTCACGATCCACAAGATCAAAGAGCGATTGCAGAAGGAAGAAGCGGTTTCCGTTTCCGTCAAGATCGACCCGAACGCCCCATCCGACACCGTTAAGGTGAAGGCACGAGGCGAACTCCAGCTCGCCGTTCTCATCGAAACGATGCGACGAGAGGGCTATGAAATGCAGATTTCGCGCCCGCAGGTTATCTTCACCCGAAACGCCGAAGGCAAGATTGAAGAGCCGTTCGAGCTAGCCACCCTCGAAATGCCGACCGACAGCGTCGGCTCCGTCATGGAAGACTTGGCTCGCCGAAAGGGAGAAATGCTGGACATGCGCCAGAACGACTCCGGCAACTCAATCCTTCAGTACTCGATCCCAACTCGTGGCTTGATCGGTTTCCGATCGAACTACCTGACCCTCACCCGAGGGCTCGGAATCATGGGCTCGCTGTTTGATGGCTATCGGCAGTACACCGGCGAAGTCGAAAGCCGAACCCAAGGATCGCTGATCTCGAAGGACACCGGAAAACTCACACGGTACGCGTATGAGGACGTCCAGGTCCGCGGAACCCTTTTCTACCCGGTCGGAACCGAGCTCTACGCCGGAATGATCGTTGGAGCCTGTTCGCGAGACGAAGACATGATTGTCAACGCCACGAAAGAAAAGGCTGCCACGAACATCCGATCGGCAAACGCCGAGCAGACCGCCGTTCTGGACTCCCACAAGGAGTTCTCGCTGGAACAGGCTCTGTCCTGGCTCCGCGACGACGAACTGCTGGAGTGCACGCCAAAGCAGCTTCGCTTCCGAAAGAAGGTTCTCGACCACTCCGAGCGACGCGTCTCCGAGCGCCGCAACGACATGGCTGGAATCGTCTAAGGGCTGAGTCGCAAAAATGGCGTCCGCAATACTGCGGACGCCATTTTTTTGTGTCCGTCAGGCGCTAAGCGCGAAGTGCCAGACCGAAGTCTCAGTCGGCACAACCGTGCCCTCGCCCGATTCCACGTCGTACCGGTGCAGATACGGCATCGACTCGTCGCTGTCGTCCAAGTCCTCGCTTACAAAGACATGCTTCGAGTCCAACGACCAAGCGATGCAGTCTTGGTAGGTCTCGTGCTGCGATAGCTGTCGGACATTCGTGCCATCAGCGTCCATGATGAAGAGCGAAATTGGATCAACGGCTTCATCGTCTGGCGATTCTTCGTCAATCGGAAGTGCGCCGATCATCGCGATCTGCGTGCCATCCGGCGACCAACGTGCGTTCATCGCGGCGCAAACGGGCAAGTCGAGTTCGGTAACCGTCTGCGTCTCGCTGTCCCCTAAGTACAGGCCGTGCTCAAACTCATCGTCTTCCCGAACCAGGAAGAATGCTGATGAGGTCCCCGACCAGTACACGCTGCCGCCCACATTGAGCAGATCCTCTAGCTCCCAAGGTTCGCGACCGTCGGCGTAATGGACTTCGTAAACGTCCTCGCCCTCATCGTCTTGCCGAACCACGATCCATTTCGATTCATCATCGGCAAGCGAATCAAACGCAATCGCGGGCGAGTACTGAAGATCCTCGCCTTCCAGATCGACGGATACCATTGGCTCGCCATCCCCGGATGAGAAAAGTAGCCGCTGTCCATCGTTGATGAACTGCTGGAAGAGCATTCCCTCGGGCACGCCAAGCCGGCGCAATCGCGAGCCGTCCGGGTTCACCAGATAATCAGTAGAAGACTTGTCGCTGTCCGCGTCGCCGGCAATGCAGAAGTAAATTGAATCCTGATGCCAGCAAGGAAACAGCACGGCATCATCGAGTTGAGCGATCGTGCGCTTGTTGGAACCGTCTAAATCGCTTACGTAAAGCTTCCCTTCGTACGCGTCCGTCCCGGCAAACACAATTCGCTGCGGCTGTGAAGTTTCCATCTACTGGCAAGGTTAGCCAATTCGACCCCCGCAAACGGGGACTTTTCGTTACTTTGCCGGAATTGGTCCCTTTATTCCGCCACGGGTGCGGAAAACGAGGATCGCGAGGATGCCCAATCCCACGGCTCCGGCGTAGCCTGCATACTCCGTTCGCGTCCAAGCCAGATACGCCAGCGGGAACAGAAACGCAACGTTCACGAAGATGTAGGCAACCGTGACCGGAAGGTGCTTCTTGGCCTGGGTCGCCGCGACCTGAAACGCGTGCGTCCGGTGCGCTTGCGATGGGTTCTCTTTGTTGAGGATTCGGCAGATCAGAGTCACCGTAGCATCGCAGAAGAACGCGCCGATGATGAGCAACCAAACGAACATCCCAACGCCGGACTTGAGACCAATCAAGGCAAGCACGCCGAAGGAATAGCCATTGAGGGTCGAACCTACGTCGCCCATGAAAATCTTTGCTGGCGGCCAGTTCCAGAACAAGAAGCCCGCCGCTGCCGCGGCTAAAAGCCAAGCGGCCCAAGCGGCGCCGAAGACCTCACTCTTGAAGAGGACAAATCCCATTGCGCCGCCAACCAGCACCGCTTCTTGCCCGGACATCCCGTCGATGCCGTCCATGAAGTTGAAAAGATTGATGAGCCAAACCACGGTGATAACGGCGAACAAATTGCCGAACCAACCGAGCGAGAGCGTCGTGAATCCAAGGTTCATCTCTGGCAAGCCGCCGAGCGCCCAAACCGCCAACCCCGCGCTTCCTGCCTGAACCAGCAAGCGAACCCGGAAAGGAAGATCCATTCGGTCATCAAGCCAGCCCGTGCCAGCAATCAGCGCACCTCCGAGGCCAAGGCCGATTGCTTGGCTACCCGGAAGAACTCCACCGACGAAAAGCCCCAAAACCGCAAGCAAGTACACGATCGCGATGGCCGCTCCGCCGCCCCGAGGGGTCGGCACGGTGTGCATGCTGCGCTCGTTCGCGACATCCATGACCTTCTTCTTCAGCGCGAACGATCGCACGAGTCCGGTGAGACCAGCAGACGCGACCAAAGCCGCAACGAGAGCGCCGATTCCGATGGTGGTATTCAATCTTTCATCCTTTCCGTTCGATAATGCTGGGCCATCTCAAGCATCCCAGCTTCGAGCGCGTGAGGCGCCTTCCAGCCTAGGACTTCATATGCCTGGGAGGAATCGACGACGAGCGAGCCGAACAAGGAATCGAAGGCTTTCTGCTTCCGCGCCACCTTGGCCGCGAACGAAGCCAGTCCGACTGGGAAGGGCAACAGCTTTGCTGGCTTCTCAAGCCCGCGCCCAAGAATGGTCAGAAGCTCAGGAGTCGAAATCACCTCTGGATCGGCGACGGTAAGTGTCTTCCCGGCCGCCTGAGGGCTCTCTGTGCACACTGCAACAAAGTCCGCGAGGTTTCGAACGCCGACAAAACTACGTCGGTTTTTCGCCGAAGCCAGCGGCAGCGGCACCCCCTTCCAAACAATCCCTAACAGACTGCGCATGTTGCCTGGAACGGCCGGACCGTACACCAACGGCGGACGAATGTTGACGATTTCCAACCCTTCGATCCGAGCAAGTTCGTCCTCCGCTTCTCGCTTACTAATGGCATACAGGTCGTGCGGCTGAGGATCGTCCGTGCCGCGATAGCCAGCACCGGCATAGTCGGGACCCTGGCCGTTACCATTCACGCCAATCGAGCTCATGAAAACAAATCGCTTGACGCCAGCGGCTTTAGCGGCCTTCGCCAAAGTCACCGTGCCGTGACGGTTGACCTTTCGGAACTCGGCCAATGGGTCAGCGGCAGTCTCGTTGAGAACGTGCGCTCGGGCCGCTAGGTGAACCACCGCATCAACGCCGTGTAGGGCTCGGGACCAGTTCGTCTCCGGGCCGATGGAGCCAACCTCAAAGTGATCGACGCCCTTCGGCAATCGGTCAACTGCAAACGCGTCTCGAACCGCGACCCGGATCGAATGGCCCGAAAGGCGCTCGCAAACGTGTCGGCCAATGAAGCCAGTTGCTCCGGTGATCAGAATCTTCAAGCAGTTACCCTCATGAGCGAATCGAGACTTGCGAGTTTAGACCGCAACTCCTCTCCTTCGAGACGATGACAGTTGGCCGAAGTGAGCGGATGAGGCAAGTCCGAGGCTGGAGGGGAGCTTGGCATTAACCGGAAAATCGATCCGAGGTCTTCGGCAATTGCTCGTTCCTCGGCCGCCAGCATCGTTTCGTGCTTGCGTTCGCCTGGTCGTGCGCCAACGATGGTGATCTCGGGTTTCGCATTCATGAGGTCAGCAATGCCATTGGCAAGATCAAGAATCGTCGCTCCGCCAGTGTTCGCGGCAAAAATTTCTCCACCCATTTCGGTTCGCGCCAAGGCTTCAAGCGTGAGGGCGAGAACTTCGTCCGGGGTTGAAAGGAAGCGCGTCATTTCGGGATCGGTAACGTTCAATCCCTTTCCTTCCGAAATCAGTCTCACGAATAGCGGAACCACCGACCCCGGCGAATCGAGCATGTTGCCGAACCGGATCGCGGAAAACTTTGTGCCGGTGCTGTTTGCCGCACGCGCTCGCATGAGTTTCTCCATCAGCGCTTTCGTGATTCCCATGCAACCAGATGGCTGGACCGCTTTGTCCGAGCTCACCGAAATCATTCGCTCTACTCCAGCGAGCTGCGCTTGGTCCATGAGCACATCGGCGGCGAGGGCATTGACCCGAACTGCTTCGGCCGGATTAGCTTCGCAAACTGGAACACTCTTTTCTGCCGCCGCATGAATCACCCAGTCGATGCCTTCTAGCGCCGCGCGGCAATCCTCGGGGTTCTGAATGTCTCCCGCGACAAATTCCACGGCCGCGTTCGGAAACTGCGCCTGTAAAGCGGCTTGACGCTCAACACTTCGTGACATCAGCCGGAGCGAGGCCACCTGAAGCTGGGGCAACCACTTAAGCGCGGTCAGTCCGTACAGGCCAGTACCACCGGTGATGAGAAGGCGCTTTCCGGGAAGGGCAGGAGGAACTTGAATCATAAGAAAGTTGATCCCGCAGGAACCACGGTATCGCTGGGAACGATTTTTCCGTACGGCACCGAGGCGCCGGTGTCTAAGTGTATTCGGTCGCCGACCTTTACGCCCCCGGCAAGGGCGACGCCTGGCCCGACGTGGACGAAATCTCCGACCACCACGTCGTGGTCAACTGCCGAGTTCGTATTGACGATGCAGTGCCGCCCGACTTGCGCCGCAACCATGACGACCGCGCCCGCACTCACGAATGTCCCTTCCATAATCGTCGCGTTCGGGTCAACAAAGGAGAACGGATGTTGAACTACGGGGAACTCAAGGTGAGAAAACTCTTCGCTCCAACGCATTCGGGCGAGATTGTTACCAACTGCAAAGTTCGCATAGCCGCAGACTTCGGCTAATCCGGCAATCGGTCCTCGAACCGGAATTCCGAGCACTTCGGTGCCAATGGCAGATTCCCGATCGTCCCAGAACGCCACGACCTTCCAGCCCAAGGCCAGCGCTGCCGAGGCGACAACCCGCCCGTGCCCGCCCGAACCGACAACGTGAAGCTCTTGCGCGACTTCCATTTGCGGTGTCAGTGATACCACCTGAACTAGTTCAGTGATCGTTAAGGCAGTAGCCAAACAGAGGACTCACGCGTGAATTCGGCTCGGCGATTGCCATCGAACGCCAACGAAAGGATGTCGAGCGATTCAACTTGAATCTCGACCGCCACAAAATTGGCATATCCCGCGACGGATTCTTCCTCGTTAGGTTCACGGTCAATCAGCTCGGGTGGAATGTTGGATTGGTAGATGTCGGAACGTTCGCTCGGGCCGGCTGGCGAGAGGTACACCCGGCGTCCCAAAAGAGGAGTCTTGTCCCAGGCATCCTGGGCAATGTCGTCCTGATGGTGCGCGACCGCCGTGCCTCGAAATCGAATCTGGAACCCGTGCGGCTGCGAATAGAACAAACCCGACACGCGCGGTTCTGCTTGGATTTCACCGACCTTTGGCGAACGAACATCCGCGTTGAAGCCGAGGGTCCAGCGTTCCGCGTCTACCCGACGAAGAACAACGGTCCGAAGCTCTGGCTGACCATCCCGAATCGTTGCTAGAGAAAAGGTTCGAAACAGGTGCCCGCGATCTTTGAGTGCTTCGCCACACTCGTGCCAAGCATGGATCAGAAGGTCTTCGCGATTCTCGTACATGGTTTGCATTTTCCATCACCGAATCGGACTCATGCATGTGGCATTCAGAGCGAATTCCAACGTAGGATGAGGCATGACTCCGGAAGAGCGGTCCCGCTCCCTCCAAATTCTCGATAAAGTTGTGGAATCTGCGCCGAAAGATAACGCGCGATTGCAGAACTACCTTGCCGCCCTCCGCACGGAAATTGAATCCGAAGCCCGTGGACAAGAAGAGCGCGAGGCGCTACTGGCCGAATACGAAGCCGCGTACCAAAAGCTCACCGCACCGGCCAACCGCATCGGCGTGTTTGTCGGCTGGCACGAAGACACCGAGCAGTACGCCCTCATTTCGCTCGGAGACACCGAGTACGTGAGCATGGTGGACGACAAAATCAAGCGCGAGGCTCTGCTCCCCGGCACTCGCGTCCGAGTGAACGACGCCTTTGCCATCGTCGGCATTTTGCCGCCCGGACAATCTGGCGGGCTCGTGAAGGTCGCCGCGATCCTGGACGACCTCAGGATTCGGATCGGCAACGATACGCCCGGCAGCGATGGACGACTCGTATTCCGAGCGGCGACGCTGACGGAGGCAAAAATCACCGCCGGCGACGAAGTCCGGCTCGATAGCTCCGGCCGCTTCGCCGTTGAGCATTTTGAGAAGCAGGAATCTCGAGACTACTTCCTCGAAGAAGTGCCAGTTCTGCCTTGGGAAAAGGTCGGCGGTCAGAAGGAAGCCATCCAAGTCATCCGCGAAACCATCGAAGAGCCGCTTCTTCACCCAGAAATCTTTGCGGCCTATGACCAGAAACCGATCAAGGGAATCTTGCTCTACGGCCCTCCTGGCTGCGGCAAAACCCTCATCGGAAAGGCAACCGCCTACAACCTGACCCGAGAGTACGAAAAGCAGGTTGGGCATCCGGTCAAGGAGTACTTCATGACCATCTCTGGTCCTAAGATCCTCAACATGTGGCTTGGAGAAACCGAGCGCATGGTGCGCGAAATCTTCAAAACCGCCCGCGAGAAGGCGAAAGAGGGCCGCCTGGTCTTCATTTTCATGGATGAAGCTGAGGCCGTCCTTCGTACGCGCTCAAGCGGACGGTATCTGAACATCAGCAACACCGTGGTTCCGCAGTTCTGCGCCGAGCTTGACGGAATGCAGTCACTCGACAACGTGGTGTTGATGCTTACGAGCAACCGACCTGACTACATCGACCCGGCCGTACTCCGACCGGGCCGAATCGACCGCAAGGTGAAGGTCACTCGCCCCGATCGAGCGGCAGTCGAAAGCATCCTCGGAATCTATCTCACGCCGAACCTGCCTTACGACGCCGAGCTTCTCGCCAAGTGGAACGGTGAAGTCGACTGCGCGCGAAAAGAACTCATCGAGAACAGCATCGAACAGCTTTGGCGAAGCGATGCGGAAAACGAGTTCCTGAAAGTCTTCCTTCGAACGGGCTCATCGCAGACGCTGTACTTCCGAGACATGATCTCCGGTGCGCTGATCAAGAGCATCGTGGACCGAGCCAAGGAGTCCGCCATTCGGCGGGCGATTCAATCGCCAAAGGATCCTCACGGCATCTCTCAGGAAGATTTGTTTGGCGGGATCAAGACCGAGTTCAAGGAAAACGAGATCTTCCCGAAGAGCGATGCGGTGGACGATTGGCTCCAGTTGCTCGACCTGAATCCAGAAAATGTCGTGAGCGTGAAGCCGGTTGGTCGAAATCGCGGCGAAGAAATCAGCCGAAAGGCGATCGTTTAGGCCCACCCTAGGGCGGAACGTTGGGACCCGGTAAGGAAAATCATCGTCTAAAAGGACATGACCACTTACTGGATCCCGATCTGGATGGCAATGACAATCGCCGTCGGCGTTCCGATTGAGGACAAGAAGATCACTCCGCTACCCGCGCTTGACGTGATGCGCGGACAGAATTCCTTTGCCACCGGGCCGGACATCATGGTCATCCGCGACCGGCAAGGCTGGGCTTCCCTCTGGACGAGCCACATGGGCGGAGGACTGCCGAACACTGCGATCCCCCCGCTACCCGCATTCGATTTCGAGAAGGTAATGCTCGTCGCCATCACTGGCGGCGAGGTCTATCCGACGGGCGATTATATTTATGAAAGCGGCCGGGCGAAAGGCAAGAACGCGCTTATCCGAATCCGATTTGTAACCGGGACCGCCTCGGTCCTCGCTCGCCCCTATGCCTTCTTTGCCGTACCCCGCGTGGAAGGTGAAGTCGTGATCGAAACGCCCACTGGCCCTAAGGGCGCTTGGGTTGAGAAAAGGCGATTCCCTAAGGTAGGCAAAAACTAACTGGACCGAATGACCGCACGAGGCGCGACCGGTTCCGCGCTGAACGACATGGCAGCCAACGCGCCAGCCGCAGCATTCTCAGCCGCGTCGGGAGTGGCGGCATGAACGCGTAGGATCGGCTGACCCTTCGCCACCTGATCTCCGACCGAAGCCAGCAGTTCAATGCCGACTCGGTGATCGATCTGATCGGACTTCGTCTTCCGTCCGCCGCCAAGATCGAGCACGAGTTGAGAAATCTGAACGGGGTGAATGTCTGCCACCCATCCCGCTTCCGCGGCGTTGACTGTGACGATGTCCGGTGCAACTGGCAGTAGCAAATGCCTCTCTGCCCCTTGGGCGATCAGCCAACGCTCGGCCTTTTCCCAGGCGGCACCACTCGTGAGGCAGGCCTCGGCTCGTTTCTGCGCGGTTTCGGGGTCTTCCCCCACAACGGTCAGCACATGCGCGGTAAGGGTGACGCACAGCTCTCTAAAGCGCTTTACGGGGCCAATCAAGTCCTTTCCGGTCAGCACATCCCAGGCTTCTCGCACTTCGACGGCGTTTCCGACCGCCGAGCCGAGCGGAACATCCATGTCGCTGATGAGCGCGGTTGTGCGGAGACCCGCCCCTTCACCGATGCGAACCAACAGCTTGGCCAACTCTCGGGCACCGTCTTCGGTGGTCATAAAGGCACCTCGTCCGGCCTTCACATCCAGCACCACGTACTTCGCACCGCCGGCGACCTTCTTGCTGAGAATGCTGCTTGCCATAAGCGGCATGCTCGCCGTGGTTCCCGTTACGTCCCGCAATGCATAAAGGTGCTTGTCGGCGGGAGCAAGGTTCGCCGTCTGTCCACCGAGCCCGATTCCGACCGCCATGGCTTGCGCCTTCAACTCCGCCGGGCTAAGGTCGGTCCGGAAGCCTGGAACACTTTCGAGCTTGTCAATGGTGCCACCGGTGATTCCGAGCCCACGACCGCTCATTTTAACGATGGTCAATCCGCAAGCCGCCAGCATCGGCACAACGACCAAAGTCGTCTTGTCACCGACGCCGCCGGTGCTGTGCTTGTCGACCCATGGCTCGGGCAAACCGGTCAAGTCCAGCCGCTCTCCGCTGTCCGCCATTCCTTCGGTCAGCCAGGCTGCCTCTTCATCCGAGAGTGGATTCAAAAACGCCGCCATTAGCCACGCCGAAACTTGATAATCCGGAATCGCACCATGGCCAACCAGCCGACAGAACTCGGCCAATTCCGCTTTCGTGTGAGCGCGACCATCGCGCTTGGTTTCAATAAATCGAACGACGTTCATCGGTAATTTTCAACCTGCCGGACAAAGTTCTGGACAATCCTGAGCCCGTCCTGAGTCAGCACGGATTCTGGGTGGTACTGCACCCCTTCAATAGGCTTCGATTGATGCCGAACCCCCATAATTTCGTGGTCATCGACGCTCCGCGATGTCACTTCAAACCCCGCTGGTACTTCGTGTTTTTCAACGACCAGGGAGTGGTAGCGAATCGCCGAAAATGGATTGGGCATTCCATCAAGCAGCCCTTTTCCGTCGTGCTCAACCAGCGAGGACTTGCCATGTTTGGTTACTTCCGCACGGAGAACGGTGCTCCCAGCGACATAACCGATAGTCTGGTGCCCCAGACACACCCCAAAGATTGGGACATCGAACGCTGTCCCCTGCTCGGCGATCAAGGCGTGCCGAATCACATCAACACAAACGCCGCTCTCATTTGGCGTGCACGGACCGGGCGAAAGAAGGATGCCTTGCGGTCGAAGTTCGGAAATTTGCTCGACCGAGATCTCGTCATTCCGGTGAACCACGACGTCACCACCACTCTGGCCGATGTACTGGACCAGATTGTAGGTGAACGAGTCGTAATTATCGATCACGAGAATCATTGGCTAGGGATACCTGAATCCAGCGAACGCGCCGAAGCCGAGGCAACCATAACCCGGCTCGCATAATAAAGCATGCCCTTTGAAGTCAACGCGGTTCTAGCGATGATCGGATGGAGCTTGCTGCCGGTTGCACTCGGGTTCCTGGCCGGTCGAGTTGTTTTGCCACTGCTGGCAAAAGGGCTGGCTCGAAGATACGACCGCCGTAAGGAGGACACCCTCCCGTGGACGCTTCGCAAGTATGCCTTTGTGATGGGAGCGGTGCTGTCGGCTTACGTGCTGACCCTTCAGCTTCGTGCGCTGGACGAACCCTTTGCCAGGCAACTGGACTGGGCTACCGTCGACATTTGGATCAAGTCATTCGCGACCATCGTTGGGTTCATGGCGGTTCATCGTGCCGTGCACCGCGCGATCGAACTTGCGCCGCCGTCCCTTGACGCCAGCGCCCGCAGCCTACTGACGAAGATTTCAGCGGCCCTGATCTTTGGCATCGCCGGGGTCACCGTGCTCAGCCTGTTCAAAGTTGACGTCGGTCCGCTGCTTGCAAGCCTCGGCGTCATCGGAATTGCCGTTGCGCTTGCGCTCCAGGACACCTTGGGCAACTACTTCGCCGGGATCACGCTCACCATCGACAAGCCGCTCCGACCGGGCGACTACGTGCGCATGGATGGGGGAGTCGAGGGTTTCGTGGAATCGGTCGGCTGGCGCAGTACGCGAATCAAGCCATTTTCGGAAAGCGTGATCATCATTCCGAACAGCAAGCTCGCGACGTCGATTCTCACCAACAATTACTATCCCGACAACGGTGCGCGGGTTTATGTGGATTGCGGAGTGTCGTACTCCAGCGACCTTGCCCATGTGGAGGCGGTCTGTACCGCCGTCGCAAAGGAAGTTTCAAGCAAAATCGAGGGTGGCGACCCGGAGTTTGAGCCGCTGGTGCGTTACAAAACCTTCGGCGATTCCAACATTCTTTTCACCATCATCCTTCGCGCTAACGACTTCGACGCCAGCTTTTTGCTCAAACACGAGTACATCAAGGCGCTCCACCAGCGATTTCGGGAGGAAGGGATCGAGATCAGCTATCCGGTTCGGGAGATTCGGATGCCTGCGTCCGCACCGAGACAATCGTCGGATGCGGCGAACCCGTAACCCAAACTGCCTGCCCCATCACCAACCGCAATTCTCGATCGCAACGAGTCGACTTAACCATCCGGCCATCTAGGTTGAGCAAGGCTCGATGATCTTTGCCTGGAGCGCGCAAAACCACTGCTGCCCGCCAGTCCGATTTCGGTTCAAATGGGATCTTTGGTGCAGTCTCCACAACCACAACGGGCTCTGGTCCGGTTCGCTGGCTTGGCGGTCGCTTCTCCTTAGGGTTCTGCAAAGCTGACCAATCGAGCTCGGCGAGTTTCGGCCTGGCTGGTTCAGATGAATTCGATGGAGCTGGCCTGGCGGGAATGGCTCGGCTTGTAAGATGAAAGTGATGACAAACTGGGCAGCGGTAAGACCCGTATCGTCTTTCGGAGGCAGTCTCCGCTTCCTCGGCTGAATCGTACTTTGCCTTAGAAGTGCAGGCTCTTTCTGCCGATTTGATAAAGCGCCCTTTGCCCATTTCCTCCGTTACGTCGTCAACCTAATGATGACGTGATCTGGCCCGGAGTCATCCTGCAATCCTTACGATTGGGTCCATCTCAATTTCATCCTTAGTTGCTTTTACTTACCAGTCGATCTGCAGAATTTGCCGGATTGAGTAGGTTTTGACCATTTTGCTGAGCAATTCTTAAAGAAATTTTGCGTTTTCTTAACAATTCCTAGATAGACTAAGGCTTCCTTTGGGGGATAAAAATGTCTGCAGGACTTATTGCGCGACAACTCAGGGCTAGGGCCAGGCTCGTATTTTTGATTGATTGGACGCTGATCATTCTGGCGTTCGTATTCAGCTTCTCGGTCCGTTTCGTTTCGGAGGACAAAATTGCTGGAGATCTTCTCCGCGATCGTATCTTAGTCATCGGCGTGTTGAGCGCCGTGATTCTAGGGTGGAAGCGTCTTTGGGTGATTCAGCCCAAGTACATGGGCGTCTTCGACATCCGATCAATCGGCTCTGTGGCTCTGGCCCTTGGCTTCTTCGCTCGCTTGAACGAACAACGGCTCCGGAACCTTGAGTGGTTCGAAGGCTGGTCCATGCCATTGCTGTTCATGTTCATGACGCTCACCTTCCTCGGCGGATGGCGATTGCTGCGCCGAATTGAGCAGAACCGAGTCAGCGCCAAAGATATGCAGGGCGTGCCCGCTCGACGAATCTTGATCGTCGGCGCAAACGATGCCGGCGAATCCGTTTTCCGTGAGCTCGTACGCCAAGTACGCGCCGTTAGCGTTGTTGGATACGTCGACGAGGACCCAACGCTAACCGGCTCCACCGTTCACGGCCTAAAGGTCTACGGCACGGTTGAAGAGATTCCCGCGATCGTTGCTGAAGCCGAAGTCACCGAAATTTTGATCGCTTTGCCCGACCTCGGTCCGGCCGAGCTTCGCCGCATCTTCGACATCTGCTCGAAGACCCGAGCCCGCGTGAAGCTCGTTCCTTCGTTCTCGTCTTTGGTCTCCGGCAAGCCGGACCTCAGCACGATTCGAAACATCGACCCGAACGACCTCCTTCGCCGCGATCAGATCGGCGTGATCCAAGAGGACGGCCTCAGCTTCCTCGCCGGAGAGCGCGTGATGATCACTGGCGGCGGCGGCAGCATCGGCTCCGAAGTTGCCCGACAAGTTGCCAGCTTCAGCCCGGCCAGCCTGATCCTCCTCGGAAAAGGCGAAGGCTCAATCTTCGAGATCGAGCAGGAGCTTAAGCACCGAACCCCGGTTCGACCAGCCGCAGTCATCGCCGACGTTCGCGATCCAATCTCCATCGGCAACGCCATCAAGAAGTACAACCCAGGCGTCATCTTCCACGCTGCCGCGCACAAGCACGTGCCGCTGATGGAGGACTCGCCGATCGAAGCGATTCGCAACAACGTCTTCGGAACGCTCAACGTTCTTAACAAAGCGGTTGAAGCCCACGTTAAGAAGTTCATCCTCGTATCGACGGACAAGGCCGTGAAGCCCGCAAACGTCATGGGCGCAACCAAGCGTGTTGCCGAAATGATTGTCTGCGCTCGCAGCCGAGTCTCCGATGTTGAATTCGCGGTTGTCCGATTCGGAAACGTTCTCGGAAGCCGAGGAAGCTTGGTCCCGCTGATCTGTAAGCAGATCGCTGGCGGCGGCCCGGTCACCATCACCCACGCCGAAATGACCCGGTACTTCATGACCATCCCCGAAGCCGCGCAGTTGATTCTGCAAGCCGGATCGATGGGCCGAAACGGAGAGATCTTCGTTCTCGACATGGGCGAACCGGTCAAGATTGCGGACCTGATCAAGGACATCATTCGAATGCACGGACTAGTCCCCGAGCAGGACATCGAGATCAAGACGGTCGGAATGCGACCGGGCGAAAAGATGCACGAAGAGCTCTACTTCGCCAACGAAAAGGTCACCGCCAGTCGCCACCCGAAAATCTGGGTTGCCGACCAAGGCGTCGAGATTCCATGGACCTGGTTGGAAGATCAGCTCGGCAAGCTCGACGAAATCTGCATCGCCGGAAATCCGGAACAAGCCCGAGCATTCTTGCTTGAACTCGCCTGGGCGAAAAATCTGCCACCAGCGCCAATGCGCACCATGAATGCCTGATCCGTCTGGCCGAACGCGACACCGCGTTCGGCCAGAAATATTTAGCTTCGATTCTTCTGGATTGACCTCAACGCCATAAGCTTATAAACTGAGCGAATGCGTAGATTGCACTTGGCATTCGTTGGCGGTTTAGGCCTCGCTCTCGTTGGTTGCATGGGGAACTCCGATGCGGTGGTCGCCCTCCAAACGTTATTGGTCGCCGGTTCCGGCACGTCTGGCGCGGTTGATGGTCCAATCGCTACCGCAACCTTCAACAACCCCGTAAACGTCGCCGTAGACACCGATGGCTCGGTGTACGTGAGTGATTACGACAACGACCGCGTACGCAAAATTCGGAACGGACAAGTCACGACGCTCGTTTCCGCCGCGAACTTCTCGCGCCCATTCGGAATCACGATCGCGCCCGACGGAACGCTTTACGTTCAAACCGACGCCAACGACACCGGTGAACGGAACGCTAACACCGGCACAATTTGGCGCGTCAATAAGGCCACTGGTGCCGCTACCGTCGTCGTGCGGAATATCGGTCGCCCCCGCGGAATCACCGCCCTCACCGATGGCCGACTCGCACTCGCCAACTTGACGATTCAAACCATCGCCATTCTCAACCCATCCACCGGAGCCATCACCCAGATTGCCGGGCTGCCTGGAACCGCAGGCTTTAGCGATGGAAACGGCACCGGAGCGCTGTTCAACCGACCGTACGGCCTGACGCAAATGTCAAACGGAGATCTGCTGGTTGCAGATCAGTCGAACAACCGAATCAGACGAGTGACCCTGTCGGGCGTAGTAACGACCTTCGCTGGCACGGGCGCCGTGGGCTCAGCAAATGGAAACCGAACCGCTGCCACCTTCAATAACTTGCAGGATGTGAAGCGGGATCCGCTAACCGACTTGATTTACGTTTCCGACTCCATGAACCACACCATCCGGCGAATCAATGGTTCGACGGTTGAAACGATTGCGGGCGACGGAACCGCTGGCTATGCCGAAGGGGTTGGAACCGCAGCTCGCTTCTTCTACATCGAAGGCATCGGCCTCGACTCAAATAACGGCTTCTTGTACCTTGCCGACGGAAATGGCGGAGAAGGTGATCCATTTAACCGAGTTCGGCGTATGAAACTGTAATTCGAATTGATCAATGGCAGACTAAACCATTAGTCCCTAGTAGTCAAACGGATTACTGGGTACTTTGATATATGGTTAGTCTGCCTCGATTCTCTTCTTCCCCAAAGACGATCCAAAAGATTGCGCTTTTGGGTACTTGCCTTCCCCGAAAATGTGGCATCGCCACGTTCACCGCAGACCTATCCAAGGCGCTATGCGATTTGGACCTCGGCCTAACCGTCGAGTCGATCGCAATGATCGACCGAACTGGCATTCCGTACCCGAAAGGCGTTCGATTCCAAATTTCTGAATCTGACCTCCCGGCGTACCGAAAAACGGCCGATCTTGTGAACCAGGCCGGCTACGACATCTTGTCCGTTCAACACGAGTACGGCATCTTCGGCGGCGAAGCTGGCTCCTACTTGATGAACCTCGTGCGCGAGGTCAAAATGCCCGTCGTCACCACCCTTCACACCGTGCTGGAGAATCCAGCTCCGGCTCAAAAGCGGGTGATGGACGAGCTACTCGGTTTATCGGAGCGGGTTGTCGTGATGAGCCAACGGGCCGTCGGATTCCTCCACCACGTACACCAAGTCCCGCCTTGCAAAATCGACCTGATTCCGCATGGTATCCCGGTCGTTGACCTAACAACCGGCGCCAACTTCCGAGATACTTTAGGCATCAAGGGCCCAATGATTCTGACCTTTGGTCTACTGTCGCCCGACAAGGGAATTCAGTTCATGATCCAGGCGATGGTGCCGATCCTTGCCAAGCACCCAGATGCTGTTTACGTCGTTGTCGGCGCAACCCACCCCAATATCGCCGCATCAACCGGCGAAGGGTATCGAGAAAGCTTGGTTCAGATGACGAAGGACTTGGGCATTGAGCATGGCGTTCGGTTTGTCGATCGGTTCGTCTCGTCCGAAGAACTAACGCAATACCTAGGGGCGATGGACTACTACGTCACGCCTTACCTCAATCCGAAACAGATAACCTCGGGAACCCTGGCGTACTCTTTTGCGGCGGGCAAAGCGGTCATCTCAACTCCGTATTGCTACGCCGAAGAGCTCCTTGCCGACGGTAGGGGCGTCCTCGTGCCCTTCCGAAACTCGGAAGCCCTCGCGAACGCAATACTGCACCTTGAGGCGAATCCAGAGGAACGCTCCGGTATGGCGGGGCGCGCCGCAGAGCACGGCGCGCAGATGGGCTGGCCCAACGTTGGCATGAGATACCTGGCTAGCTTTAGTCAAGCAAAGCGGGAAAGCGCTGCTCGGCTACGGTCAATATCCGCCGCTCCCGTACCGATCTTCCGTATCACCGATACCCTGCCGCCGATCAACCTGACGCATTTGCAAGAGATCTCCGACGACACCGGAATCATTCAACATGCAACTTTCACGACCCCAAATCGCTCCGAGGGTTACTGCGTTGACGATAACGCCAGAGCTCTGCTTCTGACCTCCCAACTTGAAGGAGTAGCGAGCCTCACGCCGGAGCAGAGCCTGCTCCAAAGTCGCTACCTCAGTTTCGTCCTCGACGCCTTCAACCAAGGAACGGGGCGATTTCGAAACTTCATGAGTTATAGTCGCGACTGGCTTGAGGCTACGGGTTCCGAAGACTCTCAGGGTCGCGCGCTCTGGTCACTTGCCGCCTGCGCCAACCGCACACAAGACATCAGCCGCCGAGAGGTCGCAAAAGAGCTTTACGAACGCGCCGCGCCCGCACTTCTCGAGACCACCAGCCTGCGGACGTGGGCTTACGGGGTGATCGCGGCCGACGAATATCTTCAGCGCTTTCCGAAGAACGCGTCGATGATCACCTACCTTGGCAAGCTGGCCGACCGGCTAGTTCTTCAGTTTGAAAACTACGCGACCGAACCCTGGCCATGGTTCGAGCCGAAACTGACCTACGCAAACGCGCGCATTCCGCAAGCTCTTATCATCGCGGGCGATCGCCTCGGAAACTCAAACTTGCTCGAGACTGGCCTCAAATCGCTCGCTTGGCTCATGGCGTTGCAAACGGCCGCCGGCGGCGTATTCGCCCCGATTTCCAGTAAAGGATTCTCCTTTGGCGATGAGCGCAGTTTCTTCGATCAGCAACCGATCGAAGCATGGTCGACCGTTTCCGCATGCTTAGCGGGTTACCGAGTTTCTGGCAATCCAATCTGGCTCGAAGAATCTGGCCGGGCATTTTCATGGTTCCTTGGCCGAAATCTGCTTCAGATTTCGGTTGCAGATCCAAGTTCCGGAGGATGCCACGATGGCTTGCATGTTACGCGTATCAACCGCAACCAAGGCGCCGAATCGACGCTTGCCTGGCTCTGCGCCCTCACCGAGATTCAACTAGCTCGGCAAAATCCAATCTCTTCCCCGGTCCGAAAGGAAACGTTTGAAATCAACTAAATACTTGGAACTCTTGACCCGCAACGTCAAGAATCCTATTCTTACTGCCGCTGATTGGCCCTATCCCGTTCACACCGTCTTCAACGCCGGTGCAACGCGATTGGCTGATGGAACCACCCTTTTGCTTTGTCGAGTTGAGGACCGACGCGGAATCTCCCACTTCTGCGCCGCTCGTTCGGCCAACGGCGTTGACGGCTGGGTCATTGATCCTGAGCCAACCTTCTCCCCCGACCCGGAAAACCATCCGGAAGAAATGTGGGGCATCGAAGACCCGCGCATCACGTTCATGCCGGATTCCGGCGAGTATCTCATTGCGTACACCGCCTTCGGAAAATCCGGCCCGGGCGTTGCCATCGCCTCGACCAAGGACTTCAAGACTTTCGAGCGATTTGGTCTCGTGATGCAAGCCGACGACAAAGACGCGGCCATCTTCCCGTGCAAATTCAACGGCGAGTACGCGCTAATCCATCGCCCGACCACGGAAATGGGATCGAACATGTGGATTTCGTTCTCCCCGGATTTGCGTAACTGGGGCGGGCACGTGGTCCTGCTTCCGGCACGTCGCGGTGCCTGGTGGGATGCCAACAAGATTGGACTTTCACCACCGCCAATCCGTACAGACAAGGGCTGGCTGGTGGTTTACCATGGCGTTCGGCGCCATGCCTCAGGTTCCATTTATCGACTCGGTCTGGCCTTGTTCGAGCTTGACCATCCCGAAATCTGCATCAGCCGCGGCTCAGAATGGATCTTCGGGCCGGAGGCACCGTACGAAAAGGACGGTGACGTACCGAACGCCATCTTCCCTTGCGGATACACCGTAGAGCCCGATAACGATACGGTGAACTTCTATTACGGTGCCGCAGACACCGTCGTTTGTCTCGCGACGGCAAGCATCAAACAGCTGCTCGAATACCTTGAAGTGAACGGCTCAACCGACCTTCTCGGCATCGCGGGACAAGTCGCCGAGCGCTCCTAGCTCCAGTTTAGGTTCAACTAGTCCCGTCCGAAATTATTCGGGCGGGACTTTTTTTTGCGTGGGTTGACAAACTTAGAGTAAATACTCTAATATCAATTCGTTAGAGCAAATGCTCTAAACTGATCGACATGAAGCGAACTGAATCGACCCGACAGCGAATCTTGGACTCTGCCCTGCAGTTGTTCAATGCGAGCGGCACGGCGTCCGTTTCAACCAACCACGTTGCCGCAGAAGCCGGACTCTCCGTCGGGAATCTGTACTACCACTACAAAAGCAAGCAGCAAATCATCCGAGCGCTGTTCGACCAGAACGAGGCTGAAGTCCTCTCCGCCCTTGCGCCGCCATCCGACCGCCCCCTCAACATCGACGATCTTGAGTTGATGATGAAGGCGAACTTCCAAATCCTCTGGAAATACCGCTTCCTCTATCGCGAACTTGTCGCCTTGCTGATCGAAGATCCCGAACTTGCCACCAGCTTTCGAGACCTTCGACATCGCGGGTTCAGCAACTTCGAACGACTACTGCAGTTCTTCGCCGCATCGGGCGTGCTTCGGCCGATTGAGGACCCAGAAGAACTCTCGAGGCTCACTCACCTTTGCTGGCTCATCAGCGAGTTCTACATCTCGTACGTCGAATCTGGTCTTGGCCTTCTTCAAACCGTTGAGGGTGAAGGCTGGCAAGAAAAGGGGCTCGCGCTCCTTTGGCACGTGATTGAGCCTTACCGACCGCCCCATCCCGAAAGTCCATGACCGCTACTGCCCCTCATCCCTTGCACCGCGTAGGCATTGCCGCCGTGCCCGTCATCTTCACCGTGGCCTTTAGTCTTTTGGGCTCACGATTCGACTATCCAAATATTCTCCGCGCCCCAAGCGCCGACATCCTCGTTCGGTTCGCTGGCAGCGAATCCACCCTCCTTCCTCTTTGGTGGTCAATGCTCGCTTCAGCCCTCCTGTTCATTCCCGTCAGCTTTGGCATCAGCAAGCAGAGCGGAGCAAGCGAGTTGGCCGGGATCTTTGGCGCCCTTGCCGGAATCGTTCAAGCGCTTGGACTGTCCCGCTGGCTGTTCATCGTCCCTGCTTTGGCTCACCAGTACCAAGACTCTCCGGCCACCCGGGCGCAGACGGTCCAGCTCTTTGAATTATTTCATCAATGGCTCGGCGTGGGCATCGGGGAGTGGTTCGGATACCTTTTCACCGGTCTGTGGACGTTGATGATTGTCCATGCCCTCTGGGACAAGGCTCGCATCCTCGCCATCATCGGCCTGGTCTCTGGCCTTGGCATTCTCGTTGGCCTTCTCGAAGTCTTTAACTTCCCTGCGGCAGGCGCTGTGAACGCAGTTGCCTACCTCGTCTGGTCACTCTGGCTGATCGCACTCGCTTTCCGCCGCTAACCGTTCATCCCCCCAAAAACCGATCATGAAGAAAGTATACATTCTCGCCGTCGCATTCGTTGCCCTTACTACTCATATTGCGCTTGCCCAAGAAGCATCCGACAAAACGCTTTACCTGCACGGGTTCCGATCCCCTTCGATTGGTTTGGAGTATCGATCCGGTTCGGTTGGCGTCCACGCGGGTCTTTACACAACCATTCTCGGAAAGGGCGAGAAGTCGACCGAATTCGTAAAGGTTGGCGCGACCGGCTACTGGAAAGGCTTCTTAGGTCCACGCTTCGAATCGTTCGGCGGCGTCTCCTACGTCCGCGGCCAAAACCGCGAGTACCGAAAGAAGGACGGCCTGTTCATCGAGCAAGGCTTTGTCTACGATCTTGGTAAGAACTTCGAATTCCGACTGGGAACGGGCATCTTGCTGGCGAAGGGGTTCAAAGCCAAATTCAACCCAACCGTAGGCTTCAGCTACCGTTTCAAAATGTAAGTCGCCGACTTGGCCCTCACTTCTCAATCGAGCTTGGGGGCCACACATCGTCTGTGGTCCTAGTTTCTTCCGACTAGCTCAACCCCAAATCGCGTACATTCGTTGGACGCGTGGAAATGACAAACCAATTCCGAAACTGGATGTTCATCGCGATGGTGGGCGTGGTCGCCTACCTTGCCGCCTCGGTGATGCAGCCGTTTGTCTCTGCACTGCTATGGGCGTCTGCCCTCACCATCCTCACCGCCCCGCTTTACGAAAAGGTACGTAATGGTTGCGAGCGAGGAAGATTCAAAAAGAGCGCAGAGACCATCGCCGGTCTTGTGGCCTGCCTCGTGACAATCCTTGTTTTTGTCCTTCCGTTTGTCATTGTTCTGCTTGGTATCAGTCCGCAAGCAGAGGGTGTTGGTGCAACCGACGGGTCTTCCAGAAGTATCGAGCGCACCCTACAAAACCTTGACCAACAGCTTGCCTCGGTTAAGGCCAGCGTCGGGGCCAGTTCCTTTTCGCTCGAACGAACGTGGCAAGAGAACCAGAAGGAGATCGTGAGCGGCTTGCAAGCCCCGCTTGTCGGGGTGCTGAAGAGCCTTGGCGTGACACTGTTTAGCCTCGGCATCGCCATCTTGGCCCAGTTCTTTTTGCTCCGTGACGGCTGGAAACTCAAGGAGGGAGCCCTCGACTTGATTCCGCTCGAACACACTCAGACCGAGCGCCTGCTGCAGCGTTTGACCGATACGGTTTGGGCGGTGTTCTACGGGACGGTGCTCGTGGCGATGCTGCAAGGCGGCCTCATCGGTGCCGCGTACGCCTACGTCGGCTTGCCCAATTGGCTTCTTCTGACCGTGCTCTCTGCGGTGATGGCCATCATTCCGCTCCTCGGCGCACCCGTGGTGTATTTCCCGGTCGCGTTCCTGTTGCTCTTCCAAGGCAAAACCCAAGAGGCACTGATCATTCTCGGCTTTGGCACGATGTTCGTCAGCAACATCGACAATGTCATCAAGCCGTTCCTTATCGGTGGACGGTCGAACCTGCACCCATTGCCGATCTTCTTCTCGATCCTTGGCGGCGTTTTCTTCTTCGGACCGATCGGCGTCATCTCTGGCCCGATGTTGCTCACCATCACCTTGGTGGTCATTGAGGCGCTCCGAGAGAAGACCAAGCTGCCCGACGCACCAGAAACCGCCGCATCCGAGTAGGATTCGCGGCATGACAACATTTCTTGGCACATGGGAAACCCCGGGCAAACCGGCGGTTGAGACGGCATGGCGCGCTTTCCAGGGCGGGGCAAATCTTCGGGAGTGCATCGAACAAGGTCTCGCCGTCTGCGAGATGGACCCGA
The DNA here is from genome assembly GCA_945859975.1 of Chthonomonas calidirosea. Lineage (GTDB taxonomy): Bacteria > Armatimonadota > Fimbriimonadia > Fimbriimonadales > Fimbriimonadaceae > Fimbriimonas. Next base: position 26,014 of record CAMAPH010000017.1, read on the forward strand.
CCTTCCTCGCCATCGGCCTTGGCTCGCTGCCAAACTCCGATGGCGAGATCGAGCTTGATGCCGCCATGATGGACGGCGAGAACCTCGAGTGCGGCGGCGTTTGCTCCGTCCGAGGAATCGTGCCGGTCATCTCCGTCGCCAAGAAAGTGCTGGAAGAAACTCCGCACAATCTCCTTGCCGGTGAGCAGGCGCGTCGATTCGCGATCTCGAAAGGCTTCACCCCTCGGAACTTGGTGACCGAAGAGATTGCCCGACAATACGAAAAGTGGCGGGCAGGCGTGTTTCCCGACGAGTACATGCACTCCACCTCAGATCTTCATGGCGATACCGTGACCATGCTTGGGCTCAACGACGGTCACTGCGTCGCTGCCAGCAGCACAAGCGGCCTCGCCTGGAAGCTCCCCGGCCGCGTGGGCGACTCCCCGATCTTTGGGGCTGGACTTTACGCCGATGACGAAATCGGCTGCGCCGGCGCCACCGGCCTTGGCGAAGAACTTTGGAAAGCCATGGCCTCCTACCGCGCCACTCGCAACATGGAAGCCGGCATGACCGCCCAAGAAGCCTGCGACGAAGTGATCCAGCACATGATCCGCCGCCTCCCTAACGCCTGCGTTATGAGCTGCGTGGTCCTTGCCCTACGAAAAGACGGCGACTTCGGCGCGGCCATCACGACCGGCAAGTTCGACCTTTGGGTTTGCCAAGATGGCGCAGTTTCAACGCACGCATTTGAACCTAAATAAGACAGGATCGCTCCCATGCTTGGAAACCTACGTCGCCGCGCGCTTGAACAAAAATTAAAGGGCATCTTCCGGTTCAGAAGAGACCGCAACGGGCTGACGCAAGAAGAAATTTACGAAGGCATCAATAGCGGAAAGTTCCTGATCAGCACGCTTTCGTTTGCGTTCGGATTTGCTGTGATGACCAACTGCCTCACGAGCATGTACCCATTCTTCGCGCTTCAAGAAGAAGGATGGGTGCGGTCTTCGCGCGGCGCTGCCTTCGGCGCTGTCTGGTGTCTCGTAACGATCTTCTTCACAAATCGTGAGCTCAAGAAAATCAAAGCACGGCGACTCGATGATCAGATCACCGGCCTAATTGTTCTGTCTCGATACGCGACCGAAACCGTAGCCGCGCTAACTCAAACGAGCCAAATCTTGCGCTGCGTTCGTGTGATCGATACCGAAAGTAGCCGGCCAAACTACGTGGCGAGCAATCAAAATGAGTCCGTTCAAAGGCAACTCGACGAACTCGAGGGTTTAGCCATAAACGACCGGATCGCGGTTGATCGGGATAGCCCGGACGACATCATTACCGCTATCTTTCACACGCTGGTTGAATTCGAATCACGTGGCGTGTTGCGCAGATCGACCGTGCTGGATGTGACCGACGTCCCTGGGGACATCTTTGCCCGCCTTGTTCAAGAGTACGGCTCACACATCAAGGCATTTCAGGTCATTCCAAAGCGCCTTTCGGCATCTGGAAAGCAAAAGCTGGGCACGATGACGGCGTTTAGCGACGCCGACTATGAAACGTTGGCACCTGTTCGATTCCGAACCACCGACATCCGCGTTGACTGGCCACTTAATACCTAGGTCGGCACCCACTTCGTTCTGTGTGGATGCATCACGCCGGGGCCAAACATATTACAATCGGGTAATACCTAGGTACGGCAACGGAGCCGTGAGCGTGATATTGGTGACAGCACCGCAAAACCTAAAAGAATCGATCTACCGCACCATCGCACAGCATCGGCTCGGCATGTTTACCGCCGACGTTTGCGATGCCCTCAAAAAAACAAGCCAAGACCTGGGCAGCAGTTTTGAAGCCCTCCTCGCCGAGGGTCGGCTTCATAGCTTTGCCGGATTCTGGATGGTTCCGGAGACCTTCGACAAAGCCGCCGAAAGGTTCTTGGACGAACTGCGTCGCCAGCAATCCGCCGACCTACGCGTCGTGTATTTTGACGCCGAGGCCATTGCAAAAGCCGTCGATTTGCCGTGGCACGGAAAGCCCTTGCAGCGCATCGTCAGCCTGCTAGAAAGCCGAGGCGCGCTCCGAATCGATCTACTTCACATCCGACTCACCGACTTGACCCTAGAACTCACGCCACGGCAAGTCGATCTTCTGGCGCGGGCCATGCCTTTCGTGAAGCAGAATCCCGTCAACGTCTTAAGCCCGGCAGAAATCGCCCGCGCGCTTGTGGTTCCGATTCCGGCCATCTCCGAAATCCTTCGCTTAGGCACATTCGCGGACCAAACGATTGAGGTCACGGAGCAGATGTACTACTCGCCAGAGCAGATCGAGGCGATTCAACAAACGATGCGTGAGGCGTTTGGAAAGCGGGAATTCACCGCGAGCGAAGCGCGTCAGGCCCTGGGCACGAGCCGAAAGTACATCATTCCGATTCTCGAGTACCTCGATGCCAGCGGATTTACCAAACGAAGTGAAGACCTAAGGACAATTGCTTAGGCGATCAGAGTTCGAAGCGCAGCTCCAACCGATGCCGGCTTCATAACAATGCACTCCACATCGCCGTACCCTTCCGCCAGCAGGCGTGCGGCCAGCGCTTGGCCCTCCGGCGCACGGATCAGCAATCCTTCCGGGTGCCGCTGGACCGAAACCTGGAACGGGGACACCAAAGCCCGCACCGCGCCTTGATGCTCAGTTCGTACGATCATCTCGGTCTCCGACACCCGCGTCAGCAACTCCTCCACGCGCCCCGCAAACCGCACCTCAAGCGCGCTGAGCACTATCACCGCATCGCAAAGCTCCACGATTTCGGGCCGGTGGGTCGCAATGACATCGCATACACCCGCGCTGCTGCCCTTTTCTAAATGCCCCCAAACCGAATCAAAGGTCCAAGGGTCCAGATCATCAAGCTGGCCATCCCAGAGCCGAACATCTGCCGATGAGCTGAGAAGGGCAAGCGTCTCCGCCGCGGCTTCTTGGCTTGGCGAAAGGTCAGAAACCGAATGTGCCCGAACATCCCAGAGCCGCGTTGCGACGAGGAGTTCCGTGGACTGCGACGCTGAATTCTCTTGAGTCCGCTTCGCGATCGTTTGCGGCTTGCTCCTCGGAGAGAGCGTTCCCGGTTCAAGAAAGAACACCTCACCTTCAGAGTGAACGCTCCCTTCTTCCAGTCGATCCTGTCCCGCGATTGCCCGGAGCAGCCGAGATTTGCCCGATGCTCCTGGCCCCACGACGGCGAGCCGCTGGCCGGCCGCGAGCGACAGGGTCATTGCCAAGCCCCGTCCGCAAAGGCGAACCTGGCTCAGCGCAACCCGATCAACTCTCGATTGGACGGCATTCATACGTTAGGCAAAACGAGCAGTTCCTTCGTGGAGTGGGTCAATCGCCGCACTCCGTTCTCCTCAACTACCACGTCATCTTCGATTCGCACGCCACCGAATCCCGGCACATATGCTCCCGGCTCGATCGTCCAAACTTGCCCGACCTCGATGACATCTGTGCTAGTCGGAGACAAGCGCCCCGTGTCATGGACCAAGCGACCAAGCCCATGGCCCAATCCGTGGCCAAAGAACTTGCCAAGTTCGTGCTTGGTGAGAATGTCGCGAGCGATCGCGTCAACCTGAGCACCCGTCATGCCAGCCTTCATCTGCTCAAGAACCGCGACCTGAGATTCCAGAACTGCCGCATAGTGCTCGCGGTGCCGATCTGAAGCCTCACCCACAACAACCGTTCTTGTAATGTCGGAGTTATAGCCGTTCAGACTCGCGCCAAAGTCCATGGTGACGAAGTCGCCGATCTCCAACTTCTTCTCGCTCGGCACACCGTGAGGGCGAGCGCTCCGCTCCCCGCTGACCACGATCGGATCGAAAGCGATTCCTGCACCTTGTCGCTTGAAGAAGAATTCAATCTCAATCGCGATATCGAGTTCTGCAACGCCAGGCTGGATCAGGCGAAGCACATGATCGAAGCAAGCGTCGGCAAGATTGCACGCCGCTTCAAGCTTCTCAATTTCATCCGCAGACTTGATCATTCGAAGTCCCGCGAAGGCGCCCTTCGATGGCCAGATTTGGATTCCGCTCCATTTCTGCTCGTACTCTTGCCACGCGTCGAAGGTGATCACCGTGGGATCCAGGGCCAGCGACTTCACCCCAAGTTCCTTGAGGTTCTCAAGCACGAAATCAGAATCTAGGACCGGAGACTGGAAGCTGAAAACCGGCATCGAGCTGACCTGCTCGTTGGCCTGCAACGTGTAGCGACTATCGGTGATAAATCGGGCATCTTCCCGCGTTACGATCGCTTTACCCGCCGAGCCGGAGAACCCGGTGAGCCAACCGACGTTGACAATCTCGGTGACCAAGAGAGCGTCGACCCCTTCCGGGATTCGAGCACGAATTTTTTCTAGGTTGCTCATCAAACGATTTCCTTACGTAGGTTCAAAAGCGCATGAAGTGCGAGTTCGTAGCTAAACGCGCCGAACCCGACAATCTGCCCAACCGCTACCGGCGAGATGACCGAGATCCGTCGGAATTCTTCCCGCGAGTGAACGTTGCTGAGGTGAACTTCGACCACCGGAAGGCGAACGCTTGCAAGCGCGTCACGCAGCGAAATGCTGTAGTGCGTGAGACCGCCGGGATTGATAACAATCGCCTCCGCCCACTTTCGGTGCTCCTGAATCGTGTCGATCAGAATGCCTTCGGAGTTCGATTGAAGGATTCGGACTTCGATGTTCAGCCCTTTCGCCGCGGCGCGAATCTCGTTATCGATCTCTTCCAGCGGCTTCTTGCCGTAAATATCCGGCTCGCGAAAGCCCGTCATGTTCAGGTTTGGTCCGTGCAGAACCAAGACTTTCATCGGACTACTCATGATTTTTGCTCCAACAGTCGTGTTTTCATTTCTTCGGCGGGGATCACATTTTCGGGCAACAAGCGGGGAATGTCGTCGATGATCGGGAATCCGACCCCCGTCTTGGTGCAAATCAGGTAGTTGCCTTCAAGTCGCAAGGGCGGACGGTCCGGCTCTAGGGGGTTTGCAAGTAGGGCAAGGACTCGATCCGAAATCATTTCTTGGTCTCCTGAAGCACCTCGGCATAAGCTGCCAAAGTCTTCTCTGCGGTAGAGGTCCAGCTAAAATCGCGTTCTCGCGCGCGACCCTGCTCAGACATTCGCTTGAGCTTACTCGGGTCGGATAGCACCTGCTCAATTTTTGCCGTCCAGTCCCGCGTTTCCCAGGAGCGGATGAGCGCCTCCTGGTTGGCCACAACTTCCGGCAACGCCCCGCCCATGCTGCTAAGCACCGGGCAGCCGCAACGAAATGCTTCGAGAACGGGAATGCCAAACCCTTCATGAAAGCTTGGTGCCAAATATAACTCCGCCGCGGAATACAGCGCGGACAGAGACCGATTCGACACGTACCCGGTCGCGATTCCCCGCTCGCCGTACCCATCTCGGCTGGCTCCCTTTTTCCCGGTCACCAAGAGGCGATGCGGCAACTCTGACCGAAGTCCAGACATGGCCCGAATAGCTAGATCCATGTTCTTCCGCTCCCAGCGTGTGCCCACCGTCAGCACATAGGGCTCCATGACGCCAAACTCGGACTGCACCTGCATCCGAGCCGTTTCCCGATCCATCGCCTGGATCCAGCTCGGCGTCGCGTTGTACACCGCGCGCACCTTCCCCTTCGCCGCGGGAATGTACTGCTCGATTTCTGACTGACTCGTTTCCGAAACCGTCATCACTCGCTTTGCCCTTCGACAAGCCGACCGGACGCCCAACTGAAGCAAGTTTCGGTTCTTCGCGGAAAACCACTGCGGGCCGATGAAGAAGCTGACATCGTGCACCGTCGTGATGGCGGGAGTTCGCATCAGTGGGCTGATGCTGTATTGCGTGTGCGCGATGCTCGCCTCAAGTTTTCGCACCGTCTGCGGAAACGTCACCAGGTTCCACCATCGGGACGACCCTGCTGGAGCGTGAACCCACCGTAAATGACTGGATGCCGGAAACTCCGGCGGCTCAGCAATCGGGCTCACGAAGCAAATCTCAAGGTCCAACGACAGCTGAGAAAGCCCCTCAATGAGCCCACTCCAGTAGGTGCTGTCTCCCGTTGAGGTTCCGTACGCCAAAGAAGCATCCAAGGCAATTCGGGTTCTGGGAATCTCTTTGGCCATTGAGTGGTTCACAATAGTACGTAGCTTTATTGTGCGCTCTCTGGACCTGAACTCATGAAGAAACAATCTAAACCAACCGGCCTGATCATCAGCTTGGTGCTCATCCTCGCCATGGCCTTTGGCTTTAACGCGTACCAAAGCGGTCTGCTCGATAGCCTCGCGCCAAAGCCAACCGCCGCTGCCCCAACGGAAAGCACCACGACTGCCGAATCTATTGGCAAAACCACCAATAACCTCGTCAGCGCGGCTATCGCCGATGAAAAGCCAAAGGAAAAGGATAAGGAAACCTTCCTAGCCGAAGCCGAAGAAAAGAAGAAGAACATCGAGCGAAAAATGAACCCAGCAACCTCGGGTCTTCCGCTCATGGCTACGCCAAAGCAAACCATGGCAAAGCCCGTGCCTAGCGATTCTTCGATCTCCACGCAGTGGTACACCGACAAGACCCGAAAGCCAAACTAAGCTCGCTTAGTGGGCGATGAGGTGCATGGCACCATCTAGCTCAACACGCCGGAACTTGACCGAGAACACTTGGTCAAGCTCCGGGCTGGCAAGAACTTCCTCAACCGAGCCCGCTTTCGCAATCTGACCCTGCGAGATCAAAATACAGCGACTCGCCATTCTGGAAACCAGATTCAAGTCATGAATCGCCGAAATCGCGGCGCCACCGTCGGCCACATGCCGGGCCACCAAATCTGCGACTCCAAGCTGGTGCGCAATGTCCAGGTGACTTGTAGGCTCATCAAGAAGCAGTAGATCAGACTCCTGAGCAATCGCCCTCGCGACCAACGCCCTCTGCCGCTCTCCTCCGCTGACCTCCGACATTCGCCGCCCCGCAACGTGGATGCAGTCCGCGATCTCCATCGCCCGCACGACCGTTTCCCGGTCCGCATCTGATTCGAACAGCCCATTCCCCCGAACCATCCGCCCCATGCTCACAACTTCTTGAACGGTGAACGCAAACGGCGGGGTCTCATCCTGCGGCACGAAAGCGATTTGCCGCGCGATTTCATCCGACTTTTGGCTTTGCAACGACTTCCCTTGGAGGGTTATTTCGCCCGCCGTTGGCTTGACTCCACCGCAGATTGAGTTCAGCAGGGTCGATTTCCCGCTCCCGTTCGGCCCGATCAGCGCCAGACTCTCACCGGGAAAGACCTCGAAGGAGATGTCCCGTAGCACGACTTTGTCGCGGTAACCCGCGCTCAGACCTTCGACCTTCAAAAGCGGCGTCAAGCGAGCGTGCCTCCGCTAAAGGCCTGGAACAGCGCGTTGTAGAACCCACCGCGCGCCATGAGTTCCGTGTGCGAACCAGTTTCAACCACTTCTCCCGCCCGAAGCACCAATATCCGATCTGCCCGGGCAGCGGTCGTCAACCGGTGCGCGACCAGCAGTGTTGTTCGGTCCTGCATCACTTCATACAACGCTTCCGTGACGGCCTTTTCGCTCTCGGCATCGAGCGCGCTGGTGGCTTCGTCAAGAATCAAAACGCGCGGCTTGCGCACGATGGCCCGCGCAATTGCGACCCGCTGCCTTTGACCACCGCTCAGGCGAACGCCAGATTCGCCAAGCTCACTCGTTGGCCGCGCCGCCAACTCTCGCGAAAACTCTGCCGCGTGCGCTTGCTCCAACGCCCAAGTCACATCCTCGTCTGACGCCGCCTGCGCTCCGAGACGAACGTTTTCCGCGATCGTGCCTGCAAACAAGAACGTGTGCTGCGGCACCACGCCAAATTGCTCTCGCAACCACTTCGGGTCGAGCTCGGAGATATCCGTGCCGTCCAGTGTGATCCGCCCTTCACTTGGTTCATAGAATCGAAGTAAAAGGTCAGTAATCGTGCTCTTGCCCGCTCCGCTAGGTCCGACCAAAGCAAGCGAGGTCCCCGTCGGAATCTCAAAAGTAACGTTGTTCAGCGCGAGCGTGCCGTCCGGATAGCGGAACGTGACGTTCTCAAAAGCGATTGCCCCCTGAATCGAAGGCAGGACCAACTTAGAACTCTCCGCATCCGATGGTTCCGGCACGTCAAGCACTTCCCGATGCATCCGGTCGCTCGCAGCCGTTACTTGACTGTAGGTGTTGGCAACATTGCCAAGGCTGCGGAACCCCTGATTGATCCGGTCGAGGGCAAAGATCAGCGCCGCAATCTGGCCTAGCTGAAGCAGCCCGAGATAGCTGAGCCAACCGCACAGATACAAAACCGCCGCAAGCGCACCCGCCCCGAGCAACTCCACCAACGGCCGAAGCGCCGCTGTTGTTCTCGCCGCATGAAGCTGGCTGCCAAGACTCCGATCTGTCAGCGCACTAAAACTCGCAAGAACGCTCGACTCGGCCGCGAACGCCTTCACCACCCGATGCCCGGCTAGCGCTTCGGTCGACATCGCCGCAACCTCCGCCAGATCATCCTGCGCCTGACCTTGCGCTGCCTTGACCTTTCGCCCATTCTTCTGGATCACGAACGCCATGATCGGGATGAACAACGCCGCCACCGCCGCGAGCTGCCACTGGTAATAGAGGATAAAGCAGAAAGCGATCGTCGCCCGAATCGGCGCATCGATGCTGTCGCGGATGATGTTCACCGAGTTTTGGTAGACCGAAACATCGTTGGTCAAAACGCTCTGAATGGCACCCGCCCGCTTGTCCGTAAAGAAGCTGACCGGCAGTCGCTGAATCTTCGCGAACAGTTTCTTGCGAACATCCGCCGCCAAAGCCGCCCCGGCCTTGCTCATGTAGAACGCCTGCCCGCGAGTGAACCAGTACTTCAGCGCGAAGACCAAAATCACGAGGAACGAATACAGCCCGAGCCGCTGCACCGCGTCGGCATTCCCTTGAATCTTGTTCGCGGTCGCATTCACGGCCTCGGTTGCTTTTTCTTCCGAAACCTTGAGTCGGGCCGCGAGCCGAGCCGGCAATGTGCGCTTGCTCGTGTCGCGCTGAAAGACGTCATCCTCCATCAGGACGACGAGCGTTTCTTCTTCTTTCTTGCCCAACAACCCGGCCAGATCTCGAGCCCGCGCGCGAAGCTCCTCCCGCCGCTTGGTGAGAAGCGCCTCCTCACTCAAAGCCCGCGGCGCGGCTTCCTGGATGCTCGAAAACGACCGCTCGATCAGCGGGATCGTGAGTCCGTCGAGCAACGAAGTCACGAGAACACAAGCCAAACCAATAGCGATGGTCCGCCGATGCGGCTGAAGATCCGCCTTGATCCGCGGATCAAAGCCCTGAAATAGCGGAAATCGTTTCAACGGTCTCGATGCGAGGGTACCGTGCCCGGGCACAGCTGCCCCAGTCCGTTACTCGTTCCGTAGCTCACCCGTCTCGGGTGAGTCCGCACAGACAAGACTCGGTTTTGCCTACGACAGATCGAACGCAGGCGGGAAGCCTACGCTACTTGTAGCAACATCTGATATCATTTTCTTATGGCAACCGTTCAGCGAGCCGTTAGTTTACGTTTAACCGAAGCGACCTTCCAGGGCCTCAAAGATCTGGCGACTGCTCGAGGATTGAGCATGAATCGGGTCGTTGAAGAAGAGCTCCAAGCCACAATCCTCAGAGAAAAGTCAAAGAGGCTCTCAGAGGCTTTCAAAAAGATTGCCGAACAAGGGAAAGAGTACAACTCTGTCGAGTACGCCCACTCTGCCCAAGCCGAAATTGCGCTCTCGGGATCGAGCGATTGAAGGTTCATCGCGGAGAAATTTGGCTAGTCAGTTGGGAGCCACATCGCGGATCAGAGCAGGCTGGCACCCGTCCGTCTCTCATCATCCAAGCCAACGAAGCGAACGAGTTGGAGTACTTTGAGAACACTATCGTTCTCGCCATGTCGACGACTCCCGCCGTTGATGATTTGCTCCATATCTCTGTCGAACCGAGCCGCCTTAATGGTCTAAGCAAGGCCGGCATTGTTCGCTGCGAGCAGGTGCTTACGGTCTCAAGGTCAAGGCTAATCCGAAAGTTTGGAATTCTGGAGCCAAGGTTCCTCGCCAAAGTGGACGCTGCTCTTCGAGCTGTGCTTGCACTATGAGGTGGGGTCAGATCTTTAGCCACAGGACTCACTAAGAGATTCTGTTCTCAACGTTGATCAAATAGGCTAGAAAACTGACGCTCTTCCGAAGAAACTATAGAGGTGAGCAAAACTGAAATTTTTGCTTTATTTTAACAGTAAGGCGACTTAGATTTTGAGAGCCTGAATCCTTTACGTTGAGACAGTTCCTCGTAGAGGAAGTCGTGTCGCTCAGATAAATTGAAGGGTCCCCGCTTCACCTCTTCTATCGCACTATTCGAATCCTTCCACGTGTAAACTTTGCGAAGTTGATTCCCAATGCACTCAACTTTGCCCTGCCGCTCGAAGGGAATATTCAGGATACGGATCTCTTTCTCTTCACTTAAAATTGACAATTTCGTGCTTGCCAGACATACAAACAATGCTGCAATCAACTCGCGCGCCCGAGCCTGCGCTTCTTCATTCTTCCTAAGCCCTACTCCATTCAACGCTTCCAGAAACTTTTGGACATACTGATGATTCTGCTCTTCAATACTTTCAACATAACGACACCTGAAAGCAAGATTGAGTCGTTTTGACCCGCCGTTCAGTACTCCTAAATTAGTTAATCGCGTTGCATCGACTTTAAGTGCAACTCCTGCACCAGTGTCTCCGTAGCGCCGCCACATCAATGGTTGGTCGCCAAGTTCCGAAAAAGAAAGCACGTACACTTCTTGAATCGCGGATTCAAACTCGATTTTAGCCGTATGACGGGTACCGTCCGACCTCTGTCCAAGATCGAGCTCCTTTAGTGCGTCTCCAGCAACGAGGAGCCCATCTGTCACAAGTTCCCTGGGATCGTTCATCGTATGGATATGCGACAACCGGAATCCACCCGTTAAGATCGAACTTAAGGCAGTTACACTTGTGTAATGCCACGCGGACGGGGGCTCCGCCAGTAATTCAACAGGCTCTGCTCCTGAGATTTCCTGAACAAACTGACTAATCTGGGATAGCTGGAGTGGGCGCATTACTTCGAACCCTTCTCAGAAGTCCGCGTTGCCCGGCGTTCGGTGATAAGGAATCACGTCCCGGATATTCTTCATTCCCGTCACGTACATCAGCAGCCGCTCGAAGCCCAGGCCGAAGCCCGCGTGTGGGGCGGAGCCGAAGCGGCGGAGGTCGAGGTACCACCAGTACGGCTCGAGCGGTAGACCGCTTTCCTTGATCCGCGCCTCCAAAACATCCAAACGTTCCTCACGCTGCGAGCCGCCGATGATTTCGCCGATTCGCGGCGCCAAAACGTCCATCGCCCGGACCGTCTTTCCGTCCTCGTTCTGCCGCATATAGAACGCCTTGATCTCCTTTGGATAGTCCGTGAGAATCACCGGACGACCGACCTTAACTTCGGTCAACCACCGCTCGTGCTCGCTCTGAAGGTCGGTTCCCCAGCCGACCGGGAACTCAAAGTTCTCGCCCGATTGTTCCAGCATCGCTACGGCTTCGGTGTACGTCAACCGCTCAAACGGCGAAGTCACCACGTGCTCAAGGGTCTCCAGCAAATGCGGCTCAATGCGCTGGTTGAAGAAGCTGAGGTCATCGCCGCAGAAGTCGAGCAAGTTCCCGATGACTTCCTTCAGGAACTCCTCTGCCAAGTTCATGTTCCCTTCGAGGTCGCAAAAGGCCATCTCCGGCTCGACCATCCAAAACTCGGCAAGGTGGCGACTGGTCGAAGAGTTCTCCGCCCGGAAGGTCGGGCCGAAGGTGTAAACGTTGGTCATGCCGAGGGCAATTGTCTCCGCCTCAAGCTGACCGCTTACCGTAAGGTAGGACGGCTTACCGAAGAAATCATGCTCCGGGTTTGCCGAGCGAAGCCGATACGCAAACTGGCCGTCTGGCGCCTCCAGCGGGGCGTTCACTTCCAGCGCCGTGGTGACCTGGAACATTGCACCGGCGCCTTCTGCATCGCTCGCCGTGATAATCGGGGTCTGGATGTAGTGGAATCCGCGCTTGGCGAAGAACTGGTGAATCGCCTGAGCCGCCTGGGCACGCATCCGGAAAACCGCACCAAAGGTGTTGCCCCGCGCCCGAAGGTGGGCGATTTCGCGAAGGTATTCGAGCGTCGCGCCCTTCTTTTGTAGCGGATAGTTCGCCGCGTCGGCTCCGCCGAACACCTCAACGCCCGAAGCCGAAAGCTCAACGGCCTGTCCAGCGGCTGGAGACTCGACAACAACGCCGTCAAACCGAACGCAAGCGCCGGTGGTGATCAGCTTGAGGACATCCTCGCTAATCGTTCCGGCCGCGATGACGACCTGAAAATCGCGGAAGCAAGAGCCGTCGCTGAGCTGAACAAACGACACTCCCTTACTATCCCGGCGCGTTTTCACCCAGCCAAAGGCACTCGTCTCCGTTCCAGGAGCAAGGTTAAACAGGTCTCGCACGTACGTTCGCCGGTAATCCACGCGTAGATTCTACCGACGACCGATCGCTTAGGCCAAATACGAGCTTCGGCTGGATTCCGACAGGAAGGTTCGCAACGTCTTGACCGTCTCCACCGGGCGCTCTTCCGTCACAAAATGTCCGCAGCCCGCTAGCCGCGCAACCTCCGCCAGCGGAAACTCCCGCCAGAATCGGTTGAGCGCTTTCTCGCCAAAAGCGGGGTCGGCCATGCCCCAGATGAACTGCATCGGCAAGCCTTTCAGCTCTTCTCGCCGAGACCAGATCTCATCGAAAACCGGACCGCTTTCTAAAATCTGACGGAACTGCTTGTGCAACCCGTGCCGCGCTTCCTTCTCGTCGAATGGCGTAGCGTAAGCCGCCGAAACCGCTTCGGTGAATTTCGACTTATCGCCGAACATCGTCTTCATCAGCTTCTTCGCCGCGTTGATGTTCAGGAAGATCATCATCCCAAGCGGTCCGGTGGCGATCTTCCAAATGCGCTCGGCCGCCGCGTCGCCCTTCAGGTTCCATGCCCAAGAATTCATCATCACAATCCGGCGAACGTTCGGCAAGTTGTTAAGGGCGTATTCGAGCCCAATTGGCCCGCCCATTCCGTGCAGCACCAGGGTCACGTTTTCCAATCCGCGCTCGTCGATGAGAACCTTCAGGTTCCGAGCGTGGCAAACCGGGCTGTAGCTCCAGTTTTCTGGCTTGTCCGAAAGCCCAAAACCGATGGCGTCCATCGCCACGCAACGGTAGTCCGATCGCAAGTCGCGAATCGCGTGCCGCCACTCATAGGACCACGTTGGCGTGCCGTGGACAAATACAATCGGGTCACCCGATCCCTCGTCGACAAAGTGCATGTTCCCTCCGTCGACCCCAATAAAATGACTCTTGAACGGATACTCCGTCCGGTTAATCCAACCTGCGGTGGCTCTTTCGATAACGAGGCTCATTGGCTCCTCCCCTATTCCCTACTTACTTGACGAACTCACAGATTCCCGGTTCGCAATTTTCCTCTTGCAATGAGCGAACCTTAACAAAACGCCAGAATCCTAGGTTCCAAAATTCTTTGGAGCTTCGAGTTTCATAACCTTCCCTAGGTCTTTTGTCCAGATACCTGTTCTTTCAAGCCGTCGGACGAAGGGCGTATAATCTCTAAAACCCCGCCGCTCTTTTCGTCCGGAGTGCGTCTGGTTTTCTTGGGAAAGCACGTGGCAAAGTACATTTTTGTAACCGGTGGAGTCGTTAGTTCAATTGGAAAAGGCATCACCACCGCAAGCCTCGGCCGAATTCTCCGAAGCCGTGGGTTCACCGTCGCCCCGCTCAAGCTAGACCCGTACATCAACGTCGACGCGGGAACCATGAACCCGTACCAGCACGGAGAAGTCTTCGTCACCGAAGACGGCGCCGAAACTGACCTCGACCTCGGCCACTACGAGCGGTTTATGGACGTCAACTGCTCCGAGGGCAGCAGCGTCACCACCGGAAAAATCTACAGTTCCGTTATCGCCGCCGAGCGCCGCGGTGACTATCTCGGCGGCACCGTGCAAGTCATTCCGCACGTGACCAATGAGATCAAGCGACGCATCGTCGACGTCGGCGCTCAGCAAGAGGCCGATGTGGTCATCGCCGAAATCGGCGGCACCGTCGGTGACATCGAATCGCTCCCGTTCCTTGAGGCCATCCGCCAAATGCGCAACGACGCGGGTCCGGAAAACGTGATGTACGTCCACGTCACCCTCGTTCCCACCGTCGGACCTTGGAGCGAAGTCAAGACCAAGCCAACCCAGCACTCTGTCGAGCGCCTCCGCGCCATCGGTATCGCGCCCGATCTCCTCATTTGCCGCTGCGATGTGGACATGCCGGATGACGTTCGAGAGAAAATCTCCCTCTTCTGCGGCGTGCAAAAGAATGCGGTGATCGAATCCCGAACCGCCGCGACAATCTATGAAGTTCCGTTGAGATACGAGGACGACGGTCTTGGCGACCTCACCGTGGCCCGTCTCGGCCTCGAGTCACGTGCCTCGAACCTTCACGAGTGGGCAACCCTCGTCGACACCCTCAAGAACCCCGAGCGATCCGTCCGCATCGCCGTCGTTGGCAAATACACCTCCAACGGTGACGCCTACAAGTCGATCCATGAAGCCCTCATCCACGCCGGAATCCCCAGCAAGTCCGCCGTCGAAATGGTCTGGATCGAATCGGACGCGCTTGAGCAAGGTCGGCCGCCCCAAGAGTTTCTGGATGGCGTCGACGGTCTGATTGTCGCCCCTGGCTTCGGCGGCCGCGGTATCGAAGGCAAGATCGAAGCGATCCAATTCGCCCGCGAGACCGGCCTTCCCTTCCTGGGCATCTGCCTTGGCCTGCAAATGGCGGTCATCGAGTTCGCCCGAAATGTCTGCGGGCTAGTCGGAGCGAACAGCGAAGAAATGCTCCCGAACCCCGCCTACCCGGTCATCCACTTGCTTCCCGAGCAAAAGGGAGTCACCGACAAAGGCGCGACCATGCGGCTCGGCAGTTACGACTGCAACCTCGTCAACGGCACCCTCGCCCACCAGCTCTATGGTTCCAACCGAATCTCCGAGCGGCACCGCCATCGCTACGAAGTGAACAACGACTTCCGCGAGAAACTGCAAGAAATGGGCATGGTCATCAGCGGCGTCTCGCCCGACTATCGGCTGGTCGAAATGGTGGAGCTCACCGAGCACCCCTACTTCATCGCCACCCAAGCCCACCCCGAATTCAAGAGCCGCCCCAACCGCCCCGCCCCCCTCTTCACCGGCCTCGTCAAAGCGGCGGTGGAGCGTAAAGCTGCTGTCGGTGTGTGATTCCTCGCGGGTCTTGACCTGATTGCCTAGGAAGCAATATAACTAGTAACTTTGCGAGGTTGAGTCCAGCCGTTTCTGGCGTAGCATTCGGTTAGTGGCACATTCGCTGGACCCCGAGTATTTCAGTTGGGAGAGCGATACATTCAGTATCACCCCAAGCAATTCAACCGATCTCATCACGATTGCTGATGCGATACAGGTAGGCACGGCGGGCAGCTTGTCGCTCATCACTCCCGACGGAAAAACTCTTACCCTTGCTAGCGTGCCGGTCGGCTTACTGCCCGTCTCGGCGAAGAGAGTTCTATCCACGGGCACCACGGCCGCTCAATTGGTTGGCGTTGTGAGGCAAGAAGTGATTTCACGCAAATGGTCAAAATTCGATCTAGCGAAATTACAAGATTGGTCCACCTACGGTTACACCCTTCCCGACGGCCAATTCGTCGAGAGATCGCTCGACGGCAATTGGAGAACCGGTAAAGACGTAGCGGAACTCTTACCTAGCGATTGGAAAGATGAAGATGTTTGGACCGTTGTATACGCAGACCCCATAACTGGTTCGGATAACGCCAACTACGAAAGTGGGTTGAGCTGGACTACCGCCTACCAGAGTCTGAAAGCCGCCATCGGCAAAAAGTTTCTCCCACCTCCACCTCCAACTGACGAAGATCCAGACCCTGATCCAATTCCCATAACCAAAAAACTGATCATCGTCCCCGATGATGCGAAGTTCTGGTTTGCAAATGGCGAAGGCGGCCCTTGGACCAATAGTTCGCCAACAAATCCAGTTTTCAGTACCATCATTGTTCCGTACTCTGTCTATCTCAACAATGGCTTCGGCAAGGAAAGCTGGACCTGTTCGCTAGAAGTTAAAACCTCTTGGGCACCAGACCCGAATCACAGCGGGGTGTATATAGGCACAACACAAACCGACGACCCGAACGGCAGTTGGCCGCTATTAAATGCAGCCGTGACTCAATCCATCAGATCAGGCGCAGTCTTTGATCAAGGGAACCCGGACACCTTTGGTCTGCCCCGTCGCTTCCTGTACCAAGCCAGCGAAGCCTTGGTTCAGGTCACACCTTACACATATGCTTTAAAAGGTACAAATCAGCTGGTCGTTAATGTTGGTAGCGGTGCAAATCGTGGCATCGAAACGGTTAAGGTCTTCCTTTGTAGCATTACGAACGCCTTAATCAAGCCCTTTACCGGTTCGATTCACATTGTTAACTGCAAATTCGAAGGAGGCAAGCCAGGGTTCTCTATAAGTGTTGCTTCTGGCGATTCAGGGCAGTTGGCGGTGAGGCTTTACGGGTGCGAAGTCCGGATGACTGTAGACGGGTCGCCGGGAATTAACCTTAACGGTACCGTGGCGGAAGCGACAGTGGACATTGGCCTTTATCGCTGCATAAGTGCCGGGAATGGTTTTGATGGCGTTTCCTACCTGGGAAATTGCACGTTCGTCGAGTCAGATTGTTGGGCCTTTGGAAATGGGTACTACCAAAATGCCTCTTCCGGAGCATACGGCAAAATTAATGGTTTTACAACTCATAACTATGTAAAGGGCATTCGTACAAACTGTATTGCGTACGGTAACGGAGGTCCGAACTTCGCCGATTCGGGCAATAAAGGTGCGATTGCTGTGGTAAATCTGGGCTGCTACGCTTTCGATTCGTGGGGTGACAGGATAATCACCCACTACAGTACGGACTTCGCCGTTATTGCCGACGTACCATTCGGAGGATACGACGGGTCTGCTAGAGTATGGCTGATCGATTGTAAGACCCATTCCCCGGAAGGCAAATCGTCGACCTCAACTTTTGGAATTAACGTCGAGAAAAGCGCCACTGCTGGAGCGGCAATGGCATATTTCACTGGAGACTGGTTCTCTAGATCAAGGCTTTCAGGCGGTGCCACGATGGCCAACGTCACCCGCCTGCGCTTCCCAACCTAAGGTTAAACCCATGAAACTACTGTCTGCACTGTTCTCCCTTACCTGCCTCTTCTTTATCGGCTGCGGCGGAAACGATTCGTCAGCGCCCGATTCAGCAATTCCCATGCAAAACCTCACCCTCAGCAATAACGAGTCTTCAAACGTCCGTCCGTTAAAGGCTAGTCTCGATCCACAGGCCAGTGCCCTTCTCGAAACCCTTGATGGCGGAAGGAATGTACTGGCATTCTTTACATTCGATGATAGAAAAGCACTCGATTTGACTGAATTGAACTTGGTGGTGCAGAAGGCTCCAATTGTGCAAGGCACTATCGTTAACGTGGAAGACTTTGTGTCTCTCAACAACGATTCCATCAAGTATAAAAACGAAATTGCATCGCTTTTACCGGACGGATCATTGGGTTCGTTCACCGGCCGATACTGGTATGCAACCTCGGGACAAATTGCCGTGGAAGAGTTGACTGAAACGTACGTGGTTGTACGATTTTCAAACATCCGCTTTGTCTTCGACCCACTGGAAGACACCGAGGGGAGACCAAACGACGCAGAAGGTGAGTTCAGCCTCAACGGTACGGTCCGCCTGCCGGTCAACTACAACTAGTCCGACTGGGTCTTGATGTTTTCCGTCGCTCCCCGCGTCGTAGCTCACTCGTCCCGAGTGAGCTACTTGTGCGGATGTCGTCCAACTCCTAACTCTTCCAAACTCCCAAACGAATCAGAATGAACACGAACCGGTTTCCCAGATCAAACTCACCGGCCCAGTTGCTCTAACCGACTAACCCAACCATCAAAGTGCGGGCACTTCTCGCGAATCGCGGGTAGACCAATGTGCTCTACGACTTGCGGACCGGCGGTGGACTTTCGATGCTTGTAGCTAGGAATCTCCCGAATCAACCGCTTGCTGGGCGCCGTTTCCTCGCCCTCATTTATATCTTCCGGGGCCAAGTGTTTGACCTCACGCTTCAACGAGCTGATGCCGATTTCGGCATCTCCATCTGGAAACGCCACGCTCAACTTGTCGAGATCGACGTACAGAAGTGCTTCAAACTCATACGACTGTACGTAAGGCAGAAAATTTGGGTTCGGCAACCCTTCGAGCATCGCTTCCTCCATCTGCATCGCTTTCGAAACGCCGGACAATGAAACAATTTTTGGCGAATCCGGGACGGTCATGATCTTGTAAAGGTCGAAAATCGTCGTAAGCCACTCATGGCTTTTACGGCTTTGCAGAGTCAGATTAAGCTCCCGCTTCAGCTTCTTCCATGACAGCCCACCACCAAGATTCGTCGCTTTTGCGAACACGTTCCGCTGAGTCAAGTGCGGCCTAAGGACTTGGTTCACAAAGTTCACCTCGGTTTGTCCCTCACAAAGCACCGTTAGTGAGATCACTTATTGCGGTCCTCCACCTGTCACGTTCTTCTCGTAAAGTTGACCGAGGTCGTACTCTTCTAGCCAGCCTTCCAATGCCACCGGGTCGAGCCGCTTAATCACCGTGCTACCGCGTCCTTCAGCATCCTCGTCCCGCTCGACTACGGCAATATCCGCTGGATCATAATCCCGAATGAGGAGCGGCGACTGAGTAGCAACGATCACCTGACGCTTCTCCGATACCGCTTTCAGCAACTCCGCGACAATCCGAATTCCCTGCGGATGCAGACCAAGCTCTGGCTCGTCGTAAAGCATAATGCTCGGCATCGTTTCATCGGGCTGTAACAACGTGGTGATCAACGCGATTGTCCGCAGAGTTCCATCTGATAGCTGATGCGGCCCGAACAAAGTCCCCGAACGGTCCCGCCATCGGAGCATAACGAAGCGGTCATTCAACGCATCTGGCTCGACGACGAGGTCCTCGATAAATGGCGCGATGTATTGGACCGTGTCGAGAATCCGCCGATAATGTGCCGGGCGTTTCTCCTTTAAGCGATACAGGAAAGCCGCCAAGTTTCCGCCGTTGGAAAGCAGGCCATGCTCGCCGTTTAGTTCCTGGCTGACCCGCATGTTCGCATCTTCGCTGGTGTCGTGAAAGTGATAAACGCGAATTTGTTCTGCCAGATGTCGAAAAAGTCGCGCGGAACTTAACTCGCTGAACATTCCGGGCGACACAACCCACGATTCCGAATGTCCACTTCCAGAAAAGTATCTTTCGCTTTGACCTTTGCCCGAGAGACCCTCTGCGACGCTTTCGTTCCCAAAATAGAGATCGTTAGACTCGCTCCACTTGAGCCTACATTCGTACTCGTTCCAGACTTGTTCATCGTCGATTCGAAAAGTGGCATCGATCGTTTTTGTAACTTGCGGACCGTAATGCAAAAGTGAGGAGGCACGACCTTTCCGGGCCACGTAGAGTTGGAGATTTCCGGACGTTCCGCTAAACATCGCGGACGTCATCTGGAAGAACTCAATCAGGTTCGACTTACCCGCTCCGTTCGCGCCGATCAGGACGTTGAAAGCACCAAGCTCAATCTCAACATCTTTCAGAGATCGAAAGCCCTTGATCTTGAGGTGGGAGATTGTTGTCGGCATAAGATCAAGGCTCCAAGACGGATTCAAGCTCGCAACCTCACCAATTCGTGCATTGCGTTCCGCTACAATCTCATTTTACGCGCGAATCCAATCGCCGCCTAGAACCGCAGAAAATCCTCGTAGTGCCGAAGCCCGTCACCGTCGAGCGCAATCAAATCAAACCGCTGCGGCGTCTCCTCCAGCCCGTGCTCCGAAACGAACCGCGACGCGACCGTCTCCAAGTGCCGGAACTTCGAATCCGAGACCGCATCCTCCGGCGAGAATCCCGGCGCGGACGTCGCTTTCACCTCGACGAAAACCAGCGTGCCCCCGTCCATCGCCACCAAGTCCAACTCGCCGCCGGGGCGTTTCCAGCGGCGGGTGACCAGCGTATAGCCGAGCGAGAGCAGGTAGTTCGCGGCCGCGTCCTCCGCCGCCCGGCCAAGTTCCATCCGCGAACTTATTTCTGCACCTCGACGTGGGTGCACCGCTGCCCGCGGAAGTACAACCGCATCCCGTGCTTACCTCGCGGACGCGTAACCTGAAGGTCAAAAACACACACCGTGCTCGCCGAGTGGCAGTTTGACAACTTCGAAGTCACCGCATCGATCGGGCCCAGAATCGTCTCCAACCGACCCAGGTCGTACGCTCCCCGGGGCGAAATCAGGTTCTGCTCGACCGCCGCGGCGTACTGTTCGGCTTCTAACAACGGCCGCAGCCGCTCCATCCCCGCCCGGGACTTCCGCTCATTTTCCCGCGACAGCCACGCGACGCTCGCCGCGCCGAGCCCAAACAGAACCACCCCCGCGATCAGCAGATGCACCAGCATGTCTCGATTGATCGCCTTCAGGTCCCCAACTGGCCGCTCGGTGCTGATCATGGCTTGCTCCTAAAACAGCGCCGGCTGCGGCTCCGTGCCCAGCGCGCGCTGCACCGGGGCAAAGCTGCGCCGGTGAATCTCGCACGCCCCGAGGCGCGCCAAAGCTTCCAAATGATCGGGCGTCGGGTACCCAAAGTTCCGCGCGAAGCCGTACCCCGGATAGACCGCATCAAAATCCGTCATCAACCGGTCCCGCGTGACCTTCGCCAAGATGCTCGCCGCCGCAATCGCGGCATACTTTCCGTCCCCTTTCACCACCGTTTCCGACTCACAGCCAAGGTCACGCGGAGTCTGGTTTCCGTCAATCAAAACCTTTGTCACTCCCAGCCGCCGAATCGCCCGCGCCATCGCGGCCAAGCTGGCATGCAAGATATTCAGCCGGTCGATCTCCTCAATCTCGGCAAGCTCAATCTCGAACCGCGCCCCGGCAATGATCCGCTCAAACGCCCGCTCTCGCGCAGCTAAGTCAAGCTGTTTACTATCCCGAATCCCGGTCAAGTCAAAACCTTCGGGCAGCAACACCGCCGCCGCCACAACCGGCCCAGCCAGCGGCCCACGGCCCGCTTCATCTGCCCCCGCCACCCCCGGCGTCGCGATCAGGAGCGCGATACAAGCCCCCTTATCGCCTCGGTAAGAATCGGCTTCACCTCATCCACCGGCACCCGCTGCCCAACTTCCGCCGTGAGCGACGTCACCCCATAATCCGCAATCCCGCAAGGCGTAATCCAGAGAAACGGCGAAAGGTCCGCGTCGCAGTTAAGCGCCAAGCCGTGCATCGAAACCCACCGCTTGACCTTAATCCCCATCGCGCAGATCTTCCGATCCTCGACCCAAACCCCGGTGTTCGGCGGAAACCTTCGCGCCCCGACGCCAAGCTCAAACACCGTCGATATCACCGCTTCTTCCAGCAAGCGCAACCAAGCGTGAAGGTCCCGCCCGATGAAATCCAGCGGAAAAATGGGATAGGCGACCAACTGCCCCGGCCCGTGGTAAGTCACATCTCCCCCTCGGTCCGACTTAAAAACTTGAATCCCCCGCTTCTCGTACTCCTCAACCGGGTGGTGCAAATTCTCGGCATGAAAATTCGCCCCGAGCGTTAGCACCGGCGGGTGTTCTAGCAGCAGCAAAGTCGGCTCGGTTTCGCCCGACAAAACCTCAGAATGGAGCTGTTCTTGAATCGAAAGGGCTTGATCGTAGGGCACGGTGCCGAGGTCTTGAACCTGAAAGGTCACTCTTCCTCCGTCGGGGAGAGCGCAAGATACACCCGCTGACCGTCCACCTCTCGGGCCAAGGGAAGGAACTCGTATTGCGGCAGACCCAACGTCACCGGCTCGCTCACCGCGATGCCGCCAACCGTCGCCACCGACTCAATGTGCGCCGCAATGTCGATGACTTCGGTGAACTGAACGTCATCCACCGCGCCCGCCACCTGTCCCACGTGCAGGCCGATTCGCAATCGAAACGGCATCTGAAGCCGGTTCACGTTGGCATTGAACCGGGCGACGTCGGTCTGAATTCGACGCGCCGCCAAAAACGCCTTATCGCAACTCGGGAACGCCACAACCGCTCCATCGCCCGCTGTCGAGTGAACCTTCCCTTCAAACTGAGCGCAAACCTTACCGAGCCAATCCTGATACTCGCGGAAGCTGTATTCAACGATCAGGGGGTCCGCGTTCGCCTTCATCTGGCTGCTTTTCGCCGCGTCGACCACCAAGATGCAGGTGCTGTTAGTTCGGTCAGCAAGTCGCCATTGAATCCGCAGCATCTCGGCCAAAAGGGTCGCACCGTCATTGTTATCCAGCGACTCTTCTCGGGCCGCCTTCCGCTGAAGCTCCGCTCCCAGCGCGGCAAATCCCGATACAAGACCGCCAACAAGGAGCTGGATAAGCGTCGCTGAAATCTGTGAAAAGCTAAACGGATTATCGACGGCCTGTCGGATCGGTAAAAAGCCCATCGCAAACGAACCTGCGCACATTGCCGCGCTCACCAAGAGCGCGTGCCCAATGCTTCGGGAAAAGATTCCGGCGCCGACGTGGAGCACGCCTCGAAGACAGAGCAGAACAAAGCCCACAACCATCCCGATGAGGGCTGGTACCGAAGTCCGCGCCTCTTGCGCATCTGTGATCGGAAGAGATCGCATGATCAAGGCGCCGGTAAGCGACAACAAGACCGTACCGATCACGCTGAACGCCATGGGCGACTTACGGAAAAACTTCGCCGTCGGAGATTGTTCTAGCCAGTTGCCCACCTGCTTCTGAGTGCTGCCCCTACTCAGTCGCTCCTGGAGTTCGAAGTATCGCTCCAAAAGCTCTTGGCGGCTCATGCTCGCCTCGCGACGTTCTTGCTTCCGGGCATGCGCCCAGCCGCCAAGCACGGAGGCAATCACACCGGCGCACAAGTAACCCAACGTTACGAACAAGATTCCCATCGAGCTCAACGCGGCATACAGCGCTCGCTCGCCCAAGCTCTTGATCCCCTGGGACAGCATGATGGACGCAGCAACCCCCAGCGACCCCATCGCCCACACCACAACGGCGCCTTGCAAGGCCGCCTTCGCCGTCCGAAGGTGGAAGTAGCAAGCGAGGTGGGCGAGCACTAGGAATAAAAATTGGAATAGGATGGCCAGCGCATCGGCCGGAACATATTGCGCAATCTTTGCCGAGTCTGGAATCAGACTATCCGTTCCGATGACTCCGAGCACGCAAAGAATGTTCGTGATCGCGACAAACAGGATCGGTTTTGAAAAGGCCCGCAAGATGAGGCGCCCGACCCAGTCGAAGCCATGCCGGGCAAAGTCGAACGAAACCTTCTTGCGGAGAATGGGATCAACTGCCGCCGAATTGACGGACGCGTTCTCCACGACACTCTCCACGAACCCTGCCGACAGGCCGAACCGGACGGCCAACTCATCCGCCGGACGACGCGCCTCGCCCGGATTTGTTCGGAGGTGATCGAGCAGGGCCGTCGCGCCCTTAAGTTGGCTTTCTCGTGGTGTTTCTACGGCCAATGGTCATCTCCTCCCAGCTTCGATGATACGTTAACTCATCTCAGATTCGTTACGTTGCGTCACACTAATAGTCCGAGTTGGTCGGGTAGCGGCCCCATCTTCATGATTGGGGAGGAAAGTCCGGACTTCACAGGGCAAGGTGCCCGGCGAGAGCTTGCTCATGCCGGGGCGGGGTGACCCGACGGAAAGTGCAACAGAAACATACCGCCCACCCCGATTTATCGGGAGGTAAGGTTGAAATGGTGAGGTAAGAGCTCACCGGCGTTGGAGGTAACTCCGCGGCCGTGCAAACCCCATCTGAAGCAAGACCAAATAGGGAGGAGATGACGCGGCCCGCCGATCCTCCGGGTTGGTCGCGTAGATAAATCGCTGCACAAACACAGAATCCGGCTTATAGACCGACTCGGATTTTCCAGCCGTTTACACGTCCCAAATAAGACAAAATAGACGCGATGGCACTCAAAGTTCTCGTTTGGGACGAATATCCCGCGCACGCTCCCAAGGAGCTTTATCCAACCAGCCTCCGCGGCGCAATCGCCGACGGACTCAAGGAACTCGACACCGACGGCCTGCTCGAAGTCCATGCCGTTGGACTCGATGAAGCCGATCAGGGCCTGCCCGACGAGCTTCTGAATTCCGCCGACGTCCTCCTCTGGTGGGGCCACGCTCGACACGGGGAAGTGAGCGACGAGCTTGCCGAAAAGATTAAGGTCCGCGTGCAAGAGCACGGCCTCGGTTTTGTCTGCCTCCACAGCGGCCACTACAGCAAGCCATTCCGCGCCGTCCTCGGCGCCACCGGCCACCTCAAGGGCGGCTGGCGAGAAAGCAACGACACGGAAGAAATCACCGTCTGCGCCGCCCAGCACCCAATCGCCCTCGGCGTGAGCAACTTCACCCTTGAGGCCGAAGAAATGTACGGCGCGCCGTTCGACGTACCTCCGGCCGAAGCCATGATCTTCCAGAGCTACTTCCCGCTCGGCGGCGAGTACTTCCCCTGCGGCCTGGTTTGGACCGTCGGCAAGGGCGTTGACCCCGAGTTCACTTCCGGCCCCGGCGGCGGCGTTGGACAGGGCGAAGGCATCGGCCGAGTCTTCTACTTCCGACCTGGACACGAAACC
Source organism: Chthonomonas calidirosea (assembly GCA_945859975.1). Classification (GTDB taxonomy): domain Bacteria; phylum Armatimonadota; class Fimbriimonadia; order Fimbriimonadales; family Fimbriimonadaceae; genus Fimbriimonas. The sequence goes on from CAMAPH010000017.1 coordinate 50,836, forward strand.
TACGGAACGTACTTCCACGACTCCGTCAAGCAGATCATCTTCAACGGCACCCTCTGGGCCGGCAAGCAGAGCTGATTCTTGATTCAACTGTTCGGGAGCAAGCCAACGCTTCGCTCCCGAACTACTCCTTCGGCGGCTTGCCCTTCTGGATGAACGCGTTCAAAAACTGTCCGGTTGGCCGATAGACCGTCTTACCGAACCGGACCAACTGGCGAGCCCCGTCCCACTCAACCGGCGCAGCGAAATTGTGCGTTGCGACCAGTACGTTTGCTTCCGGTTTGAACTCCTGGCTCGGCACTTCCTCAAATTTCCCGGTCCTGTAGCCTGACCAGTTCCCCCCTTTGCTGCCCACCCTCCAAGTCCGCGGCCCGCTCGGTAGTGTTGTTGTGGTCAGCGTGTGGGGTCCTCTGTTGTGACTGCCATAGATAACGTCTGGGAATCGATTGATCTGCACGACCTCTCCACTAAGCGCATCTACGTACACGAAGTAATAGACGTTAGGTTCGCCTCGACTCTCGCCGTATCTTGGATCCCTAAACTGCATCTCGTAAGCCAAAATGGCTTCGTTGTCGTTGTTCGCCCGCAAGTGCCGCCCAGACAGCCAGCGCTTACTGTATCCTCTACTTTCGATACCAGACGGCATCCAAAGACACAGGGCCGTCTGAATACCGCCCCCCGGAAGCAAGGCCGCTTCAAAGCTTGCAGCCGTAGCCATCACCCCAGCCCATTCTGCATCCTCCTTGGATACCTTGGGAACAAATGTTTTTGGAGGTTTTGGAAGGAACTGGCTCGGTCCCCGAAACATGTTCAGCTGGCCATTCTCTTGATCCAGCAAGAGCAGCTCAGTTTGTCCTGTTTCATAAGGAACGCCGTTCACCATTGGTAGATACTGGATCTCTAACGAACTTGACTCGTTACCCTCGTTTGGTTTACGCCAACGGATTAGAATTTCGCCTGGATAACCTGCAAGATTGTAAATTCGTTGTGCCATCCGATCCGCATCGCTGTTAGACAGCTTATAGGGCACAACGGTATCGACCGTCTTTCCGTCGACAACAGGATTTCGTTTCCCGAGGCGCGCGCTTCGATCTGAATGGAATGCCACGATGGTGTCCGATTCATCCTTTGAATACACGCTAAAGTCCTGGTAGTACGTGAGCGTGCAATTTTGAAGTTCACCGAATGGATAATCTAGCTTTTTTGAAACAGGGTTCTCGATCCATTCTGGATCAAAAGCCGACTTCGGCAAAGTCCCTTGAAACGCTACCTTAAAGAACTCGATGAGACGTTCAGGCGGAGATTGCTGCAAATATGACGTTAAGAACGCGAGTGTCAACATTTTACGGATCACGGAATAGTTCGAACGCGATACCACGATGACGACACTGAACTGCCGGTGTAGACATTCTGTAACCGCACATGAGGATCTCCGATAACTTTCATCTGGATATTGCCGTTAGTGTATGGATTTCGAATTCGTGCTACGTGGTCTGCCTCGTGAACGGCCGTCCCAATCGTATCCCCACTCGGCAGCGATTTGTATATCCAAGTTGCATGTTGCGCGATCGTTTCCGGATCATCGTTAAGTGGCATATCAAAACCGGCAAAAGCTTGTCCAAGCGCAAACCTCGTTCCAGCTCGTGTTCCAAACCAGCTGGAATCCAGATCCGGAGTGCTCAACAAACTCCCGGAATGTATGACAACCAAGTGCGGAAATGGATAGCGCATACTACGACTTGAAACCGCAGATTGCACTTCGTTGTTGCTAGACTCAAACGAAAGTGCACCATCACGGGTCGCTCGAAAGTTGGTTGCGTCCCCGTGCGTAAAACCGAAGAACACCGTCATTGACTTGAGCTGCTTCTGAAGTTCCGCTTTTGACAAAGATCCGCCTGCCCTAATCTGATGATTCAAGCCGAATAGCGCCAGACGACCGCGAGCGGATGCGAGCTTCGAAACCGTATCCCAATCAGAAGTCGTTGGCTGCGACGGCACTCGGCATCCATCTTCCGTACGCACTTCGTCCGTATGCAATGTAAGCCCAACGTTGTAAGCGAACACCGTTATCTGGCAGCTCAGGCTTTTTTGTTCAGGCTCATAGATCAGAGTGCCACGATGTTTTTCCTTTTGAACACTCCACTTCGCTGAAACTCTAAGCGGTATCGCCGAACCATGAGAGAAATGTGTACTGGCAAATGAGACATGTACGAATTCGCTATATGCACTGCCCGGCCGCGGATAAACCACTTCACCAGAAATTTCAACCTTAAACTCATCTAACCGTGCATTGATGACGTCTTCCGGTCCGGCATCCTCATCACCTCGTAATCCAACACGTTGGGCATGTGCGAAGAATGGCGCCGATGTGCCGGAAACCTGCTGACCATCGGTCAAACCAAAAATTTCGGTGCGCAACTGCACATAACCAATATCGACCTGGGCAATCCCGTCGATTCCCCTTTGCTGCGCAAAACCGATCGCCCCAATGGACAGCAGCAAAACCAGGACGAGCCACCTCATTTGATATAAAGACTAACGCAAGAACCCGCAAATCGTAACGACAAAATCCAAATCAAACCCCCGCCATCGCCGACAAAATCTCCGTCTCCGATGCCGCCCGGCCCAACTCGGCTACCTGCACCCCTTCCCGCAGAACAATCATCCGATCGCAAAGTGCCCGCAGCTCCGGCATATCGCTGCTCACCAGCAGCACCGCCTTCCCGGAAGCCGCCGCCTCCCGAATGAGCCCGTGGATCTCCACCTTCGCCCCTACGTCCACTCCCCGCGTCGGCTCATCGATCAGCAGAACCGCCGCATCCGTCGCCAGCCACTTGGCCAAAACCACCTTCTGCTGATTCCCGCCCGATAGCCCGCCCACCACCGACTCAATGCTCGGCGCCTTCACCCGAAGCCGATCCGTAAACTCCCGCACCGTTCGGGTCTCCGCAGCGCGATTGAGCCAACCAAGCTTCGACAACCGAGGCAAAACCGCCATCGAGCCGTTGTGCCGAATCGTCATCCCAAGCACCAGCCCGTGCCGCTTCCGATCTTCTGGCACCAACGCCACCCCCGCCGCGATTGACCGCTGCGGCGACCCAAGCACCAGCGACTTCCCGGCCACCGAAACGCTGCCCGTCGCCCGCCGATCCACCCCAAAAATCGCCTCGCAAACCTCCGTCCGCCCCGCCCCAACAAGTCCCGCAAGCCCGACAATCTCCCCTGCCCGAACCGTCAGCGAGATATCACGGAACCGCCCAACCGAACTCAGGCCTCGAACCTCGAGCACCGGCTCACCAAAAGCGCCGTCCCCCGCCAAAGAATCCCCAAGCTCGCGCCCGACCATCATCTGCACCAGCGAGCCCGGCGTCACCTCCGCAATCGGCTTCGTGCCGACCCAAGCCCCGTCTCGCAGAACCGTCACCCGGTCCGCAATCGCGAAAATCTCATCCAACCGGTGCGAAACATAAAGACAAGTAGTGCCCGCCGCCGATAGCTCCCGAATCAAGCCCAATAGCGCCGTCGCCTCCGTCGCCGTCAGCGAGCTTGTCGGCTCGTCGAAAATCAGCACCTTCGCCCCGCGCCCGATTCCGCCTGCAATCTGAACCAGCTGCTGCTTGCTCACCGACAGCTTCGCAACTTCCATGCTTGGGTCGATATCGGAACCAACTTTCTGCAACCACCTCCGCGCCGTATCCAGCATTTGCCGGTCCGAAACCCAGCCGAACTGGTTCGGAATCTCGCCAAGCAGCAAGTTGTCCGCCACCGTCAAATTCTCGGCAAACAGCAGCTCCTGGTGAACAATGCTAATCCCCGCCGCCTGCGCCTCGCGCGGACTCGAGAACCGAACCGGCTTATCATCCAGCGCAACATGCCCTTGCTCGGGCGAGTAAAGCCCCGCCAAAACCTT
>CAMAPH010000018.1:0-53057 GCA_945859975.1 Chthonomonas calidirosea
AGGTAGACCCCGACGCCCATGATAAGCACCGTTTGAGTAAAAACTACGGCGTAGGCCCCACCTTGTGAAAGCCAATCGCTTGCCGGTACCGTCATCTCTGTAAGAATACTGGTTGACCACGCGCATCATCCGCCAAGGGGAATCCGGGAGAGGCACGGAAACAACGTGAAATCGGTTTGAACGGATGAGGAAGTTAGCGACACCTACTTTATGAGCGAGCCAGTAAAGACTGCGGTGAGAGCCGAGATAGAGCCGACTCCGTTGGAGATGAGCGGGATTGTGCGCGAGCACTACGAGGTCGTCTATCGATTCTGCGCCCGGCGCGTAGGACAGGACTGGGCAGCCGATGTTGCTCAAGAAACGTTCCTGACCGCGCAAAAGGCGCTTAAGCGGTTTCGGTTCGAGTCGTCGCTCAGAAGTTGGTTGATTGGAATTGCACTGAATGAGTGCCGATCTCTGATCCGAAAGCGGAAGCTGTTTCCGCCGACGATCGAGTTCGACTTGCCAGACGCGAGCGCCTCGGGTCGGGAGAATGCTTGGATTGATCGAACCGCGCTGACGAAAGCGTTAAACGCGCTTTCGGATGAGCATCGAGATGTTGTGGTGATGCACGAGATTGAAGGTTTGTCATACGACGAGATTGCGGCCGTAATCGGAATTCCGAGCGGCACGGTGAAATCGCGCCTGCATCATGCGTTTATCAATCTGAGGAAGTCATTGCGGGACGAGGTGAGGGGATGACGGAAAGAGAACTGAACCTAAAGGCGTTCCTGGATGGCGAACTTTCCGAGGCTGAGCAGCTTGAAGTGACGGAAGCCTTGGCGGCCGATGAATCGGCAGAGCGGGAACTGCAAGATTTCCGAGAGCTACAGTCGGCATTCCGCTCCGCGATTGAGCCGCCCGTTTTAGGCATGGAGCGGACGATGCTGGCTTTGGTTGAGAAGAAGCGAACACCTTGGTGGAACGGCGTCGGGATGAACGTGCTCAAGGTGGCTCTAGCGTTAGGAGTTGCGGGCCTTTTGCTCGTGCCGAACCAAAACGGAAGTCTTTTTAGTCAACTGCAAACTGCCGCAGTTCCGGCTACTCAGTCTGCGGTAGCTACGAAGAGCGCGACGCTTGAGAAATCGGAGACGCCAGCAGCGGCTACGGCAAATGGGGACGTTTCCTCGAATGCGAAAGCTTTGGCGGAGTCGATGCTTCAACGAAACTCGGTGGAAAGCAAAACCGCCAACAAGATTCCAGAAATCCAGGGTCCTCCGGTCGATGTGAACCGGCTGAAAATGTATGCCGCAGAGGAGGCCCTTGCTCGGACAAGAGGGGCGACCGGAGCGGCAGGCGATATGGGGGCAATGCCTGCGGGGCCGTTGCCATCGCCGATGGGCGGAAGGCTGCGCCCGTTTGCCCCGGGCGATCCATCGGAATTGGATGCGAGCCGAACCTTGGATCAGCTCGTCCTAGCGGTTAAGTCGATCGCAAAGCAGTATCGGGCAACTTTGGTTACGGAATCGGCCATCAGCGCCGGGAAAGGGAAGTCGTTCGTTTACAGCGTGCTGGGATCCAACGCTATTCCGTTCATCCGCCAACTTCGATTGTCGATCGGCCAGTTCGGCTCGGTGTCGGAACCTCGTCCGGCGGGGGCACAGTCGGCAAATCCGCGAAACTTGGCGCGACCAACGACCGCGGATGACATCCCTCTGGAGGATCTCGAAAAGGAGCTTCAGGCCCTAAACGAGCGGCGAGTGGTGTTGCTCACGGAGTTTTATGAGGACGCTAAGCCGGTCAAGGAGCTTGATATGCAGATCGACGCGATCAAGAAGCGGATTGCGGACGCAAAGAAGCCGAAGGAACGGGAAGTGGCGCCGAACGAGAAAGTCATTGTCCAAGTGTCGGTGATGGGTACTTGAAGTCCGCTTGGGAACTTGACCTTGCCATTCTCAGAACGATCCATGTGGATTGGCATTGCCCGCCGCTTGATCTTCTCTTCACCATTTTCAGCTTTCTAGGTCTCGGCGGGGTTCAGGCGGCGCTTTGCTTCGGATTTCTATTCATCCCGAAGATGCGTCACTTCACAACGGTTTGCATTTACGTGATCATCATTTCGGGCCTGCCGGTGGCGCAGCTGATGAAGAAGCTGATTCCTCGCGATCGGCCGAGCAACCTGGCCTGGACCACGCCGCAGGAGGAGTGGCTGGCGAACAGCTTCCCGAGCGGACACACTTCGACAAGCTTCGCCGTCGCGACGATGATCTGCATTCTTCGCGGCAAGGAGGCTTCCCGGCTGGAGCGGATCGGATGGTTTTCGTTCGCCATTCTCGTTGCCATCAGCCGGGTTTATCGTGCGGTGCATTGGCCGAGCGACGTGCTTGCCGGTGCATTTGCCGGGATTTTTTCGGCCTGTCTTTTGGCATTGCTAGGGATGCATCGGCCAGATCATCCGATTCACGGCACCCTCACTCGATGGTTCCAGAAACTTAACCAAAAATCGCGGCGAATCTAACTCATTGTTCGTATAATCTGATTGAGAAAGCGATGCTTACCTTCGACTTGGTTCATTGCATACGTGCGCGGTGGACGCCCCAAATGGGCGACACCGCGATACGTGTGCGCTTGCGCCAAGCAGCCAAAAAGACCCGTGAATGCCAGTCAGTCACGGGTCTTTTTGTATCTGGCCCGGGGCATTTGATGCAAAAGGTCTGGCAAACCTTGAATCGGGCAAGAGTTACGGTGAGCGGAGCAGGGAACTAAGCCATGGCAGCCCACGAAGTCCTTGTCCTGAACAGTAACTATGAACCGCTGAACGTTTGCTCTTTGCGCCGCGCAATGAGCCTGATGTTGCTTGGGAAAGCCGAAGTCCTCCAACAGCGAGACTGCCCGGTTTCCACCGCGTCTGGTCCGCATATCGCGCCGAGCGTGCTGAAAATGCGCTACCAGGTTCGGCGACCAATGCCTCAACTCCGATTGTCTCGACATTCGGTGCTTGCCCGCGACAATTACACCTGTCAATACTGCGGGAATAAGGGACGAGATTTGACGATTGACCACGTGGTTCCGAAGTGGTGCGGCGGACCGCACACCTGGGACAACCTTGTGGCTTGTTGTCGGCGATGCAATCTCAAAAAGGGTGATAAGACGCCGCAGCAGGCTCACATGAAACTGGCACGCAAGCCGAAACGTCCACACTTCATTCCGTACCTGAGCTTGCCGCTGTACCTTAAGGCACAAGGAAAAGACGACTGGCGCATGTACTTGCCGTTCTTCGAGGAGTTTGCCAATGGGCTGGACTTCTTTGAGCTCACGGCCTAGAATGGCTGTATAGACGGTTCTGAACCGTTTCAGACCTCGGGAGAGTCCCGTAGAAATGGGATCGGCGATCAGTGGCCTAACGGTACACTGGTCGCCCGAGCAAGAAGCTCAGAGCGGTCTTATAACCAACCACGGATGGCAGGTTAAAACATAATGCAAGTTTTGTCGATTCAAGGAGGACGCCGACTGTGTGGCGTCGTGGACGTCGCAGGTTCAAAAAATTCTGCCCTCAGCCTACTTTCGGCCGTTGTGATGGCCGAAGGCGTGACCATTCTTCACAACATTCCGGACATCGCGGACGTCCGTATCAAGGCTTCGATCCTTGAGGTGTTTGGGGCGAAGATTCAGTGGCGCGAAAACTCTCTGATCATCGACTGCACGGACTTGCAGAATGCGGATCTTGACCAAGATCTCGCGACCAAGATTCGAACAAGCTTCTTCCTTCTCGGGCCACTCCTTGCTCGCCTGGGACAAGCTTCGATTCCAGCTCCTGGCGGCTGCAAGATTGGCGCTCGTCCGGTGGACTATCACATCAAGGGACTTGAGGCGCTTGGCGCATCGATCAACTACCATGCCGGCGTTTTCCACGCCACGGCAAAGCGTCTGAAGGGAACTAACATTTATCTCGACTACGCCAGCCCAGGTGCGACTCAGCATCTGATGGCAACGGCGGCCTTGGCGCACGGGATCACCACGATCCACAACGCGGCGATGGAACCAGAAGTCTCTTCTCTGGCCGATTTCATCAATGCGATGGGCGGACGGATTGAGGGCGCTGGCACCAGCACAATTACGATCATTGGCGTCCGAAGCCTCGATGGCGTGACCTACCGAGTCCCAAGTGACCGAATCCAAGCCGGAACCTACTTGGTGGCAGGGGCGATTACCCAAGGCGACGTCACGGCGCGCGGAATTCTTCCTGAGACGCAGACTCCGGTCGTCAACAAGCTTCAGGAAATGGGCTTTGACGTTGAGGTCGGCGGCGACTACGTTCGGGTCGTGAGCAACTCCCGCCCAGAGCCGATCAAGTTGCGCACCATGCCGTTCCCAGGATTCCCAACCGACATGCAGCAGCCGATGTGCGCGCTGATGGCGCTCGGAACGGGTACGAGTATCGTCGAGGAAACGGTCTACGAAGGTCGTATCGGCCACATTCAGGAACTGAACCGAATGGGCGCATCGGTGACTCTCAGCGATCGCACAAGCGTGATCCAGGGTGTGCCGAATCTGGTTGGAGCAACGGTTTCCGCCAGTGACCTCCGAGCCGGAGCAGCCCTTGTTCTTGCGGGACTTGCGGCATCGGGTGAGACCCACATCCGAAACGTCAACTATATCGACCGCGGATATGAGAAACTTGAGGAGACCCTAACTTCCCTCGGAGCAGACATTTGTCGCAGCGAAGTGGAAGAAGGCTACAACTTCCTCAGGACCGAAAACACAATTTGAAACTGGTTCCAGAAATTGGTATCGACCTTGGTACCGCAAACATCATCGTTTACCGGCGTGGAAAGGGCATTGTCCTTTCGGAACCCACCGTTGTTGCAGTCAACACCAGCAACGGTAAGGTCCTTTCCGTCGGACTCGAAGCGCGTGATATGCTCGGCCGCACACCCGGCAACATCACGGCGATCCGGCCGCTGAAAGACGGCGTTATCGCAGACTACACAACCACCTTGAAGATGTTGGAATACATCATCAAGAAGACCTGTGGAGGCCCTTTCCCGTTCCGCATTCGCCCAACGACGCTCATCTGCGTCCCGAGTGGTGTCACGAACGTTGAGCGGCGAGCCGTTATCATGGCCGCGAAGCAGGCCGGTGCAGGTCAGGCGATGGTCATCGAAGAGCCTATGTCCGCGGCAATCGGTGCAGGTTTGCCAATCAGTGCCCCGGGCGGAAACATGGTCGTTGACATCGGCGGCGGCACCAGCGACATCGCCGTTATCTCCCTCGGCGGCATCGTGCTCTCGCAGAGCATCCGCGTCGGCGGAAACAAGCTGGACGAAGCGATCATCCGGCACATTCGTAATGCTTACAACCTCATGATCGGAGAACCTACCGCAGAGGAAGTCAAGATCAAGATCGGCAGTGCGTACCCCTTGGAGCAGGAGCTTCGAATGGAGATTCGTGGCCGTGACTTGGTCGCTGGTCTGCCGAAGTCGGTCGAGATCACGAGCGACGAAATTCGTGATGCGCTCGCCGAACCCGTTCGCCAGATCTGCGAGAAGGTTTGTCAGGCCCTGGAAATCACCCCGCCAGAATTGGCAAGTGATGTGATTGAGCGAGGAATCACCCTCACGGGTGGTGGAGCGCTTCTGCGCGGGCTCGATAAACTTTTGATGGAAATCACGGACATTCCGGTCCGAGTGGCGGATAATGCTCTCAACTGCGTTGCCATTGGCACCGGAAGAGCGTTAGAAGAGTTGGACGCCATCCGAGCCAGCGGCGCCGTCACTTCGCTATGAGCATCACCGTCGCCCTCGCCATTTGCAGTGTTGGACTTTCCGCCCCGCAGGCAGGTTCGCAGGTCGGCGTCAAAAAGCCCGCGCCGCCGGTTACAAAGCCCGTGGCGGAGCCGATTGTAACGAAGGCGCTCGCCCATAAGTTCTTCACCAAGGCGGAGACGGTCATGCGGAAAATTTTCAAAACGTCGGGAAAGGCTTCACCGACGATAAAGCCCGGCCCGGCCCCGCTTACTCGTGCCGAGTTCATCACAGAGCTTGACCGGCTCAGGAAGGTTGTGGCCCCATTCGTGAAGAGCACACCGGTTCCGGTCGCTTACGATGCCTCTCGGCTAGCGACGAAGGATCCAAAACTCGCGAGCCTAGTCAAGGGCGGATATGTTGCCAAAATCAGTCCCCTTGCGACCATGAAGGCGGACAAGTTCACCGCGAGCCAGTTTGGCGACACCCTCGGATTCTTCCTAGCCCGGGTCGCAGAAACGACGTACACCCCGAGTTCGAAGTGGACGCCGATTCTGCAGCCGAACGAAAGCTACTAGCCCTTTCGCAGCCAGACTTGCATGTGGCTTGGTCCGCGATTCGCCCAAGCAAAGTAGGGAATCAACGTGAGCGGCTTTGTCTCCGACTCTAGCGTCTCGGAACTCGCATAGAGCGAATCCGGGAACGCCTCGCTCAGATACTCGGCTTCGGTCACCAGGGCGGTGATTCCCTTCAGGCCGGCAAGATCGGATCGCGTTTCCTTTTCTAGGCCCGTATCAATGGCGGCCAGCTGCGGGATGGCCGGGTTGTCGATACTTTCTGCCGTGTAGATGAGCGGTCCCTTTGCCACGGCGACACGGCCGATGTTCTCTCGAATGCGGGGATCGCTGGCCAAGAACCGGTCGGGCATTTCAAATTCGACTTTAAGCTCGTCAGACGGGCTCCAGACGCGATTAAAGATCATGTAGCCGTCGCGATAGTCTGCTGGCTCGTCGCTTGCTTCGAGGTCCGCCGTCACTTCCTCGGCCCAATCTGGAATCCGAATCGCTAGTTCAAACCTGCCTGCGACCTTTGGCGTGATCGATACGGTGAACTCTCCCGACCAAGGGTAGTTGGATTTCACGGTGATGGTGGCTTTTTCGGTGGTTACCGTGATGCCGATCGGCAAATGGATCGCAACGCCCGCTTCGGTTTCGCTGATGGCAAATTGCCCGATCTGGCCAATCACCCGCGCCACGTTTGGCGGGCAACAAGCGCACGCGAACCAAGGTTTGCGCGCATGTTGTCCTCGGCTTTCCAGCGGGTTGTCGTAAAAGTACGATTTCCCATCCAAGGAGATGCCGGCAAGCATCCCGTTGTAGAGCGCAAGTTCGATCACATCCGCGAAGTCGCTGTTGCCGGTCGCTTCGAGTAGGGACTGTCCCCACAGAGCGAGTCCGCACGCCGCGCAGGTTTCGGCATAGGCCGTGAGATTCGGCAGATCGAAATCTTGCGTGAATCCTTCGTTTGTGGAGCTGGAGCCTAACCCGCCGGTGACATACAGCCGGTGCTTTGCAAGGCTGTTCCAGGCGGCAAGAATCGCTTGTTCGAGTTCAGGGTCTGTTTTCTCTTTGCTCAGCTCGGTTGCCGCCGTGTAGAGATACATGGCGCGGACCGCGTGTCCGACGACCGTGGTGTGCTCCCGAATCGGAGCGTGGTCTTGGTAGTACTCGCCGGTGTACTCCGAGGTGCTAGGTCTTTGGTCTGGGTTTGGCGTGACGCTCAGCGAGATCGGATCTTGAAGTTCGCTCTCGAACGGGCTGGGGCGAGAACCCCGCACTTCTACCATCCATCGCGCGAAGTCCCGGTACTTTTGCTCGTTCGTCTCATCCGCCAGTTTGATGAGCGCAAGTTCAAATTCCTCGTGTCCACAGTAACCGACGCGCTTGTCTGGACCGAAGATCGACATGACGTGATCGGCAAATTTGACGCCAACTTCCAGCAATCGGTCATCATGAAGGGCTTGATTTATTGCGACCCCGGCCTCAATGAGGTGTCCGCCGCAGTACATCTCATGCATCATGTTGAGATTGCACCAACGCAAATCGGGAAACTTCAATTGGAAGTACGTGTTCAAGTACCCATCGGGACATTGCGCTGCGGCGATTAGACGAATCAGTTCGTCTAGTTTTTCGCGGATCTTGGGGTTAGATTGATGGGCAAGTACGTACGCACAGGCCTCGGCCCATTTATAGACATCGCTATCGTTGAACCAGAGACCTTGAAATTCGCCTTTTTGCTCGGCCGCGCGGCGGAAGTTTTCCAGCCGTCCAGTGCTCTCCAAGTGTTCCCACTGGAGGGGAAGGGACGTTTCAGCTAACACGCGCTGGCGATTAGACCAAAATGGATCAGTTAATTCAATGCACTGCAAAGGAATACGGCGCATCACCCGACGAAAAGGCATTGCCGAAGTTTAGCAAAGCTCATCCCCTGTTCTTCGTAGCTCGTTTAATGGAGCTCATCGGAGTGCGGGTGTTCTATACGTTCTTGGCTCCACCTTGGCACCAGCTGCCGAAGGCTTCTGGCTTGGCAAAAGGGGCGATCATGTCGGGCCCGGCGTACCGCAAGGGCGTCCGTGACTGTCGTTATTACGCCAGCGCCAACGCCATTCGTCTCGCCTCCTATATTCCGATCTATTTCGGCATTAAGGAAAACCCGCATCCACTTTCGGTCACGGTGCTCGCACTCTTGGTGGCCTTCCACGTGCTCTCCATTCTTGCGGAGGCTTACAAAGGCGTGTTGCTCTGGATCGCGATTCTCCACGACCGAGTGACCGAGGACGAAGCACAATCCCAGATTCCGGGCCCTCAGAGGCCGAAAGCGACCGGTTTGTTCGCTCCTTACTGGTTTGAGACCCAAGCGGGCTATATGCGCATCGGTCTAGAACATTTCCGAAAGCGCGTCGCGACCTTTGTCGATAGCTTGTCGGGCGGACCCGCGACCGAGCGATCTTCCCGTAAGGGCCTTTACAACTTCGTCAACGACACCATCGCCGCCGAGAAGATTCACCTGATTGCTTCGGCAATGGGTGGCTGCATGATGGTCCCGTTCATTGCGGAACGGAAGTTTTTGCTGGTTGGTTATATTTCTTTGCTTGTCCTCATGGACTTGTATCTTGCCTTGCTGCAACGATTCCATCGCACCCGTGTTTGGAAGGCCCTGCGACTCGACAAAAGCCCATGAAGCCAAAGATTCTGATCATCCACGCCTCGACCGGGAACGGCCACATCAGCGCTGCCATCGCCGTGGAAGCGGAGTTGAAGCGGCTTGGCGCAGACGTTAAGGTCATTGACGGCCTGGACTACGCTCCGCCCGCATTCAAAACTTGGTATGGCGGCGGTTACGAAGCGACCGTTCGGTCCGCGCCAGAGGCCTGGGGCTGGCTTTATCGCATCAGCGATGTAAACGGATTTGCTTTTCGAGTGCAGTCGTTTGCCGACAACCTGTTTCTAAAGCGGCTAGAGGATCTGATTGACATCTATCAGCCGCACTTGGTGCTTTGCACGCACTCGCTTCCTCAGCCAAAGCTGAACGTGCTGAGAGAGACGATTCCGTTCAAGTTTGCGGTCGTGGTGACCGACCTTTATCCGCACCTCATGTGGCAGCGCGGGAAGCCCGACTGGTTCTTCTTGCCGCAGCCCTGGAGCTTGACCGAGCTTGCCAAGCGGATGCCGGAGGCGGCGGACAAGTACACGATCACCGGTATTCCTGTTCACGCTGCTTTTGGCGAACGCCCAGATCTGAGGGAAGCCAAAGAGAAACTTGACCTCGATCCTGATTATCCGGTCGCTTTGCTTACAGCGGGAGGTATCGGTGCCGGTGATTTCGAAGGGGCAGTCGAAGTTCTCACGAAGATCAAGGACCTTCAAATTCTCATCGTGTGCGGCCGAAATGACCGGATGTACGAGAAGATCAGCGCTTCGGAAGAGAAAGGAATTGCCAAAGAAGTTCGGGTCCTGCGCCGACTCCCAGTTACCGATATGGCGAAGTTGATGCACGGTAGCGACTTCATCATCGGCAAACCTGGCGGACTGACGGTCTCCGAGGCTCTTGCGGCTGGAAAGGCGTTTATCGTCCACGAGCCATTCCTCATTCCTGGACAGGAAGAAGACAACGCGCGATTCTTGGTGGAGCAGGGAATTGGCCGATTTACGAAGACCAACGAGGAACTCGAGACGGTCGTCAGAGAGCTTGTGGAGCAGCCTGAGACGCTGAAGAGCATGACGGAGAACGCGCAGCGATGCGGCAAGCCCCATGCGGCGGTCGAAATTGCGGTTAAGGTTCTGGAATTGGCGGCAGAAAGCGGCGTTGCCCGTGGCCAAGCGGCGCCAGTTTAGTTCGTCACGCAGTACTTCTTGGCCATTTCGTTCGAATACTTCTCAAACAAGTTGCCCATCAGTCGCACGTAGTGGCTGTTGAACATCAGCGCGTCCACGATCGCCATGATCACGCCGACCGGCAGCAGGCGGACGCTGGCGGGGAGGAACTTCTCGACGGCGCCAACGATGGGCACGTTGAGCAACAGCGCGACCGCAGTGAGCGGAATCGCGATTTGGAGCCCGCGGCCAAGCAAAGGTAAGACGTCCTTTGCGATCGCGACGAACTTTGGCCCGAAGCCCTTAATCGACCGGTACAGATCCCGATTGGTCGTGCCCCAAATGATCCAGAAACCTAGGTTGGCGATGCCGTGGCCGACGCCGATGGTCACGAACATCCCGGTCCAGAAGTTGCTGGACGAAGCCTGTGCGGCGTGGCCGATCGGTAACGCGACGGAAGCGCAAGCGCCGGCAATCACAAAAGTCGCGAAAAACTTGCCTCGGGCGGCAGTTGCAAACCGAGGTGGATCATCTAACAAGCGTCCTAAGTGCCAGACCTTCAGGCCGTGGGCTGCAGAACTGAGGTCCTCCCGGATTTTGCGTAGGTGATAGGCGGGATTGACCCAAGATTTGACCGTTTTGAGCCCGCTACGACGGAGGATGATTGCGGCTCGTTGGAACGGGGTTCGGTCTCGTTTGGGCTTGGGGTCCAAACGTTGTGGGGTCATAGGTTGCGGCACCAACGAATGTTAAGAATAGCACTTTGGCTTCCGTCAGAGGGACTTTCGATATTCCAATGACTCGCCTGATTCGGACGTTTGGGGCTTTGTTTCGGTAGGGAAGGAGCGGAGCTCGAGTGAGCCATCCCAATGTTCCACCACAAAGGAGCAGTGCTCCACCCAGTCGCCGGTGTTGACGTACATCGTGTTGCCTTCAAGGATGGAGATCTTCGGCTTGTGAATGTGTCCGCAGATTACGCCGTCCACGTTTTGTCGTCTCGCCTCCGCGGCAAGAAGGTTTTCAAAGCCGGTTGCTCGTTCCGTGATTGACTTCACCTTTCGTTTGATATCCCGGCCGTAGTTGCTGGGCTTGCGGCCGAACTTTGCTCCGATCAGGTTGGTGTAGTGATTCAGCCCGAGGGTGATCTCATGCATCCAGGCGAGGAACCAGGCGATTGGTTTGTAGGTGGTGACGAACTTGTCAAAGAGATCGCCGTGGACGACCAGAAAGCGCCGGCCGTCAACCGTTTCGTGAATGAACGAGTGCTGGATCTCG
The DNA here is from genome assembly GCA_945859975.1 of Chthonomonas calidirosea. Lineage (GTDB taxonomy): Bacteria > Armatimonadota > Fimbriimonadia > Fimbriimonadales > Fimbriimonadaceae > Fimbriimonas. The sequence continues at coordinate 11,372 of CAMAPH010000018.1, forward strand.
GTGCTAAAAACTTTGATGCCGATGAAGCGTCGCATCACCGCATCGTGGTTGCCAGGGGTGTAGCGCACTTTACAAGAGGGTGATGCTTTTTCCAGCAACGAGAGGAGCGCTCGCTCTTGTCCGGGTTTCCATCGGGTTGTGCTCCCCCCGACCCAAGCATCGACAACGTCGCCGACCAAGTAAATGTACGTGGCGTTTACGCCAGCAAGGAATTGACTCAGCTCGTCTACCCGACATTGAGCGGAACCGAGGTGTAAGTCGGAAATGAAGACGGATCGGTAAGTGGGCGTTGGCCCATCGGGTGGAATTGGGGAGTCCATTCCTTTGCTACTTAATGGTAGCGCAATTATTATTCTCTTAACCTTGCTTTAATCGAATGATCGCGTAAAGCTTGGTGCCGTCGCTCGGACTCGAACCGAGATGCCTTTTGGGCGCCGCCACCTGAAGACGGTGCGTCTACCAATTTCGCCACGACGGCAAGACTAAAGATGGTACCTCAGGCGATTACGCGGGTACCAGGCTTTGTGACTGGGATGGCCTGAAGCCAGTCGGGCACGTCATCCGGGGCGAAGGATTCTGCCTTCGCCTCATAGGCGGAGTACAGGGGCAGGCCTAGATCGAGGTTTCCAGCGCGATTGATGAGCACGCCGTAGGAAGCAATTTTTCCTCCCGCTTCTTCCAGGGCTGCGCCAGTTTCTCGGAGCGAAATTCCGGTGGTCAGAACATCATCGACAACTCCAATCAGGGAATTGTCCGGAAGGGTTTTTCCTCGGCGTAGCAAGCGCTTTCCGTTTTCGGATTCCACATAAATGGCGGGCAAGCCGAGCTGTCTGGCAACTTCGAAGGCGATGATGATCCCTCCGGTTGTTGGTCCGGCCACGTGAGTTAGGCCAAGCGGGCGGAAGAACTCGGCGATCGGCTCGCAGACTTGAGAGAGAATTCCGGGCTCTTCGAGCAAGCGAAACTTTTCGAAGTACACCGCGCTGTGGCGACCGCTGGTGAGCAGAAAGTGTCCGTTGAGAATTGCGCCGGACTCGCGAAGCAAGTCACCGATTTTTTCGCTGAGATCATCCATGGGTAGTAAAGGGCGTCATTTGTCGGACGACTTCGTTGTTCTCGTTTAGCAGTAGGAGCACGGGGGTGATGGGCTCGTCGGAGTAGTCAAACGCCGCGATGATGACCCTTTCGCCGGGCTTGAAGAAGTGGGCTGCTCCACCGTTGATGCCGATCACTCCGGCAGGACCCTCGAACGCATAGGTTTGAATCCGGGCCGTTCCGTCGACCGACCAGATGTTCACCATCTCGCCGTTTTGGATTCCGGCTTGCTTCATCAGCTCGGCCCCAATCTCAATACTGCCAACGTACTCCGGATTGGCGTACGTCACATGAGCGTGATGTAACTTCGATTTAAGGAGCTGAGAAAGTCGCAATCGGCTAGACCTCTACCGGCGAAAGTGGGGCAGGAGCTTTGCTGTGCCTTCGTCGTCGGGCGAAGGCGGACATTAACCCGCCAATCGTGAGGATACCGGTTCCAACCCAGACCAAACTCGTCATCGGCTTGTAGAACACTTCGAGCGGATACAGCGGCTTTTGGAACATCAGCTTCAAGTCAACAGCTCTTGTCGCGGCGTCCATGCGTCCTAAGACGGCAAAGAACTCTGTTCCAACCGGAGTGAGAAGCGGTTGGATTCCGCCCTCGGTGACCTGCATCTGCGGTTCGACATCGAACGTTCCCGTCCGCGTGGTGATGCGCATCTTCGCGCCAAACTTTGCGCCGACACCGGTAGTGCCGTTGGATGTTGGCTCGAGGTACTCGACGGTGATTTGGTCGACGGTCCGCTTTTCTTTCGGTTTAAAGGTCATGGGCATTTCCCAGACATCGGTTACCGGAGGGAACAGAGCGACGTAAACGTCGTGGGTCGGAGACGACTTCACGAACGGCCAGACCTGGGTTTTCAGCTCTTCGCCTTGCTCGTAGTAGTAAAGTCCGGGCGTCGCGTCGAACGTGCGGCCGGCTGGGTCTTTGAACTCGAAGACGGCTTTGCTGTCCCGGTCGAAGAGGTCTTTGCCCTCAAGCTTCTTGAAGGAAACCACGTAGTCAAGGGCGGATGCGGGCGATCCCGATTGGACAAAGGACTGCTGCTTCTTCTCCATTCCGCGAGAAAGGATCAGGCCGCCGATCAGCACCGCGAAGCCGAGGTGAGAGACAAATCCGCCAACGGACATCTTCCACTTCTTCGCGAGCTCAATCGCGCGCCAGCCGCCGGTAACGGCAACGAACCAGCACAGGAACATGAGGAGGCCAAGTACCGGAATGAGTGGCCATGTTCCACCCATCGGATTTCGCACCGTGCTCTCAGCGTGAGATCGAACGCCAAACGGGCCATCCATCAAGCCGATGAAGGTGAATCCGGTCAAACCGATACTCAGGCTCAAAACGTTGGCGATTCGGCCGAACAGCGCCTTGGCGCCCATCTCCCGCCAGGATACAAATGGTGCGGCACCCATGAGGAGCATGAGCGGAATGAAGAACCAGACGACGACCTGGTGATACAGCCATTCTTCTACACGAGCGCCTTGGCCGCCGCGTAGGGCAGCAATGACGGGCCAGGACATTCCGACCGCGATCACGAGGCCCAGCATCGAAAGCACCATCATTCCGAACCGATAGGAGTTCTCGCGGTTGATGCCGTTCTCGGGCTCAATCGACTTGACGGTTTCGTTCGCCACGCTCTTAGCGCGCCAGACACAAAGGGCGATGAATCCGACAACCAAAAAGATGAGGAAGCCGCGCAAGATGCCGAGCGCGTTGCGGTCCATGCTGGCGAAGGAGTGAACGCTGACTTTGTCGAGCAGTCCGGACCGGGTCAAGAAGGTGCCGTAGACGAAGCTGAGGAACGGCAATCCGCCCATGATCAGGTTCGAAGCTGCCCAGCGTCCGCGCACGTTTTGAACGATGATTCCGTGGATCAGGGCTGCCATCAGCAACCAGGGCACGAGGCTAACGTTCTCAACCGGATCCCAGGCCCAGAACCCGCCCCAGCCTTGGGTCTCGTACGCCCAGAGGCCGCCCATGCTGAGTCCCAACCCGAGAATCGCCAGGGTGACTAGACTCCAGGGTCGGCAGTAAGTGATCCAATCCTTCGCGTTCTTGTGGACCATCGCGGCGACGGCATACGCAAAGAAGATCGTCAGCGCGCCGAAGCCGAGGAAGATCGTCGGTGGGTGAATGACGACCCAGTAGTTCTGCAAACTCGGCGTCATGCCGTTGCCACGCGGCGGCATGAGTACCTCGCCTTTTTGGACTACGTCCTTCAGAAGATCAAACGGTGATTCGTAGGCAAGGATTCCGCAGAGGGAGCCTAAGATCAGGGCGAAAACGGTGCCGTAGGTTCGGCGATAAATTCCGGAACCTCCGATGGTGAGCAAGCCAAACAAGCTGGTCGCGCAAGCCCAGAGGAGGAAGCTGCCTTCTTGGGCCGTCCAGACGCCGGCGATTTTGTACTTAAGCTCGGTCAGCGAATCGCCGTGGCTGAAAACGTATTCGTACTGAAATTGGTCTTTGATGAAGAGCGCGAGCAAGCAGCCGAAGGGCACAAAGATGCTGATGCTGCCAATAACAAAGGAGATCGTTGCAATCTTTTCGGCTTTCGGCACCTTGCCCGATATCAGATAGAGAATCCCGGAAAGAACCAGAAAGGCAAGGGCAACGTAGACCGCGATCGATCCGGCTTGTCCAACGACGAGTGACCAAGCTTCCGCGCGGGGGACATTGGCGAAAGGGTCTTCGTTGTGATTGTGTTCCACTCGTTACTTCTTCTCGGCTTCGTACTTAGATGGGCACTTGACGATGAGTTCCGAGGATTGGAACTCTCCATTTTCGATCTTTCCGACCGCCACGACCTTTGTAGCTTCGGACAAGTTTGCGGGTTTTTCACCCTTGTGCTTCACTTTGATCCGATCTCCGTTGGAGTCGATCACCTGGAAGGACAGGGTCTGGGTGTAAACGTCGTTCTGGACGGTGGACTTAACGATGTCACCTGCGAGGTGCAGACGATCCCCCGTGCTGGCCTTTGCCTGTTGGATGGTTACGTACGGACTTGCACCCGTCGTGAAGGCAATCACCACCGCGCTCAGCGCGGTTGCTGCCACTACTCCCGAGATCAGCGGACCCAGTTTCATACTCATTGAAGCTACCTCAACTGATCCTAACTACGTTGGGAACTCGCTGAGTGTTTATCCGGTTGAGTCAGATACAATACGGAGACGTAGCATGCGAAACAACCACCTTATTTTCTCGGCGGTAGTCCTAGGCCTGATCGGCGGCGTTGCCATCGTTTTGGGCGATGAAACCAAGATGGGTGCTCCGGCGCGGCCCCTTCCTAAAGTAACCCTTGGCACGGACATGCTCATGTTCGGCTCGAGTGTCGGTAGCTTCAAGATTCTCGGCTCGGACGAGACGCCAGCAAGCGGAAAGCTCTCTTTCAGCTTCAACGGTAGCGTGTTGGTTTCCGGACTCGAAGGAACGGCGGTCACGGAAGGCGGCGTTCGAAAGGAATACGAGAACAAAGAATTCGGGAAGACCGCTTACTTTGGAAAAGGGAAGATCACGATCACCGGGAAGGCGCGAAGCATCCAGTTCTTTGGACGAGACGTTCAGGGAAGCTTCAAGGGCACCGGCCTGATGCGACTTTACGGAGAGTTCGACAAGAAGCTCGACACCGGTTGGGTGATGTATGCCGGCGGCGAGCGAGAAGCTTGGGGAACCGGCGGAAACATTAAGGTCGTTCCGCAACAGATTTACAAGCAGAACACGGACAACGTTAAGATCAAGGACTCATAGTCCAGCGGTGCTTCGAAACACCTTCGTTCACATTCCAGGGGTCGGTTCCAAAACGGAACTGGCCCTTTGGTCTTCTGGATGTTTGACTTGGGAGGATGCGCTCTCAGATAAGCGCAAAACGTCGTTCGGGACGGTGGCCGATGCCGCCGCGCTCAAGCATTTAGAGCAGAGCGAAGCCGCGCTTAGCGACGGTCAACACCAGTTTTTCGCAAAGAGTCTCGGGATGGCCGAAGCTTGGCGGGCATGGGGAGAGTTTTCGGGCCGTACGGTTTATCTCGACATCGAAACGGACGGCGGAAACAGTGGCGATGCGATCACTTGTATTGGTCTGTACGATGGCGCGGAATTTCGTTGCCTCGTTCGGGGCCAAGATCTCGCCGAGTTGCCGGATGTGCTTTCGCACTATTCGATGATCGTCACTTTCTTTGGTGCCGGGTTCGATCTCCCGATGATCAAGAAGCGTTGGTCATTCCTCGAAATTGATCAGATTCACCTTGACCTGTGCCCGACCATGCGCAAGCTAGGGATCCAGGGCGGGCTCAAGAAGATCGAAAAGCAGCTTGGACTTCAGCGTGATGAAGAAGCGGAGGGCTTGAACGGTCTCGATGCCATCCGGCTATGGAGACAATACGAGCGTCGAGGAGACGTCGGCGCGCTCGAGAAGCTCATCAAGTACAACCGTGAAGACGTTGTGAACCTGGAGCGGCTTGCTGAGCACGCTTACACGCTCCTTCACGAACAGACTATCGGGCCGTTTGTCGGCTCAGCTCGCTGAAAACGTCAATCGCGTTTTGAACATCGGCGGCGGATACGTCCGCATGGGTGACGAGGCGCAAACGATTCTTGGCGACCGGGAAGCACCAAACTCCGGCGGCTTGTAATCGCGCTTGCCATTCGGCAGCAGGAGCCACCGTGTCTACCATGACCATATTGGTTTCCACCAGGTGCGGATGAGTCGTGAGGCCGTTTAGGCCCTGCAGACCGTTCGCAAGAATTTTCGCGTTGGCATGGTCCTCCGCCAGCCGGTCAATCATTTGTCGAAGACTCACGAGGCCGCAGGCAGCGAGAATTCCGGCTTGCCGCATGCCGCCACCTAGGCGCTTTCGCCACTTTCGGCCCTTTTCGATCAAGTCAGTGGGACCACAAAGCACCGATCCGACGGGTGACCGCAGTCCTTTGCTCAGGCACAGGCTGACAGAATCGAATGGCGCGGTGACCTCGGAGATTGGGACCCCGAGGGCGACGGATGCGTTGAATGCACGCGCGCCATCCAGGTGCAACTTCACGCCGTTGCGGTCCGCAATTTCACGGTAAGTCCAAAGTGCCTCGATCGGCACAATTGCCCCGCCGTGGCGGTTATGAGTGTTTTCCACGCAAATCAGGCTGGTCGCGGGTCGATGAATGTCTTCGGTTAAGATTCGCTTTTCGATGGCTTCGGGGTCCATCGTTCCTCGGTTGCTTTGTACGGTCCAGCTAACGACTCCTGCGATGACTGCTGGTCCACCGCCCTCATAGTAAAGGATGTGCGACTCTTCTTCTGCGATGATAGAGCTCCCACGCTCGCAATGCACGGCGATGGCGATCTGGTTGCTCTGGGTGCCACTCGAAACGAACATGGCCGCTTCCTTGCCGGACATCTCGGCAGCGAGGGCTTCTAGTTCTTGGACCGTTGGGTCGTCTTGAAGGACATCGTCACCCAAGGGTGCCGTTTGCATCGCCGCATACATTTCCGGAGTTGGGCGGGTTACGGTGTCGCTTCTCAGATCAACAGGCATCTTTAGATTATGCCTACCGGTGATCGAAGGTAAAACCGGCGGGATGAAAGCGTTGTTGATCGGTGCCGGCGGCATGGGCCAGGGCTGGGCCCGGAATATTGCGGAAAGTCCAGAAGCGGTCTTGCATGCCTGGGTCGATGTTCGCCCCGGTGCGGCGGCAGATGCGGCCGAGAAACTCGGACTTTCGGTCGCCCATACGGACACCGATGTCGAGCGAGCGATTGCCGAGTACAAGCCCGATTTCGTGGTTGACGTGACTCCGCCGGAAGTTCACCATTCGGTCACGCTAGCCGCCCTTGCGGCGGGTCTTCCAGTCCTGGGCGAAAAGCCAATGGCGGTGACCATGGACCAAGCCCGCGAAATGGTAGCGGCATCCGAGAAGGCAGGGAAGTTGTACATGGTCAGCCAGAGCCGCCGCTACAACGCCCAACTTCAGGCATACAAACAATTGATTCAAGACCAGGTTGGAACGGTTGGCATTCTAAACGCTGACTTCTACATCGGCGCCCACTTTGGCGGATTCCGGGACGAGATGGACAGCCCGCTCATTCTCGACATGGCGATTCACACGTTCGACGAGGCCCGATACCTTTGCGATCTCGATGCCGTGTCGGTCTACGCCGAGGAGTTCAATCCGGCTTGGAGTTGGTACAAGGGCGATTCCAGTGCGACGGCCATCTTCGAAATGGAAAACGGTGCGCGATTTACGTATCGTGGAAGCTGGTGCTCTGATGGCTGCCATACGAGCTGGGATGCGGACTGGCGAGCGGTTGGACCGAAAGGATCGGCGGTTTGGGCAGACAACACGACGCCGACCGCGCAGTCGGTCATCAAATCGGGCGGCTTCTTCTCCGAAATGGAATCCATCGACGCCGAAGTCGGCACGATTGATGAGGGCATTAAGGGAAGCCTAAGCGAGTTCTTGAGGGCACTGAAGACGGGCATCACGCCGAATGGCGAGTGCCACGATAACATCAAGAGCCTCGCGATGGTCTTTGCTGTCGTCGAATCCAGCAAGGCTGGTCGACGAGTCAAGCTGAGCGAGATTCTCTAAACGAGGTCTGCAAGCAGTTCGGTCGTTTCGGCGAGCGATTCATCAAGCGCCGTACAAACGTGGTCAATCTGCTCCTGCTCAATGATGAGCGGGGGCTCAAATCTCAGCACACGCGGATTGTTGAGCGCATAGGCCACGCACACGCCGCGCTTCATGAACTGGGCGACTACGAGCTCGCCAACTTCGTCCATCGAAAACTCGAGTCCGATCATGAGACCGCGTCCGCGGACTTCCGAAATCATCTCCGGGTACTTCGCGGCAATCGCCTCAAACTTCGAAATCATGTACGTGCCGTAGCACTCGGAGCGAGACGCCAGGTTTTGTTCGATCAGGACATTAAGCCCGGCCAGGCCAGCTGCGCAAGCCAGCGGGTTTCCACCAAAGGTAGAGCTGTGCGCGATTGGGTTTGTGCCGAAGACGCGGTTGAAGATTTCCGCCGTGCCAATCGTTGCTCCCAGCGGCATCACGCCGCCTCCCATGCCTTTGGCCAGACACATCAGATCGGGGGAAACGCCTTCCCACTCAACGGCAAAGTTCCTTCCAGTACGGCCGAGGCCAGATTGCACTTCGTCCGCAATGAGGAGTGCTCCTACCTTTGCGGTTGTTTCACGGGCATGCTGAAGATAGCCGTCTGGCGGAACGATGATTCCGCCTTCGCCCTGGACCGGTTCGACAATGAACGCCGCCGTTTCGGTGTCAAGTGCCGCAGAGAGGGCATCGAAATCTCCAAACGGAACGAACGTAACGCCATCGAGCAACGGCGCAAATGGCTTCTGGTACTTCTCACGGCCGGTGACCGAAAGCGCGCCCATCGTTTTGCCGTGGTACGAGCCGTACGTGGACACGAACTTAGTCCGTCCGGTGCTCGAGCGGGCGAACTTCAGTGCTGCTTCAACGGCTTCGGCGCCTGAGTTGTTAAAGAAGGAGTACTCCAATCCGTCGGGGGTGACTTCGGCTAATCGCGCAGCAAGGTCCGCAGCGGGGGCGGAGAAAAATGCTTTACCGCTCAGGGCGATTTGGTCAAGTTGGTCGCGAACGGCTTGCACCACGACCGGATGGCGATGACCAAGAATGAAGGTGCCGTAGCCGCCCAGGCAGTCGATGAAGCCACGTCCTTCGTGGTCGTAGATCATGCAACCTTCGGCACGAACTTCGACGCCGAAGCCAGCAAATGACATCAACTTGGCCAGCTGCGGATTAATGTGCCGGCTGTATTTGTCGACGACGTCGCGAAAGAGCGATTCCCCGTCCATAGAATTTCAATCTACCTTTCTGGGGGCGAATGGGTTCTCAGATTGCTTGGATGGATAGGCTTTTTGAATCTGCGCGGACAGGTTCGCCAGGGAGGTCGAGCCCCGTGCGGGCGATGCCGATCCGTTCCGAAACACCACGCGATGAGCTTGCAGTTTGGGCCGATCACTTTCCAGATAAACGGAAATCAGGGCAGTCTCGCCGCTCCGTGGCGCCACCAGATTGCCCAGCGAATAGAGAATCGGTTTGCCGTTGTAAAGTTCGGCACCTTGCAGTACGTGCGGATGATGACCCCACACGATGTCTGCACCGGCTTCTACGCAAGCGCGCCCCAATGCAACCTGATACGCGCTTGGGAGGGTCTTCCGCTCGATTCCCCAGTGCAGACCAATCACAACAACATCGGACTTTTCCTTTGCGCGACCGATCCAGCTTTTCAGCTTAGTTTTCGCAGCCGCGTTGATCGTGCCTCCGAAACTCAGGACTCCGACTCCGGCCGATTTCGAAGTCGCGGGGCTGCACTTCCAGAGTCCGCCTTTGCTCATAAAGGCCAAAACCGATAGGAGAGCAATTCGCTTCTTTTTACGCGAGACAAATGCCGGTGCCATCGCAAGCTCTGCGTTCGCACCTGCCCCGGCGTAGGCGATGCCTGCGTTTGCAAGAGATGAGTGCATTTCAAGCAGGCCCTTGCTACCGTAGTCCATGGCGTGGTTGTTTCCCAGCGAAACGATCCTGATTCCAGATGATTTGATGTCAATGATATGCCGGGGATCGGCCTTAAGAATGTACTGATCCCGATTCCGTAATTCTTCGGCGGTCTTTCGGGTGGTAGCCGTTTTTGCGGCGGTGAGCGGAACCTCGAGATTTGCAAAAGCTAAGTCTGCGCTCCGAAAGATCGGGGCCAAGCGGGAGAGCGGCTTCGATTTGATCGAGACCTGGTTGAGCATGATGTCACCACCAAAACAAAGCTTCAGCGGCGGCTCCGCCTGAGTCAAAACCGAACAGCAAAGCATCATCGGGTTAAAGACGCCGTAATCCTTCGGCGAGAATCGCGTATCTTGTTTGTGATGTTCTCGACGCTCATTCTTGCGGCGGTCCTGCTTCCGCCGGGGCAAGACAGTTCCGTCCTCCTTAGGAAAATCGTTCGGCCCAATACGAAGGACAAGTATGAGTTTTCGATTGATGCGAGCCTGAAAACCCAGTTGCCAAGCGGACTTGGACAAGACCAATCTCGGCTTGCGATTACCGGATCAATGGTTTGCGACTACGGCAAATCGAACCTGAACGGAACGAACGTAACGATGCTGTGGTACCCGGCAAAAGCATCGGCTACGGGAACGGTCGGGGGCACTCTGGACGAGCGCGGATTCCTAAAGCCCGGTAGAAATGTTGGAACGATTGACCAGCTAGGCGCATTTCGGTGGGCCAAAACCGGAGAGAAAACCATCGCCGAACTTGCGGCCAGCTTCATCACGGTTCCGCTCCCACTTTGGCCCGCGTTTTCGGCGGCAAGAGTGGAAGAGGGGACGGAATGGAAAGTGGCCGTTCCCGAATTGACTTACTCGTTTGTGAACGCGACCGTAACGGAGGTGCTGCCGAAGTCAGTGAAGATTGAGGTGCGCGGGTCCTACTCCGAGGACGCGATCGTGCAGATGTTCATTCTTCGCGAATCAGGTGGCATCAAGAGCACCGAGATCAGCAAGCTGAACATGGAGGCGGAGATTGATCGCGCAACCGGTGCGCTCATGAATGCGAGTGGGACGATTGAAACCCGCGCCGAAGCCGATACTTTGGAAGGCTTTGAGCTCACCTCAACTCGCGAAGTGAAGTTCACGTTCAAGCAGATCAAGCGCTAATAAGATCAGCTTTCGTTTCGATTTCGGCGAGCTGACCGTCTCGGATGTGGAAGATCCGGTCGCTGACATCGAGCATTTTGTGGTCGTGGGTCGCGGAAATGATCGTGACGCCGTGCTCGCTTTGGAGCATCTTTAGGAGATCGATGATCTCTTGTCCCGTCTTGAGGTCAAGGTTTCCGGTGGGCTCGTCGGCGAGAATAATGGCCGGGCTGTTGGCCAGGGCGCGGGCAATCGCAACGCGCTGCTGCTGTCCACCGGATAGTTCGGTCGGTCGGTGGTGGTACCGGTGACCGAGTCCAACGGTATCTAGCAGCTTCATGCCCTTTTCCTCGGCATCGTCCGGCTGAACACCGGCAAAGAGCATCGGCAACGTCACGTTCTCAAGCGCGGTGCGAACAGTTATGAGGTTGAAGGTTTGGAAGATGTAGCCAATGGTGTGGCAGCGCAGGAAGGCCAGCTCTCGGGGCGTGAGTTGCGCGATGTCCACAGAATTGACAAACACTGAACCTTCGTTCGGCTTGTCGAGACCCCCGATCATATTGAAGAAGGTGGACTTGCCGGAGCCAGATGGGCCCATGATGCTGAGGTACTCGCCCGCGTAGATCTCGCAGCTGATCCCGCTGAGAGCGCGTACGAGGGCTTCACCTTCGCCATATTGCTTGACGATGTTTACGGTGCGAACGACGACGTCGGTTTGTTGCTCCATTGCTTAAATGTCCATCCTTAGGGCCGCCGCCGCGGGCATCTTTGCCGCTTGAATTGCAGGGGCGATTGCCGAAATGACCGTCATGGCGATACCCATTCCGATACCGAGGCCAAGAACGGAAAGTGCCGCCGAATACGGCGGATTCAGGCCGCTTACGCGACAAACGATGATGCTGAGCACGATGCCCAGAAGTGATCCGAGGGTGGATCCGAAGAACCCAAGCAGGGCGGCTTCGATAAAGAAGACGCGAACAATGAAGCTATCGGAGGCGCCGAGGCACTTGATGGTTCCGATCTCGCGGAACCGCTCGGTGACGCTCATCAGCATCGAATTGGTGACGCCGACGAGGCACATGATGAGGGAAGTGCCAATAAGCCAGGTCAGGCGAGCTTCATCTTTCGCGACCGTGCTCTCGGCCATTCGGAGCATTTGCATGCTCACGAAGAACGCGATTCCTAGGGCGATGCCGGAAGAGGTGATGAGTTGCCGGAAGAAGCGCACCCGAATGCTCGCCAGCGCCTGGTGCCACGCCACCCACAAGGGCGGGTCTTGATTCTTAAATTGTGCTCGTCCGGTTTGTTCGGTCACTTCTTTGTTCCGATCAGTAATGAAATGAGCCCACGCTGGCTCAAGGTTTGCAAAAATGCCGAGAGGGAAGCTTCGGCTTCCAGCCGGTTCATTTTGTACCGTTCCTTTAGCTTACGCGCAATCGTCTCGTTCGAATGTTGTCCGTCGCAAAATTGCCAAACAAACGCACCCATGGGTTCAAGCTCAAACTGGCGAGTCGTTGGCCATTTGGCTTTGATGGCGATCTTTTGAAGCCACTTTCGCTTGCTTTCGATCGGTACCTGCATGAGAAGGCTTCCGTCTTCGGCAGTGGTCCATTCCACGACCGGGTTCCTGATCGGGCGCGCCTTGCGAAACTGCTCTGGATCTAGCTTGTTTCGATTTCCGATCCATCTTTTGAAAAGCCGATCCAACGCCATTCTGGATTCCATTCTGACCGGTTTGACTGAACCTTCACACTTTGAATCCGGTTCTCCTTGGGATATAGACCCACGAGCGCGGTCTGCGTTCTGGTCAACAAGTGGCCCTTTTGCACGAGGCGAATCCCTACGTCCTCATCGGTAATGTTGGCGCGTGGAAGTTCTAGCGCCGCCCGGGCCCATTCCAGGAAGTCGTGCTTTGCCAAGAGTTCAGAAGCTAGCCCCCACCTTTCGGCAGTGACCAAGGTGTGCTTGCCAGCGGTGAACTGGATCGTGGTTCGGCCCGCAAAAAGTTGGCGCTTTCCAACTTCGAGATCTTTTGGCAAGTAGACGTTCAGGCCAAGAACTTGCCAGTGGTAAAGATCGCCGCAGTCCACCTTCAGGTTCGCGCTGATCTTTTGGTGAGCCGCGGAGAGGCTATCCTTGCCGGGCGTCACGCACTCGACAAGGACGACCAAATTACGATCTGGAATGTACCGGATCGAGCCTCGAGCACTGGCCCGGCCCGAGTAGCGGTAGCTCGCCTCGAATTCACTAGCGACGTTGATTTCTTTGGTAAAGGCAGCTTTGCGGGAGTCTTTGCCGATGCGGGCGAGATACCGTTCGAGCGAGTCGGAGATCGATGGTGCTTTCGCAACGGTGTCCCAGCGAAGCTGGACCTGGTGGGCTCGGGTTGACCCGAGCCGTGCATAGCCTTGTTTCTGGTTTCCCTCGATGCTTACGGGAGCCCACTCGTCGTCAAGATCGAGTTCGATTCCGTACCAAGCGAAGGCCAATTACTTCGGAGTTTGGGTTTCGGCGGGCGTTCGGTCCCGCTCAATGGCTTCAGGCTCGCTACGAGCGGATTCATGAAGCATTTTCTTTCCTTCGTCCAGGCCTTTTTGAAGCTCACCCATGCCCTTACCGACTCCGCGAAGGAGTTCCGGAATCTTCTTTCCGCCAAACAGAACGAGGACGATTACGAGTACGAGGAGAAGCTCTTGACCACCGAGACCAAACATTAGGAGTCCTTACCGTTTTTGCCGTCGTCGAGCCCTTTTTTGAGCTCGGAGACGCCTTGACCGACGCTTCGCATCAGCTCAGGGATCTTGCTACCACCAAACAGCACAAGGATGATGAGCAGGACGATGAGCAGTTCTTGAGCGCCAAGTCCAAACATGATATTTCAGTATACGTCCGTCGGGGCAGTTCGCATTCGGGACAATTTTAGTTCTTCATGCTCCGGCTCGGAGTTCCGGGAGATCGCATTTGCCCGTTCTTGTTCACAAGCCGGCTCAAGCCGTCGGCCGTGACGACAAACCAGCCCCGCTTTTCGCCGCCGATGATGCCACCCAAAATGCCTGGGCTCTCGGAATGCTTCAGTGGAACGTACTTAGCCGATACGTTTTTGCCTCGAGTTTTGGTTTCAAACAGGATGACGGCCTGAGTTTGGTCCTTCAGGTCCTTCAGGTTCTTACCGCTGAAGTCCGTGTTGAAGGCGACGCCCGACTTGTATTCCTTTTCGTCGCAACCCCATTCGCCTTTCGGATCAAACACCTTGAATGGACCTGGATCGTCGATCGAGGACAATTCCTTCTCCAGATACGGTGCTACCTGGGTCTGCCAATCTTTGGCGGTGGGTAGTTTGCCGTCGTGATCCAGCGTGTAGGCGCGAAGACTGTCGCCTAGTGCACTCATCGAAATGGTGCATCCAATCATGCCGGCTCCTTGGCCCGCGGCTAGGAAACCAAAACCGACTAGACCGGCGATGGGTAGCACGCAGCAAATGACAACGGCGGCGATGATCAGGCCGACGATGAGGCCGGTGTTCGATTTCTTCTTTTGAGACGGCGCTGGAGGCGTCTGCATGCGAAGGATTGTACAGCAAGAGTTAAGAATCCCTAGGGCGATAGAATCAACGGTGATGGCCGCTGCTTCGGATCTCACCGCGAAACTGCGCATGGATCGAGTTCTTGTTTATGCAACGTCGATTGCGCACTTCGCGGGCCATTCGGAGGATGAGCTCAAGGAACTCGCCCGGGTTATTCGATATGAAGAGCCCAGTTTGGCTCCATGGATCTCTGAGATCTTGCCGGTTGCGTTTGCCCTTGCAGATCGGCAAGCCGTCGAGATTCCTGAGCATCTTAAGGGACCGGTGAGTGAAGCGCAGCGCCTGATTCACCCGGTCCAACTGAACCCGGACCAGTCCTGATTGGTATCCTCATTGGCATGACGTTTCAAGACATGGTGCTCCGGCTCAACGAATACTGGGCCAAGCAGGGCTGCGCGATTTTGCAGCCGTATGATGTTGAAGTCGGCGCGGGCACCATGCACCCGGCCACGACGCTTCGAGTTCTCGGGCCAGAAGCTTGGAACGTTGCCTATGTCCAACCTAGCCGACGCCCTGCCGACGGTCGGTACACGCGGAATCCACAGCGAAGTCAGCGGTACTACCAGTATCAGGTGATCATGAAGCCGTCGCCCGAGAACATCGTGGACCTTTATATGGGGTCGCTCGATGCGCTCGGCTTTGATACGTCAAAGAACGATGTGCGACTGGTTGAGGACGACTGGGAAAGCCAAGCGGCCGGAGCGAGCGGCGTTGGCTGGGAAGTTTGGGTTAACGGCGCGGAAATCACGCAGTTCACGTTCTTCCAGCAGATGGGTGGAATTGAATGCAACCCGGTCTGCGCGGAAATTACCTACGGTCCCGAGCGACTTTGCCTGATGCTCAATAACGGCAAGGGGTTCTGGGAAGACCTCATGTGGAACGACACAACCAGTTATCGGGATGTCGACTGGCAAGCGGAAATGCAGAACAACGTTTTCAACTTCGAAGTCGTGTCGACTTCGATGTTGTTCCGGTTGTTTGATGAGTTTGAAGCGGAATCGAAACGAGTAATCGAAACGCCGGTCTTTTGGGATTCTGAGCAGGGAATCATGACCTCAAACCCGTTAAACGCCAGCGAGTTTCCAGAGAATGCCGGTGCGCGAGCGCTGGTTTATCCAGGGTTGGATCTTGCGCTGAAGGCTTCGCACATCTTCAACTTGCTCGATGCCAGAGGCGCGATTGGTGTCACCGAGCGTGCGGTGTACATCAACCGAATTCGAAGCCGCATCCGGGCGTGCTGCCTCAAGCACGTTGAGCAGTACGAAACCCCGAAAGTCGCGAGTTAGTTGAGGCCGTAGAGTCCGCTGTACTTTTCTTCGACGTAATCAAGCCACGGGTTTGGGTTCAAATAGTCGCCGCAAACTCCGGTCACAAGGTCTCTCGGGGCATGTGAGCTTGCCTTGACGTAGATATTCTCGGTAAGCCACGCGAGGATTTGCGAAGTGTCTCCACGCTCCAACTGTTCTTCCCACGCCGGGATTTGCTGACGAAGCTTTTCCCAAATCTGGCCGCCGATCAGGTTCCCCATGGCATAAGTGGGGAAGTAGCCGATCGAACCCTTGCTCCAGTGGACGTCTTGTAGGCAGCCCTGACCGTCGGATTCGATATTCACTCCGACGTACTCCTTCATTTTTGCGTTCCAGGCTTCGGGCATGTCGCGGACTTGGAGCTTGTTGGTGAGGATTTCGACTTCGATTTCGAACCGCACGAGAATGTGCATGTTGTAGCTCAGTTCATCTGCTCCGACACGGAGCCAACCCGGCTGGATTGCAGTAAACGCGGCATAAAATTGGTCGGGAATCTTCGAGGCTAGCGTCGGGAATTCGGCTTGCAAATATGAGAAGAAGAATCGCCAAAACGGCTTTGATCTTCCGATAATGTTTTCCCACATGCGGCTCTGGCTTTCGTGAACGGCAAGTGATGCGCCACCGGCTAGGCTAGTGTCGCTCCAGTCCGGATTGCCGTTCTGCTCGTAGAGGCCGTGGCCGAGTTCGTGGAGCGAGGATGAGAGAACACCTTTGATATGAGTTCCTGGTCGCGTTGTCATACGAACGTCGTTCATGCTGACGGTAGTGCAGAAAGCGTTTGCGCAGAGGTCGAGTCGACCTCGGGTGTAGTCGAAGCCTATCTTGGCTCCGATGTTTTGGGCGGCCCGACGTAGGGGTTCGGTCTCCCAACTGCCGTTTAGCCAGGTCGCATCAATCCTCGCACCATTCACTTTTATGTCTCGGATCAGCTTCGAGACTCGAGGTTTGACTTGATCAAACATTCGGATGACGTCGCTTGTTTTGGCCCCCTCCTCATAGAGATCGAGCAATGGGTCATACGGGTGCTCGGTGTATCCGAGGGCGGAGGAGGTTTCCTGGGCAATGTCAAACAGGGACATCAGATACGGACGGAGCGCATCGAAGTCGTTCGACGGCCTGGCGCGCCGCCAGACTTCGTATGATTGACTCGCGATTTCAGCCTTGCGGGTGATGAGCTTTAGCGGAAGCTTTGAGGCTTGATCGATCTGGCGCTGAATCAGGGCCAATTCGCGTTCGGCTACCGGATCTCCGGCGACATTCGCCCGCGCATCTTCCACTGCTCTCCTAAGGGACGGATTTAGTAGCCGCTGATGGGCCATGGCGGTTAGACGACCAATATGGATGGATCGGGCTTCGCTTCCCCCGCTAGGCATCAGCACTTGACGGTCCCAGTTCAGCAGAGACACCGAGGCATGTAATGCCGTTAGGTCTCTGTATTCGGTTCGCACCTTTTGTAACGGGGACATCACCCGATTATAACTGGCATCTAGAGAGCAGATTCGCCTTCACTGATGGCCATTCTAGTTTGGTCACGGAATACATCACACTATTTCTGATTGTCCCGTCCAGCTGGATTCCGTGCTGACGAAGTACCCCTTCTTTTACGGCTCCAAGTTTTTCGATCGCTCGCTGGCTGTGGAGGTTTCGTTCGTCGCACTTGAGCTGTACGCGAATTGCCCCGAGTTCTTCCATGGCGTGGGTGATGAGGAGCAGCTTCGCGGCGGGGTTCACTTTCGTGCCACGGAACTGAGGGCCGTACCAGGTCCATCCAATTTCCAGGCCGAGATGCGCGGCTCGGATGTCCATGAAGCAGGTCATTCCTGCGACACTGCCGGAGAGCTTGTCCACGACCGTATAGGGTTGGACATTTGGCGTGGCACTGAGGCGGTTAATGAAGTCCGTAAGGCCCGGCTTGTCGATCGTTCGCGGAAGGTCTCGGACGAAGAACTTAAAGGTGTCGACGGAGCAGATCGCCGCAAGCTCTTCCGCATGAACTGGATCAGCCGGAATCAACCGAACCCAATCGTTCTCTAGCTCAGTGTGTTGATTCCAGTCTCCAGACATAAAAAAGCCTCTCTGCCGTGCGGCAGAGAGGCAATTGTGTACCTGATTCGAAGAATTAACGTGCGTAGTATTCGACGACTTGCTGTTCTTGGAAGAACTTAGGGAAGTCTT
Source organism: Chthonomonas calidirosea (assembly GCA_945859975.1). Taxonomy (GTDB): domain Bacteria; phylum Armatimonadota; class Fimbriimonadia; order Fimbriimonadales; family Fimbriimonadaceae; genus Fimbriimonas. The sequence continues at coordinate 29,195 of CAMAPH010000018.1, forward strand.
CGCGTTCTGGCAAGGAGATGATCTTGCCGGAGAAGTTGATGACGTCGGCTTCCATGTACGCAGGAACCGGAGCACCTTCGAAGTGGTTCGCTCGGGCAATGCTTCGGCTCTGCTCTCGATCGCGAACTGCGACCACGTCGCCGACCTGCAGCGAGTAGGAAGCGATGTTCACGTTTCGGCCGTTAACCGTGATGTGACCGTGGCTGACTAGCTGTCGGGCCTGGAAGATAGTCTTCGCATAGCCGAGCTTGTAAACCGCCGTTGCGAGTCGAAGTTCGAGCAGGCGAAGGAAGTTCAGGCTGGTGTTGCCGCTCATTCGCTGCGCCTTGTGGAAGGTGTTTGCGAACTGCTTCTCCAAAACATTGTAATAGCGGCGGATGACCTGCTTGGCCAAGAGCTGCTCGCCATACTCAGATTGTCGCCGATCCTTCAGGTTCGGGCCGTGTTGCCCTGCCGGATACGGTCGCTTGCTTGCCGGGCTCTTGGGTCGACCCCAAATATCAAAGCCAACGGTTCGGCATATATCAGTTTTTCGTCCTCGGTACGTTGCCATGTGAACTGGTATTCGATGAGTCGGATAGACTCACGAACCAGAGATAGTACCCCGTAGCGCCAGATATTTCAACAAATCTCATGATCCTTTTCGCATTAACGCTTGCAACCACCATGATTGCCCCCAGTCCGCAGTTCGTCGCGCTGTTTCCCCGCGCTCAATTTCCCGAGTCGGGGCAGTCTTTGGTCATCAATTCGACGGATATTCGGCCCACGGCACCATTTCGTGAGGTCATTCCATCTTGGAATGTAAAGAATCCGGAGCGCGCTCAGGTTCTGGTTGAGATTCGCGCGAGTATTGCCGGGAAGCCATCGAAGTGGTATCGACTCGCGGACTGGGCGCTGTCGCCTGCCGGGACACGTCAATCGACCAATGGTCAGGAGGACGGTTCAGGCGACGTTGAGACGGACACCCTGTCGCTAAAATCAGCGGCGGAGGCTGTCGATGTTCGAGTCACGCTCTCGACCCTACCTGGGGAAGGGCCATTGCCAGAGCTGGAAATGGTTGGATTGTCTTTTGCCGGGAAAGAGAAGGAGTCAAATGACACCGCGACACGATCTGAAGCTTGGGGCAAGGTAGTTGAGGTCCCGAAGCGTGCCCAGGGCAACTACCCCCGGGGGAACGTGCTTTGCAGTCCGACCTCGATGTCCATGATGCTGTGGCACTACAGTGAGGAGATTGATGCTCCGGAAATGAACCAAGACGTTCCGGAAGTTGAAGCCAGAGTCTGGGACCCAGTCTATAAGGGTGCCGGTAACTGGTCTTTCAATACCGCATACGCTGGCTCTTTCCCGAAAATGAGGTCGTATGTTTCCAGATTCGGTTCGATCGCAGATTTGGAGCGATGGATTATTGCGGATTTGCCCGTTGTTTGCTCCGTCAGCTTTGATCTAATTCGGGGCCTTCCGCTGTCGCCAACCGAAAGTGGGCACCTCGTAGTTTTAGTAGGTTTCACACCAGAAGGCGACCCCGTCTTCAACGATCCAGCCCGAAAAGATCAAGTTCGATTCGTTTACAAGCGGGCGGACTTCGAGAAAGCTTGGCTCTATTCGAAGCGCACGGTGTACGTTGTGCACCCAATCGGCGCAAAAGTTCCAAAACCGTCGAACGGTCTTTGGCTGGCTTCGGGCAGTTAAGTCAATAGACCTACCACACTAAACAAGGATCACCAAGACGGTGATACTTCGGGGGACTTTCATGAAGAAGGGTTTGGTTGGAACTGGGATTGCCGTAATTGTTATTTGCGGTGGTGGGGCGTTTGCTTGGCAGGGATGGCAGGCACAGATGGCAGCGGCGAGCAAGACGGTTGTTCAGACCGCGACCGTGACTAAGGGGAACGTCAAGGTCGTCGTCATTGAGAACGGCACGATTGACTCCGTTCAATCGGTCGAAGTGAAGAGCCGAGTGACGGGCCGATTGGCAAAGCTGATGGTCGACGAGGGTGACCGCGTTGAAAAGGGTCAGTTGATTGCCATCATCGACCCGCAAGAAACCGAATTTCGAGTTCGCCAGGATGCGGCGCAGCTGCGTGGAGCAGTGAGCGCCGCAGCGCGAACAGCGCTCGAGATTGAACAACGACGCGAATCCTCCCGAGCGACCCTTGCTCAGGCCATCAGCCGAGTGAAGTCCCTCGAGATGGAAGTCAAGTCTCAGCCGATTTTGACGAAGGCAGCCATCGATGAAGCGCAAACCACTCTCGATGTTGCCCTAGAGGAAAAGACCCGTCTTGTCCGCAGCGTTCACCCAACCGAAAAGTCTCAGGCCGAGGCTCAGGTTCGAGAAGCCGAAGCGAACGTTCAGAACGCCCAGACCGAAGTTAATCGCCAGGAAGAGTTGTTGAAGAGCGGTTATGTTGCCATCCGTAGCGTCGAAACGGCACGGCTGAATGTTGAACTTGCGAACAGCAGACTCGAAAACGCAAAGGTCAACCTTTCGCGAACCCCGGCCCGCCATGCGGTCGAGCTTCGAAAGGCAGACGAACAGATTGCAAGCGCACGAGCAACTCTCAGCCGCGCAAAGGCGAATGCTGTTCAGAACCCGATGAAGGAGCAAGATCTGGCTTCCGCCCGTGCCGAGGTACAGAAGGCTCGGACGGCGCTCCGCGATGCGGAAGTTTTGGCAAAGACCCGCGAGCAGAACTTGGCTTCGGTGGATCAGCTTCAGAGCATCTTGGATGACTCCCGCCGAAACCTCGGAGAAACGGAAATCCGCGCTCCGATTGCCGGAATCGTGGTGAAGAAGGGAATTCAAGTCGGCGAACTGGCCACCGGGCTAAGCACATTTGGCAGCGGTTCTACGATCGTTAAGATCGAGGATCGTGGCTCCATGCGAGTTAAGCTGAACATGAACGAGATTGACGTCGCGAAGCTCACGCTTGGGATGAAGGCGACAGTCGACGTGGACGCGCTACCTGCCGACCAATACACCGGGAAAGTGAACAAGATTGCGCCGGCCAGCACCGATTCGGCTGCCGGAGCCGCCGCCACGGATGCCGTTGTTCGGTATCAGGTTGAAATCATAATTGACAATCCAAACGAGCGACTCCGCTCTGGAATGTCGGCCAAGTGCTCCCTCGCCGTAATTGACCGCCAAGGCGTGCTGACCCTGCCGGTGGATTACGTGAAGAAAGAAGGCCGAAAGGCGTTTGCGTTCTTCCCACCCGACAATCCGAAGGATCCGAAGGCTAAGGCGAAGCAAGTTTCGATCACCATCGGCGCCCAATCGGGCTCCGTCCTAGAAATCACCTCCGGACTTAAAGATGGCGACAAGGTTGTGAAACCAGACTACGATGGACCTGACCGAAAGAGCTTTATCAACTTTGGCGGCGGAGACGACGAGTAATTCATGGGTGTCTTTCAAAGTTTCGTAACTGCACTCGAAATGCTCCGTATGCACAAGCTGCGGGCATTTCTCACCATGCTCGGCGTCATCATTGGCGTTATGGCGGTGACGATCATCGTCATGGTCTCCAGCGGTTTCCAGTTCTACATGACGAACGAGTTTAAGAAACTCGGCTCCGACACGATCCTGATCACGTACGACTCATGGGGTGGCCGCGGTCAACGACAAGCCTCGATTGATGGCCTGACCGTGGATGATGCGGCTTATCTAGCGAACCAGGTCAGCAGCATCGACATCATCGCTCCGCTGGTTCAGGGGCCGGCGGAAAAGGTTGTTCGCAACGATAAGGAGGTCAAGAAGACCCGAATTTTTGCGAGCAACGGAAACTTTGCCGAACTCAACCGAGTGAAGATGACCGCGGGTCGCGGTCTCACGGAAGAGGACATTCGCAATCGCGCGAACGTTTGCGTGGCTGGAGACGAGGTCGTCAAGGTTCTGTTCCCGAACGAAGATCCGCTTGGCAAACTGATCTCCTTCAAAGGCATTTCGCTTGAGGTGATTGGCGTGTTTGAACGGGTGGACATGATGGGCGAAACGAACGCTCGTGACATCCTGCTGCCCATCACAACTGCCCAAGACAAGTGGCTCGGTGGCGACAAGCTGATGATGATCACCACTCGGCCGAAAGCCGGGGTTAAGGTCGATCAAGCGCTGGACGACGTTTGGCGCGCACTGATGCTCAAGTCAGGGAACAAGCGCATTTATCGTGTGGACTCGCGAGAGTCGATCATGAACGTGTTCGGCAACATCTTTAATGTCGCCGGCATCGTTCTGTCGGCGATTGCTGCCCTGTCCTTGCTCGTTGGTGGAATCGGCATCATGAACATCATGCTGGTGTCGGTTACCGAGCGGACCAAGGAAATCGGGCTCCGCAAGGCGGTTGGCGCGCGGCGGCAGTCGATCCTGATTCAGTTCATGGTCGAGTCTGCAACGCTTTCGCTTGTTGGCGGTCTTATCGGCATGGCGATTGCCTTTGGTCTTGGCAAGCTGGTTACGCTTGGTACGGCAGCGATCAACTGGCCAAGTAAGGGTGGCTTGCCGACGACCTTCCCGGTCGTCGCGGCGATTGGCGCGGCAGTCTTTTCCGCTCTGATCGGCATCGTCTTTGGCCTGTATCCGGCCATTTCTGCATCACGGCTTGATCCGATCGTTGCACTCCGCCGGGAATAACGAACCAGAGAGCTTTAGCCCTCGTGCTCAATTCGAGTACGAGGGCTTTTTTGTGCCTAGAATCCCCGTGGCCTCAGGCAAAGTATGTCGATTGGCTCGATACCGGTGATCGCACACTGCTGTGGATATCGGTTCCGGGATACATTACCGTCACGCTTATTCAGGGTGCGGCGGATGTCCACGCATCGCACGGTTGAGATGCTGAACGGCCGCCGTGCTGCAGGTGCTCAAAGAAAATGCCCTGCATCCATAGCTGGATGCAGGGCATTTAGGAAAGTCGTTAGGCACCGCGAGCGGTGCCTAACGGTTGCGATCAAGGATTGATCGTGAGGGTCGCCGTTCGCTTACCGTAACTCGAGTTCGAGGCGGTTAGGGTGACAACCTTGCTTGAGGTGACGGCAAAGTGCGTCACCGTAGCCGTGCCGAACGTGCTTCCACCCGGGATCAAGATCGAGGCTGGCATCGAAGCTGCCGAACCAAGCGAGGAGTACAGGTAGACCCGAAGTCCACCGGCGGGGGCAGGACCAGAGAGGTTAACCTGTAGCGAGACCACAGTACCACTGCCGCCCTTGACGGTTGACGGACTGACGATTGCCGACGAGATCTGCGGAGCAACGACGCGGCCGTAGCCTCGCTTCTCTTGGAATCCGGCGGTCACCTTGATTCCGAAATCTCTCGACGACGTAACTGCCGAGTGGGTTATCGGGAAGTTGACCGTACTCGCCCCTGCAGGGAAAGTAACCGTTGCCGGAACCGTGATTGCCGAGTCGCTGCTTGCTAGCGCGACCGTCAATCCTCCAGGGCCTGCGGGAACGATCAGGTCGATCTTGCCCGTCACCACCGTAGCCAGCACTCCTCCGGTGAAGGAGAACGGCGTGATGGTTAGGGCAGTGGGTAATGGAACTTCAATGTTAAAGTTCTTTTGCTTTGCTACTCCGTTATAGGTCGCCTTGACCCACGCTGGCGAGCGAGTCGAGCGCGTTGCCGTGGTGACGGTAACAGCGCGGTTGGTTTGGCCAGCCGGGATGGTGACGGTCGCGGGAACGGTCAAGACCGCGGCATTGCTCGTCGTGAGGTTCACAACGATGCCGCCCGCCGGTGCAGGACCATTGAGGTAGACGCGGGCAGCGGTGCCGGAGCGGCCGCCAATTGGCGTCGTTGGTGTGACTTCAACTCGGTCCAGACCGATCGGTCCAATGCCGACCACGAGGGTTTGCGATAGGCCGTCCGAGGTTGACGCGGTAAGCGTCACGCTTGCCGCCGATGCGGATCCACCGGCAATTGCGGTGAATCCAGCTGTCGTACCGCGAGCAGGGACGGTTATGGAGCTTGGGACCGGAAGGATCGCTGGGTTTGAAGACGACAGGTTAACGACTCGTCCAGCGGCACCCGCTGGCAAGTCGAAGGTGACGTTGAAGGTTCCGGTCTCGCCAGAGAGCAGGTTTGCTGGTCCAGTGAATCCAGTCAGGCTGACCGGTCCATAGATCCAGAGACCACGGCCGTGAGTTGCTGCGAGGACCTTTGTGGAGTTGTGCAGGTACACGACTTCGTCAACTGCGACGTTCAGCGGGCCGTCCGCAGGTGCGGTCCAACTCGTACCGCCGTTCAGGCTTCGGATGATGCCGACCTCGGTGCCTGCCCAGATTTCGTTCGAGTTGGTTGGATTGACACAAATTCCGTGGACGGGCGCGCTTGGTAAGCCAGCCAGAGCCGTCCAGGTGGTGCCGCCATTTACGGATTTGTAAATGTTGCCAGCGGAGAAGCCGCCGAGCGCGACGTAAACGATGTTGTTGTTCGAAGGATCAACCGCGATCCGGTGAATGTATCGGCTTGGGAACGGATTCGTTCCAGTATTGTCGTCAATCGCGGTGAACGTTGGGGACACGGCTTGACCGTTCGTCGACTTGTAAACGCGGCCATCATTACCACCAACATAGATGAGGTTCGAGTTGCCTTTCGCGATGGTGATCGCAGAAATCGTACTGCCAAAGTTGAAGATGCTTGACCACGTTGGCGTGGCAGCCTTGGCATTCGTGGATCGTGAAAGGTTAGACGCACCACCGTATAGGTAGTTGTCGTCGTTCGGGTCGAGCGCAAGCGGGGCGATGAAGTTGGCACCGGAACGGTTTAGTCCGGAGGTGATGTAGTTGGCAGAATTTCCTCCGTTCGTGGAGCGGAAGATCTGAAGGTTGATGTACTCACCGTACAGATAGTTGCTATCGACGTGACTGACGGCGCTGAAGCCGCCATCGCCACCGAAAACGAACGGATTAGTTGAAACCGTAGAGCCCAAATCGATTCGAATCGAGCCGTTGTCTTGTGAGCCTCCGAAGAGAACTCCAGTCGTGCCGTTCCCGGCAGCGCCGTAGAACTGCATCGTGCTCGCGTTTCGCGTCAGTCGGGTCCAGCCGGTCGCATCGGTGACGGTTCGGATGTTGTCCGCACGGTGGATTCCACCGTCGGTGCAAACGAAGAACTGCAGGTTGGTGGTGCCATTGTAGCCCGGGTGAGCAACGCCTAGATGCATGTCCGGGTGTGGGTTTTCCGTCTGAAGGTAGCCGTAGCCGATGTTGCTAAATGTAGCGCCGCCATTGAAGCTTCGGTTGATGTTCAAACCGGTTGCAATGATCAAGTTGGCGTCGAACGGGTCAACCCAGATCGAGTTGTAGTACCAGCTTGCATTGGTCGTTCCGCTGGTTGTCGCCAACGTAAATGTCGCGCCGGAATCGGTCGACTTGTAGACTTTGCCGCCGTTAAAGCCGGTGTGGGCATAAACGATCGTCGGATTGCTCGGGGCATAAGCAATCTCGATACGACTGTCAAACCCTGTGAAGTCGAGCCCGGTGCATGCTGACCAGGTAGCGCCCGCATCCGTCGTTCGGAAGGCCTTCGTGAACCAACCACGACCAGAAAAGTCGTAATCAAGTACGGTCGCGATGGCTTGATTTCCGTCTGTTGGATGGAAAGTGGCTCCGTATCCCATTTGTGCTGGAATCGGGTTTGTCCAACTGGTACCGCCGTTGGTGGTTCGCCGAATACCTCCGCCCTGAGTCCCAACCAGCATCGTTGTTACGCTTGTAGGGGAAATCGCGACCTTGTTGATGTTTCCAAAGCCAGCGGTGCTTGCGAAAACGGTCCAGGTATTTCCACCATCGGTACTCTTATACAAGCCGTTACCGCTCTTGGCATCGCTGTTAAAGTAGCCCTCACCCGTAGCGGCGAACATCGTGTTAGGATTGCCCGGCTCGAAGGCCATGTGGGTGATGTTTAGGTTCGGTAGCTTATCGTTGATTGGTGCCCAGTTCGTTCCAGCGTCTGAGCTGTACCAAATTCCGCCACTGACGGCACCCATCCACATTCGGTTGTGTTCGGTTGGGTGAATGAGCAGCGAACGCGTTCGGCCAGTGACGTTGTGAGGGCCAACTTCTGACCAAACATTCTCCGTCGGGCCAAAGCGAGATCGCTCGGACACGAGACTTTTGATCTGCTTGAGAGCATTCGAATATCCGTTCGGATCAATCTGTCCGTTTTCGTCGAGTTGACCTAGTCGGCGCCATCGCGCAGCTTCGTAGGCGCCGGTTGCAGGGAGGAGCTTTACTCGTTCCTTTCCGGCAGGGACTTCGACGCTGGGCCGAACTCCTCGAAATTGAGATTTGTCAATCGTCTCAGCCTTAAGCTGAGCATTTAACGTGCAAAGGGCGAACGCAACGCTAAGCAACATGGTTCTTCGGCCAGAATACAGCAAACTGGCTCGCTTGAGAATTGCCTAGCGAGGAATATTTTGGCTACCTCGGAAAAAGTGGTAGCGGCGAGAGGACTTGAACCTCCGACAACTCGGGTATGAACCGAGTGCTCTAACCAACTGAGCTACGCCGCCGTGAGGAAAGCTATTATGGCACGAACCAGCGTCGATTCTCTCGCATCTGTCCATACTGTTTCGTGATGCTTGGAGCATTGTTACTCGTTGTTCAGGGCTACGACCTTGCCGGACTGGATCAACTCGCCAAATCTCGTGACGTGGCCGGAATCGTTGGGCGGCTCGCTCCCGGTCAACCGGAGGCCGTAAAGCACCTCGCCGCGATCAAGACGAACGGTGCCTATGACACCGGTAGATTCGGTTGGAAGGCGGAAGGTGACGGAAAAAATGTGGTTCTCACCACCGCGCTCACCTCGGAAGACATCGGAGACTATCTGTTCTCAATTCAGAACGGCAAGCTGCGGTATGTCCCAGAAACGTCAACCCTGGGCGTTCGAATCAAGCGCCACTCCATTGTCGCCAGCTTTGACATCCAAAACAAACTCGCGATGATCAGCGACGTGGTTCAGTTCAAGAGCCAGGGGCAAGGGGCATGGAATTTCCGCCTGTCGCCCGCTTATAGGGTTGAGAGCATCGAGACGACACTCGGGGTCAATGTCCCGTTCCGCCAATATGGCGGAGTCGTGCTGTTCGATTCTCGGCCCGGCTCTGACTTTAGCTATCACATTCGCTACGTCGGAAAAGTCAATTTGCCGCAATATGCGGGCAGCATCTCCGAGAAGGAGATTTCCCTTACGAACGACTATTGGTATCCGCTGATCGGTCGAAATCCAGCTCCGTACGATCTGACGACGCAGGTTCCCGCAGAGTGGACGCCGGTTGGTCAGGGAGTCAAGTTGTCTGAATCCGTGAACGATGGACTGAAGACGACCAAGTTCAAGATGGACTTGCCGGTCGTTTATTACAGTTTCGCGGCAGGTCCCTACAAGTCGACGTCGGTGAAGCTAGGCACGAAAATCTACCGAGCCTGGAGTCCGCGACTCAATGAGCGACAACTGGACACGACGGCGCGGATGTACGCGCCGATTGTTAACTATTTCGAAAGCGCGTTCGGTCCGTTTCCGTTCCCCGGTTATGGCGCGCTTGATAGCCCAGCATACGGCGGCGGCGCACTAGAGGCCTACAGTCATGCGACATGGGGCGGTGGGCTTCCGATGGAAGACTCACACGAGACCGCGCACACCTATTGGGGCGGGCTGGTCAACAATTCCTATCTCACCGACTTCTGGAATGAAAGCTTCGCGGTGTTCTGCGAGGGCCTTTATTCTCGTAACGTGCCGATTGGAGACCCAATGTCACGGAAGCAGGCGTACGTTAGCGATGCCGATCCGATTCCGGCGTACAACGAGCACCCGATCACGAACGGTGGCGCGTATGCCGGCGGCGTAGCGTCCTCGCTGGGTTACGGAAAGGGAGCCAAGGTTCTTCAGATGCTCGAACAGATCGTGGGAACGCAGGCGCTGATTCAAACCATGCGAAAGTGGAAGGATCAGCACTCCCGCACCGAGGTTGCTAGCTGGCAGTCGTTCCGGGCTCTCGCAATTGCTCGGCACCCAGATCGAAACTTAACCCGCTTCTTCAATGACTGGCTCGATCAGTCAGGTTGGGCAAAGCTATCCCTATCGAATGTCCGGTATGCGAACCGAACCGTCGCGTTTGACCTCACCTTCAACGGCAAGGAGTACTACCTTCCGGTTGACGTATTGCTCGAGTATCCCGGCGGTCGTCAGGTCTACACGAAGTTGACCGTTCTCAAGTCAGGTCGCTACTCAATCGAATCGGCCGCGAAGCCGGACCTCATCTCGATTGACCCTTGGAATCGGCTACTCCGAGATCGAAATGCCAACGAAACGCCAGCATCAATTCAGACTTCGTACCAGCGAAATCGTCGCGTTACGGATGCCAAGCAGGATTGGTTCACCGAGGGCTGGAACCCTTCTAGCCAGAACAGCATTCCTGCCGATCCGGGGAACCACCTGATCATCGGGCATCCCGAAACTTTGCCTGGCATGGCGCAACTCTGCGCAAAAGCCGGGTTCGTGGTGAAGGGAAGCAAGCTTCAGTACGGAGCGAGAGTTGTCGATCTAAATGCTGGCGGCGCAATGGCGGTCGTCCAGCTGGAGAACGGCAAATCTTGCGTGATCGCGCTTGGAAAAGTACGATGCCGACCGGACATGGGCCGAGCGAAGCTTGCCTTGCTGGATGACTTTGGTCGGATGACATTTGGTCTGACCGATCCAAAGCGATCGGGCAACTTGACCGCACGGCTCTAAGCCGATTCCGTTGGGGCGTGAGTCACGTCCCAACGACCCGAATGGCGGTCGGTCCAGTTCTGTACTTCGCCATGCTGTCGGGCCTCCATGAGGGCTTCCAAGTTGAGGTCCGTGACTACAACGCCTTCTTCGTTCATCTCAGATTCGCGGAGGATCGCTTCCTCTCGAAATGGCTCGACGCTGGGGGCGATGATCGAGCTGTTTCCGTAGCTTTCGGGGACCGGCTCGTATCCGAATCCGCCGACGAGTGAGGCATGGACCACGAAGATCTGATTCTCAATCGCGCGGGCTTGGCAGCTCCATCGCACACGCTGGTAGCCGCGGACGGTTTCCGTCCAAGCCGGAACCGCGAGGATTTGGCAACCTGCTTCGGCTAGCGCTCGGCCCGCTTCTGGGAATTCAGAGTCGTAGCAGACGTTCACCCCGATGCCAGGATCGAAGGTCGTGAGGCCCTCGCCGGGAGCGATCTTCCAGACTTCGCGTTCGTAACGGGTGAGATTGTTTTTCTCGGCGAAAATCACCGTGGCGTTTGGTCGCGCGATGGCGCAAACATTCTTAATCTCTTCGCCGCTTTTCTTGAAGTGAGAACCGCCGATGATGGTCATTCCGCTGGAGGTCGAGATTCGCTCGAGCCACTGCTCGAGGGCTTCGGCGTACTGAACCAGATAGTCGGGGCTCTGATGCTCCTGTAGGTTCCGCTCGATTGAGAGAAGCTCAAGGACGTGCAACTCTGGCAAAACCACGACCTGGGCTCCCTCGCCGTGCGCGAAGCTAATGAGGTCATGCAGATGACCGAAATAGTCGCCGTCACTTCGGATCGTGCGAAGCTTCCAGGCAACGCTTGCTACTCGAATATTCAGGGCTTCCACTCCAAAAGCGCCGCGTGATTCAAAGATTCAGGGTCCGGCATATAGTTTTCAATCACTCCAAGGCTCGTCAGGCCATATCGCAAGAGCGGAGTTAGAGTTCGGTCTGTCATCTCTGCAGTGACCACATTTTGAACATAGTTCTCGGCCGACGTTTCTCCGCTTTCTACGAATCCGGGAATTCTACACGCCGTGCCATAGCGAGTTAGTTGGTGGTTGCGAACGTACTCGAACCGGGCCTCATAGAAAGATCGGCCGACACCTTGGCGCCGAAAATCGGGATCCACGCTGATATCGAGACCGTAAAGCGTGTTGCCATTGAGTTCGATCCCTTCAAGGCTAGGGCCGCCTACGGTGCGATACCAAGGGGCATGAAGGTTCCAGCGCTCTTCACTGATCAACGTGTTACTGCAAGAGCCGATGACGGTGCCATCGTGGCTTAACGCTACCCATTGGCCAAGAGGGAAGACCCGGATGTGGGCTTCGATGTGCTCCGGGTCCCAGTGCAGTTCTGGATCGAAAGGGGGCGGAAACGCCTTTTGCTGCAATGCGACGACGCCTGCGATGTCCTCCATTTGGGCCAGCCGAATCTGAAAGCTCATAGTTGGATTCTGAGGATGTCGATGATCCGCATTAGGTCTTCTTCGGAGTAGAAGTCGATGCTAATCTTTCCGCCGCGGCTGTCTCGGCGGACGTTGACCGGTGACATGAAGTGTTCTCGAAGGGCAGTTTCTAGGGCCTGATCTTGCGAGTGGTAGGGAGTTGTAGTTTCCTTTGTTGCCGGTTTCTTGCCTTTTTCCGGCTTCACCAGCCGCTCGACGTCTCGAACGCTCAGGCCCTCGTCGACGATGCGATAGAAGACTTCCAAAATTCGGTCTTCATTTGGTAGGGCAAGGAGGGCACGCGCGTGTCCCTCGCTGAGTAGTCCGTTCTGAACGGAATCTTGGACAAGTTGCGGCAGGCGGAGCAGGCGCATCGCGTTGGCGACGCCGGCTCGGCTCTTTCCAACTCGGGCAGCTACCTGCTCTTGGGTGAGGCCGAACTCTTCGATGAGCTGCATGTAGGCCAGGCCGCACTCAATCGCAGAGATGTCTTCGCGCTGAACGTTTTCGATAAGCGCAAGTTCTAGGGAAGATTGGGACGCGGTTGAGCGGATGACGACCGGTACGGTGCTGAGCCCGGCCAGCTTCGCGGCGCGGAGTCGGCGTTCGCCCGCAATGAGTTCGTACTTGCCTTCTGAAACGGGGCGCACCAAGAGCGGCTGCAGAATGCCATGTAGCCGAATCGAACTGGCAAGATCGTCCAGCGCATCTGGATTGAACTCTTTTCGCGGCTGCCGGGCATTGGGTGAAATCGAGTTGACGTTAACTTCGCTGAGGGTGCTGTCGAACTGCTCGGCGATCAGTTGGGAGAGTCCTCGTCCAAGTGCTTTTCTCATCGTGCTAACACCTCGTCGGCCAAGGCGACGTATGCTTCAGCGCCTTTCGAGGATGGATACCTTACCACTGCCGATTCGCCATGGCTTGGGGCTTCGCTCAGCCGAACGTTTCGCGGAATCACGACGGTACTCACCTTCTCGCCAAAGTAGCCTCGCACTTCCTCTTCAACTTGTTGGGTCAGCCGGTTTCGAGGGTCATACATTGTCAGCAAAACGAGCTCAATCGAGACTCGCGGATTGATTCGGCGCTTTACCAAGTCGACCGTTTTCAGAAGCTGGCTGAGGCCCTCTAGGGCGTAGAACTCGCACTGGAGGGGAACGATCAGGCCGTCCGACGCGGCGAGAATGTTGACGGTGAGGAGTCCTAAGCTCGGTGGGCTGTCGATGAGGATCCAGTCGAAATTGGGTGCGAGGTTTTGAACGGCTTCGGCCAAAATTTGCTCTTTACCGACCGCGTTGAGGAGGACCGATTCGGCTCCAGCAAGATCGATGTTGGAAGGGATGATCCAAAGGTTGTCTGAGACTTGATGGAGCGAGTTTTGAAGGACCTCAGCATTCTCGGTTCCGTCGACTCCGTCCACGATCACATCGAACAAGGTTGCCTTGGTTTGCGACTTGTCGATGCCGACGCCGGTGGTGGCGTTGCCTTGTGGGTCGCAGTCGATAATGAGAGTCTTTTTCCCTTTTGCCGCCAGTGCCGCGGCAAAGTTCACCGCCGTCGTGGTTTTGCCGACTCCGCCCTTCTGATTAACAATTCCCCAAATCGGCACCGTTACATTATGAAGCCGACGCAGTCTTTGCCTTCGCGGCCACCCAAAGTTCGTCCCATTCGGCCAAAGTCAGCTCTTGCAGTGGCTTTGTCGTTGCTTCTTCCATGGCGCGGAAGCGCGCTTCGAACCGCGTCACCATGGTGCGCAGGCTAGCTTCGGCATCGATTCCCAGCCAGCGGGCAACGTTGACGAGGGTGAACAGCAGGTCGCCGAACTCGTCGGATTGTTCTTCGGGCGTTTCGGCTCGGCGGATTTCAGCGATTTCTTCGATGACCTTGTCGAGCACTGCATCCAAATCGGGCCACTCAAAGCCCGCTTTTGCGGCGCGCTTGCTTACTTTTTGTGCCCTCATCAGGGCCGGCATTCCTTTCGGAATACCGTTCAAGATGCTGGAGTCCGGCTTTTCTTGCCGCTTGATCGCGTCCCAGTGGACGAGCACTTGCTCGGGCGTTCGGGCTTCCGCTTCGCCGAAAACGTGGGGGTGCCGTCGGATGAGCTTCTCGACCAGGGTCCGGGCGATTTCCTCGGTCGAGAATCCACCGGCAAAACTTGAGATCTGGCCGTGAAGAACCGGCTGAAGCAGCACGTCGCCAAGCTCTTCTTTAAGATCGTTTTCGTCTTTTCGATCGATGGCGTCTAGGACTTCGTAGGCTTCCTCAACCAGATAGGGCTTGAGCGACTCGTGCGTTTGAGCCTGATCCCACGGGCAGCCGCCCGGTCCGAGAAGTCGATCGACGACCGCGACCAGCTCGGTCAGGGCACTCGGTGGACCCACAACTAATGTTGAGCCAACCGGAAGTTCATCGGGCGCAAGCGTCGCTTCGATTCCGAACGTGTCTAAGAGGCTTTGGGTTTGCTCAGTGTCCGCGAAAACTGCTGCAACGTGGTCGAGATCGGGCCGTTGGCCGTGTATAAGGCGAACGACCCGAATCATAACAGACTAGCCTCCGGTGCTGGGCTGGCTGAGGTAGGCCTCAATCAGCTTTTGGTATGCCTTTGCCAGTTCGGGCTGCTTGATGTCGATCTTGGCTTTTCGGCGCATGGCACCCATTTCTTTACCAATTTCATTCTTGACTCGGCCGAGATCGAGCATTCGGTTTCGGCGAATGCGCTTTCGAAGCTGCGGGGTGAGCTCTTCTTTCTTTTCGGCGGTGACGTCGTCTACGCGGAACTTGACGAAGGCAGGAGCATCGTTTGCCGAAGTGTTCAGCCACGGCGTGGTCTCGCCGATCTTGGTCTTCGAAAGCGCGGTGCGAATTTCGGTGCCGAGGGCGGTTTCAGGAACGGTGCCGTACTGGCCGCCGGAGACTTTGCTCACGTCTTGGCTCCGGGCCTTCGCGACTTCGGCGAATGGTTTGCCAGCTTTGAGGTCTTCCTCGACGGCGGCTTTATCTGCGTCACTCACGACAACGACGACGCTGAGCTTGTATTGCTTCGGGATTAGGAACTCGCTCGCGCGCTCTTTGTAGATGCGGTCGATTTCTTGGTCGGTCACGGTGATACCGAAGGTCACGATTTTGAACTGTGCCATCTCGATCCGAATGGTGTTCCTGAGTTCATCTTCGGTCCGGCCAGAGCTTTTCCAGATTTCCAACAGGTCCGGATTGTCTCGATTTCGGTCGGCCATTTCTGACGTGACTTCAAGGTCGCTTGGGTAGACGCCCTTTTCCTTTGCCAGTTGCAAAATGAGCATATCGGTGACCATTTGGTCGATGGTCAAGAGTCCGGGTGGCACTTCGGTGAAGCCCGCGCCCATGCGCTTGCCGACTCCGGGGAGGAACTCCATGCGGCGGTAATAGTCGGCGCCTTTGACTTCCTCGCCGTTGACCGTCATAACGACACGGTTCACGTCAACTTGGGCGGTGGCGAAGACGCACGCAACCCAGACAACAAAAGTTAAAAATGATCTCAACGAAAACTCCAGACGTTCATGTAGGTTAAGACGAACCGTTTCTACGCCAGAAACTAACTTCGTGCTCCTGGCAGCTTGGCTTGCAGTTGCGGGAGAACGTCAAACAGGTCCGCAACGATGCCGATGTCGGCAACTTCGAAAATCGGGGCATCGCCATCTTTATTAATGGCGACGATCACTTTGCTGTCCTTGATGCCCGCCATGTGCTGGGTTGATCCAGAGATTCCGGCAGCGATGTACAGGTTCGGGGCAACGATCTTTCCGGTCTGTCCGACCTGCAGCTCGTTCGGAGCGATGCCGGTGTCCACCGCAGCGCGGGTTGCGCCGACGGCGCCACCCAGGGCATCAGCAAGTCCGCCTAGCACGGTCTCGAACGTCGCGGCATCCTTCAGGGGCTTGCCTCCGCTAACGATGATTTTCGCCTGGCTCAGGTCGGGTCTTCCGGCCGTTTTGGCCGAGGCTTTGACGATCTTGCTGCCTGGGGCGGGCACTATGCCCATCGGCACAACAGTTCCTGCCGTGAGTTCGGCCGGGGCAAAGTTGGACGGGCGGAAGGTGATGAAAACGGGAGGCTCTGCATCCACCGTAGCGATGACCGCGCCTGCGACCATGGGGCGCAGGAATGTGGTGGGCGATTCGATCCCGATCGCGTCAGTAATCATTGCGGCGTCCAGAATCCCCGCAATTCGAGCGGCCAAATCCTTCGAGCGCATCGAGCTCACGAACGCGACGTGAGAGTAGGTGTGGACAAACACCGCGAGTAGTCCGGCCACGGTGTCTGCGGTCGGGATCGCCGTAAGTCCGGCTTGGAAGATTTTCTCTCCTCCAACGGTCGAGTTCCCAGATAGCAATAGCGCGTCGTACGGGAGGCCTAAAGCGGTGGCGAATCCTCCGCAGGAGTTCAGATCGGATTCGTCGAACGCAATCAGTAGTAAGCGACTCATAGCACTCCTTTGGCCGCGATCGCGGCGACAAGCTCATCCACGGAATTGACGCGAATTCCGGCTCCTCGGGCGGGTGGGTTAGCGTAGGATCGGGTCTTGACCTTAACGGTCAGAGCGGTCTTGGGCGTTGCTCGCTCAAGCGGCTTCGAGCGGGCCTTGATGATGCCGGGAAGCGCGATGTAGCGGGGCTCGTTGAGGCGCAGATCCACGGTGATGACCGCTGGTTGGGCGACCTCGACGACTTCCTCGCCGAGATCAGTTTCTCGAGTTACTTGGAATCCGGAAGCGAGCTTTTCAATTTTGCTCGCGAACGTGGCTTGTGGCCATTCGAGTTTTGCGGCGAGGCGTTGGCCGGTCTGGTTCTCGTCGTTCTCGGTGCCTTGCTTACCCATCAAGATCAGGTCGGGCTGAAGTTCTTTTGCCCAAGCGGCGAGTTCGGTCGATACGGCGCTCGGGTCAAGGGCAGAGGTCGTCTCGACCAGGATTGCCTTATCCGCGCCAATGGCAAGCGACTTGCGAAGCTGTTCTTCGCACTCAGAACCGCCGATGGTGATGGCGATGAGCTCGCTGGCCTCGCCGCGCTCTTTCATTCGCACGGCTTCTTCGAGGGCGATTTCGTCAAAAGGATTGATCTCAAATTTGAGTCCGGCAGTATCGAGCCCTTCGCCGGAAGGCAGAGCGCGGACTTTTGCGTAGGGATCAACCACGCGCTTGATTGGGATTAGGATTCGCATAGCACTTCGTCGTGGTGACTAAATATGATTAAGATCGTACCTGTCATGCCGTACAATGACGGCTCGGCAGCGCCGCCGCGAGCGAAGTCATGAAGTATCCAAAATTCACTCGTTCCTTTGAGGTGGTGGCGGACTTGCCATCATCGTTAGCCCAGCTGAAGCAGATTGCGTCCAACTTTAGGTGGACCTGGGATCACGGAACCCGCGATTTGTTCAGAACGATCGATAAAGCGAGATGGGATGGCTCGGAACACAATCCGATTTCATTTATCAACTCGTTGCCGGCTGAACGCGTACATTCGCTCGCAAACGACACCGCGTTCCTTGAGCGACTCAACGAGTGCGCAGAGAATCTGAACTCTTACATGACCCAGGAGACCTGGTTCGACCAGAACTATCCGGGTTTGCGCGAGAAGAATCAGGTTGCGTACTTCTGCTTCGAGTTCGGACTCACTGAAGGCTTGCCAATCTATTCGGGCGGCCTCGGCGTTCTTGCGGGCGATCACCTGAAGGCGGCGAGTGACCTTGGCCTTCCTCTGGTTGGAGTTGGACTACTTTACAACCGCGGCTACTTCCGACAACGGCTGACCTTGGATGGATGGCAACAAGAGGTCTATCCCGAATACGACTTTTATCAAATGCCGCTGACCTTGATGCGGCACGAAAACGGCGACCCGATGCGAGTTGAGGTTGAGTTCCCGGACCGGATTGTGACCTGCCAGATCTGGCGGGCAGATGTTGGCCGCGTTCCGCTCTACTTGATGGACTCGAACGTGCTGGAAAATGCACCGGCCGACCAAGGGATTACCGACTCGCTTTACTCGGGCGACGAAGAAATGCGGATTCGCCAAGAGATGATTCTTGGCATTGGCGGAATGCGAGCGCTCCAGGCGCTTGGCATCCACCCAACGGTCTGCCACATGAACGAGGGTCACGCGGCTTTCTTGAGCGTCGAGCGGATTCGACAGTTCATGGAGCAGCACAACACGGACTTCCGACTTGCTCGGCATGCGATCGTTGGCAGCAACGTCTTCACCACCCACACGCCTGTTCCTGCGGGCTTTGACCTGTTCCGCCCCGAGCTTCTGGAGCGCTATATGGGCGCAACGGTCGCGAGCACGAATCTATCGTTCTCTGAGTTTGTACGGCTGGGAAGAATCGACCCTGAGAATCAGGGTGAGGCGTTCAACATGGCGGTTCTCGCGATGGAAACCGCGAACCACGTGAACGCCGTTTCTCAGCTCCACGCACAGGTGACGCGCACGATGTTCAGCGCGCGATGGCCGGACTATCCGGACGACGAAGTGCCGGTCTCGGGGATCACTAACGGCATCCATACGATGACCTGGGTGAGCCGACGGATGGCGATCATGTTTGATGGCTATCTCGGCACGGATTGGCGCCGCTATCCGCACGTGCCCGAGGCTTGGGCGGGAGTCGACGAGATTCCGGACGAAGAGCTTTGGTTCGCGATTGAAAGTGGCCGCGTGGACTTGGTTCGGTTTGTTCGAAAGCGGCTCACCCAGCGGCAGCAAAAGACAGAGTTTGGCGCGGAAGGTTCGGTTCTCGATCCTCGCCTGCTTACCGTTGGCTTTGCAAGACGCTTCGCGACTTACAAGCGGGGAAGTTTGATGCTGAGCGACCGCGAGCGGATCAAACAGCTCCTCTTCCACCCAGAGCGGCCGGTGCAGTTTGTGATCTCCGGAAAGGCCCACCCACGCGATGATGGCGGAAAGCACATCATTCAGGACCTCGTTAAGTTCATCAACAGCGAGGGTGGCCGGTCGCGAATGGTCTTCCTAGAGGACTACGACATGAAGGTAGCGCGTGCCTTGGTTCAAGGCGTGGACGTTTGGCTCAACAACCCGCGACGTCCGTATGAGGCGAGTGGCACGAGCGGCATGAAGGTCGTGCCTAATGGCGGACTCAACTGCAGCGTGCTCGACGGATGGTGGGACGAAGGGTACGACCCGACCGTTGGCTGGGCGATCGGCGATCGAACTGAATCGGAAGATGCGGGTCACCAGGATTGGCTGGATAGTCGGTCGCTGTACTTCTTGCTTGAAAACGAGATCGCGCCGCTGTTTTATCAGCGCTCCGACAATGCGATTCCAGTTGGCTGGGTGCGGATGGTCAAGAACTCGATCAAGAGCCTTGCGCCGCAGTTCAGCACCGCTCGGATGGTTCGAGATTACGCGGAGAAGTTCTATGTTCCGGCGATGCACGCCTACTCTCGACGTGCGCAAGAGGGTCTTGAGGTTAGCCAAGCGGCCGTTGCCTGGCGTGACCGGGTTCGGGATAACTGGCGAAGTGTGCGAATCGTTTCAATTCAAGATTCGGCGAGTACGACCAACTGCATTGGCTCGGAGTTTCAGATTACGGCGGTTGTCGAGCTGGGATCGATCCGACCGGCCGACGTGCAAGTGCAAGTCGTTCATGGAAAGGTCGGTCCGAACCGTGATCTGACCCAAACCCGGGTGGAGAACCTATCGTTCATCGAGGAGGCCGATGGTAAATTTGTCTTCCGTGGAGAAGCGCAGGCTGACATTCTGGGTCACCAGGGCTACACGGTGCGGGTTGTGCCGTTCCATGCCGACATCATGGTGCCGCACGAGCTGCAATTGGTCGCTTGGCCAAGTTAGTTCGTAGTTAGGAAACGGAGAGCTGTAGTGGGTTCACGCCCACTACGGCAACTTGCCGCAGGTCTTGGACGTTAGTCAGTGCCAATGGGTGTGGCGCGCCAACTCGGATGACTTGCATGCCGGCGGCGTGCCCCGCTCGAACCCCGGCATCGGTGTCTTCGAAAACAAGTGCATGATCCGGGCTGACGCCCATTTTCTGGGCCGCGAGAAGAAACGGCTCCGGACTAGGTTTGCCTTGCGAGACGTTCTCGCCGTAGACGGCATGTTCTGGGATCGGGATTCCAACGGCGCGGAGCCGGGCTTGGGCAACGTCGGAAGTTCCGCTCGTGACGATCGTCCATGTGCCTTCGGGCAAATAGGCTAGCAGTTCTGCAGAGCCGGGAAGAAGGCGAACTCCGTCAGTCTCGGAAGATTCGATCTTGCGTAACACGAGGTCCTGTTCTTCGGCATTTAAATGCGGAGCAAGGACGCGGATGGAATCTAGACTTCGGCGACCGTGAATATGCGGAAGCACCTCGTCTGGGTTCAGGCCAACTTGGGTGGCCCAAAATGACCATGCCCGCTCTACAGCGGGCAAGGAATCGATAAGGGTGCCGTCAAGGTCAAAAAGAATGACAGTTTTTGACGGCACTTGAAGCATTGAGTATCAGTAGCGCTTGAAGCCGCCGCGACCTGCGCCGCCGCCGCTGCTGCCACCACGACCGCCGCCGCCGCCGCTACCGCCGCGACCACCGCCGCCGCCATAGCCGCCACCACCGCCGCCGAAGCTGCGACCACCGCCGCCGCCACCGCCGCCGAAGTCTCGACCGCCGCCGCCACCGCCGCCTTCACCCTTAGGTCGGGCGAGGTTGACGTTCATGCGTCGGCCACCGGCTTCGGAGCCGTCCTTGTCTTCGATAGCCTTGTCGGCCATGTCGCCTGCAACGTCAACGAAGCCAAAGCCTCGTCCTTCGACGATGCGAGCCTTGCTTGCGTTGTATGGTGCAAACAGGTCGAGAAGGTGCTGCTCGGTCAGCGAGTAGGGCAAGTTGCCCACGAATAGGGTTTTAGTCTCCATTTCCATTAATCCTTGATCGGGTCGCCCACCAATCAAATTTTCTTGCGAACTCGAACGTGACCTTGCTACCTATGGAATAGAAGACAAAACTCATGAATCGCAATCGCCGGCGACATGCGCACTATACCAGCTATCGGCGATCTTGCCAAGGAAAATTGCCCCGACCGACCTCGGCCGGGGCAACGATACGTTCAGATGTTGGTCGTAAGACCTTGCGCCATCACGATTTCTCGGGCGTGATTGACCGTGAATGCAACGCGGTGGGTTACCGACTCGAGGATGCCCTCTGCACCAGGATGTCCGTTACCGGAAGCCTTAACTCCGCCAAACGGCAAGTGGACTTCAGCACCGATGCTAGGCAGGTTCACGTAACCAAGGCCGTAGTCCGCATGGTCGCGAACGTAGCGCCACTTTCGGTAGTCCTCGGTGATGACGGCCATCGCAAGGCCGTAATCGGTGTCGTTGTAGACCTCAACCGCTTCTTCGAGACCGTCGATCGGAATGATCGCAACGTGCGGGCTGAAGGCTTCTTCTCGAAGGCAGAAGGTGTTCTTCTTGTAGCCATCGAATCGATATACGAACGGCGAGACGAAGTTCCCGTTGGCGTGCTCGCCTTCGGTCAGGACCTGACCGTCCACGAGGACTTGAGCGCCTTCTTCCTTGGCCTTTTCATTGTGGTGCTGCCACTTGTCGATGGCACCGGCTTCAATGAGTGGGCCCATGAAGACGTCTGGGTTGAGGCCATCACCGACTCGGATTCGCTTTACCTTCTCAACGTATCGCGCGGTGAATTCCGCTTCGATCTTCTTGTCGATGATGATTCGGCTAGTCGAAACGCAGCGTTGGCCGGAAGTCTTGAAAGCACCGAGAACGCATGCGTTGATCGCGAGTTCCAGATCCGCATCTTCCAAAACGATCGTGGCGTTCTTGCCGCCCATTTCGGTCGCGGCGAACTTGAAGAGGTCGTTTGCGGCGACCTGCTGGATGTACTTACCAACCGCTCGCGATCCTGTGAAGAGAACGGCGTCGACGGCTTTGTGCTTGACCAGCGGGTCGCCGACTGGCTCGCCAAATCCGTGGACGAGGTTGATGACGCCGGCAGGGAAACCAGCTTCGTGGAACAACTCCATGAGCTTGTGTCCGCAGATCGGTGTCTGCTCGGCCGGCTTGAAGACAACGGTGTTGCCCGCGAGAACGGCGGGCAGAACCAGCCAGAGCGGAATAGCCGAAGGGAAGTTCCAAGGGGTGATACAGGCGACGACACCCTTTGGCTTTCGCAGAATGTAGGCGTCCTTGGCGGAGATTTCTGAGCTCACCGCGTAGCCATGTGGCAGTCGGCCGAGGCCAGCGATGTACTGGGCCATGTGTAGAGCTTCCACCGCGTCGGCGCGGCCTTCATTGATTGGCTTTCCGCACTCTCGGGTGACGAGAACCGCGATTTCTTCAACGTCGCGCTTGATCAGTTGCGCAAAGTTGTCAATGATTTCGGCTCGCTTGACCCAGCTGAGTTCTCGCCAGGTTTTGAAAGCGTGTTCGGCGGCGGCTACTGCGTCGTCGACATCTTGTGCCGTGCTGTTGGGGGCAGTACCAATGATTTCGTTTCGATTGGCAGGATTGACGCTTTCAAATACGTCAGTCGCGTTTCGCCATTCGCCGTTGATATAGTTCCGAGCGGTTACCGGATTCATGCTGTTTTCAGGGTACCTGCGGGTACCCTGACCGGTGCCCATGCGAAGCGTTTTCCGGCTTGTGATACTTTTGATAGCCGCCTTTTCCGCCGTCGCAAGCGCCCTAGCGCGCGGGGCAGAAGCCCGTGGCTCGGTCGTTTACTTTAACGACGCAGTGATCCTGTCGCTCAAGACTTACTCCGTCGACGGATCTTCTCCCGAAGCCCGAGCCGAAACGATTGCTTCGACGCTGAACAGCCTTTCGTACTTGGGTGAAGTGAAGATTCGGAAGGTCGAAAAGACCCACGTGATCTTCGCAGGCGGAGAGCGGATTGTGACGATCACGCCGGACGAGGCCAAGGCGCAGAAATCGACTCCTGCTGCGTTGGCACAGCTTTGGTCGGGTCGGCTGCGGACCGCTTTTGTTTCCCCGCCGCTGAAAGTTGCGGAGACCTCGCTCCGACTGCCGTGCCCTTCCAACAAGGTTGTCGCGGTCAAGGGTTTCCAGTTCGCGGACGCCACTATTTCTTCTTCGAAGTCGGAAGTTGTGACGCCGATTCGCGTTCCCGGTGGCATCAAACTCGCGGCGAATAAGCCTGGTAACGCGATCATCACGATCCAAGGCGAGACGACCACCGAGTCCATTGAGGTTTCGGTTCAGCCATACGCGGCGATCCTTCCGCAGACCTTTTCCACCCAAGTTTCCGGCTCTCCCGCTCTCGCGTCGACGATTCGAGGAGCCATCGAAGGAGCGATCACCACGCAGCTTCAGCGAGTTCCTGGCTCGGTGATTCGCATTCTTTCGCTCTCGGAGCAGTCAATCGGGCTTGGAGCGAGCAAGTCATTCACGGCAAAGATTCGCGTCGCGGCGCAAGACGCCTTTGAGAACGAAGGGGAAGTCAACATTGTTGTTCGCAACATTGGGGTTGCGCCGATCAAGGAAGCGGCGCTTTGGTACTGCAACGATCCGGAGAACGTCAACTCTGCAGGCCCGCTGTTCAGCGCGAATCTGAAAAAGAATGAACCGGCGCGGTTGCTGTATCACCACCAGAACACGGCTTCGTTCCCATTGTTCATTCGCATTCAAGCGGTCAACGACTCGGATTTGCCGGCGCGAGT
>CAMAPH010000019.1:0-49619 GCA_945859975.1 Chthonomonas calidirosea
CTCGGCGACTTCCTTCACCGCCCTCTCGGCAATCGTCATTTGCCGAACGCTCAGCTTTTCGGGAAGCGACGAGAAGAAGGCTAGACCGTCCTCAATCGACATCCGAGTGACGTCCGACATGTCCAGGTCGGCAATCTTCACCGCTAGCGAATCTGGCTTGAGTCGACGACCATTACAGGTCGGGCACGGCTTGGTGCTCATGTACTGCTCCAAGTCCTGCTTCACCCACTCGCTCTCGGTCTCGTCGTATCGCTTGCGCAACGACGCCAAAACCCCGCGCCATTCGGACTTGAAGGTGCGCTCCGACTTTCCGTACTTCATCACGACGGTAATCGGATCTGGAAGGCCATGCCAAACCGCGTGCAACTTGTCCTCGGGAATCTGGCCAATCGGCAAGCTAGCATCAAACCCAACTGTCTTCCCGACCGCATCTAGCATCTCCGGCCACCAGTCTTTGACCTCACCGGACTTGTACACAAACGGCACAATCGCGCCGTTTCTCAGTTCCTTGGTGGTGTCGGGTGCAATCAATTGCGGGTCGAATTCAGTCTTGGTACCGAGCCCCGTACAGTCCGGACAAGCGCCGTACGGCGAGTTGAACGAGAACATGCGTGGCTCAAGTTCAGGAATCGAGAATCCGCAAATTGGACAGGAATACGATTCGGAAAAGAGAAGATCGAACTCCTTTTGATCGGGCGCAAGCTGACCATCTGCTTGCTGGGCGGCAAGTGCGGTGATCGCCGGCGGAATCTCCGCGTCGTCTGGAAAACCAACGAGCAGTTGCAAAAGGCCCTTGCCCATTTTCAGCGCCGCTTCGATAGAATCGGCCATTCGTCGCTCGATGCCTTCCTTGACCACGAGTCGGTCGACGACCACTTCGATGGTGTGCTGCTTGTACCGATCCATCGGAATGTCATCGGTGACCTCGAACATCTGCCCGTCCACCCGAACGCGAACGTAGCCCGCCTTCGCGATATCGACAAGTTCCTTTTTGTACTCACCCTTTCGTCCACGAATGACCGGAGAAAGAATCTGAAGGCGCGTCCCCTCGGGGAGTTGTCGGGCGACGTCAACAATCTGGTCCGTGCTTTGGCGCTGAATCGGCCCGTGCCCGTTCAGACAGAACGGAGTACCAACTCGAGCGAAGAGAATTCGCAGGTAGTCGTAAATCTCCGTGACCGTTCCGACGGTAGATCGTGGGTTCTTGCTTGCCGTCTTTTGGTCAATCGAAACCGCCGGAGAAAGACCATCAATGTGATCCACATCGGGCTTGTCCATCTGACCCAGAAACTGCCGGGCATAGGCACTGAGCGACTCGACGTATCGCCGCTGTCCTTCGGCATAGATGGTGTCAAATGCAAGCGACGACTTGCCGCTGCCAGATAGTCCCGTGATCACAACCAACTGGTCGCGAGGAATCTCTACCGTGATGTTTTTGAGATTGTTCTCACGGGCACCGACCACCACGATTCGATCATTAAGGACGCGCTTTACGCTCATAAAAACCTGTAGACACCGTTCTACCATAACCAGCGGTCAAACGTCGAGACGCGGCGGGCAGATAAAGATTCTGACGGAACTTTCGCCGAATCGCACTAGACGAACCCGCTTGCGGGTGAAATGATATCGCCATGGCGAAACAACGCGTGCTTCAGTACCAAATTGAGTGGGACCTAAAAAGCGGAAAGGGCGAGGCCTTCTTCGTTTGCCAAGTTGACGACGAGAGTGACGACACCGCGATCCATCGAGTGAAGGACATCGACGACGACAGCTTCGAAGTTCTCCAGCACCTCACTCGCAGCGGCGATTCTCTCTTCTTCGATGCGGACACCCAAGTCATCGGCACCGCGCTCGTAAGTCTCGACGACGAAGAGTGGGAAGAGGACGAGGAAGAATTCGACGACATCTTCGAGATTGAAGAAGAAGATGAGGACGAAGAGGAATCTGAAGACGAGGAGTCCGAGGACGAGTCTGAAGAAACCGAAGAAGACAAGCCAACCCCCGCCGCCTAATCTGAATCACGTCCCGGTTCCGGTCGATCACCATCGCCGGGACCGGGAGCTTTGAAATTCCCGGCCCATTGAACGCGTAACTGTACGGCATGGGTTGCGCAAGCCCACGCGGCTGCGGTCGGGGAATAATGCATTGTTGGACAAGGTGACGAGCGGATCAGAAATCAGCCTGTCCGTGCTCGGCAAGTTCCATCTCCAGATTGGCGACAAGTCCGTTGATCGACTCCGCACTCGAAAAACCGAAGGACTGCTGGCCTGGCTAGCCGTTCACGAGGAAAAGTCGTTCTCACGCCAGTACCTTGCCGATCTGTTTTGGCCAGAAGACGATCCTTCCACAAGCCGAAACAAACTGCGCCTCGCCCTTCACTCCATCCGGACGAGCGTCGGCGACAACCTCGACTCTGACGCCCAATCAGTTCGCCTCCGCAAGATCTTCTGCGATGCCAACGTGCAGACCGACGCGGACTCGCAGCTCATTCTGCTGGGCTACGACGGCGCCTGGGTGGACGAGCTGCGGCAGAGCCATGAGCTCCGGAAGTTTGAATCCACGATTCAAACCATGGGCCGGGCCGCGACCCAGTCCGATGGCTTGGCAAGCACCGAAATTTTTGCCCTCATCGCCGCCGACCCGCAACAACCCGAATGGTACGTCACCCTTTGGCGCACGCTGATCCGCGAAAGAAAAGTCGCCGTGGCGCGCAGCCTCGCGTTGCTAGCCGGATCGCTCTTTAGCGAAGCCCTTCCAGAAGAAATGCGATCGACTGGCACACGCTGGCAACGCAAGCCTTCGTTCGTTGGCCGCTCGCTTGAGTTGGCCCAGATCGCGAACGAGCTGTTCGGCGAGCAAGAGCCCAAGCGGCTGCTCCTCGTAGGCTCCGGCGGAATCGGCAAAACTCGGCTCGCGCAGGAAGCGTTACGCCTCGCCTCTGCCAGCGACCTCGACATCGCGATCGCCCGTTGCCTTGGCGTTGTGGAGCAGGGCGACCTTCGGATCAAAGTCGTTTCCGCCCTCGCCGCCGTCTCACCTGGATTAACTGCAGAGGGTTTCGATGCTCGAGAACTGCCGCCGACTGTGCTTCTGCTTGACAACGTTGAGGATCTGAATTCCGAGGCTGAAGCGTGGCTCAGCACGCTCCTCGTTGATGGGTCCAGCTTACGGATACTCGCCACCTCGCAGAGACGCATCCCCGGCTGGGAACGCGAGACTTTGAACCTAGCGCCGTTACGATGGCGAACCAAAAACGCCGCTGACGTCCGAAAATCTGAATCTGCTCAACTGCTCGCTCGACAGGCCGACCTCGATCTAGATGAAATTCCGATGCACGAACTTGCGGAAGCGGTGCGCCTGCTAGGGGGAGTTCCGTTGGCCATTCAACTTTTTGCCGCGCAGTTGCGCAAGGAATCTCTGGCGAGCGCGGTTGCAGCCTTGGCGGCCAACCAAACCGATGCCATCGGCGTTTTCGGGAATCCAGAGCAGAGGCACCAGAATTTCGCCGCCTGCGTGAACTGGAGCCTAAGCGTCGCCGGGCCGGTCGTCGAGAGCAATCTCGTCGCGTTGTGCTGCTTCCCAAATGGATTCACCCGTGAAACCGCCGGTACCTTGGGGATTTCGGGGGCTGCCATCGACGAGCTGATGACCGGTGGCTGGGTTTTCAAGCGCGAAGATTCAACCGCGCTCGAAATTCTCCCTCCGGTTCAGCGGCACCTCGCTCATCGCATCACTCCCGAGCATCGCTCGCGAGCTGAGCAAGCGATCTTTGACTACTTCACTTCACCGCATATGCGGACCTTCAATCCGCAGTACTACGCCCTCGTCGAGCCGGTTCACACGCACGCGGTAGAGGTTCGAGCCGCGATTGAAAACGCGCTCCGAACGGGAGAGTTCACCGGCGCTGCGCAAATGTGGGTTTGTCTTTACCAAACCTCACTTGCAAACGGCACTCTATCGGAAGATTTGCCGCTGCTTGAGCGAATACTTGGCTCACTTCCAACGGTCCACGCGTTGCCAGAGATCTTCAACACCGGCGGTGGTGCCTACTTTTATGCTGGGGATTACCAGCGCGCGACCGAATCGTTCTGGAAAGCGCTTGAAGTCTGCGACGAAGGCGCAATCGGTGTCACTTACTCAAACATCGGCATCACCGCCCTTCACGGCGATCAGTTTGCGCAGGCCGAAGAATGGCTCCGGACCTCGATGCAGTACACCGAAGAGCTTCCTAGAAGGCGACTTCTTAAGCTGATGAACATCGCAGAAGTTCTGATCCAAAACCAGCAATTCGAGGAAGGCCAAGCCGTGATCGACGAAGCGCTGACCGTTCACAGCCCTTCGCGGGATGTTCAGGTTCATCGGGCGATGGCCTACGGCTGCTTGGCCGACCTTGAAATTGAGAAGGGGAACTTGGACGCGGCGATCGCCGCTTGCATCATGGCAAAGGACATTTACTCCGAGTTCGATGAGAAGGTCCGCTGGCAACAGACCGTTGGTAAACAGGCCTATCTCGCGGCCCGCCGAGGCGCTAGACAGGAATGTCTGGCTCGACTTGAAGAAATGATGAGTGCCAGCCCACCGCCTCGAGTTTGGCTCGACTCGCTGACCGTTAGCCTTTGGCTACTCGGAAACGAAACCGACGCCCGGTTCTTTGCGGGCAACGCCGAATACCGATTTATTGACCTCTGGGCTCGCCGAGCATGGGCCAGGCACGGCATTCCTCTGCCCCCAAACACCGTGGTCAGTGAGCGGAAAGTGACTTCCTACGAGCTCCGCCTCTCCGCCCGTGCCTCGCTCAAGCGCACTTGAAACGCGGTTGAAACGCGCACCGCGAATACTCTCCTTGGCCGCGGAAATCAATTGGCGTCGCATAGGCACCGAGGAACGCGGCTTACGAGTTCGCAAGCAGTGAAAGCAGGGGCTTGCTTAGGCGTTCAGGCGCCAAATCACGAAGTTGAGCACGCTAGCGAATGTGACCCAGGCCAGGTAGGGCACGAGAATCCAGGCTGCCCGGGCTTGGATTCGGGCGAACAGCAGGATCGTGACAAGGATCGCCACCCACATCATTAGAATTTCAGCGAACGCCGGGCCAAGCTGCCGACCGGCGAAGAATAGCCAGGACCAAGCGACGTTCAGCACCAATTGAAGACCAAAAGCCACGTACGCTGCGGTCTTCTTTTCGCTGTCCGACTGCACGATCCAGAACAGCGAGAGCCCCATCAAAAAGAATAGAACCGTCCAAACCGGAGCAAAAACGAGATTCGGTGGATTCCAGCTCGGCTTGTTGATCTGCTCATACCACGGCCCAAGTCCGCGAATCGAACCCTGCGCGCCGACGAAGCTCGCCGAAAACACGAGGGTCTGGCACAAAAGGAAACGGATGACCGGAGTGCCAAACATTAACCCAGTTTAGTCCTCCAAGGATTTTCCGGCAAACCCATCACAAGGCCGCGCGTAGTTTTCAAATTGCCCGTTATCGGAAAAAAGACATACACTGACACCATGAAATTTAAATCGCTGATGGTCTTCGGCCTGATCGTGACCGCCAATGTCGGATCGGCGATCACTTGGTGCCACGACTACACCCTCTATCGGGCCAGTCAGTTCGCGACCGGGAAAGGCAAGGACTTCAACAACATGGACCCAATGGGCCTCAAGAGTCGGTTGACCGCTCTTGGCTACTCCCTTGCGTTCATGGCACGTCCTGGGGATTCGCAGGCACTCCAAGCGGGTGACGTCATCATCATCGGAAACGCAAGTGAGGGCCAGCCAGAAGACCACTCGGGGTTTGTCACAGACGGCGAGGGCCACATTGACCACCTGATTCAGATGTTTGGAAGCTCAGGAATGCCACGTGACGTGAGCCAAATTGCGAACGTTATGGACCCGGCGTTCGGAGAGCCACTGCTGCGACGCGGCTGGACAATCAGTGATTTGCGGAACCGCAAGCGCACGGTAAACGGCGTGAGCAGCGACAGCATATATAAAAACAAGACCTTCCAAATCTTCCGACGAGCTCGGCTCATGACCGACGAGGTGAACGTTTGGACCTCGACCGCCGCCAACCCAGAACCGGCCGGCACCCTTCCAAAGATTTCGCCCACTGTCAACTGGAAGCTCGGCACTATCCAGTATGTGAACGCAACCAACAATAGAATCCAGATCGAGTTCACCCTCCCACCAAATATCATCCTCGACGGTGAAGAGGTTCAACTGAAAGCTGAAATTCGGCACCAGGCCAGCAACGCTTACGCTCCTGACCAATTCAAATTGGACGTCGGCGGCAATGTAAAAAAGCCCCGACCGTTGCACGGAGGCATCTTCGCAGACCCGACCCAGTACAGCGTCGCCGTGAGCCTCAATGACCCAGAAGCAGCTCTCGTCACTTTCTCCACGCCCGACGGCCGACAGATCAAAGATGCCGCTCCC
Organism: Chthonomonas calidirosea; assembly: GCA_945859975.1. Taxonomy (GTDB): domain Bacteria; phylum Armatimonadota; class Fimbriimonadia; order Fimbriimonadales; family Fimbriimonadaceae; genus Fimbriimonas. The sequence continues at coordinate 6,430 of CAMAPH010000019.1, forward strand.
GCGAAAGGTGAAGTTCGCTTCCCCTGGCCAAAGTTCGTGCCAAACGAGGTCATTGAGTACCGAGACCTGAGCCTGCGACTGAGCGGAGTCGGGACGTACCGACTTCGATACCAGCGGCAAAGCATGAAACTTCGCGACGCCCTCGCCTTGAAGTTCCCTGACATGAAGTAAGCCTAACTACGGCCGTTCTTCAAGAACTGCAGCAGCGTCTGGTTGAAAAGCTCCGGACGCTGCCACGGCGCAAAGTGGCTCACGTGCGGCAGGATGATCAGTTCGCTGCTCGGCAACTCGCGATGGAGATATTCCATGTGCTCACGCTTGATGAACTCGTCATTCTCGCCAAGAACAAGTGCAACCGGTATCGTGATGGCGTTCAGTTCGGCTGCGCTGAAGTTTGGCTCGGTCTTTTGCATGAGCCCGGTCGCTGCGTTCAGCGCTTCCCATCCCTCCGGATTCGGAGAAAGCTCCGCGAAATCCGATTGATGCCGCGCAAAGCACCGCTGTAACGCCGGGCCGAATTCGGTCAACTCCATCGTGCCGCTCGGGTCCATGTTGCAGGCGAAGAAGAACACACCCGGCACTCTCTCCGGCTGCATCTGCGCGAGCACCATTGCCGTACAAGCACCGTCACTCCAACCCACTAGAGCCGCGCGATCAACGTTCAACTCGTCGAGAACGGCGAGGACGTCCTTTGCAAGCAATTGATAGGTTAACGGTCGCTCATCCATCGTGCTGCGACCATGGCCTCGAGTATCGATTGTGATGACTCGATATCCCGACTCTAGCAAGACAGGAACCTGATATCCCCAATTCCCGCTGTGCCCGAGCCCTCCGTGAAGCAAAACCACGGCCGGCCCTTCACCGCAAGAAGCAACCCAAACCTTCGCCGCGGCCGACTCCACAATGCGAACAGATGCCCCTTCAGGCAAAGCTGGAACGCCCACAGATTCAAACTGCTCAAGCTGGTCGTCAACGAACACAGTTCCGATTCTATTCCTAACGAACGCAGCAAGCGCTTACTCAGTTCAGTCGGATGATCACGCGCTTACCTTCGATGGAAACTTCCCCCTTGACGTCATTGAGGGTCACTCCCGGCCATCGAACTTCCGGCTCCTGAATCGGGCCAGGTTTTACAGATTCCGGACTGCCGGTCAATTGCAAATGAATCCGCCGGTTCAAGGTGTCAAGCAGAATCGGTCGGGCAGAATCCTCACTAAACTTCAACGCACCAATCGTTCCTTGGATTGGGATGAGTCGATACAGCGTCCGGTTTGCATCGATGCTCAACACTCCGAATGGCGTGTAAGACAAACCGGGCATTACCGACGGAAGAGCGGAGTAGTCGAGAATCAGTTCTCCTGGTGCCTCTGTAAATCGACTCAGCTCCGAATCAATGTGCCGTCGTCCGTCTGCCTGCAGTTGCTCTTTCTCCCGAAGCAACGCGGCATAGCGCTCAGTTTTTTCGAGTGCCGCTTGCGCCTCGGCAAGTTCGCGATCCGATGGCCGAAGAACAGCGGCGGCCAGCGTCGTGAGCGACTCTTCCGAGGTTAAGAGTTTCGAGTGCCACTTCGCGCCAAGCCGATCCAACAGCGCTCCGATGGCCATGCCGGAGTAGTACATTCGGAACCGCACCGGCGATGCGCCGTACAAGTCGCCGTTCACCCCGATCGAGCCACTCATAAACCCCCTCATTTTGCGGATAAGCGAGTTTCGAGCAGCCTCAGCTTGAGATCCGTACCCCTGAAACCCTTGGATCAGCCACATCTCCGCCGATGGGCTGTGGGACATCATCTGCTGCAAGAGTCGGTATTCGACGTACTTCGCCGTTCCTTCGCTGAACTCAACCGCGTCTTCGTACTGACTTTGCTCATTTGAAAGCTGTGATCTTCGCGCCTGTCGCGCCGCGAGCCATCGAATTCCGCTCTCGCGCGCTTTCGCCGCGGAACTTGCATTCAGTGCTTCTGCAAGTTCGTCGGCTTCAATTCCCAACCAAACGTTGTTTGGCACCGATAGGCTGGGATATCGCACGAGCGCACCTTCATTCGCGGACTTCTTTGGAGCGAGCCGCTCTTGATACACGTGAAATGCCTCATGAGCGAACACCGCCATTGAGTTAATGGGGCTCCCAAACAAGTTGTCCGCGATGAGTTTTGGCGCCTTCGCTGGCTGTGCGACCACTTCGGCAGCGACGCTCTCAATCATCTGTCGGCGCGTGCTCATCGTGTCGGCAACCACGAGCGTGCGAATCCCGCCAATCTTCATGGTCGTGTTTTGTCCGTCGAGGCTAAAAGTCGTCTTTCCGTTCCAAAGGTAGATCTTTCCGATTGGGGATCTCACCTTACCGGTGTAGGGCAAGAACCCCGCGGGTGGTTTGGGGTGGTTAATCAGCACCTCCTGCTTATCGGGGAAGTAGATTAGGATCGGCGTCTTCCGAGGGTCCCATCCGGGCCAAACCGAGTTCGTGTCCCGACCAAGCACGCTCCAAACTTCGGCCGCCTGAACCAACAACAGGGGGTCAATTTCCAGAACCGAAGTTGACTGGGTTACAAGCAGCGCAGAGACGGCAGCAATGCTGATCATTTACGAATCGTAAATACCCTTTTGAAGGAAAGAAAGTTCCGGGCAAAATGCAAGGGTGCTTGATCGCGCTTTGTCGACGCTTGAACTCACTGCGCTGGGGGTCATCTACAAGCGAGGACCGTGCTTGGCCCATGCGGTGGTAACCGAATTCTCGGCATCACAGACTTCCGCTTACCGATCAGGCGCTGGTTCGATTTACCCCTTGTTGCGTCGCCTCACCGAAGCCGGGCTGCTCAGTTGCGAGGACAAGCGCTACACAATCTCCGCGGCGGGGCTCGAGGCGCTTAGGACCTGGGTGCTGCCACCTCTATCCGACTCCGCTGGGGCGACCACCTTAGATTCCCTCCGATCACGGACTTACTTCCTCAAGCTCCTCGACAAAAAAGACCAAGTCGAGTTTTGCCGAGCTGCGATCGAGAAGCTATCCGCAACGCTCGCGAGCTGCGTGACCGATGTGCAGCGATACAGCCAGGCGGGAGATCGGTATAGCGAGCTCGCCATGCTCGGGGCGGTTAGAGAAACCGAAAGTCGAATCGCTTGGCTGAATGAAGTCCTCGCTGCGATCGAAACTGATCAAAACTGATCGGTCAAAAACATCTGCGGTACGCCCGGAACGTTGTGCCCCATCAGATACAACTCCACCGTCGCCTTCTCAAACACGAACCCGAGTTGGTCGGCCATGAGGGTCGTTCCGAACCACTCGGTTCCATCCGTGAATGGTAGCGGCTGATCTCCTGGAGTCCAGATTCCTTCTCGCAATCCGTTCGGCTCGGCGCAGAGATACCCATCACCAAACCCTTCACAGATTCGATAGTGCCAGTTCCAGTAGCGCCACCGCGCGTCGTTCCGGCGCAAGCGGTCCGGGTGTTCGTTGGACCACGCGTCATACTTTGCGCGGATTTCTTCAAATCCAAGCACGGGGCGATTCTCCGTCCAAGCGGTTCGTGGCAACGGAGCGCGAATCACTCGATCAAGCGGCACAAACCCCATCCGTTCGTAGAGCGCCAGATCGCGCGCGAAAAGCAACGCAGCCCCCTCTCCGTTACGCTCACTCTCGCGCAATACGCGCTCGAGCAATCGACCCGCAAGGCCCTCTCTTCGGCGGGAAGGCACGGTACAGACTCCCGCAATTCCGATGGCATTTCCCCAACCAAAGGCTAGAGGCACTGTCTGGAGTGCAGAAACAATCTGCGGCCCTTCGAACATTGCCCACTTCCTGCGCAGGTCAAACAACGGCTCGCCAAAGAAGGCATCGTAGGCGCGGTTGAAATCAATTTGGAACGTTTCGCACAGGAGCCTCAGGAACGGTTCCGCCTCGTGTTCCCGGATCGGCCGTATTTCCGTCATTACTTACCGGAGGTTGTACCGGGGGAACGCCAAAGGCTGCTTTCGGCCGAACCGCGATTGTCACGCGGACGGTTCGTGGCCGTACGCTAACTCCCCTCGGCGTCACAAGAGGAACCTCGATGGTCTGCGTCTCGCGAATCTGCGAGGCCAAGATCGGTGCCGTTCGAACCGTTCCGACCCGGGCGACGTTCAGGCTCGTTCCGTAAACGGTGACTTGCTCGGGCTGAGTCGTGTAACCAACAATCTCAAATCCATCCGCCGCCTTAACGCTCTTCAAATCGAGCGAAACGAACGCCGGAAACTCAATGGGAGCCGGGGCAAAGGTTGGGGTGATGGAAACCGTGCTCGGCGTTGCGAGGGCGTACTCAATGTTCGCGCCCGCTGCATTCTGAATCTGCACATTCACCGTGTACGGAATAGCCCGGTTCGGTTCAACTGAAGTCAAGTCGATCACCGCCATGACCCGAGTGGCGTCTTTGATCTGAGATTTCGGACCCCGTACCTCGACTTTGCTCGGGCTCGAAAGGATGTCTTCAAGCACGTATCGGTTGTCAGACAGCTTTCCGCTTGTCTCAACCGAAACGGTTACTTCTCGGGTTTCGATCGGCTCGAGCTCGATCGAAACCGTCGGGTTCTGGTCGACAAGGAGTTGCCGAAGGCGGTCCGGGACGACCCTGACCGAGTAGCTGGAAACACCCATTTTCGCTTGGTCCAGTTGAACCACCGCGCGAGCGTTGTCATCCACCAAACCTCGAATGCCCGCAGGATTGCCGCGCACCATCACGCTGATGCTTCGAGGCTTGTCCTTCACGTACACCAAATCTTGATCGAGGCCGTCAATTTGAACCTCAAGCTGCACGTAGTTGACGCTGCGGTTCTGCGCCGAAACGACAAACCAAAGCGTGAACGACAACGCAATCGAGGCGATGAGAACCGGCCAATTGATGCTTCTCAATCCTTCACCTCGGCTGGTGCTTTAACCGCTTCGAGTTCCGCTAGATCCTTGGCCGCTCGACGTCCTTTGCGCACGTGTGGAGTAGAGGCGGGCATTTGTCGCAGTTCACGATTTAACAATTCGCGGAGCTCGTTCGAACTGCCGAGTCGCATTAAGGCGCCTTCTTGCGCAACGCTGATGGTTCCTCGTTCTTCCGAGACCACAACAACCACAACATCGGTTGCCTCACTAATACCGACCGCCGCACGGTGCCGCATATGAACGTGCGTATCAAGGTGGGTCGAATCGCTGAGCGGCAAGCGACATGCCGCCGCTACCACGCGATCGCCCCGAATGATCACCGCGCCATCGTGAAGCGGATTCTCGCCATAGAAAATAGACCCCAACAGCGACCCGCTCACTTCGGCGTTGAGCATCACACCATTTGATGCAATCTCGTCCAGCTTCGCCGCTTTCTCAATCACGATCAGCGCGCCAACGCTCTCTTCCTGCAATTCCGAAATTGCGCTGACGATCTCTTCAATCGTCTTCGCTTGTAGGTGATCTTCGTGCGCTCCGAGTTCAAGAATGCCAAGCGGACTGATCTTGCCAAAGCCTTCAATGGCTTGGCGAAGCTCCGGCAAGAACAGAATGACCAAGGCGACGGGGCCGAGAATAGTGGCTTTGTCGAGAATCCAGTGAAGCGTGTGCAATTCCAGACGGTCGGCAACGAAGAGCACGATGAGGAACGCAAAGACGCCGATCAAGATTCGCCAAGCCCGAGTGCCGCGGACTAGGAGCAGGAGACGATACAGTAGGAAGGCAACCAGCCCGATATCGACGAGCTGAATCAGAATCTCGTACACGGAAAGGTTGCGTATGGACGAAATCTGCCGTATTGCGTCTTCCAATGCCGTTCCTTACATCATTGTATCCGCGAAGCCGAAAGCGACCGTTGCCAAAAGGACTCATAATCCATGCTAGGCCATGCCGGAAGTCCCTAATCGCACCCTTGATGAGATCCGCATCGATATCGACGCCGTTGACCGAGAGCTTGTTCGGCTCCTGAACTACCGCGTCGGCCTTGCCCAAGAAGTCGGGCTGATTAAAGGGCGAGATGGGAAGCCGTTCTTCACCCCCGAGCGCGAGCGGGCGATTTACGAGAAGCTGACCGACATCAATTCGGGCCCCATGTCCGGGCGACAACTCGCCAGCGTTTTTCGCGAAATCATCAGCGCCGCCCGGGCTGCCGAAAAGCCGCTGAGCGTCGCTTACTGGGGACCGGCGGGCACATTCACCCACCTGGCATCGATCCAGACCTTCGGCAACAGCAGCGAGTTCGTTCCTCAGGAGAACATCCCGGACGTGTTCCAGTCCGTCGAGCACGGCACGGTGGACTACGGTGTCGTACCGATAGAGAATGCGGTCGCCGGTATCGTTCCCGAGACCCTAGACCAATTCCCGCAAACCAACGTCAAGATTTGCGCGGAAATGTACATTCCGATCCACCACCATTTGGTCTCCACGGCCACGAGTTTGGGCGAGATCGAACGCGTTTACGCTTTCGGTCAACCGTTTATGCAGTGCAAGCGCTGGCTCAAAGGAAACATTCCAAACGCGGAAATCATCGAGACTGCCCCCACCGCCCGAGCAGCCCAGAAAGCGCTTGAGGATCCGAAAGGCGCCGCCATTTGCAATGCCCTTGCCGCCGAGACCATCGGCATTCCCATCCTGGTCGAGCATATCGAGGACAATCCCGCCAATCGAACGCGTTTCATCGTGCTCGGTTACAACGAGCCCGCCCGAACCGGTCGTGATAAGACGAGCGTGATGTTCAACATTCGCAACCGCCCGGGTGAACTGGTGAAAGCGCTCTCCGTCCTGGAATCCCACGGGGTCAACCTGACCATGATCGAGAGCCGCCCCGCCCAACGCGCGACCTTCGAGTACATGTTCTATGTCGACTGCGACGGCCACCGAAACGACGAAACCCTGAAGACCGGCCTGGAGCAACTTCGGGAGTTCACGCTCGAAACCACCGTCCTCGGCAGCTACCCGCGCCGCGACCCGCTCGATGTGTGAGCGATTCTTCGGGCAGTTATCGCTCAACAATCGGCGTTTTTTGAGCGATAACGGTATCCTGAATCGCTCATGAGCTGGAATTGGCAATTGCCGAGCTGGCCGAATTTCGAATTCGACGCCAGAAGTCTGCTACCACAGGAACAGAAGTTCCTCGTGGGCGCAGGCGAAATCCGGGGGGCCATGCGTGCCGTGCCAAGCCTCGATCAAACCGAGTTCATCTCCGAAACCATCGCGATCGAGGCCCTGACCACGAGCCGTATAGAAGGTGAAATTCTTAACCGCGAATCGGTTCAGTCATCAATCCTAAAGCAACTTGGGATCAAGCATCTGGAACGAAAAGCTTCTGCCGCGGAGCAAGGAATCTCCCAACTGCTTGTTGCCGTGTATCGAGACTTCGCCGAACCCCTCACGCATGAACGCCTGTGCGAATGGCATGCCCTTGTCCTACAAGGGCGATCAGACGTTCCCGACCTCGGCCGGTACCGCACCGATCCGAGCCCGGTGCAAATTGTGTCAGGGAGCATCTCCGATCCGAAGGTGCACTTTGAAGCGCCACCGGCCGCCTTGGTGACAAAAGAGATGAACACCTTCCTAGCGTGGTTCAGCGAGGCAGAACATCCACCACTCACGAAAGCCGGACTAGCTCATCTGTACTTTGAAAGCATTCACCCGTTCTCCGATGGAAACGGCCGGTTGGGCCGCGCATTGTGCGACGTCGCCCTCTCGCGCTCGCTTGGCTACCCATCGCTGACCCTGCTATCCCGCACGATCCAAGCCCGGCAATCGGAGTACTACTCGCAACTTCAACAGGCGAGTACGACATTGCTGGTCGACCCCTGGCTAAGTTGGTTTGCAAATTGCGCGATCGAGGCCCAAGCCAAATCAATTCAGACCGTCGATTTCGTGGTGGCAAAAGCAAGGATTTTCGCGCAACACGGCGAAAAGCTGAATGCACGACAGGAAAAAGCTCTACTCCGCGTGTTTAAAGAAGGTCCTGACGGATTTCTCGGTGGGCTCTCCGCTAGCAATTACGCCAAGATCACAGGCGCATCGCCAGCAACGGTCACCCGCGATCTGGCGGAACTCGTTGAGATGAAAATTCTTGATAAGACCGGTGAAAATCGTGGCGCTCGTTACAGCTTGCGGCTATCTTGAAGAAGAATCCGGTTCAGAGTTTCGATGCCCGGTAGCCAATTAGCCATGACCATCCGACCCGCCACCCGTCAAGATTTACCGCGAATCTGGGAGCTTATCCTTGAGCTCGCCGACTATGAAAAGCTTCTTCACAAAGTGGACGGCTCGCTTGAGCAGCTAGAGCGAGACTTCGAGCAAGCGTTCCAAAGCACGGTTGCGGTTGACGGAGAAGAGATCATCGCCTACACCCTGTGGTTCACAAACTACAGCACTTTCCGCACCAAGCCCGGCATCTATCTGGAAGACCTGTACGTGTCCCCAAGTCATCGCGGAAACGGCATCGGCAAGGCGCTTCTGCACGATCTATTTCAACGTGCTGAGCAGAAAAACTACGGTCGAGTGGAGTGGTCAGTGCTCGATTGGAACCAATCCGCGATCGATTTCTATCGTTCCCAAGGTGCCGAAGTGCTCGAAGACTGGCGAATTTGCCGGGTAACCATCGATTCGAAGACAAAGTTTTAACAATTCGAAACTTTCGTCGTATAATCCCGCATTCCCCAAAGGCGTGGAAATCAGGAGGATTCAATGCGGGCTTTCAAACCTGCCTTAATTAGCTTACTTTCTATCGCGTCAACCCTCGCATTCGCCCAGGATGCTGCTGCAGCAGCACCTCCCGCCATCGACAAGGCAGATAGCGCCTTCATGATCATCAGCACGGCGCTGGTGCTTCTCATGACTCCCGCGCTCGCTTTGTTCTACGGTGGATTGGTCCACAAAAAGAACGTGTTGAACACGATGCTCATGAGTTTCCTCATGATGGGTGTCGTCAGCATCATCTGGGTCGTCATCGGCTACTCACTTGCCTTTGGCAAGGCGCCGAACGGATTCATCGGCGGATTCGACTATGTGATGGGACAAAACGTGTCCGTCACCACACCATACGGCACGCAGACCATTCCTGCGGCCCTCTTCATGCTGTTCCAGATGAAGTTCGCCATCATCACACCGGCCCTCATTTCGGGAGCCATCGCCGAGCGCGCTCGGTTCCGCGGCTATCTGGTGTTCATGATCCTTTGGAGCATCTTCGTTTACTCGCCCATCGCATGTTGGGTTTGGAATGCTGACGGCTGGCTCTTCAAGATGGGCGCCCTCGACTTTGCAGGCGGAACGGTCGTTCACCTCGCAAGCGGAGTTTCGGCTCTCGCCCTCGTTCTCATCATCGGTCAGCGAAAGTCGCTAACTCCACCGCCAAACAACATCACCCTGACCCTGCTTGGAGCAGGACTCCTCTGGTTCGGTTGGTTCGGCTTCAACGCTGGATCTGCCCTCGCGATGAATGACATCGCCGTTCAGGCGTTCCTCGTCACTCACCTGGCCGCAGCCGCTGGAATGGTCGCTTGGCTCGTCGCCGAGCGAATGAAGACCGGAAAGAGCACCGCGATCGGTGGCGCTTCAGGTCTCGTCGCTGGCCTTGTCGTTATCACGCCGGCCGCGGGATTCGTTGACATCACCTCATCCATCATCATGGGTGTTCTTGCAGGCGTTGTTTGCTTCTTCGGCATTCAGCTCAAGCACAAGCTCGGTTACGATGACGCGCTTGACGTTGTCGGGATCCACGGCATCGGTGGTCTGCTTGGTGCAGTCCTTACTGGCGTCTTTGCATCGCCAGTGGTTAACAAGGCCATGGTCGAGCCGTTGCTCGAAACCGGCCGAATGAGCCTCATCATGAAGCAGCTGGCTGCCGTTGGTGGCGTCGGTCTCTTCGTATTCGTCGCCTCGCTCATCCTCGGGAAACTCGTGGATGCAACCATTGGTCTCCGCGTTTCGGAAGCCAGCGAAAACGACGGTCTCGACTCCCGAATCCACGGCGAAAGTGGATACGGCTTCGACGACGCGCTTACGCCGACGTCGTAGTCTCGTTGGAATCCTGCTCCCGTCCCGGCTCTGCCGGGACGGGATTTTTTGCGTCTGTGGGACTCAAAAACGCGGTCAGGATCAACAAGAATGTGCCAACCGTGATCAACGAATCCGCGACGTTAAACACCGGGAAATTGATCAGCCGGAACCAGAACATATCGGTAACTTTCCCGAATGCCAGCCGATCGATCAGATTTCCAATCGCCCCGGCCGCAAACAATCCCATCGTCCAGTGCAGCAGCTTGGGCTCGCTCGCGTGACGGTGACTGTGAACCGCCGCCATACCTGCAATGATCAGCGCAACGGGCGACATAAAGACGCCCGCCCCTTGGAACATGCCGAAGGCAATGCCTTCGTTGTAGGTCAGGGTGATCTCAAAAATGCCCGGCCAGGGTTTGCCACCCAGGCTTCCTTGTTGGGGAATCGCATCGCGAACCCACGCCTTCACGCCCTGATCTGCGACTACGCCCGTTACGAACACGGTCCAAAAGAGCGTTGGTCCCTTCAAACGCCGAGCACCTGTCGATCCCGATCGGAAAGCAGAAACTCCTCCCGCTCAATGGAAATGCTCGTGACGTCCGGACGGCGCAAACGACTTCTCGCACACTCGGGATAGCTTGATGGAGCAAACGAAATCGCGGGTTCGCCAAGCGTCAGCTCTACCCAACTCACGCGGAAGTAGTTCGCCAAGTCGGAGATTGAGAACGAACTCATCACTCCGAATGTGTCGGCTGGCAAGACAAGCCGAACGATGGCGTCCTGGCTGTTTTTGATGCCGTCCGAACCCTTGTACTGCTCAAACGCAGAATTGACGGTGTCTCGGAGTCCGCGCAAGCTCTCGAACCGAGCCTGCAAAGGCGAACCCTCGATCTCCTGCAGTCGTTCAAGAGTTGGCGTTCGGAAGCGTTCCGTGTGGATCGACTGCTCTGCTGCGTTCAGACCAAGCTCTCGCATCTTCATCCAGGTCTCTTCTGCCGTGAAGGCAAGAATCGGTGCCACGAGGGTGAGCAACTGGTTCAGAACATACAGGCAAGTTGCCTGCCCCGAACGTCGGCTCGGCCAGTTCACGCCATCGCAGTACATTCGGTCCTTGATCGCATCCAGATAGAACTTCGACAGCTCTTCGCGACAGAAGTTGTGGATCGCGTTGATCACACCACCGAAGTCGAAAGCTTCGTACTTCTGGGCGCAATCGGCGGCGAGCAAATCGGCTTGTTCGCGAATCCATTCATCCAGTTCCGCCCAGGACCCTTCGGTCGTCGGCCCCTCGCTGGTGGCGTCATATCCCGCCGCGCTGCTCAACAAGAATCGAAGCGTGTTGCGCACGTTTCGGTAGCTGTCTCCGATCTGCTTAAGCAGGGCGTCCGAACACGGAACATCCGACTGGTAGTCCACGCTGGCAACCCAGTAGCGCAGAATGTCTGCCCCATACTGATTGGCCGCCGCCATCGGCTCGATGACGTTGCCCAGGCTCTTCGACATCTTTCGGCCTTCGCTGTCGGTGACAAATCCGTGGGTGACGACCGTTCGATAAGGCGCCGCACCCTTGATGGCGGTTCCGAGGATCAACGAGGTGTTGAACCAACCTCGATGCTGGTCCGAGCCTTCGAAGTACACGTCTGCTGGCCAGTGGAGACCTTGTGTCTTCCACTCTGGGGTCACCTGTGAGTCGAGCGTCACCAACGAAGATGACCCCGAGTCGAACCACACGTCCAGCGTGTCGGTTTCTTTCTCAAATTCCGTCTCACCGGTTTCCGGGTGCACGTAACCGTCGGGAAGAATTTGGCTGGCTTCAACCTCAAACCAAGCGTCCGATCCCCGCTCTTCGACCAACCGCGCCACCGCTTCGATCGCTTCTGGATCGAGTACCGGCACTCGCGATTCCTTTCCGTAGAACACCGGAATGCCAACGCCCCAGGGTCGCTGGCGTGAGATGCACCAGTCGGGACGATTTCGAACCATCGCCTCGATTCGGTTTTGACCCACCGGCGGAACCCACTGGACGCCTTGGATTTCTTCCAGCATCTGCTCCCGAATCGGGTCGATGCTGAGGAACCACTGCTCCGTTGCGCGGAAGATCACCGGCTTACCGTCACGCTCCGCATACGGATAGGTGTGGTGATACGGTTCGCTCTTCAGTAACGCGCCGACTTCCTTCAGTCGATCCACCACCACGGTGTCGCAATCTTTGTAGTACGTGCCGGCGAACTCGCCCGCTTCGGCGGTAAGCACGCCTTTGCCATCCACGGTGTTAGGCACGGGTAGGCCGTACTTCTGACCGGTGTAGAAGTCGTCCCGCCCGTGGGACGGTGCGGTATGAACCACACCCGTACCGTCTTCGGTGGTCACGTACTCCGCCATCACCACAACGGATGGGCGGTCAAAAATCGGATGCGAGAACGTGGCGTGATCGAAGTTGATTCCTTCTCGCGTGGCAACGATCTCAAATTCTGTCCAGCCGAGCTTCTCCGCAACGCGCTCAACCAGGGCCGAAACGATCAGATAATGATCCTCGCCAACCTTTACGATCGCGTAGTCAAGCTGCGGATGGAAGGCAACGGCGAGGTTCGCCGGAATGGTCCAAGGCGTTGTCGTCCAGATGATTGTGTAGAGATTCTTGAACTCAGAGAAAATCTGGTTCGGATCGTCCCGCAGGGCAAATCGAACGTAGATGGAAGTCGAAACGTGATCGTGATAGACGATCTCCGTGTCGGCCAGAGCGGTTTGCGAAGTCGGGCTCCAAAGCGTTGGGCGAAGGCCCTTGTAGATGTGTCTCGCTTCAACCAGCTTCTTGAAAGTTCGGACCAGTTCCGCTTCGTACGTGTAATCCAGCGTGGCGTAAGGGTGCTTCCAAAGGCCCAGCACGCCGAGTCTTTCGAATTGCTCAGACTGAATTTTGATGTACTCGTACGCGTGCTCTCGGCACGCGGTCCTCAGGGCAGAACCGGTAACGGTTTCCTTCTTCGCCGCAAGCTTTTTCGTTACCGCAAGTTCAATCGGCAACCCGTGGCTATCGAATCCGGGCACGTAAGGCGCACGGTAGCCCATCATCGTTCGGCTCTTGACCGTAAAGTCTTTGAGAATCTTGTTGAGCGCCGTGCCCAAGTGGATGGGACTGTTGGTGTAAGGCGGGCCGTCGTGCAGGACGTAGCTCGGTGCGCCGTCTCGGCTGGCCAGAATCTGAGCGTAGAGGTCCCGCTCCTCCCAAATCGCCAAAATCGACGGCTCCAGGGCCGGCAAATTGGCCTTCATCGGAATCGTAGATTCAGCGTCGGGTAGTTGGAGAGTGCTCCGCAAATCCATGGACTTAGGATTGTACCGGCGAGGCCGAAATGTCCCGGACTTTCATCCAGTTGCAAGGAAACGCGCCTATTCGACTGCAGCGTTGCGAGTCGAATTTAGGCAGCGTATAGTTTTGGCTCACGACGAACGAATCCGATCAATCGGATTGCGCCCGCCTGGAGCATTTCTTGTGTGTCAGACGAAAGGTCAGATTCCCGTCGAACGTCGCCAACTTTTACCGGGAACGCAAACAGCGGACTGCTTGCATCGGCGACCTCATAAACCCCTTCGTACGATTCGTGACGGTGGGGGTAGCTCACATATAGATACTAGTCTTTGGAAGGACAAACCTTGCGTGACCGTTTTTGGTGTCACACCATTTCTCTAAAAACTAGGAACAGTTTTTGCTATCCCTTGGCTCGCCGCAACCGCCAAACCAACTTTGCCGCTCCGGAAGACAATTGTTTAGATGTGAAAGCCTTTGCGCTGCCGTCCAAAAGGCCTATCACTGCTCGTCCGTCGTCTTGGCCGGTACTGCCGTATCGAGCGTAAACCGGACGAAGGGCCGTGCAGGGAAGCATTGGCAAGACCTTGACCAGGTCCTTATCGGAGACTAGCGGCGGGGACATCGCAACGTCTTCTAGAAGTCGAGTTCCGTTGTTCGGCTCAAACTCGTGGCCGCAGTATCGCTGCTCGGGATCTCCGCCCGGGGTCGTCGCAAACAAAGCCGAGTTGCTCGGAATGGAGTCGAAGCTCAGTGACTTGCGGTAACCCTCACACGGAACGCCATCTGGAGATGTGCCCACGCAACCGGAACCGTTCGTGGCGGTATCTGCGTTCAGCCCCCAGCTCAAGAAGCCACGATCGCTATACCGACGGCTTGGCGGCGGAGTCGCACCCGGCGCCGTGAGTAAGGCATCCGACTTCAAATACTCTTTCAGGATCTCTGGCCAAACCTTTCGCAGGGCCTCCTTCTTGTTGTATGCCGTGGACGGTGGAGAATGACCATCGACGTCGACCGAATAAAGCAAAGCCGCTTCCGTGAGTTGCTTAGCATTTGACAGGGCAGCGGTCACTTGTCCGCCGACCTTTGCGCCGTTGATCACCGGAAAGAGGATCGCCGCAAGAAGGGCAATGATGCCGATGGCAAGCAAAATTTCTAATAGGGTGAATCCGCGTCTCAAGGCTCGTCCTCCGGCACTCGCTTCATCGCCTCGCCCGAAATCTTATAGCCCATGACCTTGGCTGCATTCTCGATTCCTCGCGTGCGGTTCATAAACAGCGCGGTGGAGTTCGGGAACGTCGCGACAACTTGATCTTCGGTAACGAAGTTCACCGTGCAGTCAACATCCACGGGAAAACTGTTTGATGGCATGGCGGAAACCGACCGCACGGCGAGCTTCCCGGCCAGCAACTTGTACTTTCCTTCCGCTTTCACCGGCGAAGGGCGTACCAGAATGTTCGCCTTAAAAGTTTCGTTCTTCGCGAAGCTAAACAAGCCCTTGATGGTTTCCTCGCGAATCCCCATTGTGCTTTCAGGCGTCGGCGGATAGATGATTCGGTTCACTTCCCACTCGCCAACGATGCCTGGCTCCGAGGCGATTCCAAGTTGGGCTTTAAGCTTTGTGAAGCCATCTTTCCAAGGCTGGGCATAGGCTGTATAGGCCAGAGCCAGAAATCCAAAAGTGAAAGCCAAGAACGGCGTCCACGCTCCGGGTTCTTCGTACTTTGGCGCGGGAATGCGCTTGCGCTTTGGCAGCTTCGCGAGCCCGGCACCGATCGCCGTATAGCCACACTTTCGGCATTTCTCGGCGCCCCGCGCCCATGAATCACCGCACTTCGGACACCGACCAAGATCCACGGAGAATAGTCTGCACCAATTGTGATAAGTTCGCTACCCCGCAAACTCTGAGCTAACCGGTCCGTGAACTCTGGACCGCTCCCGCAAGTTCCGCCAGAAGCGTTTCGGTCTCTGAAAGGCCAATGCAAGCATCCGTAATGCTTTGTCCATAGACCAACGGTTCGCCTGGCTTGGCATCCTGCCGGCCTTCAACCAGGTGGCTTTCGATCATAACGCCCAAAATTGCTTTCGAGCCAGAGCGGATCTGACCTGCGACGTCGCGTAGCACCGCCCCCTGCTTTCGATAGTCCTTACTCGAATTTCCGTGGCTGCAGTCGATCATCACGCGCTGCGGCAGACCGTTCTTCGCCAGCAACTCACAAGCCGCCGCAACGCTCTCCGCGTCGAAGTTTGGGCCAGATCGTGACCCGCCCCGCAGAATCACATGGCCATCGGTGTTTCCGGTGGTCTGAAAAATGGCTCCAACCGAATCCTTGGTAACGCTGGGGAACCAGTGCGATCTCCTCGCCGCCATGACGGCATCAACCGCGGCCTGCAAATTGCCATCCGTGGAATTTTTGAACCCAACCGGCATGCTCACGCCCGACGCCAACTCACGATGGACTTGACTTTCCGTCGTGCGCGCGCCGATCGCAATCCAACTGGTGAGGTCCGAAATGTGCTGGGGAATTTGTAAATCCAAAAACTCGGATGCCGTTGGCAATCCAAGTTCGTTCAGTTTCACCAGTAGCCCGCGCGCTCCGCGAAGGCCTTTGTTGATGTGGAAGCTCTCGTCTAAATCTGGATCGTTGATGTACCCCTTCCAACCAACCGTACTGCGAGGTTTCTCGAAGTAGGCGCGCATCACGATCAATAGTTCGTCGGCATACGTTTCGGCCATCGCCTTGAGCTGGTGCCCGTACTCCTCTGCCGATTCCAAGTCATGAATGCTGCATGGCCCAACGACCACCACTTGACGAGAATCTTCACCGGAGATGATTTGGCTGATCGCCTTTCTCGTTGAACAAATCAGATCGCTCATTGCATCCGTGAGCGGAAGCTCTTCGATGAGAATTGCGGGCGGGATCAGCGGGCGAGTCGCGCTAATGCGAAGGTCGTCGGTAGGTTGGCGCGTTGGCATGAGAGATTTGGACGCCTCATATTCTGGCCGGAATCCAACATTCGAAACGACGCGAACCACACAGAGGTAATTTGTATCCATGTTGCGTTCCCGTCTCATGTGGGCCGGCCTCCTTGCCGCGCTAACCGTTCCTGCCGCCGCGCAAGACGTCAAGGTTGAAAAGTACAAGTTGCCTAACGGGATGACGGTGATCCTCCACCAAGACAAAACCCTCCCCGTCGCGACCATCAACACTTGGTTCAAAGTCGGGTCCAAAGATGAGCCAGATCGCCGATCCGGATTCGCCCACCTGTTTGAACACCTAATGTTTATGGGCACCAAGCGGGTCCCACAGGGTCAGTTCGACGTCATCATGGAGACCGCCGGCGGCTCGAATAACGCCTCGACCACCCAGGATCGCACCAACTATTTCTCGTTCGGCCCGAGCAACCTTCTCCAAAAGCTCATTTGGCTGGACGCCGAGCGACTGGAAGCATTGGGCGAGAATATTGACCTCAAGAAACTCGACCTTCAGCGCGATGTCGTCAAGAATGAACGCCGACAGTCGGTCGAAAATGCCCCTTACGGCAAAGCCTACGACGCGATCAATCGGCTCATGTATCCGGCGGGCCACCCATACAGCTGGTCCGTCATCGGATCCATGGAAGACCTGACCGCCGCATCGGTTCCGGATGTTCAGCAGTTCTTCAGCACGTATTACGTTCCAAACAACGCATCTATCGTGGTCGCGGGCGATTTCGACCCCACCCTCATCAAGCCCATCATTGCCCAACAGTTCGGCACCATCGCCCGTGGCAACGACGCGCCACGACGCAGCGTGCCCGACGCCAGCTTCAAGGGCGTTCGACGCCAAACGATGGTCGACACCGTAGATGCCGCCAAAACGATCATGGTCTGGCACAGCCCGGCCGCCTACCGACCAGGAGATGCGGAACTTAACCTCGCTGCCGGAATCCTTGCCGATGGCGTTTCGAGCCGACTTTATCAGAAGCTTGTCGTGAAGGACAAAGTCGCCACGGAGGTCGCCGCCTTCCAACAATCTGGCCAGCTTGGTTCACTCTTCATCGTCGAGGCGACGGTTTCTGACGGCGTTTCTTTGGAACGCCTTGAAAGCGCGATTGATGCCACGCTTGCCGAGTTCAACGAGAACGGTCCGACCGCCCTTGAACTGAAGCAAGAAGCCGCGAAGATTGAGAAGCGGACTCTAGAGAGTCTTCAATCCATCGACAATAAGGCCGACAAGTTGAACGAATACGAGTTCTATTTCGGCGAGCCCAACTCGTTCAAGCGGGTTCTCGACATGTACCGCGGCGCAACCGTGGAGCAGGTCAAGGCCGTTTCTGCCGAAACCGTAAATCCGTGGAACCGACTCATCCTCCGCGTAATCCCGCAAGAACCGGCACCGAAAACCAACCCGCGCGACAGCGCACCTGCGGCCGGAAGCCAAGCACCCTTCAGCCCGAAGGGACCGGTGGAACTTGTCCTCGACAACGGGATCAAGGTCTTCTACTGGCGACGCGAAGACTTGCCGATGATGAACGTCTCGACCGTCTTCAAGGGCGGAACGGACTCAGACACCCAAACCCAAGTTGGCCTGTCTGCGCTTACGGCATCGATGCTGACCCAAGGTGCAGGTACACGCACTTCGGCAGATTTTGCGGCTAGCTTGAATCTGCTGGGAGCCGAAATTGATACTAGCGTCAGCCACAGCACCACGGCGGTAAACCTCTCGACCCTCACGCCAAACTTCGGCCGCGCGCTTGCGCTGTACGCTGATGCAATTGCTCGCCCGACCTTTGCGCCGAGCGAGTGGGAGCGCGTGAAGCGCGTGGAACTGGCTGATCTTGAGCAACAGAAATCAGACCCGTCATCCCTTGCCATCCGTGTCGGGACGCGTGAGTTCTTCGGCCCGAGCCATCCATTCGGACAAGTTTCGACCGAAGGAACCGTTGGAGCGTTGAGCGTTGCCGATCTCCGGTTCCGCCACGGGCTGACCTACCAGCCTTCGAATGCCGTCATCTTTGTTTCCGGCAACTTGCCCGGGCCGGCAGTGAAGTTCGAACTCAACAAAGCCTTCCGAAACTGGGCCAGCTCCGGCCGACAGGCCCCCGCGGTGACGTACCCGCCGCTCGTCAAGCAAGCCTTACGCGTGATCATCGTCGACAAGCCCGGCGCCGTGCAGTCGGTGGTTCGATTCTGGATGCCCGGCGTTCCGTACTCCAGCCCAGAGCGACTCCCGCTACAGGCTCTTGGATCAATCCTCGGTGGTTCGTTCACCAGCCGCTTGAACCAGAATCTCCGCGAAGACAAGGGCTACACCTACGGCGCCAATGCGCGCTTTACGTTTGAGCCAACCCTCGGCTACTTGTCGAGCGGTGCCTCCGTTCGCACCGATGTCACCGGAGCTTCGATCAAGGAATTCCTGGCCGAATTCAACCGA
Organism: Chthonomonas calidirosea; assembly: GCA_945859975.1. GTDB lineage: Bacteria > Armatimonadota > Fimbriimonadia > Fimbriimonadales > Fimbriimonadaceae > Fimbriimonas. The sequence goes on from CAMAPH010000019.1 coordinate 25,127, forward strand.
TTCCGAAAGGAAGGGGTAACCGTCGATGAAACCGGCAAAGCGGTCGCGCTGCTTCAAACCAGCACGATTGAGTCTCTGTCCACCATGACCGGCCTCCTGAGCACCGCACGTCGTCTGTACGAGAATAACCGCGCCTTCGGCACGCTCGGCGAAGACATGACGGCGATTCGCGCTCTCACGGAGTCCGTCCTCGATGGACTGACCGAGCAGTCGGTCTTGCTAGAAAACGGAATCCTCGTGATTGTCGGCGATAAGCAGCAGATCCTGCCCCAGCTTGAGGGCTTGGGCCTACCGAAGCCCATCGAAATCGCGCCATTCTAAGCACGTGATCATCCCGAACTATGTCCCGGAACCCATCGAGGTTCCGGGCAATGTTCACGACCTTCCGTACCGGCACAGGGTCGAATTCAATCGGCAGGTGATTTTTAGATTTGCGGCGAGCCTGACTCTGGCCCAGTTGGCCTCCGGTGTTGTTCCCGAGTTCGACCCTGTTTGGATGGCCGCGATTTATCTCGGCTGGACGATCATTCTAGGTCTCTTCCGCATCCTCTTTCGATCGCAGACCATCGAATCGAGAGTGACCGGGGCTAGCCTCGTCATCACCGTAGGTCTGCTGTCGCTGCTTCTGGCGACGATCCCTTTCGACGCCCGCCCGCTTGTCTTCGCGTCGATTGGGCTCGCCATCTACGCAGAATTCTCAAGACGCGACTTCAGCTATCCGCAGGCTTGGGTCTGGGGTGCACTGGGACTGGTGCTCGCGGATTGGCTACTTGGTGGAACAACTGGAAGACTGGCGCTCGCCCACGTATGCCTTTGGTATTACGTCATGTACGACATCTGGTGCATTCAGTATCGTCGCCGCTACCACGAGAGTTGGGCCGGGGCAAACGACGTCTTTCGCGACTTCATGAACATTTGGGGTTGGCTGGCACGAGTTGCCGCGCACTGGAAAAAGTACGGCCTGTGGCGTGATGTCCAAGAGGACATCACGCGCCGGCTCAATCCGGAGTCATAAACGCTACTTACTTTGGGGCGAGAATCGAGGGAAGGCGAATTCGCCATCTCCACTTACCTGCCGCTCGCCGGAACCATCCGCGTTGATCGCGAAGACCGTTCGGTTACTGTCCTTTCGGCGGATAAAAGCGAGCGACTGTCCGTTTGGATGCCATGACGGCTCGAACACTTCCCCATCAACAAGCTTCGCTGCAGCGCGAACGCCTCCCGAAGAAACCGGCATCAGCGTCATCTCGCGTGGGCTCAAGTTTCCATCAGCATAGGATCCGACCGTGAGGGCGACTCGGTCGCCACTTGGGCTCACCGCCGGTGCGCCGAAGCATGCCGTGTCGTCGTTGCTGGCGGCAATCACTTCGAAACTAGGCTCCCCCGGGGTCGCGATGCATATCGCATGCTTAAACGGAATCGTGATCTTGTTGCCCTGCTTGAACTGCGGTGGAATTTGATCTGGCGAAAGCCAGCGGAAATTCGTCACCGAGAAAACAACTTTTCCGGACTTCGGATCAATCGAAATCTCGATCTTTTCGCCCGCCATTACCGGGCGCGGAGGGGAAATCTGCCCCTTGTCGGTAGGTTCAGTGTCCTGAATAACCAGGACCTCACCCTCTTCGCTGCGCATGATCGCCGCGATGTATCGCTTTCCACCGGCCCACTTTGCCAGTCGGAAACTGCTTCCGAGCTGACCATAAAGTCCGCCGAACTGACCGGAACTTCCAGCCCCTTCCTCTTCGCTGACGCTAACTTCGTTGCCAAGCGGCGGGAGCACCTGCCGGGTGGCTCGATCTTTGCTATCGAACTCGAGAACAAACCCGCCAGACGCGATCAGGGCAGTGCGGTTTTCTTCATCGCCAGGTTGATCAGCAAAGTTAGGATTGCTTCGCCCTCGGGTACCCACGGTTCGCTGGCTAGGAGCACTTGCCCGTGCGGCGTCCCAACGGAAAATGTTGAACGCCTTGACGTTTGAGCCCGGAACCTTAGCGCGGTCGCTGACAAAGAACAGTCGGTTGCCGTCCGGTTGCCACACGAGGTCGCGGTCAATGACGCCGGCTTCCCAGCCGGAATTTTCGACCTTCGTTCCGTCTGGCTCAAACGCAACAACTTGCTGGCCTTCGTCTTTGTATTCGATGGCGGCAATCATGCCAGTCGTGTCGGACGGCGCAAGGTCAAAGTCACCTTTCTGCTGCTGCGCCCATTGATAAACGCCAAGCACGATGGCGAGAACGAACATGAGCACGAGCGTTCGCACGACAAGGCGCTGGCTGACTTTTGGAACGATGGGGGATGACATGGTGGTGTTGCGGCTAACTTTGACTTAAACGCGTTCCGACCGTGATCCGTGCCCCGTTGGCCCAATCTCGTCCGGACATGCGTTTTTTACCTTCCGGCTGAACTTCATGAAACTCTAAACTGCCCTCCGCGAAGGCAATCGTGAGCGGATTAAGCTTCAAAACCTCGCCCGGAGCGCCGCTCTCGGGGCAAAATCGGAGCTTCGAAAGCTTGATGCGGCCACGATCAGTTTGCAGGCCAGCACCTGGATTCGACGTCACCCCACGGAACCGGTTGTACTCGGCTTGGGCCGTTCGGTCAAACCGTAATTCGGCATCTTCTCGTTCGATTTTGGCCGCGTGGGTGGCTGCATCGTGGTCTTGTTCCGTGCGAGGATAGTCTCCCGCCGCAAGTCGCTCAACCCAGGTCGCTGCCTGGGTTGCCGCGATCTCAGACAACCGGATTTGAAGTTCGTCGTACGTCTCATCTGGTCCGATCGGGGTCTCGACGATCTCAATAACGTCGCCCGTGTCCATCCCTTTCGCCATCTGCATGAGGGAGTTTCCGGTGACCGGGTCGCCGTTCATGATTGCGCGCTGAATCGGGGCGGCTCCTCGGTAGCGCGGCAAGATCGATCCGTGCAGGTTGATCCCACCATGCTTCGCCGCCTGAAGCAGCTTCACCGAGAGGATTTGCCCGTAGCTAGCAACGAGCAAAAAGTCCGCTTCGAGCGACCGTACGAACTCAACAAACTCAGGGTCTCGCGCTTTCTCAGGCGTTTGCACGGGCAGTCCAAGTTCAACGGCTTTGACCTTTACCGGAGATGATCGAAGACTCAGTCCGCGCCCTTGCGGCCGGTCTGGCTGGCTAACGACGAGCACCACGTGCTCGCGAACAGCCACCAAAGGCGCAACGGCGAATTCACCGGTTCCAAAGTAAACGATTCTGGCCATGGGTTGCCTGCGGCATCAATCGTCGGGACCGTCGGGATCTCGCCAATTCAGCGTCTTCGGATCGACTTTGTCCGTGAACAAAACTCCATCCAAGTGATCCACCTCGTGCAACACCACTCGGGCGGGCAGGCCCTCAAGTTCCAGGGTGATGAGATTGCCGCGTCGATCAATCGCCTCAACTTCGATGTAAGCCGCGCGAATGACATCGCCGTAGAGACCGGGAATACTGAGACAACCTTCCTGCCCGATCTGCTCGCCTTCCTCGCGGATCACCCGCGGGTTGATCAGGGCCATCGGCTTCATGTCGTCCGGCGCAATCACGATCAGTCGGCTACTCACGCCAACCTGAGGCGCGGCAAGACCGATCCCGCTCGCCTTTTTCATGATCCGGACCATATCGTCGATCAAGAACTGGGTTTTCTTCGTGATCTTCGGCACGGGTGCCGCAACTGCCCGAAGGACATCGGCCGGGATTTTGACTACCGGACGCTCGTCATTCTGGACGTACAAGTACTGAAACTCGTCCGGAACAACTACCAACATATGCCGCTAATTGTGACACGTACGGTCACGATGCTCTGGCCACAAGAATCCGGTCCCGCCCACCAAGGTCCTTCCGCACTTCCACCGCTGCCCAGCCAGCTCCTCGAAAAATGTCCACGACTGGTTCGCCTTGTTCGTGCCCCATCTCCATCACGAACCAGCCGCCGGGTTTCAATTTCGACTTGGCCTGCGCCAGTCGGCGAATGATGGCCAGGCCCTGATCTTCGGCAAACAAAGCCAGCGCCGGCTCGTAATCCGCGACCTGGGACTCGACAACTTCCTGCCGGCCAATGTAGGGGGGATTCGAGATCACGAGATCGAACATCTCATCCATCAGCGGATCAAGCAAATCGGCCAGGAAGAACTGAACCGAAGCATCGAGAACGTCCCCGTTCCGGATCGCGGTTTGGATCGCTCTCGCCGAGATGTCGGTGGCAAAAACTTGCCACCGTTGTCGCTCTAAAGCGCAAGTCACAGCGATGCAGCCCGAGCCGGTACCGACATCCACAACGACGGCATCCGAAGCTAGCGGCAAGCCCAAAGCAGCTTCCACGACCTCCTCGGTTTCGTGTCGAGGAATCAGCACGTCGGGATTGACCGAGAATCGGCGACCGTAAAACTCCCGAAACCCGAGCAAATACGCAAGCGGCTCGCCATTTAAACGTCGCCCGAGCAGCGCATTCGCGGGCAACTCGGCAATGTCCTCGTCTGGATGCGAGAGCAAGAAGGACCGTTCTAGTCCGAGCGAATGACCAAGCAAAACTTCCGACTCCAGCTTTGCGGAAAGAACTCCCGCGAGATCAAGCTGCTCGCGGGCCATCGTGAGCCAAGATCGAACCGTCATGCGGGCATCGGAGCGACTTCGTACGGCGCTAGCTTCTGCCGAAGCTGGGCCACGAGTTCGCCTTCCAGGTAGATGCCGTTTTCTTTGTATTCGACCCGATGCACGCGACCATAGTCGTAGCATTCCTGCACCCAGTGCTGGTGGCTGTACGGAATCAGCACATACGCGATCCCGAGCAACTCCTGAACCTGGTTCAGCACCGCGGCGAAGAGGTCGTCCATCCCGATTCCCGGCATCGCCGCAATCGCAACCGAGTTCGGCCACTCCGCCACCAATCGACGCGGAATCGTCTGGTCTTCCAACCGGTCGATCTTGTTGAAGAGCGTGATCATCGGCTTGTCCGCTGCGCCCAGCTTTTCCAGAGTCTCCATGACCGCGTCGCGCTGGATGTCCCAGTTCGGGGCAGAAACGTCGACCACGTGGACCAAGAAGTCGGCGAAAGTCGCCTCTTCAAGCGTGGACTGGAACGCCGCGACCAAGTGGGTGGGAAGGTTTCGAATAAAGCCGACCGTGTCGGTAAGGAAGACCGAGTAGCCATCGGGCAAATCGATCTTTCGCGTCGTCGGGTCAAGCGTGGCGAACGGCATCGCGTCGACCAGAACATCCGTTCCGGCAAGGCGATTCATGAGGGTCGATTTGCCAGCCGACGTATAGCCGACGATACAAGCAAACGGAAACGGGTGCTTGCGGCGACTCGTTCTTTGCTGGCCGCGAACGCGGGTGACCTCATCGATTTCGCCGTTCAAGCGCGAGATGCGATCCCGCACCATTCGCTTGTCGGTTTCGAGCTTGGTTTCACCCGGACCGCGCATACCAATACCGCCCTTCTGACGTTCGAATTTGGTGTAAACCGACATGAGCTTTGGCATCATGTAGGTCAGCTGGGCGAGCTCAACTTGCAACATGCCCTCCTTGGTCCGAGCACGGCGGGCAAAGATGTCGAGAATAAGCTGGGTCCGGTCGACGACCTTGACCTTGCACTTCTCTTCAAGGTTACGGCTTTGAATACCGGAAAGCTCGCCGTCGAAAATGACGACTTCGGCTTCGGACTCGTTGACCAGCATGGCAATCTCTTGCACTTTGCCGGTGCCAACGTAGTTGCCCTTATACGGTCGGCTCAGGCGTTGCCGGATGGTCGCGACGGGCTCAACTTGGGCGGCTTCGCAAAGGCCAATGAGCTCTTCTTCAACGACAAGGTCTTCCGCTTCATCTTCGTTGACGAAGACAAGTACGGCACGTTCGAGAATAGGGGGTTGTTCGGATTTCTTAGACATAGGGACGCAATAGGAGATGGGAGCAGAAACAGAATCGAGGTTCGATTACGTTGCTATATCCACATCTCCGTTGCACCAACCTGATCGTCGTCTTTAGAAGTTCAGCAAGCTGTAGGAAACGCCTACCGTGACACCGCTGAAATCGAATCCGCCGCGCTGCTGGAAGTACTGGTACTTGCCGTACAGATTCCAACGCTGAGCAAACACTACCCCGAGTTCGGCGCTGCTGGTGAGTCCAACGGTCTTCGCCGCGTTTCGTCCGGAAGTCGTCGTGATCGCGTAATCATAATAAGCCGCGCCAACGCCAAGTCGCGCATAGGGCTGAACTCCGCCCTTGTTTTCGTCCTGAGTGAGTCGAAATTCGGTCTGCAGCGTGAACGGGAGAATCAGCAACTTGTTACCGTTCTTCTGTGCGGTCAAAACGCCGAAGTCTGTGCGTAGGCTGGGCTTACCGGCAACGCTCGTTCGAGTTCGACCAAATCCGAAGTCTGGAATCGTATCGCCAAACGCGTCCCGGACTTCCCGACTCGTTGGGAAGAAGACGCCGAAGTCTGGACCGATTTGAGCGGTCTGAGCAAATGCCGAAGATGCCGCAAGCGCGGAGAGACCAACGAGGGTGAGACGTGCGTTCATTTTTTTAGCCTTGATACGGTTGACCGAGAAGCGTGATGGTACCGGCAAATCGCGAAACTTCTTGAACCATCCGTCCCACCACCGCCTCATATAACTTTTCGCCCAACTCAACCGACGCTTGAGTGGCATTACCCGCAACGCCATGAAGCGATCTTTCATTAAAATTTGTGATTAGGCCGCTCACGTAAGGCACCGGCTCGAGTCCGTCGTCCACAAGTTTGTGCGTTTGAACCAACTCGGGTCGGCAATGAAGCATCAAACTCGTTTCGACTTCGTCCGCGTGGCCCATCCCAACGCCTCCCGCGAGCTGCGAAATGTCAGAGTTCGCAACTTGGTAGTAGTCCGCATGCGCCAGCCAGCAGTTGGGATGGCTTTGCTTAACCATCCGCAATGCAAGCTCATTGGCAGGCGTGTTGCCTCCGTGGCCGTTCAAGATATAGAAGCGCCGGAATCCGTGCGCAACAAGCGATCCGATCATTTCCTGGATGGCTTGGATGTAAACCGTTGGACTCAAACTCAGCGTTCCCGCGAAAGCGATATGGTGCGGGCTGACGCCGCAAGCCAAGGTGGGGACTAAAAGTACTTGCTCCGGCAGGTTCGCTTCTACTGCCTTTCCGAACGCTTCCGCGAGCATCCAATCCGTTCCAATCGGCAAGTGCGGGCCGTGTTGCTCCGTGGCCCCGGTCGGTATCATGCACACAATCTCTCGCGACAGCACTTCAACTTGTGGCGATGTCAGTTCGCTGAGAATCACCCAGAAAGCATAGCCTACGATGTGGCGAGCGCTTCAATCTGGCGCGTATGTCGCTCGCCATGTTGGGCAAGCACTTCGAACATATCGGGCAACCGCATTACGATGATCCCAACAATTGGGTTTTTGAACTTTACGACCGAGAGGTTCTTGCCAAGTGCCAAGTCGCAAGCAGTCACGATCTTCTCGTTGAGGGCAAAGAACTCCGTCTCGATTCCGCGCGGAATTTCTCCCGGACGAGGCGCAACTGAACCCGGCATCGGCGCATTGCTATCTGGCCCCGCGGCATTGATCAGCAGTTTTCCAGCAATGGAGTAACGCGCAGGCAGTTCACCGCCATTTTCCGGCGCTTGCCGAACGAGTCCTTCAAGTTCCTGGACGTACGCACGATTCACGATAACCAAATGCTCGATGATCTGACCAACGGAAAGCGGGTTGCCAGGGCGATTCCACTTCTCATCCGGCATGTTCGCGAGAACCGTGCGAAGACGAACGGTCTGATCTTCGAGCCTTTGCTTCGCCGATCTCACCAACTCGTCGTGGGTCATGACTTATCCCTCTGGATACACGTTTCGAATGAGCATCGTGATGGTGGCGCGGAAGTCCTTATCCTTCTGCATCAACTCGTCGATCTTCTGGTAGCCGTGCATCATCGACGTGTGGTCACGGTCGCCGAATAGCGAACCGATGTGGTTCCACGAGTCGCCGGTGATCCGCCGCGTCATGTACACCGCAACGTGGCGAGCCAAAGCGATGGGAGCCTTCCGAGACGTGCCCTTGATGTCCGGGCTCGGGATGCCGTAGTGCTTGCTGACCGCTTCGAGAATCTGCGTAAAACCGGGCTTGGTGAGGCTGGCCTGGTAGTACTTATCCACCATATCCGACGCCAAATCGATGTCCAGCGGGATGTTTTCCAAGCTGGCGAAAGCCGCAATCCGCGTTAGGGCACCTTCCAACACTCGGATGTTGCCGGGCACCGTCTGCGCCAAGAACATCGCAACCTCGTGAGAAATCGCGATCTGATCCTGATCTGCCTTTGACTGGATGATCGCGCAACGAGTTTCCGTATCTGGCATCTGGACGTCGGCCACCAAACCGGCCTCAAATCTCGACCGAAGTCGATCGTCCATCGAGTACAAGTCGCGCGGTGGTCGGTCGGCCGTGAGCACAATCTGCTTTCCGAACTGCTGCAGGGTGTTGAAGGTGTGGAACACCTCTTCCTGCGTTTTGTCCTTTCCGGCAATGAACTGGATGTCGTCCACCAGCCACACGCCAGCGGTGCGCTGCGAACGGCGGAACTGCTCGATGCGGTTGCCTTGCAGGGCATTGACGAAATCTTCCGCAAACTGCTGCGCGCTGATGTACTCGACCAATAGGTCGGGCCGATTGCGCTTGAGCTCAATCGCAATCGCGTGGAGCATGTGGGTCTTGCCCAAGCCGCTTGGTCCGTAGATGAAAAGCGGGTTGTACTTATCCCCGGGGCTGCTACCCACGGCTTTCGCACCGGCGACGGCGAGTCGGTTGCTCTGACCTACAACGAGTCGGTCAAAGGAAAAGCGTGGATTCGGCTCGAAACGCGCCTTCGGCGGCGCGGCAGCGGTGACGGTTGCCACGCCAAGCTCAGCGGTCGCCGGGTTCTGGCGACTCATCGGCACCAACTCCAGCCGAACCTCTTCTCCTAACTCGTCTTCAAATGCAATTTTTATATCAGCGATGTGTCGCTCTCGCACCCACTCATAAACGAACTTCCCGGGAGCGCCGATTTTGAGCACACCCTCGGCAAATTCTAATGGCTGCAAGGGACGGATGAATCGGTCCATCCAGGCGGTATTGATCTCTTCAGCGAGTCGATCTTGTACGCGTGACCAGGCTGCCAACAGTGTTTCTGGCGCGTTCCCGGCGGCGTCACTAAACAGGTCCTTCATTAGAAAATACGAATGCTGAAAAACTCAGCGAGCGGTCAGTATACACAGCGGTTCCCAACTTCGCAGACTCATGATTTCCCGTTTAATGCTACTGAATTCCGAGCTGAGCTGCCCTCTGTCATTGAGGGCTTCTATGCTGAATTTTTGAATGAATTCCTGCCAGATTCGCTCATTTTCGCAAATCCGTTTAACACCTGTCTACGTTAAACGGTAGAGTCCCTCAGATGCCTTTTTTTTCGCAAGATGGTTGGCCGATAGGTGTCCTTGCCGGGGGTGACCACCCGACTGAAGCGATGCGCGAGTGGCTGACTCATGCCCCAATCGTGCTTGCAGCCGACGGTGGAGCCAACCGTTGCCACGCGGCCGGCATTGCGCCTGATTGGGTGATTGGAGACTTCGACTCCGTGGCACCAGCCGCCCTGGAATTTGCCAAAAGCCGACGGCACGTGACCGACCAATCGACAACGGATTGCGACAAATTACTACAGCTTGCCGGCGAGCTGGGGCTCACCCGAATCGCCTTGATGTGCAGTGAGGGTGACCGACCAGACCACACATTGGCAACCTTCCATTCCGCGCTGCGAGCCCCGATCCAAACCCGATTCATCCTCCGATCGGGCTGGGCAGAAACGCTCACCGCAGGTCCTTGGAGAGCCAACATTCCCGTCGGAGCTCGATTCAGCATTTTGCCCCTGACCGCATCCCGCGTATCCGCAACCGGATTGGAGTGGTCATTCGACATGCAAGCCGTCGATGCCATGGGATTTAGCAGCGTCTCAAACCGGACCACATCCGAAACCGTCGAGGTCACAGTCGAATCAGGTGCGGTGATCGTGTTCGTCGGACTAGACTAACGCCGTGTCAGACGTGATCCACCCACGCATCGAGGCCGCCCACACGATCCCATCCCGGTTCTATACCGACCCAGCGGTCCTTGAGCAGGCGAAAGAGCAGATCTTTGCTCCGGCGTGGCACTTCATCGGCGATGACGAAAAGATCCAGGTCCCCGGCTCGGTTTGGCCGACGACCATCCTCGATGGTTTTCTCGACGAACCGATTGTTCTCACGCGGGACATGAACGACACCGTCCATTGCCTCTCCAACGTTTGCACTCATCGCGGCATGCTCGTTGCGGAGAACCCGGGCAACGCGCGCTTTCTGCGGTGCCGCTACCACGGCCGTCGCTTTGGACTAGGTGGCGACTTCCAGCATATGCCGGAGTTCGATCAGGTCGAAGGCTTCCCAAGCCCCGCGGACTGCTTACCGAAAGTGCCGTTCGCGAATTGGGGTCCGTGGCTCTTTGCATCGGTGCAGCCGGCTCTCAGCTTCGAAGCGACCTTCGGCAAGATGATCGAGCGCCTGAGCTGGCTGCCCGTCCAACAGTTCATTTCTGCCCCAGAACGCGGTCGGGACTACCTAATCCAAGCGAACTGGGCCCTGTACGTGGACAACTATCTCGAAGGGTTTCATATCCCGTTTGTCCACTCTGGCCTCAACGACGTGCTGGATTACGAGAGCTACGAAACCGAGACCTTTGAAGGTGGGAATCTCCAAATCGCCGTCGCCAACGATGACGAGTACTGCTTTGATATTCCCGCCCACGCTGCCGATCATGGGCGGCGGATCGCCGCGTACTACTACTGGTTCTTCCCAAACTTGATGCTGAACTTCTACCCGTGGGGGCTGAGCATTAACGTGGTGAAACCGCTTTCTGTAGACCGCACGAAAGTGAGCTTCATCCCGTACGTTTGGGACGCCAGCAAGCTCGGCAGCGGCGCAGGTGCGGCCCTGGATCGGGTCGAGCGAGAAGACGAGGTCGTTGTGGAAGCGGTGCAGCGCGGTGTTCGGTCTCGCCTCTACGATCGTGGACGCTATTCACCACGTCGAGAGGCCAACGTTCACCACTTCCACCGCTCGCTAGCGGATCGACTCCAGTAAGGTCTGAATCTCCATCAAACTAGGCGCGCGGTCACTCTCCCACTCCTTCGTGGCGTGCGAGAGGTCGAGGTGCTTCGTGAGGTCGTTGGGAAAGGCAATGATATTCAGTCCCGCATCCAGTGCCGCGGTAATGCCGTTTGCCGAATCTTCGAGGGCAAACGCATCTTGCGCGCTCACTCCAAGTCTTCGGATCGCCTCCAGATACAGGTCTGGAAACGGCTTTGCGCGAGGAACGTCATCTGCGCAGACGACGGTTTCAAAGTAGTTCCACAGCCCGAGCCGACTGAGATGCGTGTCGACCCACCCGTGCTTACTGCTGCTAGCCACCGCGAGCGGAACCGCTCCGTGGGCCTCGGTGATTAGCTCGACAATGCCCGGTCGCGCGAAGCGCTCATCAATGATGTCCAGGCGACGGCGGTTGGCCCTCCGCTCGATCTCGGCGATGTTGGACAACTCCGGTACCGCTTCCTGCAAAAGATCAATGGTCCGTTTGGTGATCTGCTCAGCCCCACGTCCAACCGCCCAGAGGAAGTACTCCTCGGGAAAAGGAGCACCGTGGGCCTCAAATTCCGGCCGCCAAGCCTCAACTTCGGCGGTCTCGGTATCCAGAATCAGTCCATCGAAGTCGAAAATGAGAGCGGCGAGCGGCACGCTAAGAAAGTACCTGCGCTATTCTTGAACACATGAAGACCGCTCCGACAAAGCTGTTGGCAGGTGGCAACGAAATCGATCAATCGCCGGAGCGATTTGGCTGGCTCCGGGAAAGCAACGACGCCGTTGGCAACTTCGAAGAGTTGCGACGACGGATGGATGCGGACGGCTATCTGTTCATTCGCGACTTCCACCCACGGGTGGAAATCGAAGCCGTCCGATCTGAGATCATGGCCGCCTTCGCTGCCGAAGGACTTCTCGATCCGACTTTCCCAATTGCGGACGGGCGTCACATCCCAGACCAGAATCCGTACTTCCGCCCGGATCTGGCAAAGAAGAATGAAAAGCTCCTTCAGGTCGTCTATGGCCCGCGAATGATGGCTTTCTATTCCGGCCTCTTGGGTGCGGAGGCCATGCACTACGACTTCACGTGGTTCCGGGCGATCGGCAAAGGTGGCGGCACGATGCCGCATTGCGATGTGGTTTACATGGGTCGAGGGACGCATCAGCTCTACACGGCTTGGGTGCCTTACGGCGACATTCCGCTTGAAGTCGGCGGCTTGGTTGTGGTGGAGGGCTCCCACCGCTGGTCAGAACTCGATACCTATCGTTCAATGGATGTGGATACGGCTTGCAAGAACGTTCCGGGCAAAAGTCAAACCGAAGCAAGCGGCCACGGATTTGGCGTTTATGAACCGAAAGTCACCGACGTTCTGGAGAAGTTTGACGCTCGGCTGTTAACCTGCGAGGAATATCGGATGGGAGACTTGCTCACGTTCAACGTGCACTTGCTGCACGGATCTCTCGATAATCAGCAGAACGTGATTCGGATTTCGTCCGACACCCGCTATCAGTTGGCGAGCGAGCCGGTAGACGAACGTTGGATCGGCGAGGAGCCACCGGCACACGGTGGCTCCTCGATCCGAGAGATGATTTGCTGATCCTTACTTAGGAAGCAAAACGGTGTCGATGACGTGGATCACGCCGTTCGACTGCATAACATCGTAGGTCGAGATCGAAGCGGTGTTGCCGCTCTCGTCCGTGATCACAACGTTTGCTGGGCCGTTCATGCTGAGCGTGAGTTCATTACCGGCAAGTGTCTTGACCTTTGCGGAACCGTTGTTCTTCTTGATAAGGCCCATTACGTCCTTGCTCGTGAAGTTGCCGGCGACGACGTGATAGGTGAGAACCTTAGTCAAGGTTGCCTTGTTCTCTGGCTTCAGCAAGGTGTCGACCGTTCCGGATGGAAGGGCGGCGAAAGCATTGTTGGTTGGAGCGAAGACCGTGAAAGGTCCCTTGCTGGCGAGGGCATCGACCAGACCAGCGGCCTTAACGGCAGCAACGAGAGTCGTGTGCTGCTTGGAGTTGACTGCGTTTTCAACGATGTTCTTTGACTTCGACATCGGTGCTCCACCAACCATTGGATTAGCATCCATGGTTTGGGCGAACACGAGGGCCGAGATGGCGAGCGCAGGAATGGCGACGAGGAATTTCTTGTTCATGGTGACCTGTATCGCAATTATTGCGATCTCTACAGCAATATGAACGCCTTCTGTCAAAAATTCGTTCGCAATCTTTTCTGACTTTTCTTTGTTACGAGCCTTCTAGCTCTTTCCACAGCATCGAAAATCCGGACATCGGTAAGTCTGCAGGTACCCTGTAGCTCAATGTCCTTAGTTCAAGTCATCCCCCTTGGTGGAGTCGGCGAGATCGGCAAAAACTGCACCGTCGTTCGCCAAGGAGATGACATCGTTGTCATCGATTGCGGTCTCAGCTTCCCAGATGAAGAGATGTTCGGTGTTAACATCGTCATCCCCGATTTCACTTATCTCTTCGAAAACTCCTCAAAGATTCGCGGCGTTTTCCTTACTCACGCTCACGAAGACCACGTCGGCAGCCTCACCTGGCTGCTCGAAAAGGTGAAGGTTCCGGTCTACTGCACCGAATTCACCGCTGCTCTCATTCGATCCAAACTCGAAGAAAAGCTCGACAAGTCCCGCATCGACGTTCGCATCTTCAAACCCGGCGATGTGATCAAAGCGGGCGATATCGAAGTCGAGCCCGTTCGCATCACCCACTCTATTCCCGAAAACTGCGGAATGGCGGTTCGCACGATCCACGGCATCGTCTTCTTCACCGGCGACTTCAAGTTCGATTTCACTCCGGTTGACGGCAAGCACACTAACATGGCTCGCCTTTCCGAGATGGGCGCAGAAGGCGTCCTTGCCCTCTTTAGCGACTCCACGAACGTTGACCGACCAGGCTGGGGACCGAGCGAAAGCACGGTTACCGAGGGTCTTCGCGCCGTCTTCCAGGAAGCTAAAGGTCGCGTCCTTCTGACTACGTTCGCGAGCAACATTCACCGAATGCAACAGGTGTTTGATGTCGCCGGCGAAACCGGCCGCAAGGTCGCCGTCGTCGGTCGCCGAATGGAGCAGAACCTCGAGACCTGCGAGCGACTCGGCTACGTCAAGATTCCGCGTGGAACCAAGATCAAGCTCGAAGAAATGAGCTTGTATCCCGACGAGCAGCTAGCCGTACTCACCACCGGAAGCCAAGGCGAACCGATGAGCGCGCTGGTTCAGATGAGCAAAGGCTCGTACGGACGAATGCAGATTCGCCCCGGCGACACCTTGATCTACTCGGCTCGCCCTATCCCAGGAAACGAAGCGTCGATCTGGCGCACGATCAACCGACTGTTCGACCAAGGCTGTAAGGTCGTTTACGAGGCTTCCCTCCCGGTTCACGTTTCTGGTCACGCCTATCAGGAAGAGCTGAAAATGATGCTCAGCCTGACCCGGCCGTTCTACGTCGCCCCGGTCCACGGCGAAGCCCGCCACCAGTTCGCATACAATAACATTGCGCGAGGAATGGGCATACCGGAGCACCGGATCTTCACCATGAAGCCCGGCGTTCCCCTGGAGTTCACCGAAACCAGCGCCCAACTCGGCGACGAAGTCACCCACGGAGAAGTGCTGATTGACAATGCAGGAAACACCGGCATCACCGAGTCGGTACTGAAGGACCGATACACCATAGCCAACGACGGTGTTGTCATCGTGACTGTCCCGATGGACGTGAAGAAAGGCACGCTCGCTGCCCCGCCGATGGTCCAAGCCCGCGCGTTTAGCGGAGACGAGAAAGCCCTCGCCCTGGCGCAAGAGGCAGTCCACGATGCAATCAACCAACTCAAGCGCGAAGACGCCCAGGACATGTTCCGAGTCAAGGCTGACGCGACGGATGTGACGAAGCGCATCTTAGTCAAGAGAGCCGGTGTTCGGCCACTCGTGATCTCGGTAGTCGTTGAAGTCTAACGGCCGAGAAACGCCTGCATCCGGTCCAAAGTCTCCGCACTGACGTGGTGTTCGATGCCTTCGGCATCGACTTCCGCCGTCGTCGGAGACACGCCGATGGCAAGCAGAAATGCCAAAACCAGCTCGTGCCGGACCTTTGCCTGATCGGCAAGGGTCTGGCCAGCGTCAGTAAGGAAAATCGATCGGTACGGTAACGCGGTCACAAGGCCGTCGCGCTGAAGGCGGCGCACGGTCTTCGAAACCGTAACATGGCTGATGCCGAGACGTCCGGCTAAATCAGTGGCTCGCGCCTCGCCGGTTTCCCGAATCAGGAGGTCGATGAGTTCAACATAGTCCTCCGCGCGTTCTCGGCTGTGGTCATCACGCGTGCGCTGAAAGGGATTCGTCTCCATGTTCAATCCGTTCGACAATTATTCGGTACCCTACCCCTTAGTGACGGACAGGCCGTACGTTGAGTTCCGGGACGTACACGTAAGCTACCCCGGTCAAGTCCAAGGATTGGACGGCGTAACTCTGCAAATTGGACGTGGAGAGTTCGTCTTTATCGTCGGTCGTACTGGCGCGGGTAAGAGCACCCTCATCAAAGTGCTTACCCGAGAAGTTCGCCACACCTCGGGCGAGGTCCGCATCGATGGCCAAGAAGTCGGCGATTATAACGATCGGACGGTATTCCGCCTTCGTCGCCAAATGGGCATCGTCCCGCAAGATTTTGCCTTGCTTCCCAACAAGCGGGTCTGGGAAAACGTCGCCTATGCCATGCGCGCCGTTGGGCATACGAAGCGAGAAGTGCGGCGAGAAGTGCCCGCAATCCTCGAACAAGTTCAGATCGCGCATCGCGCTGACGCCCTTCCGCACCAACTTTCGGGCGGCGAACAACAGCGCGTTGCCATCGGTCGCGCGCTGATCAACAAGCCCCCGCTGCTCATTGCCGACGAGCCCACCGGCAATCTCGATCCAGACCACTCAGCCGAAGTTATGGATCTACTCGTGAAACTAAACCTGGAGGGCATGACCATTCTCATAGCCAGCCACGACATGCCGGTTGTCGAGCGCTACGGACGGCGTGTCATTCGTCTGGATCACGGAAAGATCGTGGAGGATTCGCTTGCTCGACCGGATTAGCTTTATTCTCGGCGAAGCCTTCGAGGCGATCCGTCGAAATCTGACGATGACCTACGCGGCCATCGCGACCGTTGCCCTCACCCTCTTCCTTTTCGGCGGCGTCGGCTACTCGTACTTCCATCTTAATAAGCTGTCCGAATCGCTTACGGGCAAGTTCGAAATGCGCGCCTACATGGTGGATGGGGCGAAGATTCCGCAGGTTCAAGCCACCGCGAAAGCGATCCGCGAAATTCCCGGCGTGGCCGTTGTGAACTGGATTCCCAAAGACCGTGCGTGGGAACGAGAAAAGGCGAAGTACAAACCTGAAGTTACGGACGGGATCGAGAATCCTCTTCCAGAGGCATTTAAGATTATCCTCTCGGACCTCAAGAAGGCGGACTCCGTTGCGGCAAGTGTTCGCGCTTTGCCGAACCTTGATCCAGAGCGCGGGGTGGAATATCTCCGAGACGAGCAGCGCCTGCTTGAACAAACTCGCTCGTTCCTCAACTGGCTCGCAACCGGTCTTGGTGGGCTGCTACTGCTCACCAGCGGCATCCTGATCTACAACGCAATCCGTTTGGCCGTCTTCTCTCGACGCCGCGAGGCTCGCGTGATGATGCTGGTTGGCGCATCCCGATTCAGCGTCCGCGTTCCATATCTCATCGAGGGCTTCATTTACGGAACTGTCGGAGGAATCCTAGCGACCGGAATGTTGTACGCCGCGCAGCGGGCCATCGAGAGCCGCCTGCTGGACCAAACCGCCTTCGCCGGCCTGCCGCCGTTCCCGATCCTCCCTGGCTTGGCACTGCTATCCATCGTCGGCGCGGTCTACGGACTTGTCTGCTCCTACATCGCCATCCTGGTGCCGATGAAGCCATGAGAACTCGGTTCCTTGCTCTGGCAATCGTGTCTGTTGCGCTCGTTTCCAGCGAAGCCATCGCCCAATCCAAATCCGGCACGGCAAAAAATCCCAAATCGCTCAGCCGAAAACTGAATCAAGTTAAATCGCAAAAGAGCCGCGTCGCCGCCGAGCTTCGAGCGACCACTCAAAAAGCCCGCGTGGTCACGACTGACCTTCGCACTTTGGAAGCCCGCCTGGAATCGCTCGGCGAACAGGTCGAGGAAACCCGCGCAAACCTTCATTCAAACCGCGCTGAGCAGGTCAAGCTCGCGGAAAACCTGAAGCAAATGGAAGTGCTGGTCGCAGAGACTCGCGCCAAAGTCCGCTCGCGGCTCCGCGCGATGTACATGCAAACCAACGGCAGCTACATCAGCATCGTATCCGGCGCGCAGACCGTCGGCGATTTCGTCAGCCGTTCCGGAATGCTCCAAACGATTGCCGAAAAGGATCGCGAGCTGTTCGACCGGTACGAATCGCTCACCCGAAACGTGAGCGAAAAGAAGCGGCAGCAAGACTCGGTCGTGCGGCAATACGAGAAGCTTCGGGCGTTCGAAGATCGAAAAGAAGCTGAACTCAGCGATGTTCGGGAAGAAAAGAGCATCGCCCTCAAACAACTGCGGAGCCGACAAGCCGAGCTCAAAAAGCTCCTGCAGCAGTTCCAAGCGGACGAGCGAAACATCGCTGCGGAAATTGCCGCTTATAACCGCCGGATCAAGAAGAACCCAAAGACAGCGCGAAAGCCGTTCAAAGGACGATTCATGCGCCCGGTGAACGCGCCCGTGACCAGCGGCTTCGGCAACCGATTCCATCCGATCCTTCGCATCAGCCGGCTCCACGCCGGAACCGATTTCGGAGCGCGAAGCGGATCCCCCATCTTCGCCGTTGCGGATGGAACGGTGATCTCCGCCTCGTACAGCGGCGGCTATGGCAACCGAATCATCCTTGACCACGGCGGCGGGCTCACGACGGTCTATGCTCACTGCAGCAGCCTCGCCGTCCGTGCCGGGCAAACCGTCCGCCAGGGCCAACGCATCGGTGCCGTCGGTTCAACCGGCCTCAGCACCGGTCCGCACTTGCACTTCGAAATGAGAGTCAACGGCCGACCCGTGAACCCAATGTCTCGACTTTAGGTTCCCGCGGCGGTTGGACTAGAATGATCCGACATTGAAGCAGCGCTATCTCCTCGTCCTATTCCTCGCTTGGCTAGGGTGGGTGTTCGACATCATGGACACGGCGCTGTTCAACTTTGCCAAGATCCCGATGCTGACCCAGATGCTGGGTGAAGCGCGTTACAAAGAGATCGGCACGGCGCTTGAAGGCCAGATCCAGACGGTTTTTCTGGTCGGCTGGTCGCTTGGTGGGCTTATCTTCGGCATCCTTGCTGACCGTTGGGGTCGAACCCAGGTGCTCATCACCACGATCCTGATGTACTCCCTGTTCACGGGACTTACCGGGTTCTGCCAAACCCCCGAGCAGGTGATGATCGCGAGGTTCATCACCGCGCTCGGGATCGGGGGCGAATGGGCGGCGGGGGCGGCACTTGTGGCGGAAAGCGTGCCCGCCAATTTCCGGGCCCGTGCGAGTGGGTTCTTGCAGTCTGCGGCCGCCTTTGGACCTTGGTTTGCCGCCATCGCGAACCTCAGCGTGCCCGCCGAGCAGTGGCAGGCCCTGTTCTTTGTTGGAGCGATTCCTGCGCTGCTTTGCTTCTTCTTCCGATTCAAGTCACAAAACGAGGAAGCCGCACCTAAGCCGGACAGCGGCAAGTTCTCCGACCTTTTCGCCTCTGTGGATCAGCGGCGACGGACGATTTCTGCTGTGCTGCTCGGGGTAGTAGGCGTCACCGGGGCGGGAATTCTGCCATTCTGGCTACCGAACCTTATCAAGCAAGCCGGGGCTGGTTTGGCTCCGGAGGCGTCGAAGCAGTTCCTCAGCCTCAACACGTTCACCATTCACATCGGAACCCTGATTGGCGTTCTGCTTTTTCCGCTGATTGCCGACCGAATTGGACGACGCCCGGCGTTTGCGGTTTTCTTCATCGGCGCACCACTTTCCGCGTACCTCGCGCTTTCCGGAACGCCGGATTTGGGTAGGTTGCTTTGGCTGCTTCCGGTCGCCACCTTCTTCTCGATCGGTCTTTCATCCGGGTTCGTTTTGTACTTCCCCGAGCTGTTTCCCTCCCGATTGCGGGCGACCGGATCGGGTCTGGCATACAACGTCGGCCGCGTCGTGAGTGCGCCAGTTCCGGCTCTCATGGGCGCGCTGATGTCGAGCAACCAAGGCAACATTGCCTTGGTCGTTGTAGTGGCCGGCGGGATCTACGTGATCGGTCTGCTAGCGCTGGTCTGGGCACCGGAGACCAAAGGTCTTCCGCTGCCCAGTTAATCAGCTCAGAACATGCAGCCGCTGATCGTCGACTTCGAGATCGAAGCGAGTTTCAGGGACGGCAGAGCTGCGCCGTGCTTTCGCATGGCCGCAACGGCTTCCTCAAGGTGAGCGCGGGAGACTCCGGTCCAGATCTCCGGGTATCTCGGCTTTCCGGTCTTCGTAGCGACGAAGGTGAAATCCGCCCCGCGTTCGGCCTTAAAGCCCCGAATCGCTACCCCCTTAATGTCCGCAAGGACCGGAACCGCGAGCCCCACTTTCACAGCATTCGCCCGGACCTCGGCCAGTGTCCCATCCATCACCACGAGAACTTGCGCCTTTCCGGCGAGCTCTTTTGCAAGGCCGTTAATCCCCGGTGTTGCCTTCGGATTTGCCGGACAGTTCTTCTTCAGAAAGAAGATGAACGTCGGCTTACCAACGAGGCTCTTCTCCGTGTACGTCTTGCCGTCGGATGCAGAAAGCCGGAACGCCGGTGCCTCGTACTTGCATGCAAACGTCGATCCCACCAGGACCAAAAGGCCAAGACTCAGCAAGCTTCGCATCAGTTTCGCCCCTCGTTTCGTGGATCGTAGTTACCGGCAAAGATGCCTCGATCGAGGTCTCGCCACCACGTTTGTGACCACTTGCCAAACTTAGCGTGGCCATCCACATACGTGTAGTTCTGCCCGCCGGAGAACGCCGTTAGCTTCAGCTCCTTCGTCAGACCAGTTACCGGATCGAACGTCAGGTTCTGCATGAAGCCGCTCGTTTCCTCGCTTGGAGTTCCCCAATAGAAAGGGTGGAAGTGGTCGCGCACGATGTTGTCATTCGCCTGCGCGATGTAGATCGTACTTGCCGGTCCCACGATTGAGCTCGTGGTCGCGAACTTGCCCGACTGATAGCCTCCGCTCATGAAGGCGTTCAGGAAGTAGCTCGACATCCGGTAGTTCAAGAAGGTCGGATCGGTCACCGGCAAACTCGCCGGTGGCCAATTGTTGGATTGGTCGGAAGGCGATCGGTAGATCGCCCGGTTCTTGATGTACGGCTGCACCTGAGTTGTCCAGGTGTTCTCCTTCACCGGGAAGCTAGACAGCGGGAAGTAGTCGTCGAAGTCGTTGGCGTACATGAGGAACGCCACTCCGAGCTGACGGCAGTTGCTTAGATCCTGAGTTTTCTTCGCGGCTTCCTTTGCCTGGGCAAAGACCGGGAACAGGATGGCGGCAAGGATCGCAATGATTGCGATGACGACGAGAAGTTCGATAAGCGTGAATGCCTTTTTCATTTTCGTAACGCGTAGCGTCAGGCCAAGTGATTTGGCGGACCGGCGAGATATGGGATGGGCGTTACGAATGCCGGGGAGGGGGAGAAATCGGCGCGGCGCTCGTCACAATGGCCGCCGGAGCAGCCGTGAGAATGGGCATGAATACGACCGGTGAGGAAACGATGACGACCACAAACGGTGGAGCTTCCACTGCGTAGTCCGCCATCAATCCGCTCTTCGTGACTTCCTCTTCCTGGGGCGCGACTTTTTTCTGGTTGCACAAGCAAGGCAGAAACTCGGCGTCTCCCGGTTTTGGAGCAACGATTTTGGGGCCGTTTGCCGTGTCATTCGGTACTGCCTGAACCTTTGCGGTCGGACAGTGTCGGCTCAGGGTTACCGAACGAAGGGTAACTCCCGACGATGCGACGGCGATGACGAGCGCGAATCCAAAGCACAACATTTGCCGCCAACGCTTCTTCAGCGCCCAGCGAATTGCTTGGATATCCACACAATGAAGATACCTGGCAGAGTTTCTATGCCAGGCGGAACTTAGCTTCGGTTTTCGCCGCGATCTCTTGCTCCGTCACGTCCGGAGCCAGCTCGAGCAGGACCAGTCCATCTTCTGAAACTTCGAAAACGCAGAGGTCTGTAACGATGAGGTCCACGCAGCCTTTGCCCGTGAGCGGCAAGCGACACTCGCGCAGAACCTTCGATTCTCCGGCCTTGTTGGTGTGCTCCATCACCACGACGACGCGCTTGACTCCGGCCACCAGGTCCATGGCACCGCCCATTCCCTTGACCATCTTTCCTGGAATCATCCAGTTCGCTAGATCGCCGTTCTCGCTCACTTCCATCGCGCCCAAGATGCTGAGGTCGATGTGCCCGCCGCGGATCATCGCAAAAGAATCTGCCGAGGAGAAGTAAGACGTGCCCGGAATTTCGGTGACCGTCTGCTTTCCGGCGTTGATCAGGTCCGGGTCAACTTCACTTTCCAGCGGAAACGGGCCGAGGCCGAGCATGCCGTTTTCGCTCTGCAGGACCACATCCATCCCGTCCGGAATGTAGTTCGCCACGAGGGTCGGAATCCCGATTCCGAGATTCACATAGAAGCCGTCGCGAAGCTCCTTCGCGGCACGTTGAGCAAGCTGGTCTCGGTTCCAAGGCATGGTGTTGAACTCCTTCGTTCTCTTCCTATTCTGACACCGACCCTGTCACGTTGAATTGCAAATCTTTTTTAACAAATTAAATGTTTCGACTTGACATATTCTGGGGGGGAGAACTGCTGCTCGCATTGAAAAACTCTTTCAATCATCCTTGGTCGCCGCTGTCATTGTCGTCATCGCTGCCAACGCCGTGTCAGGTCCGGCCGTCGCGTTCCCGGCATGTATAGAAAATTTGAACCCAGCTGGCTATGGTTGTAAAGATGTGGGTACTTGGGCATCTTGCCGAGGTTGTTGCGAGAATTTCTGTGGCTCGGTTGGTAGTGCACCTTATAATGTTTGTGTCACAGCGTGTTACGGCAAGTCTCTATGAAGTCAAGCGACCGATTGTATGCAGTTGGAACAGCGGCGATCATCATCGTCGTCGCAGTTGCTTGGATGAAGCCATGGAAGCCAAACCACGACCCAGTCTGGGACCACCTGATCCAGAAAAACGGACCAGACTATGAAGTTCTTTATCGCGTTCTGACAATTGGCGAACCAAGCAAAGTGCAGCAAGTTAACCGCGAGGATTTCATGTTTGTGGTTAACGCGACATCACACAAGAATGAGAGGGTCCAAGCTGGAGCTTTCGATGCGCTTGCGTTTCTTTCACGCAATCCAAGATTTCAGGATGAGGCATGGCAAAAGATTCGGGGATTGAAAGGGGCCAAGAACCAAAATCTTGCTAAAAAGTATTGGTGGACTGCGATGAAGGCAAGATTGCCGGAGATCAAAGGCGAGCTAATAGCTTTCCAGTCGAGTCAAGACCCGCAGGTTGCTGCAGAAGCCTCGCGACTAATTTCAATCGGAAAAGAAGCCAAATGGATCGAGTAATACGTAAGAGACAACAAGTTGCCGCCACATTGGTTGAGATATTAACCGTATTAGCCATTATCATTGTTCTGGCCGGAATCTCGTTTCCGGTTTACGCGCACGTGACCACGACGGCGCGACACTCAGCAACGCTTAGTGCGCTTCACCAGAACTACCTCGCAATTCAGTTGTACCAAGAACGCGAGGGAAGCCAATTGTTACCCTACGCTCTGTCTGACACTTCCATCTATACCATTCGAACACGTAACGAACTCTGGGGCTCAAAGTTCGAACTTGATCGAGAACCACCGCGACTAGCCGACCTTCTGTATCCTTTCCTCAAGGATCGACGGGTGCTCCGATCACATCGAGCACCCGTTGTTCCTCCGCTTGCTGAGATGTTTGGCAAGGACTATTTTGGCTGGAACTATGATGAGCAGCGTGCAATCTTAGGAGTCGGCCCGAGATACAGCCCAGAAACTGCTGTATGGATGAACGAATATGTGGATTACGACGACCCGATGAATGGCAACGGTCGCATTGGATGCCTATACGAGAGCGGCAGCACCAAAATGGTTCCAAGACAAGAGTGTCTCAGCGGAGTCCGTGACTTGGCGATGGAGCAATACGAGCTAGGCGGATCGAGCTGAGCTAAACGCTAACAGTAACTCCGGCCGCAGTCCATTCTCCGCAAACTCCACGGCCAACTCTGCCACTGCTGGCGCGAACTTGAAGCCGTGTCCGCTGCAGGCGCTGATGCCCAGGGAGTTGGACCGCACCCAATCGATGATGAAATCGCCGTCAACCGTGTTGGTGTACCGGCACGCGGCTTTCTGAACCACTCGCGCTTCCGGGCCGAGAAATCGCGCGACGTTCGACACGATTCCAGGCAATTGGGCGAAGGGGTCGGCTAACCCGAGACCCGCGACTGGGCCAGGCAAGTGCTCGCCCACCTTGACCAAGTCGCAGTCCGCATGAGCCGGAATTCCGTAAAGAAAGCTCCCCTGGCCGCCGTCAAACCCGAATACCGGCAACGTAGGTAAAACGCCCTCCAGCCAAGCGATGGTTTGCATGGTCACGGTTAGGTTCCACTTGGGGCAAAGCGCCTTCATTCCCGGCCCAAGGGCAAAAAAGCTCAATCCAGAATCGGCGACCGCGGGAACGCCGAATTCAAACTGCACGCCGAGCCCCTGCAGACGCTCGAACAACCCAAGGCAAATCCGATCCGAGTAAAGAAACCCCGCATCGGGCTCGAAAACCGTTTCGTATCCATCGGGAAGGGGTTCCGGAACTGGGTGTCCAGAGTCAATTCGGAGTCCGTACTGCTCGGCGGAGCCACGAACTCCCCGGAGTAGGTCGCCGTCGCCCGGCCCAGCATAAACCACCCCACGCGCTTCGTGGACCGTCGTTCCTAAATCTGACGCCAGCTCGCCCCAAAGCCCAAATGCTCGCTGCATCAGCGGCACGTACGCCGCCGACTCGAAGTAGGCAAAGCGGTAAATGCGCGAGCCGCCGATCGAGGATGTTCCCGGTCCTAACGGTGGTTCCAACGACCGGACCCGCACGTTGTAGCCACGTTGCACGAGTCGCCAGGCTATGCAGAGCCCGTAGACCCCCGCGCCGTACACCGTTGCCGATTTCATTTCCTTAGATTATTCGGTAACGTTCCATCGTGGATTTCCGCGTGGTGCTTGCCTTGGTCCTGGCAAACGTGCTGGTCGCTTGCTCTGGCCAAGCTGAGCCTGATC
>CAMAPH010000020.1:0-48445 GCA_945859975.1 Chthonomonas calidirosea
ATGCCGCCCTGAGCGCACACGCTGTGCGATCGCTTGACCGGCACGATGCTGAAGAGCTTGACCTTGTGCCCGGCCTCCGCCAACTTCATCGTGGTCATCAGGCCCGCGAGCCCTCCGCCTACTACTACAACCGTTCGCTGTCCTGCCAGTGCCACAACGATATTCTACGCGAGGGGTTGCTTTCAGGTTTTGTTGAAACAAGCAGTTTTTGGAGGCGAGACCGAGGTTATTGTCGGAACCGGGGAAATTCTCTGATCAATTGCGGGCGGTGCTAAAGCGCATGCGCAAGAGACTCTTGATCTGGATGAGCGTAAACCCGACGAGAATGCTCCCCATCACCCAAGCGGCGGCGGTCGCGTAGCCGAACTTTAGGAACATGAAGGCGTTCTGCCAGACCTCGAGACCGATGGTCCGAGTGGAGTTGAGCGGCCCGCCTTGGGTTAGGACAAACACATTCTCCATCGCCTTGAATCCGGCGATGAATACACCCAACAGATTGATGAGTACCAATGGCTTGATGCCGGGAAGCGTGATGTACCGAATCTTTTCAAGCCAAGAAGCTCCATCGATATCGGCAGCCTCGTACCGCTCGGGGGCAATGTTCTTAAGCGCGGCCAAATACAAGATCGACCCCGCTCCGGCTCCGGCCCAAATCCCCGGCAAAACCACCGCGAACATTGCGAGTTGCGGACTTCCGAGCCAGTCGTTCGCGGTTGGAATCGGGCCGTTGCCGAGCTTCATCCAAAGCGGATTGATGGCTTCGATAAAGGGTTTTAGGATCGTGTTGAGCAGTCCGGTATCGCTTTTCTCGTAAAACTGCCGCCAAACGAGGGACACCACGATGGCGCTCGTCATGGCGGGCAGATAAAAGATCGTTCGGAAGAGAACGGTAAACCGCGGAATCTCATTGAGCGCGATCGCGAGAATGATCGGTAGGAAGAACCCGATGACCAGACTCAGGGCGACGTAAACGAAGCTGTTCCAAACGCTTTGGTAGAACACCGGCTGGCTGAAGACGCCGATGAAGTTATCGAGTCCAACCCAAGACGCGCCGCCAATGAGCTTGTAATCCTGGAACGCAATCACCAATCCCCGGCCAAGTGGATAGTAGGCCCAGGTGAAAATGCTAAGGGCGGCGGGCAAGAGACAAGCGATTAGGAAGGACCAGATTTGCGAACGCGGAATGCCAGCTGGCAGCCGTTCGATGACCTCGACGGCATTTCGGCGTTGCCAGAACCTCACCGAGAATCCGGTGCCGACGATGGCAAGCACGGCCAAGATTCCGGCCGCCCAGCCGCGTTTCGTCGCCATTTCTTCGGGAGGAATAAAGCCTAGGAGTTTCTGGTCCATCTCCTTTTGCGTTTCGGCGAGGATGTCCTTTGCGGGACGATCTGGCTCGAGCCGTGCCCGGTCGAGCGCAGCGTTAAGAACTTCATAAACCTGCTGGCAGTTTCGGCCGTATGGCTCGGGGTGACCGGTTTGGAATAGTTCTCGGTTCGCTTTGACATAGCTGGGATCGACTTGCGAGAGGTAGTCGTCGTAGCCAAACTTCTCCAGCCAGACCGGGTTCACGAGATTTCCGATTCCGAGCTCGACGCACTTCTGCGTGTTCACCCGCGCGGCTTCGTCTCCGGCGAAGAACTTGATAAATCGCCAGCACGCATCAAGCTTCTTCGGGTCCTTCACCCGGGACGAGATGGCCCACATTCCGGCGTTGATCTCGTTGCTGCGTCCGGCAGGTCCGGCGGGTAAGGCGCTGACGCCGATGACGCTCGGGCTGAGGTCGCTCTGGTTGAGCACAACGTCGTTGGTGTAGCCGAACCACATCGCCATTTTGCCGGTGTTGATGTCTGTTGTGAAATCGGTGGCAAGGTGCGCGACCGGGCCAGTTCCGTCTTTCTGCTTGAGAAAGAGCTTTCGGAAGAATTCCACCGCAAGCTCGCCCCCCTTGGAATTAATCTTGGATTGCCAGACTCCAGATTCGGTTGGGGCAACAACTTCGCCCCCGGCCTGATACAAAAAGTTCTGCCAGTGGTAGCTGGGCACCTGGCTGAGGGCATATCCGCTGCGGCCCGGCTTAGTGAGTTTTAGGCAGTATTCGTAGAACTGATCCCAGGTTTCGGGTGGCTTGGCCGGGTCGAGTCCGACTTCGAGAAAGAAGTCTTTTCGGTAGTAAAGCGCGATGGCAACCTGGAAAAACGGGATCGCGTACGATTTGCCATCGAAGCTCTTGAGGACCTTCAGCACCGTCGGATTGACCCGGGCCATTACCTCCGGGTCTTGGGCGATCAGGTCATCGACGGGGCGACAAAAGCCTTGTTCGACGAAGGTGTAGTACTGCCGGAAGTTGACGTAAAAGACGTCCGGGGCTCGGTCGCCCGCCATCGACATCAGGAACATGTTGTCGGCCTGCGGCCCGACGAGATTTAGTCCCCCGGCGTTCACGACGCGTACGTCTGGGTTTGTGCGATGGAACTCTTCAAAGACCGCCCGTCGAATCTGGGCGGTCGTGGCAGTGGCTTCTTTCGGTGGGATTCCGTAGCCGGGACCGGCCATCATCCGGATCTCGGTGGGAGCTTCCGCTTGCGCCAGCGCACTCGATCCAAGTAGCAAACTGAGACCGGCAAGCAGGAACGATCGAAGTCGGGCCGAGATCAACGTAGCGACATTCTACTGGACGCATCCCTGACCTGCTGAGATGAAATTCAGGGTCCAGAAATAGAACTGGCCGATGCCAAAAAGACATCGACCAGAATCTGCGATGTTTGTCGTAAGCGAGGCGCTACTTCAAACAAGGATATGAGGCTATTTATGGAATCCAGTATCGAGTTGGTTTCGTCAATGTTTTATCCCGACAGAGGAAAAGCGATCTGCAAAAGCAGAAATCAAAAGCCGCAAACTCTGCGACAAATTGTTGGTGTGAGCCTCATTGCCAACTCCTGACAAGAAACAGGCTAGTGGATTTTGTTCCCAAAATTCGTGTCACAAATTTCCATTACAGTACACATGTCTACGCCTGGCTTCAAATATTCAGAAAATATGTATTCTTTTGTCTAGCATTTTTATTTTTTCTTTGGTAAAGTGAGTGAAGAGGAACCCGTGAGAAAGGCAGCCGCGAATTCAGAAGTTAACGTTGACAAGTCCGACCGAGAGAAGGCTTTAGAAGCCGCCCTTGGCCAGGTTGAGCGATCATTCGGAAAGGGCGCGGTCATGCGCATGGGCGATACCAGCCGGGTTGGAATTGAAGCAATTCCGACCGGGTCACTTTCCTTGGATATGGCTCTCGGCATCGGCGGACTTCCCCGCGGACGAATCACGGAAATCTACGGACCAGAATCTGGTGGTAAATCGACCCTCGCTCTTCACTGCGTAGCCGAAGCTCAAAAGCTTGGCGGACTTGCGCTATACGTGGATGCCGAGCACGCGCTTGACACCGAGTACGCCCGGACCCTTGGCGTCGACGTGGATCGACTCTACATCTCTCAGCCAAGCAACGGAGAAGAAGCCCTCGAAATCGCCGACGCTATCACCAAGTCGGGTGCTATCGACATCGTCGTTATCGACTCGGTTGCTGCCCTCGTTCCGAAGGCAGAAATCGAAGGCGAGATGGGCGACACGTTCGTCGGCATCCAGGCCCGAATGATGAGCCAAGCCCTGCGAAAGCTTGGTGGAACGCTCAACAAGTCCCGCACCGCGGCCATCTTCATCAACCAGCTTCGAGAGAAGATTGGCGTGATGTACGGCAACCCCGAAACAACGCCTGGCGGCCGAGCCCTCAAGTTCTGGGCAAGCGTTCGGCTTGAAGTTCGAAAGGGCGATGCGATCAAAACGGGAACGGACCAGATTGGTGCCCGAACCAAGGTCAAGGTCGTGAAAAACAAGGTGGCTCCACCGTTCAAGACGGCGGAGTTCGACATGATTTTCGGCAAGGGAATCAGCCGCGCCGGTGACGTTCTCGACATGGCTGCCCTCAAAGGCATCATCCAGAAGTCAGGAACCTACTTCAACTACGGCGAGATCCGACTTGGCCAGGGCCGAGACAACGCCCGAAACTTCTTGGAATCTCATCCTGAGGTCTTTACCGAAATCGATAAGAAAGTCCGTGAAATGTTCTTGGCAGAAATGGCGAAGTTGCCACCGGAGCCAGTGAGCGAGGACGAACCGCTAGACGAAGATCTCGGCCTATAGGCTCGGTAACCGTTCTTCATGGACCAAACCTACGAAGAAAGTCTTCGCCGGGTGATGCTTCGGCTATCGCGCGGCGATTTGACCGAGGCGGAAGCTCGTCGCCTGACGGGCCGCGACGATGTTGTTGAGCACCTGCGAGAAAAGCGGTTGCTCAACGACCATCGGGTGGCCGAGGCGCTGATCCACCGGTGGTCAGGGCGGAACATGCGCGGCCGAACCTGGCTTCAGTCCGAGTTCGAGCGGCGGGATATTCCTTCCTCCATCGCTGGACCCCTGCTAGAGAATCTGCCTAGCGACTTCGATCGGGCAAATGAACTGCTTGGTCTGGTTCGAAAACCAGATGCGGTTCGCAAAGCGCGCTTTTTGGCATCGAGAGGGTTTGCCGAAGAAGTAATCGACTCAGTTCTCGGCGATAGTCTCCGAGAGGCCTCCGACTGGCGTCACAATTGAATCTATGAATCCCGTAATGGAAGGATTGGTGGCCGGTGTGGTCAGCGGCTCGGCCATTGTTTACGGGATTTACACCGTGCTGTCGAAGTCTGCACGACAGCAGATCGCCACCGTAAAGTCGGAGACTGAGCAAGAAATCAGCCGCATCCGCGCGGAAGCCCAAGCGTTTTCTCAAGAGCGAGCGGTCAGCTTGCAGAAAGCAGAAGATCGTCTGGATGCGCGTGAAGCATCGCTCGACGAACGATGGAAACAGATTGATGCTCGCGAGGAAGCCTTTGTTCTCGAATCCAAAACGCTGATTGATCGCGAGGAGAACATTGAGCGGCAACGGCGACAAGTCGAGGAGGAACTCGCGCGGGTAGCAAACCTCACCAAGACCCAAGCGCGCGACCTGTATCTCAAGCGGATCGAAGGCGAGTTCCGAGATATGGCGCTGAGGCGGGCGAAGGAAGTTGAAGAACAAACCGCTTCTGAACTTAACCGGCAGGCAAAGAAGGTATTGCTCGACGTCATGCAGCGCACGGTGGTCGACTACCTAACGGAGGCGACGCTTGCCGTCATCGAACTTCCCACCGAAGACATGAAGGGCCGGCTGATTGGCCGAGAGGGCCGTAACATCCGCGCCTTTGAGCAGGTGACGGGGGTTGACCTGATCATCGATGAGACTCCGGAAGCGGTTGTGATCTCGTGCTTTGACCCCGTTCGGCGAGAAACGGCACGCCTCACGCTGATCAACTTGATGATGGATGGCCGCATCCACCCGGGCCGAATCGAGGAGCTGTTCGAAAAAGCTACTGCCGAAGTCAATCGGATCGTGGTTGAAGCCGGGGAGCGCGCCGCCGAGCGGGCCAACGTTACCGGTTTGCCCGCGAAGCTGATCGAGACCATGGGCAAGTTGCGGTTCCGAACAAGCTACGCGCAGAACGTGCTGGATCACTCGGTTGAGGTTGCTCGGCTGTCCGAATCACTTGCCTTCGAGCTCGGGCTCAACGCCGAGATCGCGAAGCGCGCCGGGTTCCTCCATGACATCGGCAAAGCGCTCGGACCCGAGTACGAGGGTCCGCACGCTCTCACCGGCATGGAGTTCCTCCGCGTTGCGGGTGAGCGCGAATCGGTGCTCCACGCGGTCGGGGCGCATCACCACGATATCGAACCCTCATCGCCGGAGGCCATTCTGGTCATCCTTGCCGACACGATCAGTGCTGCCCGACCTGGAGCGCGTCGAGAAAGCCTCGACAACTACATCAAACGACTGAGCGCGCTCGAAACGATCGCAAACGGGTTCCCCGGCGTCGATCGTAGCTTCGCCGTGCAAGCGGGCCGGGAAATTCGGTTGATCGTCAAACCGGAATTGATTGACGATCTAGCCGCCAAACGCCTTGCGCACGACGTCGCCCGTCGAATCGAAAAGGAACTCGACTTCCCCGGGCAAATTCGGGTGACGGTGATCCGGGAAACCCGAATGACCGAGATCGCGAAGTAAGCCCCAGCGGCCAAGAACGTCATACTGTTGTTCTTGGCGACGTTCACAATTCTCTTTCTTGGCGACATCGTGGGTGAAGTTGGGCGGAACATTGTTCAACGCTATCTTCCCTCGCTCAAGTCGACCCACAAGCCGCTGTTCACGATTGTGAACGGCGAAAACACTGCTGCGGGGATTGGAATCACGCCGAAAATTGCGGATCAGATTTTTGACTGGGGAGTGGACGCGATTACCCTGGGCAACCACTCGTTCAACAAGCGAGAGATCGGGCCGTACCTAGATCAAGAGCCGAACATTCTTCGGCCAATCAACTTTTCCGCGCGTTTGCCGGGGCACGGCACGACGGTTCTGGAAAGCGACGGCGTGACTCTAACGGTCGCGAATGTGAGCGGTCGCGTGGGCATGGACCCAGTTTATGACGATCCGTTCATGGCGGTAGATCGAATCTGCGAGACCTCACCGGGCTTCATCTTCATCGACTTTCATGGAGAGGCGACCAGCGAGAAGGTGGCGATGGGTTGGCACTGCGACGGTCGCGCCTGCGCGGTAGTCGGAACCCACACTCACGTTCAAACCGCGGATGAAAGAGTGCTTCCGCAAGGGACGGCGTACATTACGGACGTTGGCATGTGCGGACCGCTGAACGGGGTGCTCGGAATGGACCGCGACATCATCCTCCGTCGATTTCGGGGCGATCTTCCGGAACGATTTGAAGTTGCTGGCGGGCCCGGTGTAATCTGTGGTGTCGTTATAAACGTCGAAAGAAGTACAGGACGAGCGATGCGCATTGAGCGCATCCGAATTGGAGAATAAACAATGGGACTTGGAATCGTAATTTCAGTAATCGCACTCACCTCGATGGGTACGCAAGGCAGCGAAGTGCTTTACACGCCGGTTCGGGAAATTAAGGACCAGAACATCTCGGTCAAGGGCTGGGGCAGCGGCGTCATTTCCGAAACCGACGAAGTGGCTTACGAAGGAACTCGATCCATTCGAATCTCCACCCGAAACTTCTTCCAGGGCGGTCAGATCAACTTTGGCAGTCCGGTGGACTTGGCCAAGGCCCAGACGAACAAGAACAATCTTTTCCGCCTGATCTATCGACCGGTTGATTCTGGTGCGATGGGCACCGGAGCAGGCGGCGCGAATCGCCCTGGTTCGGGAACTGGCGGTAGTCGACCCGGCGGCGGCGTTCCGGGTGGAGGCTTCCCAGGTGGCGGTGTCCCTGGCGGCGGCCAGTTCGGCGGCGGCGGCGCTCCTGGTGGTTTTGGCGGCGCAGCGGCCGGAGCTCCACCGAGCTTCAAGATGATCCGCGTGATCATCACCACGACCGACGGCAAGAAATCGGAAGCCTACATTCCAACCAACACGTCGTCTTCAGCCGGCGAACGCGGATGGCGAACGGTTTCGGTTCCACTTCAGGCAATCTCCGGCTTCGATCGCACGAACAAAGTGATCAACCAGATTGGCCTCTCGGCCGACACGACCACCACGTTTTACGTGGGTGACCTCCGGGTTGTGAGCGACTCCACTCCGATTCGTGCAGAAATCACGCCCAAGTCGTTCAACCGAGAGCTCGGCGCAGAGATGATCTTTGGCGCTCGTGGCGAAGGCGGATCGAGCATTCTGAAGTACACGTGGGACTTCGACGACACCGATGGATCGGACGAGAACGTTGACTCTGAAGGTCAGTACGTCAAGCGCAAGTTCCGAAAGGCGGGCTCCTATACGATCACGATCACGGTGAGCGACTACTTCGGCCTGAAAGAGAAGTACAAAACGTCCATCAAGGGCGTTATCAACGGCTAAGTCCGTGAGCTTTCGGGTCGCAGGAGTATCTCCTGCGACCCTTTTCTATTCATGAAAGTCGGAATTGAGATCAAGAACGCCCTTCTTGCGGATCTGGTCGTGCTTCACCTCTCCTCGCACGGACACTCGCCGACCTTCGTAACCTCCGAGCCGAATTTGGATGTCATCGTGACGGACGGCGCTCCGTCGCATCCGAAAGCAAGACACGTTCGGATTGATGCCAACACCACTTTGGCGGCCCTCGATGCTCAGCTCGCCTCTCATTCTTCAGCGGTTAGGTCTCCTTCGGCCGCGTACGATTCAGCAATTCCCCTCACCGCCCGGCAGCTCGCCGTCGCTCGATTGGTTGCCGCGGGCCTGAGCAATCGGAGCATCGCGGAAGCAACGGACCTTCGGGAGCAAAGCGTGAAGAACTTGGTGAGCCAAATCATGGATCGATTGGGCTGCCGAAGCCGCGTTGAGGTTGCTCTGAAGCTGGCAAAAGAGGGCTCGTCCACGGCGTCCTAGCGTAATCGAGCAAACTAGGAACACAAATGCGCCAGCGCATCCTGACGGCAATACTAGCGATCCCTTTGGTATTGCTCCCGGTCATTGCGACCCCGCTGTGGAGCGTTGTTGGCGCCTCGTTTCTGATATTGTTTTTGGCCCACGGAGAGATTCGAAAGTTCGGCGACAAGGCGGCTTTTCCGATTCCCATTTTCGCTTCGCTGAGCCTATTGCTCGCGGGTTTATATCTCGACCGAATTCCAGACTGGAGCGTTTTTGTCGCCTTCGTGATTGGGATCATTGGTTCGTTGCTTTGGATCCGACTCCCAAAGGATGCGCCGCATTGGCAACGGTTCTTGCAGGCCGAATGGATCAGTACGGGCTGGATCGTCACAACCCTGGTTGCCTTCATCTTTGTCCATCGTCACGGCAACTTGACGATTCCCCTCGACTTCCGAACGCCGATTCTTTTCGGCTTCATTCCGATCTGGCTCGGCGACACCACGGCGATGATCGTTGGCAAGAAGTTTGGAAAGCACAAGCTTTGGGCAGAAGTCTCGCCAGGCAAAACTTGGGAAGGAGCGCTTGCAAACCTTTTTGCGAACATTCTAGGTGCCTATGGATTGGCGATGCTTACGGGCATGCCGACCAACATGGGCCTCGCGATTGGCGCGGCAACGGGGATTTTGGGACAGATTGGCGACCTCTTCGAAAGTTGGCTCAAGCGCACGTCGGACCTCAAGGACAGCGGCACGCTTTTCCCTGGCCACGGCGGACTTTTGGACCGATACGACAGCCTCGGCTTCTCCGCCATCGCCATCCTGGCGATCTTCAAACTGTTCGGAAAATGAGCCCTGACTTGTTTCACGTGAAACAATCGGCGGCGGTACATTAATCGGACCTCTATGACATGGAGGGAGCAATCATGAATGAATTCGCGATGCCTACGCGTTACGACGCGACTCTGACGGAAACGAAGTGGTACCTAGCCTGGGAAGCTGCCGGACTTTTTCAACCCGCGGCTGAATCGGACAAGCCGACTTACACCATCACCATTCCGCCGCCTAATATCACCGGCAGCCTGCACATGGGCCATGCCCTCTGCTATCCGATCCAGGACATGCTGGGGCGATACCAGCGGTTGCGCGGCAAGAACGTCTTGGTTCTTCCCGGTCAAGACCATGCCGGAATCGCTACGCAGTCCGTCGTTGACAAACAACTCCGAAAAGAAGGATCCAGCGCCGCGGCCTTGGGTCGAGAGAAGTTTATCGAGCGTGTTTGGGAATGGAGAAAGGAGAGCGGCGATACGATTCTCAAACAGTTCCGCGCCCTCGGCTGTGGCTTCGATTGGTCGCGCAGCCGGTTCACGCTGGACGAGGCATACGCCCAGGCAGTTCTCAAGGTCTTCATCAACTGGTACGACCGCGGCATTATCTTCCGCGGAAAGCGCGTTGTTAACTGGGACCCGACGCTCAAAACGAACGTTTCTGACATCGAAACCGAGCGCCAGACGGTGAAGGGCAAGCTCTTCCATCTTCGGTATCTCTTCGAAGACGGATCGGGCGAGATCGTGATCGCGACCACTCGACCAGAAACCATCCTTGCCGACGTCGCCGTTGCCGTTCACCCTTCCGACGAGCGCTACAAAGACCATCACGGCAAAAAGCTGCTCGTCCCGCTCGTGAATCGGGCGGTTCCTCTTGTTGCGGATATGTATCCCGACCCAGCGTTTGGTACGGGTGCGGTGAAAATCACTCCCGCGCACGATGCGAACGACTACGAGGTCGCGGTTCGGCACAACCTGCCGATGCCGGTCATCCTGACCGAATCCGCGCACATCAAGCTGGATGAGATTCAGCCAGTGAACGAGCTGATTGCAACCTACGAGGGCCTCAACCGCACCGAATCGCGCAAAAAAATCCTGGAAGACCTTGAAGCTGCCGAGCTTCTGGTGAAAGTTGAGGATCACGAGATCGCGATCGTCCTCAGCGACCGATCTAAGGACATCATCGAGCCGCTGCTCAGCGAGCAATGGTTCGCCGACCAGCCTGCCCTCGCGCAGCCAGTCATTGATGCGGTCAGGAGCGGAAAGGTTAAGTTCCACCCTGAACGGTACGAACGGATCTTCATCGAATGGCTGGAGAACATCCGGCCTTGGAATATCAGCCGCCAGCTCTGGTGGGGCCACCGGGTTCCGGTGTACTACACCGAAGACGGCGAGGCATTCGCCGGGCTCAGTTGGGAAGAAGCGCAGGCAAAGGCCGGGGACAAGAAGATCGTCCGGCAAGACGATGACGTGCTGGACACCTGGTTCTCGAGCGGCCTTTGGCCGTTTGCCACCCTAGGCTGGCCCGAAGAAACCGCGGATCTTGCGAACCATTATCCGACCGACGTTTTGGTCACCGACCGCAACATCATCAACCTCTGGGTCGCCCGAATGATGATGATGGGCCTCGATCTCGTGGGCGAAGTGCCGTTCCACGAGGTGATGATCTACGCCACGGTGATGCGCGAGGACGGAAGACGAATGTCCAAGTCTCTCGGCACCGGCGTTGATCCCATGGAAGTCATCGAAACATTGGGTGCCGACGTACTTCGTTGGACGCTCCAAAGCCAAACCGGCGAGAACCAAGAGATTCGGTACTCCGAGCAGAAGAACCAAGACTCTCGAAACTTTGCCAACAAGATCTGGAACGCCACGCGATTCGTTCTCATGAACGTCGAAGCGATGCCAGCTGAACCGACGGAGCTCACCGACGTCGATCGTTGGCTCCTGAGTCGCCTTGCAAGCACCGA
Source organism: Chthonomonas calidirosea (assembly GCA_945859975.1). GTDB lineage: Bacteria > Armatimonadota > Fimbriimonadia > Fimbriimonadales > Fimbriimonadaceae > Fimbriimonas. The sequence continues at coordinate 11,213 of CAMAPH010000020.1, forward strand.
AAAGGCGGTCCGGAAGGCATTTGACGAATACGACCTGCAAACGGGCTGTCAGGCCCTGTTCCGGTTCTTCTGGAGCGAACTGTGCGACTGGTACATCGAGGTCTCCAAATCGCGTCTGAACGACCCTACGCAGCGCCTGGTGCCGCAATGGGTGCTGCTCACGTCGATCGAGGCGTTCCTCACGATGCTGCATCCTGTCATGCCGCATTTGACGGAAGAGCTCTATTCCTTCCTGCCGATCCCGGACAAGGCGCCGTTCCTGATGTCCGCCCGCTGGCCCGTGTTGCCGGCGCACTTCGAGAATCCGGAGACGGAAGAGCGAATTGAGCGAGCGTTCGAGATCACGCGAAGCCTCCGCGCCCTCCGCGCAAGCGTCGAGGTTGCGGCCATGGTGAAGATTCCGGAAGCGTTCTACGAAGGCGATCTTCAAGGAAACGAATCCATTGTCATGAGCCAAGCGTGGGTAGAAAAGTTGACCCCGGGCAAGCCCGAGGGGGTTCAACTCGTGTCGGTCACGACCGCCGGAGTGGACTTCCATCTACCGGTCGATAGCTTGGTTGACAAAGCGAAGCAGCTTGACCGGATTGAGAAGGAGATCGCGAAGCTTGAGTTGGAAACGACCAAGATCGCGGGTCGACTGAACAATCCACAGTTCGTTGAGCGAGCCAAGCCCGAAGTCATCGAGCGCGACCGCGCGGCGGTGGACGAGATGACCGATCGTCTCGCGAAGCTTCAAGAACGCAAGCAACTCTTCAATTGACGCGCTGCCAACGTCCGGAACGAATCTCGAAAGTGATCGTTCCGGACTCGTCGGTTCGATGAAGCTTTGCGCCGGATGCGTTTATGCGCTCAACGACTTCGGGATGCGGGTGCCGAAAACGGTTGTTGCGTCCACAACTAATAGCAACATCGGTCGCGCCGAGGCCTTGGAGAAAGACGTCACTCGTAGAGGTTCGGCTGCCATGGTGCCCGGCTTTAACCAAATTCGCCGTCCACTTAAGCTCATCCGTAATCGTCGGTTCCAGCGCGGTGCTCGCATCGCCAGAGTTCACAAAGCACGCGTCGGCGACGCAAAACCGGGTGAGCATGCTGCCGTCGTTGTCGGGTGTTCCTGGCATCCAAGCCGGCACGTACACCTCAAGGCGCGCCGTGCCCATTTGCAAGGTGCCGCGATCCAAAACCCACCGAACGCGATCCTGTAGCTTCCATAACCGAAGCGCTGAAGTGAGTTCTGGATGGGTCCGAAACGCCGCAGAAATCAGGATCGGAGCACCAGGAAACTCCTCTGCCACCGCTGCCGTTCCGTTGACATGATCGAGATCTGGGTGGGTTAGAAAGATAGCGTCTAGAGTTGCAATGCGTAGCGAGCGTAGCTTGCGGGCGAGGCGATTATCGCTGTACGGTCCGGTATCGATCAACAGCGTCCGACCATCACTCTGAATCAGCGTCGCGTCCCCCTGACCGACGTCTAAGATCATGATTCGGCTCGCGGGGCGTCCGGCAGATCCCACCCAAGCTCCACCAAGCGCGGCAACTACCACGCCAATGCTCGTAAAGTTAAGCAGCCGGCGCACGGCTAAACCTCCAAGTCCCAAACAGGGCGATCAAGAAGCAAGCCGCCACATCCGGCGGAACGTTCGGGAAGCGCAGCATGGTCCAAGACCATCCCGCCGCCGTTTGGATCACCACCTGACAATAGCTCAGAAGCCCCTCAATGAGCCAACCGGTGACCGGCTCCAGAAAGCCGAAGCCGAGTTGCGACAAGCCAAATTGCGCCAACGCAAGCACGACACAAGCAGACGATGGCAACGCGATTAGCAAGTTTGGGATCAAAGAAAGCACCGGGCTGGTCCCGAAATGGAGGGCAAGTAACGGCAACGATGCGATCGAGGCGATCACGCCCGTTCGAACTTGCGACGGCACGTTGCCCAAATACGCTTCCGCTTCGGATGTCGCGTTCCCGTACAGACCCAGGGCCGAAACGGTGATGAACGACAGCTGAAAGCCCGGATCATAAGCCCACAGCGGCCGCCACATCAACAGACCCAGAGCCGTACATGCGACCGTACTCAGGAAGTCAGACTCTCGCCGCACAAGGTAGGCGAACAGCGGCACAATCGCCATTGCCGATGCTCGAATGATCGGGGCGTTGAAGCCGGCAGCGAGCGAATAGATGCCTAGCGCCCCGGCGAGAATGAAGATCATAAATGGCCGGGCAACAGGCAAAAGCGATAACAACACCGTCAACGCCGCCGCAACGATTGAAACCTGAAAACCCGATGCGCTGACGATATGGATCGTGCCGCTATCTCTTAGTTGCTTCCACTGCGTAGGCGTAAGCAATGTGTCTGTTCCGAGGCACATTGCCTGAAGTAACTGTGCGTTCCCGTCCGAAAATCGCGACGACGACCACTCCAAGAAGCCGGTTCGCAGGTTCAAAGCTGGCTTCATTCCGAGAATTCGCGAGGGTTCTACCAAGGCAAATTGATCCGTCGTTACCCGCCCCGACAACCGGTTCAAATCATAGTAGGTTTGGTAATCCGCGCTTGGTTGCCGTATCTCACCGGCGAGACGCAACTTGTCACCCAGGCCGAGTTCGCGATTCCGAGACAAGAGAACAACATCGTAAAGTCGATCTTCTTTGCGCCAAGTGAAGCGAGTGCCGGCCTCGAGAATCTTTGGCATGGAGACAATTTCACCAACCCCGGAAATTCCTCTCTCGGTAGAACTAACCGTCGAAATGTTCGGTGCAATCCAAAAACCAACAATCGCGGCGACAAGCACAACGACCCGACCCACCTGAGACTTAAAACAAGCCAAGAGAACCAGAAGGTAGGCAACACGAAACGGTGAGGATGCAGTGGCTAATCCACAGAGAAGACCGAGAAGCGCCAGCAGAGCAGGGCGATACTCAAGCTCCTTCCTCACGCTTCCTCGCTTTAATTTTCTCCAGGGCAAACTCTCGGAAGTTAGTTTCTGCCGAACTCACGTAAGTGGTTTCTTCAACCGGAATCAGCTCCGCCGGAACCTCCAGCGAGCGAACCCCGAACCGCACTTTCTCAAACAAGCTTCGATCTCCGGCTTCTTCCGCCAAACGACGCAGGATCGTGTCTGACTGCATTCGAAGCTCCTGCGCCCATACGGAGTTGATCACCGCCACCCAAAGCGTGCCCTGATCGTAACGATCCGGCTGGCTCTTCTTAGCAAGCTCGGGCCCGACTATCTTGGCCCAGCGACGCATCACGCGAAAGGCCCGAGCCGTCCGCAATACTTCCGGTCGAGCAACCGCCGACGAAAGCAAATCCGAAACTTGCCTCAAACCGAATTCACCGCTCCTGCCGAAACCTCAAACACCGAGGCCGAGTTTAGCAAGCGATCACCCGCAAGGGAAGCCTCCGTGCAAGTCAAAAGTGCCTGTCCCGCTCGGTTCAAAACCACATCGACCAAGAACGCCCGACGCGATTCATCCAAGTCCGAAAGCATGTCGTCCAGAAGCAGAATTGGCGCGAATCCCAGCCGAGACTTTGCGACTTCCAGCGACGCAAGTTTCACTGAAATCACCGCCGTGCGCTGTTGCCCCTGTGACCCAAACGACCGGGCATCGCGATTCTCAATAAAGATGGCAACGTCGTCACGGTGCGGGCCAACCGACGATCCACCCCTTGAAATATCCGCCCCTCGGCTTTGCGCCAAGTAGGCGATCATCTGTTCCTCCGTTTCGGCAGGGTCGTTCGCTTCGTATTCCAGCCGCAGTGCCTCTCCATTGCCCATCTCCGCGTGAATTTGGGCGGCAAGCTGATTAATGGCGTCAACGTAGTTTCGGCGCGCAGAACGGAGTTCTACCGCCGGACCCGCCATCATCTGCTCCCATGGCAAGTAAGCCTCTTCCGAAACAAACCGCTCGCGGGCCGTTCGGAGAAGACTGTTTCGCTGTTCCAGAGCTTTCTTGTACTGGGTCAAGTCGCGAAGGTAGGCCGCAGAAAGGGAACTCAAATCAAGATCAAGCTGCATGCGTCGATCGCTAGGATCTCCACGGACCAGCTCAAGGTCAGCGGTTGTAACGGAGACCGTTGGTAACCGACCCAGCAGGTCTGCCGCACGTGGCAAAGAGGCACGGTTCAGAGCCGCCCTCTTCTTCGCCGTTCGGGAAACGTGAATCGAGAGTTGGGTCAACGATTCGGCCAAGGTCACCGTCACCGAAGCATCGCCCTCCCCATCGCGAATCGCTTCCTGTTCCCGCCTCCCTCGCAAAAGACGAGTCGTAGAAACGAGAGACAAAGCCTCAAGCAAGCTCGTCTTTCCCTGAGCGTTTGCGCCAACCAGCACGTTGAATCCAGAATTCAATCTGACTTCCGCAGTTTTCAAAAGGCGAAAGTTCGTGACCGAAATGGTCTCGGCAACCGGGGTGAGAGATCGATTTCCACCGGGTGTTTCTAATTGAACGTCTATATTTACTGAACTTACAGTTATTATTAGAGGCCCCCAAATCGGTGGAAAACCACGGTCTCTAGGTTCAGCCGCAGGTTCAAACCACTTTGGGGAAGAGGACGGGAAAACTGTCCCAAAGGTGAATCAAAGTCGGGCACCTTTCCCCAAGAAGCGGAGTCACCAAAGTTTTCCCCGGAAAAGTTGGCCACCTTTCCACCAGGTTTTCGGCAGGTCAAAGGAGCCCGTTTCGTCGCCCGTATTTCATAACGACAGCCTCCGCAAGAAAGATCGGGTGGATGGTTGGCACAGGTGGAACTTGCCTAAGCTCGGCGAACGGAATCCAAACTTGCACAACCATTTCGTGCTGAATCCGGTCCGGCAATTCCGGGAATCGGTCGGCAAATCGCTTCAGGGCGTGGTACTCGCTCAAGGTCATTCCCTCAAGTTCACCCACCTGGCTTTCCAACGGATGCAGCCCGGCGCGGTGCGGGGCAATCACGTATTTCGGCGTGTTGCGTCGCTCAACCACGACAACCGTTCCCGCCAGCATGTCGCCCAGCCGTTGGGCTTTGGCGTTCGTGAAAATGGCAATCAGGCCCACCAGATAAGGGCCCGGAAGGATGTCGGCAACCCGCAGCATGTTCCGAGCACAAGCCGCATTCCAGGTGATCGGCGTGCCATCCAACATGCGGACTCGGACGCCGGTCGCCTTCTTGCCGAGCGTTTGGCCGTTCATCCAAACTTCGCTGAGGATGAAGTACCCGAGCGGTACCAAAAAGCTTGCGATGAGAACAAGGGCCACGGCAATGCCTGGATCAAGCCGTCCGATGCCGACGGAGAGCACCAAACTGAAAAGCACAATAATGCCGGCAACGATAATCACATCGAGCAGATGGGCAAAGATTCGCGCACTCAGGCCAGCGAGCCGATAGGTCACGACCGCCTTATCTGGGGTAAGCACCGCAAATTCGTGCTGCACAACGTACATTCTACGGGTTAACGCAAGCCGAGCAAAAGGATTTCTCTTGGTACCAACGAAACGATGCTGGCTCTTGCTCGCTATGGGTGTTCCCGTCGGGGTCGTCAGCACGTCATTGGGCAGTCCGTACCTGCTGATTGCTTATAACGTTCTGGTGCTGGTGGCGACCTATGTCGACCATCGTCTTGGACCGAAAGGCGAGAACATCACGATCAAGCGGGTTTTCGATCCGGTGCTGTCGGTCCGGGTTCCGAACCGCATTTTGCTGCGCGTTGAGAACGGATCCCGGGAAGCTCTAGAAGGAAAACTTCGTGACGAGGCCCCGGCCGGTGTCGTTCCGGATGGAAACGAAGTCCCGATCTCGCTCCAGCCGGGCGCATCGTTTGACACCGTCTATCACGTCACGCCGGGAGAGCGGGGTACCGACCGGTTCCGAGGCACCTACCTTCGGCTGAATTGCCCTTTCGGGCTCTCCTATCGCGACCTTAAGCTCGAAACCACCGAGGCCGTACGGGTGTATCCGAACGTCCTCGCCCTGCGCGAATTTGACTTGCTCAACCAGCAAGGTCGGCTGCGGGAAATGGGAATTCGCCGGAGCCGCTTCCGAGGACTCGGGTCGGAATTTGAATCTCTCCGCGAGTACGCCGAAGGCGATGACTTCCGAAAGATCGACCACAAGGCCAGCGCCCGCCGCGGAAAGCTAATCGTGCGCCAGTACGAAACCGAGCGCAGCCAAGCCGTGCTGATCCTCATCGACGTCGGTCGGCACATGCTTTCCGAGGTCAACGGCGTCCGAAAACTGGATCACGTTCTGGACAGCCTCATCTTGCTGACCAACGCGGCGTCGGTGGCAGGAGACCTTGTTGGCCTGTTGGTCGTTTCAGATACGGTCCGGCGCTACATCCCACCGCGCAAAGGCCGCTCGCAGGTCGGCATGGTCATCGAAAGTTGCCACGACCTCGTCGCCGAACCGGTCGAGACAGACCTGATCGGCGGCACCTCGTATCTCAATGGTCGCTGGAAGCGAAGATCGCTGGTGGTCGTGTTCTCGGACTACGAGGACGGCGACCGGGCGAAAGAAATGGTCGCCGCGCTTGGCAGCCTCACTCGCCGCCATTTGGTGCTGGTCGTGCGAGTTCAGGATGGTCGGCTGAATGAGGCGATGCAAGCTCCCATCGACTCGACGGAAGCCGCCTACACCCGCGCCGCTGCCGACCTGCTTCTGTCCGAAAGAAAAGAAGCGGCCAAGCTGTTCAGCGCCGCCCGCATTCACCAACTCGAATCCGAGCCGCAGGACCTCGCGGCCAACCTGGTGAACTTTTACATGAACGTAAAGGAACGCGGCTTGTTATAAAGGTGTCTACAGAAGTGACGCTTCAGAGTGATCGTTTAGACCGGGAAGGCTAGAGCTTTATCGAAAAGTCACTGTAAGACCATCAGCGTTCTATACTCCAACACCGTCAGGACAATGCTAACGAGACGTTTGAAACAGCTATTTTAGGTTCGAGGATAGGAAATTAATGTTAAAATTGCCCACAATGGTTCCATAATCTTAACAATTTCCCGGTCAGCTTTCCTTGGAGATTATAAATCGTGTTTCATTTTGGCTCTCACCATTCTTCTACTGTCTGAACCCGTAACTCTAGTAATCAGATTCCTTGCACTTTTCAAAAAAGCTATTAAGAGTCCCGATTTATTACCCACATCGCTAAAAAGTGTGATAAAGTCCGCTCATATGCTCACACCTCGAACGCGGGCTCTTTGGTCCCTAGTAAACCTTACAGCACCTTCCGGTGATGATGTTGGACCGTACGCCGGGATTCAAGTTAACGGCACTGCAAACTTGGCGGTCGAGCTTTTGGGTGGTGGCTTGCTTCAGCTAACCGGAGTTCAGGGCTTTTTACCGCTTGCGGTTTCAAAGGTGAGAGCATCTGGCACCACTGGAAGCGGTCACAAAGCGTATCAATGGTCAGAGGTCGATTGGGACGAATGGACGGATTACAACTTGAGTCAGATACCTGGCTGGAATCTCGATAATGTCGAAGGCTTTGACAATTTTCCTACAACCATGCAACGCGCTTTGCCCTCTGGAGTGACCACCCCCCCTGGAATCTGGCGCAATCCAAAAACTCTCGCCGACATTGTGAGTGAGATCCGCGCTGAGACAGGTTGGACGTTCCGTTACGTCGATCCTATTAATGGAAAAGACGGCAATACCGCGCTGCAACCGTTTGACCCTGCAAATCCAAGCCTAGCTACCGGACCGTGGAAATCTCTCAGAAGGGCCATCGAAGTAGCTGGGAGCTTATCGTACCTAACCATGCTGTGTGTAGTAGTAACAGATAAGGCATTATTTCGCTTTAACTCTAGCGGAGCTGACCCCTGGCGCGGGCTTTCTTCAATCTACCCCAAGGTGCAAAAATTTGCTATTATAAATCAGTCGGCCCTGAACGGTATTGCAAATCCTGATCTGGGCTGGACTTCCAGCATGGAGGTCTTGCCATTAACTTCCTGGACCCTTAAGGTCGGTACCGATACCGTTTGGCAAGCGGATATACCAGCAAGTAGCGGCACCACCAATGTGCCGACCTTCAATTGGTCCACTGATCCCGCGGAACCAGGGGTCCCAACCCGGCTCAGTGGAGGAGTCTGGGACGATACCGACATCGACGAATTTGGTGCTCCTCGTCAATACATTTGCAGCAATGGTGCGACCGATGTGGATACTAGAGCCTACTCTTATTGGTACGACAATACTCTTCGCAGGTTTTTCGTAAATACCGGTCGAGTATCGGTATCGTCAACTGAAGGCCTCCGGTTGTTTGCGAATGTCAACAACGCGACGTTACAGCGAGATGATCCTCCCGTTGAGCCGCCTCGCGCTCCGGTTGATCGCCAGGTAATTCTGATCAACGGAACTTTCGAAGGCGGCGGATACCCATTAAGGGCGAACGATTCAATACCGAATGCGACTCTTAGACTAAATTTGACGGCTTACGGATGCACTTTTACGCGTGCCCGTGCGGGTTTGCGTGGTTTATTCATTGAAACTCCCGGTCATATTGAGTTGCTCAATTGCAAGGCAATGTTAAATGGTAACGATGGTGTATCGTACTATCCGATCAAGGGAAATGGATACGACGATGCGCTCGTTTTGACATTCATCGAGAGCGGCTGTCAGTGGTTCCTCAATGGGTATCCGAGCTGGGTGTCGGTAACAAATCCATATCTCACCGCTCCAACCAGTAAAATAAACGGCTCGACTTGTCACAATGCTTGTTCGGGAATTCGTATCGCAACTTCGGCCTACTGGAATGGAGGACCGAATTTTGGCGACTCTGCTGTGAGTGGGTACGCAAGGGTGCTAAACCTCGGTTGCTGGGCTCATTCGAGCTTAGGATTACAAGAAACGTCGGATTACGCAACTGATTACGCTTTGTACGGCTCAAATTCAGTGGGCGCAACTCCAAAGCGAAGGGGTGCACAGAGTTGGCTGATTGACTGCCCTCTGATTGTCCCCTCTTCCACTCCATCTGGTAGCCAATATTACATTCTGCTAGACAAGGATAGCGCGGGTACGACCGACAGATTGCCACTTTTGCGACGGAACGGACCTGCTCCGACTCCGCTTGTTCGCTTGCGAAACAGTGTCTCGCTCACCGACGCTTACGTTGATATCACAGGAAGTTATGTTTAAAGCACCGAAACCATTGATGATGTGTCTCTTGTTATCCGCCGTGTTTGGATGCGGTGGAAGTGGCCCAGAAGACGAGCGACTACGCTTGACTTTAGTAAGCATTGGGGCTGATCCTGCGGACGTTACGCTGTCATACAAGGGTGAGCCGGTAGCGGTGATTGATGGCGAACCATTTGCAGAAATAGGTCCGATTGTGAATCTGCCAAGGGCAGCTCTTGTTGACGGTCTGTTAACCACTGGCAGCCCTGTAAATCAATCACTTCCTGCATATGGTATGGCCGAACAATACTGGGGAATTTACGGTCAAGGAAACCTTCGTCCCTTGGCATTTGATGAGCCACTTCAACCTAACAAAAGCAAAGCAAGACACATCTTAGGCGTTAACGGTCCGTTCGGTATCCGTCTGGTGGAGGTCTCCACAGGAAATATAATTAAGAGTGCAATTGTAGACTACTTTAATTCTTTGGGTAGCCCTCTCCCGGTGTTGGAAACTCCGCTAACGCCCGGAGTTGAGTACATCACCGAGGTGTACGACGACTCTGGACTGCGCGATCGATTCGGTCGCTTCACCGCCCAGGGCGGCAAGAACTACTTAATCATTGCCAGCCGCAGACCTAACGGAGTGTCCGATCGTCCGGTAGGTAAGGTCCTGATTCAGCCATAGCCTTGCTTTACAACGTAGCCGCACTTAGGCACTAGAAGCGAGATCCACGGCAAGTCTCGCCGCCCGAGAAATCGCCGTCGGCTCTCCCAGTAACTCGCTCAGCTCGGCAAAGGCGGCAAGCTGGCCCGAAGGATCACTTTGGACCCGCAGAAACTCGTTCGCAATCGCTTCGGGAGTGGCGGCCATTTGCACGAATTCCGGCACTGCCCCGCGGTCAAGGATGATGTTCGGCAGCCCGATGAACTTCGGCCACGGCGTGCGCGTGACGGCCCGCTGGACCTCGAGCAATCGCGTCGCGCGATAGAAAATCACGTGCGGTGTGTTGCATAAGGCCGCTTGGAGCGTGGCCGTTCCGCTGCAAACCAGCGCCGCTTCCGCCGTGGATAAAACCTGCGTGCTCTTGCCGACTTCAAACTGGTCCGATTTGCGCCCTGAGAGCTGAATCCAACGCTTTTGGATCGCTACGACATTGGCACCCGGAGCAAGCCCGAAGGTCGCCTTTACGGGCCGTCCGCGGACCGCTTCGATCAACGGAAGTGCCTTCGCGAGGATCGGCAAATGGAACTTAAGCTCGTGATTCCGGCTTCCCGGAAGGAGCGCGATGGAATCCGGCACACGCGAAGCGTCGGTCAGTTTCTCCATTTCGCCCTGAATCAGCTGCTTGAGTGGGTGACCAAAGAAGTGCGCGTTCCCGCCGTTTTGGTTCAGCATCTCGGCCGACCAAGGGAACGGGGTCACGATCGCATCGGTGATGGTCGGAAGGTCCGCCCCTTGCCGGTCCCGACGCCAAGACCCGGGCGGGATGAAGTACAGCACCTTCCAGCCCCGAGCCTTCGCCACCCGGCACATTCGAACGTTTACGAAGCCAAAGTCAATCGGCATGAACAGACCCGGCGTTCCGGTGTTGAGCTCTTCCTCCAGACGCTTTCGACCGACCAAAACATCTCGAGCCAGCTTGACCGCCTCAATCGCCCCGATCGCCCCCCAGTGGGACGAGTCTGCGATGATCTCCGCCCCTTCCGCCCGAATCTGCGTGCCCCCGATTGCCCGAAAACTCACGGGCAAATCGGTCGCCTTTCGGATCTCCCGAATGAGCGCGGCACCGTAGGCATCGCCCGACGCTTCACCGGCGGAAAGAACAATTCGCATCATCGCCATTGTGACCAAACGGGGCTCTGGTAACCTGCCCGGCGACGCCAACGGGGTCTTCAAACATGGAAAAAGTAAGAGTAGCAATGGTGGGATGTGGTGGCTTTCAGCGCTACCGAGTCGGAAATTTGCAGGAAGTTAAGGAAGCGGAAATTGTCGCCCTGGTAGACACCAGCGACGAGCAAATTGCGCTGATGAAAGAGCAGCGACCAGTGACGGCCAACGCCGCCGTTTTCCACGATCACAACGAAATGCTGGAGCAGGTCAAGCCAGACGCGATCATGATCGCGACGCCGCACACCCAGCACGTCACGCAGATTCTTGACGGCCTAAAGGCAGGCGTTCACGTTTGCTGCGAAAAGCCGCTCGTCACGTCGGTTGCCCATGCTCACGAAGTCATCAAGGCCCGCGACGAAGCCGGAAAGATTGGCATGGTGAGCTACCAGCGACACTTCCAAGCCGAGTTCCGCTACATGCGAGAGAAGATCAAGTCGGGCGAAGCCGGCGCAGTTCAATACATTCAGGTTCTTCAGAGCCAGGAGTGGCTGCGAGCCTGTGCTGGAACCTGGCGACACATCGCCGCCCTATCCGGCGGTGGTCAGCTCAACGACTCCGGTTCGCACGTCATCGACATCGTTCTCTGGGTAACCAGTCTTTCGCCAAAGTCGGTTTCCGCTTACACCGACAACAAGGGCACCGAGGTTGACATCAACTCGTCCCTGTCGATCATGTTCCACGGCGGCGCCATGGGCAGCATCGCCATCGTGGGCGACGGCATGTCATGGCACGAGGACGTCACGATCGTTTGCGAGAACATGGCGTTCTTCATTCGAGACGGCAAGCTCACCATCACCGACCGAGATCGAAATCGCATCAAGGCCGAGCACCTTTCCGGTGGCTCGACCCCAGACCGAAACTTCATCCACAGCATCCTCGGCAAGGTCGAGTGCGAATCGCCGTTCGAGTGCGGACTGGAAGTCATCCGCCTCACCGAAGCGGCTTGGCAATCCAGCGCTCTCAACGGCAGCGCCGTCGTCGTTACGTCCTAAAACGGCGAAACGATCTCTTGGATGGCATCGGTTCGAGCGATGCCATCCATGACCGTTTTTCTTCGTGGCATGGTGTGCGCGACCTGGACAAACGGAACGTTGTCCTCCATCAATTTGCCCGCCGCCCACTGGGCCGCTTTCTGCCCGGTAAAGAATCCAAACACCGCCGAGCCGGAGCCGGTTAGCCCCGCCTGTACCGAACCCAGCGTTCGCATGCGCTCAATGAGCCACAGAGATTCTTGGCCAGTCACTTGCTCGAAATCGTTGTGACCGAGATCGCCACGGTACGACACAAATTCTCGGACCTTTCGGTCGAGGGCGGTGAACATCTTGGGCGTGCTGCCGTGTTCGAAGGGCCGCGCGACAACCAGCCAACGGACCGGAGTATCGGGCAGCGGTCGCAGAATTTCTCCATAGCCTGTCCCCAGAGCACGGCCACCGGTAAAGCAAAACGGAACGTCCGCGCCGATCATCAAACCAAGCTCCAAAAGCCGTTCATTCGTGAACGCATCCGGAACCACGGCCTGAACAAGTCGGAGGACTCCGGCCGAATCCGAGCTCGCCCCGCCAAGTCCGCTTTGGCTCGGGATTCGTTTGATCACTTCGATGCGAAACGGAGGAAGCGTCGCTTGCGTTCGGAGCAGCATGAGCGTCTTCGTGACCGTGTTGATGTGGGGAACGTTCTCCTTTTCGAAGGCCAGCGAGCCGGCTTTGGTGAACTCAACTTGGTCCACCGCCGTTTCGCCCGTCGTCACGACAAGCTCGTCCGCGAGGCTGATTTCCTGGAACACCGTCTCGATCGGGTGATAGTCCCGATGGTCGGGACGGCCGACCGCTAAAAACTCATTGATCTTGGCCCAACAGGAGATTCGAAATTGCATGGCGTTTCCTCGTTTCGAATGTTAGACTATCGCCGTGCTTGATCTCGCCCTGCTTTTTGTTGCCACCACGCTAAATCCGCAAAATGATCTCGGTATTGAGAAGTTTCACCCGACGAGACTGATTGTGAAGTGCAATCAAAGGCCGTCACTGCCGGGCTTCAAGACGCTGCGTTGGATGCCGCAAATCAAGCGCGCGGTGATTCAGGGCGCCTCTACGCTGACCGTCAACAGCATCGACCGCGTGAGTCGCATGCCTGGCATTTTGGCCGTGGAGCGAGATCGGGCCGCAAAGATTGCTTACGTGCCAAACGATCCGAGGTGGACAGACCAGTGGAATCTGCGCACGATGAAGGTTGATTTGGCATGGGACCGAACTCTCGGAAGCAACTCCGCGATCGTCGCGGTCATGGATACCGGCGTCAACACCGCGCACGAAGACCTGGTCGCTAACCTTTGGCAGAACACCGGCGAAATCGCCGGAAACAGCATTGATGACGATGGGAACGGCTTTGTTGACGACATCAACGGCTACGATTTCGTTGGCGAAGACGCGATTCCCGAAGACGTGAATGGGCATGGCACAGCCTGTGCCGGCATCGCGGCGGCCGTAGGAGATAACAGCATTGGCGTCGCTGGCATCGCCCCGAAGGCCCGCATCATGTGCCTCAAGGCGGCTCAGGATGACGGCTACTTCTTCCTTTCTAACAACTTGCCGGCCTATTTATATGCGGCGGACATGGGGGCGAAGGTCCTCAGCATGTCGTTCTACTCCGACAGTTTGAGCCCGGCAGAGCGGGAAGCGATCGATTACGTTTTCAGCAAAGGCTGCCTGCCCATAGCGGCCTCGGGCAACGATAGCACGGTGTATTCCTACTATCCCGCCGCGTACGAGAACACTCTCTCGGTCGCCGCCACCGTCCAAAGCAACGCGAAAGCCGGTTTTTCTGACTGGGGTTCCTGGGTAGACGTCGCTGCTCCAGGCGTCGGCATTTCAACTACGGTCACCAGCGGCGGATACACGACCGGTTTCGCCGGCACGAGCGCGGCATGCCCCAACGTAGCCGGAGTCGCGGCGCTGCTCTTCGGAGCCCGACCCGATGCAACGCCTGCTCAAGTCCGCAACGCGATTGAGGACACGGCCACAACCCTCACCCAAAGTCCGTTTGGCGAGTTTTCCAACTACGGCCTCGTCGACGCGCAGGCCGCGTTGAATGCGTTGCTCGACGGCAACGCGCGCCGCAAATCAGCTTTAGTCCGCTACGTCACCCCGGTCGGACAATATCCAACCGGCGTTGCGACGGCAAGAATCTACGGACGAAGCCTCGACGGCCGGATGACGATTTCAACCAGTCGAACCCGGCTGGCCACCGTCGCAGCAGGTCGGGATTATCGAGACATCCGCTTGGGGCCAAACACGAGGTCATTCACCATCCACGATCGGTTTAACCAGATTGCAGAAATCAACGCACCCGTTTCCAATGGACTCGCCTATCCTCTCATCGAAGGGGCTTCCGATGGCGGTGGCCTCGTTTACGGTGGCTTCTTTGAGACCCTCGAGAATGACCGTCGAAACATGCGGGTCACCCGTCGCTCCAATGGCTCCGTGTTGCTGGAAGGGACTTTCCGGCGGTTGCCTGGAACCGGGTTTACAAACCTAGTTCTGCGGCGCAAGTACCTCGGCACGGTCACGGGCAACGAACGAATCCAACTCTACGATTGGTCCTCAAACTCCTATCCGTACGGAACGTTCGTGGATCTGCGGGTGGGTGCGTTGCCGACAACCTGGAGCAAGCTCGATTTGCCAGTTGCAAACGGGCAGAACTTTGTGGACTACGAAGGCACGGTCTACTTCCGCATTCTTACGGATGGTGGTCAATCGGCGGATGCGGAATTGCTTCTGGACTTTGCCCTGCTGAAATAGCTTCAAGGATCACGTACCGAATGCTCTTGCCAACCGGATAAATCGCTAGCGAAACTCGGCGCGCGCCGCCGGGTTTCAGCTTCTTTCGGAGCGCATCGCCGTCCACCTTCACGCCTCGAATCTTAACTTCGTGGATCATCGCCTCGTTTGCTCGGAGCCAGGCTTGGGTGCGTTTGAGGTCTGCGGCATGGTGGGTCAGCACGCGATAAGCCCTGAGCCAAGGGCTCTCGTGGAACTCGGCGGAAGTTAAATAGCCTTTCGAGTCCCCGAGGATGGGCAACCCGAGATGACCGACCGCGTGCGCCCGGACGAGAGCGGGGTCGCAGTCGAAGAGGTAATCCTCTGGCGTTTCCGTGGACACCGTTTCTGCCGCGTATGCGACTGACCCGGTCTCAACGTGGACCGCTAAGCGACCTGGCTCCGCTTCTTTTCCCCACAACACAAGCGCTTCGCGACACTCACCGCCGAAAGAGACGAACTGCAAACGCGGTCCAAGCGATTCCAGTTCATCGTCGCTCAGCATCGGCGAAAGCTTCATCACGCCAAGTTTTGCGGTCGCGTAGTTTTCAACGATGTCCCTCGGCGGGGGAGAGAAGTCTTCTAGCTTTGCAAATCGTTGCCCATTTTTCCGCCGCGCCGGGTCCGCGAAGAGATACGGCACTGGGCCTGAGGTCAGGCCATTGGCCGTCAGCACCGTAGCTTCCAGCCCGTGAACCTTCAAATTCCAGCGTGCAAACTTCGCCCGCTCTGGGTCCAGTTCGTATCCTTGCGCGGGACCACGCGCCGCCAGCGCCATCAGGTCAGCTCCGGCTCCAACCGTGAGGTCAGCAACGAGTTCGCCGTTTGGGAAGAGGCCCGCGTGATAGGCGGCAAGCCGTTCGTGAGTCGCCATCTCCACCGTGTCCGCATCAAAGAGCATTTCCTGCGCCCGGGCAAACTTGGCCTCGGCTCGCCGTCGGCTGTGGACTTGCTGCACCGCCCAAGCGCCTGCTTCGGCCCCGAATTCGGCCATCAGTCTTTCGATCTCGCTCGCCGTTGGCGGGAATGCAAGGAGTCGGGCGCCAGCCAGCGCTTCGATCTTGCTCGACTCAATCAATTCGGACTCCATCACTAAGGGTTAGGTTATGCCATGCCGGCTGCCATCGTCGTTCTGGGTGTCGTTCGCAAGCTTTGCCAAATATTATTTCGTGAAACCCACTACCAGCGGCTTGAAAGAAGGGTGACCCTGTGCCAAGGGACCAATCGGCGGTACAGTTTCGTAGAGAAAGGTCAATGAGCGGAATCATCCTAAAGAAAACGTGGCGTGAAAAAGTTGGACTCGCGGAAATGCTTAAGGGAGGAGTCATTATGGACGTCATCAATCCTGAGCAGGCAAAGATAGCCGAGGATGCCGGTGCCGTAGCCGTAATGGCGCTGGAACGTGTTCCGGCCGACATTCGCCGAGATGGCGGCGTCGCGAGAATGAGCGACCCTGAGATGATTCAGGAAATCCAGGCGATCGCCTCGATTCCGGTGATGGCCAAGTGCCGAATCGGCCACTTCGCCGAAGCCCAAATTCTCGAAGCTCTGGAAGTTGACTTCATCGACGAAAGCGAAGTGCTGACGCCAGCAGATCACGAACACCACGTTGACAAGCACATCTTCACCGTTCCGTTCGTTTGCGGCGCGCGAAACCTTGGCGAGGCGTTGCGCCGCTGCGCCGAAGGCGCGGCCCTGATCCGCACCAAGGGAGAAGCCGGAACCGGCGATGTCGTGGAAGCCGTTCGCCACATGCGAACGATTCAGTCTGAGATCCGCCAAATTCAAAACGCGCGCGAAGACGAGCTCTACGTGCATGCCAAGAACCACCAGGCGAGCATTGAGCTGATCCGAGAAGTGCATGAGACCGGCAAGTTGCCCGTTCCAAACTTCAGCGCGGGCGGCATTGCGACCCCTGCCGATGCGGCTTTGATGATGCAGCTCGGAGCGGAAACGGTCTTCGTTGGCTCTGGCATCTTCAAGAGCGCAGCCAACCTTTCCGATGCGGAGCGCATCAAGTCGCAAGCGCGACGCGCGCGAGCCATTGTAGAGGCCGTGTTGTTCTACAACGAACCAAAGAAAGTCGCCGAAATCAGCAAGGGTCTGGGCGAGCCAATGGTCGGCATCAACTGCGACAGCCTGTTGGACTCGCAGAAGATGGCCGAACGCGGCTGGTAAGGCTACTGCGGCGCGGCGGCGGAGATTCCCGGGAATCGACTATCGACCCGGGGTCTTCTATTTGGCGACCTAGCCACAACGTCTCCAGCACCTCGGTCAAACGAGGTGCCTCCGCCGTCATCCTGTAGGTTGGGACCAACGCTGTAGACGATGATCGAATCATCAAGCAGCTTTACAAGTAAGGGCTTCCCGGAGAATGGGTCAAGCCGCTCGCCTCGAAGCTTCTCCGTCACTACTTTTCGCTCTGCACGCGGAGTTGCGGCAATGAGGGCGAGCAACGAAACGCATCGAGAAAGGGCAACCGTTCGCGTCAAGGATGTTGGAATCTGGTTGTAGTTCGGAATGGTTCGGGTAGCTAGCCATGCTTGCCAAGTCCGATCTTCCTCTCTCAGTTGGTCAATTTTTAGCAGCTCAATGCCCGCTTTCCCAAGATCGTCAACCGATCTCGGCGCGGCTTCAATGAGCGCTCGGTAACGGGCCAGCAGCTTAGCTTCCATCGCGTCTTGAACCGCTCCGAGCTTCACCAGCTTGAAATTTCTAACAAAACGCTCTTCCGTGCCCTGCTCCTCAGGGGCTGGGACAGCATTCAGCCACTTGTCAGGATCGGATCGAAACCTCTTTGTCGCCAACTGGCCGAATGCGGGTTCATAGACAAGATAGATTCGAAGGTCTGGCAAGCTTGGAAAACTATCCAAGACACCCGCGACCTCGTTGAGAAACTTAGGGTGTTGCTCGTGCTCTCCGACGAGAGACATGCATTCGGCGAGAATTCGATTTCGGATCCCAGCTGCAACCAGCTGCGAACCCAGTGTGCGTTCCCTCCCAAAATGTGTTGACATGGCGAGCGCCGTTTGAATTTCGGAAATCGCACCATTAAAGTCACCCGCTTCGGCACGGCCACGGGCGCTGGTCATTAGCATTCGAGTGGCAACTGGAGCCTCCTCAAACTCGGGAACACCAACGGCGTTTCCGTTCGCTTCTCTCGAGAAGGCACAGTCCGGAAACTTCGCTGCGTCTCTGAACCTCTGGAGCGTCACTTCCGCGTTTTTCAGCGCGGCTGCTCTCTCCGCTACCGATACGGTTTCTCCATCAATCGATTCATTCGAATCAAGAACTTTGGACTGTCGCTCATCTTTGGCGAGCAAAAGTTGCATCGATCCGAAGGCCTTTCGGTAGGCGCCGGCCGCGTTGCTTTCGACCTGAATCTTCCGATTCAGTTCACTTGAATCCAGGATGCCCCCAACGGCTTTGATGGCTTCGCGTTCTCGTAAAAGCTGGGCTGAAGCTTGCGAAGCGTAGGCACCGTAACCAGCCGCAACAATAACGGTAACGGCCCCGAGGCCAATGAGTACACCTTTTAATCGCTTGTCGCTCATTCTCAGCCCGCGAGTCAGTACTCTCGCCCCCCAATCCTAGCCGAAATTGTTCCGCTACGCAACTCGCGCAACTTTCTGACGCGCGTAATTCGCGCTTTTATCGAGCCAGAACATAAAGACATCCATGTTGTCCAGCACGTCTCGCGGCATCTTCACATACTCGCGCATCGGTTCCATGTCCGCGTCGGGCTTCATGGGTCCCGATCCGGGCAGCTTTAGCGCTTCTTCGATATCGTCCGGAGAAAGCTTGAACCCAATGTCTTCGCCAATCAGGAAGGCGAACATCTTTTCCCCGGTGTAGACGCCCATGCCACCGAACATACGGCGGGCACGGACATCATAGGCTTCTGCAGCCCGCATGATCTGCTCGTAACGAAGCGGTCGGTAGACCATGTTGAGTTCCCTTCAAGCCGTTGAACTGGACACCCCAATAGGGTTTCCACCGGGCCTCAAGCATTGTACCAAAGGTCGCCTTGGAACCCAAGTACTTATTGTGTTGGGATCGAATCCGCCACAGGTCGAACTCGCGGTTCCAGCTGCGCAATGATGTTTTGTCCCAGCGGGCCCACCGTTTGGGCACCAAACCCTGGCCTTGGCGATCCGGGCAACCAGGCAATAACGTCGGAAACGGGTACAGGGCCAAAGTTTCGAGAGTCCGAACTCTTTCTCAAGTTATCCCCTACGACGTAAATGTGATTCTCTGGCACCGTCGCGATCCGATAGTAGTCGGGCCCAAGGTTTTTTGAAGGAACAACTTCGACCATATCCCACAGTTCGCCCATCCGGGTCCATTGCAAGTACGAGTCGCCGCTCACAAAAGCAACCCGCTTCAACAGGACTCCGTTCTCGGTCTTCACCACCACGACATCGTCTCGTTTGAGCTGGGGCAACCGACGGTCGGCGACCACAAACTGCCAATCTCGGTAGGTTGGTGACATCGATTCGCCACTCACCACCATTGGCCGATAGGGCTGCACCGTATATACGGCCAGCACTACTACGGCAGCAGCCAGAGCTTTGATTGAGTATTTGATTGACAGAACGTTCGTCACTGTGATTCCCTATGCTTCGGGCTGGGAGTTGAATTCCGTCCCCGTGCTCGCTTACACGCAAATCATAGGGGCAGGTTCTCCCAAAGAACGCAGAAGCGGTAGAAAGGCCCACGTGAGCGGTAACGTAAGACGTGGATCGTCGGCGTTTTGTTGTCATTGATGGGTATTCCCTCCTTTACCGAGCGTTCTTCGCGACCCGCTATCTCAGCACGAGCGACGGCCGGCCCACCAATGCGCTGTTCGGCTTCACCTCGATGCTTTTCAACCTTTTCGAAAAGCTCGAGCCGGTCGCCATCGTCGTTGCCCTAGATGCCCCGGTCAAAACATTTCGGCACGATGCGTTTGCCGAATACAAAGGAACGCGAAAGGAAACCGCCGACGAACTGAAAGTTCAGCTCCACGATGCACGCGAACTGATCGCTGCGCTTGGGATCCCCAGTATCGAAGTCCCGGGCTATGAAGCCGATGACGTCGTCGGAACGCTCTCGAAACTGGCCGAAGATCACGGTTACGACACCACGATTGTCACCGGCGACCTCGATTCGCTTCAGCTTGTCGACGATTGCGTGTCGGTCCTGACCCTAAAGACCGGCGTTACGGATACGGTCACCTACGATCCTGCCGCCGTGGTCGAACGATATGGCTTCGGTCCCGAGTTTGTGCCCGACTTCAAGGCGATCAAAGGCGATACCAGCGACAACATCCCCGGCGTTCCGGGCATCGGTGACAAGGGAGCGGCGGAGCTGATTAACTCTTTCGGCACCATCGAAAACATGCTCGAGAAGTGGACCGAGCTTCCGGAGAAATACCGAAAGAAGATGGACGGCAATCAAGAGCAAATGCGCCAAAGCAAGTGGCTCGCCACCATCGTTCGCGGAGTGCCGCTGGAGTACGGTTTCGAACCGTACGTCCTGAGCAATGAGGCCATGGAAGCGGCTGTTGCCATGATGGACAAGCTCGAGTTCCGCGGCCTCGTGAAACGTGCTCCAGGTGTGCTCGGCAAGTACCTAGAGGGTGCCGCCGACCGCGAACCGGTTGTACAAGTCGTCGAAGAGGCGCTGTCCGTTCGGGAAGAAAAGTTCACATCGGGAGATGAGCTTGCCGACTTTGTCGGCGACGGCGAATTCTCCATCTTCCTGCCCGCAGGCGTTGCTCGCCAAGACCTCTTTGACGAGCCGGAGCGATGGGCATTTGTCGGCTCTGGTGATGCTGCCGCGGAGGTCCCTGAAGCTTTGGCACTCGAGCTTCTCGCCAAGAATCCGGAGCGAGCAATCCTTCATGATGCGAAGCCTGTCATTCGGCGCTTGGGTCAAGAGCTGACGCCCGGCTTTGACACGATGCTTGCCGCCTTTGTGCTTCGGTCGGAGCGGTCCAACTACCCGCTGCGCGAACTCGTGCAGGGCTACCTGGAGGTTGCTCCGCCGAGCACGGGAGCGCAGATGGCAGTCGGACTCTATCAAGTCCGCCGGGTCTTAACTGACCGCCTAGAAAAGGAAGGTCAGCTTTCGGTGCTCACCGGCATCGAGCAGCCGCTGATCCCAATCCTAGCGAAGATGGAGAAGCTGGGCATTGCGGCCGATAAGACGCAGTTCCGAGAGTTTTCCGCGACCCTTTTGATCGAAATCGAGCGACTTACGGCAACCATTCACAAGCTCGCAGGCCGAGAGTTCACCATCGGTTCGCCCAAGCAGTTGGGTGAAGTGCTCTTCGATGAGTTGAAACTGCCCGGCGCACAAAAGACGAAGACCGGCTACGCGACTGGCGTTGAAGTTTTGGGTGACCTCGCGGCCGAGCATGAAATTGTCGCGGAAGTCTTGAACTGGCGTGAGCTTACGAAGCTGAAGTCGACCTATGCCGACGCGCTGGAGCGGATGGTGCGGGAAGACGGACGGATCCACACGACCTACCACCAGACCGGCGCCGCCACCGGACGTCTGTCTTCCAACGACCCCAACCTGCAAAACATCCCGATTCGGACCGAGCTTGGCCGTGGCATTCGCAAGGCGTTCAAAGCTGCCCCAGGCTACACGCTCGCATCGCTGGACTACAGCCAAATCGAACTCCGAGTCCTTGCCCACCTATGCGAAGAGCCCCAACTCGTGCGGGCCTTCAACGAGCGCGAAGACGTTCACACCGTCACCGCACAGGCGATGTTCCCTGGTGAAGCCGTTTCGAAAGAGAAGCGACGTCTGGCAAAAATGCTCAACTACGCGGTTCTGTACGGAGTTACCGAGTTCGGCTTGGCGCAGCAGCTCGGGATCGGCTTCGGCGTAAGCGAAGCCCGGGAGCTCATCAAGCAATACAACGAGCGATTCCCAAGCGTGAAGGAGTTCACGCAGTCGATCATCGCCGAGGCGAAGTCCAAGGGCTTCACGACGACGTTGCGCGGCCGCCGTCGGTACTTCCCGGACATTCATGCCAGCCGACTCAACGACCGAAAGTACGCCGAGCGACAGGCAATGAACGCTCCCATCCAAGGCACCGCCGCGGACATGATGAAGCTGGCAATGCTCAAATGCTCAGCTGTCCTGGCGGATTCGCCTTCTCGAATGCTGCTGAACGTGCACGACGAAATCGTTTTCGAAATTGCAGACGGCGATGAGGCAGTGGTCGCAAAGCTCCGCGATGCCATGGAACAGGCTCTGCCGCTCAGCGTTCCTGTAGAAGTCGATGCCAAGCTCGGTGAAAACTGGAACGAGATGACGGTCGTTTGACCTGCGGCGTGATTTAGCTAGCCCGGGCGGCGGGGCTCGACTGGTTGCAGAATTGTACGTCGCTCTGGCGATAGTCGGTCGAGTAACGCGGCCGAGTACTCATAGCCAAACCGCGTCGCACCCCAGCAGACGCCGTAGCGATAGATCGTGATCCGTCTCTCGCCGGGATTGGTTCGGCTGCTGCCTCCGTGCATCAGGCCGTCCACGAAAAGTAAAGCGTCTCCTCGATCCAGATAGACCGGAATCGCGCCCGGCAAAGCATCCATTCGGTCGCCGCGGCCATAGTCGCCCGCAAGTGGATGCGGGAAGTTGCTCTTATGGCTGCCTGGAATCACCATGGTAGGGCCGTCGCCCTCGTGGATGTCTGTCAAGGCCAGAATGACGTTGACCTGCCCGCAACGGAAAACCCCGTGCTCGTAGCGATACGCGCCTCGTAGCGCGCCTTGGAAGCCCCCGGAATGAACCGGGTGATGGCCACCCTCGGTGCGCACGGACAGGATGCATTCGTCCAAGAACAGCCCCTGCACATAGCTTCCTTCCTCGCCGCACCAATGACGGGCGTAGTTCACCCAAGACGGATGATCGATCAGCTCCTCAAACGGCTCGCCAAGCTCGACCGCGTTGTGCATCTCGAGGCCCGTTTCTTTGGTGTAATCGCGGCGCTGCGCATTGCCAATCCATTCGCCAAATTCCACCGAAGGCAAGGCGTCAATCGCCGAATTGATTCGGTCCACCAGTTCCGCAGGAGCCGCTTGGCGAAGCACCAAGTAGCCATTCAGATCGAAAAAGAAGTCGTCCAACGCACTTGGATGTCGCGGTTCCACGCCTTCCAGTCTAGTGCTCAAAACCGAGCTTGAACAGGGCTAGCCGGTACTTTGCATTGCTGCGGCAAGGCCAGCGATCGTTTGCAACATCGCTTCTCGCCAAGGGCCGGACTGCTGCTCGTCACTCAGGTCACCCCAGGCTCGCATCAGATAGATCTGCATCATCGAAAGCGGCATCACCGCCGGATTTCGGAAGTGGATCGTGTTGCGAACCACCGTTGCTTCAGACAGAAGGTGTTTCTGCTCCGTGATCAATAGGATGGCTTCGACACTTCGGGCATATTCCTCATCGATCAGGCGCTGAACGTCGGCAACTTCGGGATCGGAAATGTGCTCGGCGTATTTTCTCGCCGTTTCCAGGTGAGCTCGAGCCAACTCCAGTTGGGCATTCGCGATGACGGTACGGAAGAACGGCCATTCTCTCGCCATCTTCTGCAGCGTTGTTCGACCATCTTCGGTGGCGGTCATCTCGGCGAGGGCCGTCCCAATGCCGTACCAGCCCACTACCGTCGCGCGATTTTGCACCCAGGCAAAGTTCCAAGGAATGGCTCGCAAGCCTTCGATGCCGGAAATGGCCTGCCCCGGTCGGAAAACTGGCCGCGAGGCGATCGGCAGCAATGCGATGTGCTCGATCGGAGTCGCCTGAGTGTAGAAATCCCAGAACTTTGGATGATCGTAAACCAGCGCCCGATATTTGGCTCGGCTGGTCTCCGAAAGCTTCTGCATGATCTCACGGTATTCCGTTTCCGGGTTCACCTTCGCCGGTACGTGCGGCTGGGCGGCAAGCAGTCCGGCCGAAACAATCTGCTCCAAGTGTCGGTGCGCAATCGGCGGTAGGGCATAGCGGAAGCTGATGACTTCGCCTTGCTCGGTGAATCGAATGCGCCCCTGGAAGGTGCCCTCGGGCTGCGATAGGATGGCGCGGTTTGCGCGACCGCCGCCTCGTCCAACCGTTCCTCCCCGACCATGGAAAAGCCGGATGCTAACTCCTGTTTCTCGTTGCACCGCCGCCACTTCGGCCAACGTTTGCTGCAGGTACCAGTTCGCCGCCAAGAAACCGCCGTCTTTGCTGGAGTCGCTGTATCCCAGCATCACTTCCTGAACATTTCCGCGGAGTTCGACGTGCTCTTTGTAGAGCGGCAAGCTCAACAATTCGCGAAGGAGACCGCCAGAACGCTGTAGGTCGTCGATGGTTTCAAACAGCGGAACCACGTCTAGGCTTACTCCGGCTTCCTTGGCAAACACCAGAACCTCCAGGATGTCGCTGAGGCCGTGGGTCATCGAAACGATATAAGTTTCCGCCGCAATCTTTCCTAATTCCCGATGGGAACGGCTGAGGATGGTAAAGACATCGAGCACCCGGTGGAGCGCTTCGCTTTTCTCGCAATTCTGAGGAAGCAGCGGTCTTGGATTCTGAATTTCCTGCTCCAGAAGCCGGACCTTTTCTTCTTCGGGAAGCAGCGCATAGTCTTGCGGGCTGGCGAGCACTCCGCCAAGCGCGAGCATTTCACCCAAACCAATCGCATGCTCGTCGCTGTGCTGACGAACGTCCAGGGATGCCAGGTGGAAACCAAAAATTTCGACTTGCCGAATCAAATGCGGCAATTGACCATCCACCGCGAGAACTTCGGCAGAGTTGTCCCGAAGGCTCTCCTGAACGATCCGCAGATCGGCCACGAACTCTTCCGGAGAATGGTATGCGTTCGGGAATCCGTCTCGACGCCCGGTAGATTTCATCGCGATCGCTTGGTCCAGCGTTGCCTGAAGCCGCATTTCGCAGCCGAGCAAGAGCAACACGTACGGCTCTTGAGCGTATCGATCTTTGGAGATTCGGCTGTACGGAAGCTTCTCGAAGTAGTCGCCCAAACGATCGATCAGTTCAGGGCTAACGTTCATTAACTTGACGCTTTGCGTCAGAGTCTTACGCAAAGTCTCGGTACTGCGAACGTAAACTTCCAGGACCAAACGCCGGTGTTCTAGCAACGTGTTCCAAGTGGTTTCCGGAGTCACGTTCGGATTACCATCGCGGTCTCCGCCCACCCACGAGCGGTAACGCATCACCACCGGGCAGGATCGTTGCTCGCCTGGGAACACCTCCGCGAAGGCGAGATCAAGGTCGCGATGCAGCCATGGCACCACGTCCAAAATGGTTCGTTCGAAGAAGTAGAGCGCGTTGCGAACTTCCTCGTCTACGGTCAGACGAGTTCCGCGCATCTCGTCGGTTTGCCAAAGCTGGGTTAGGAGTCGTTCAACTTCGCCTAACGATGTGCCGACCGCGTCCAGCTTTTCTTGAAGGGATGGCGGTGCTTCCGCTTCCGCAAGGCAGATGGCGATGGCTTGAAGTTTGTCGAGAACCGACTTACGTTTCGCTTCGGTTGGGTGCGCGGTCAGGGTCGGAACAATTTCGAGCCCTTGGATCAGAGACATCACTTCGTCGGCGCTGTGGCCACGGGCCTTCAGCTGGTACATCGCCTCCAAAATGGATTCGCGGCGAATGCCCTTCCGCGACCGGTTGACTCGCACAATCTCCTTCTGTTCGGCGACGTTCAGAAGCTGGAACAGCACGGTGAACGCTCGCGCAAGATCGCGAACAAAAATCGGGTCGCGAAACTCGACTTGCGCGCCAAATGGAGCGTCTTTCGTAGACAAAAGCTGCCGAGCGAGATCAATGAGTCGGTCCTGTCCTTGGGAGGACAGGACCTTGCCAAGCATTCGATCCAGAGTTCGGAGATCATGCGAGAGCTCCGGGCTTAGCCCGTAAGATTCGGGCTCAATGTTCAAAAAGGATCGATGGCTTGGCATGAGAATCGGCTCAGCAACTTGCTAAGTAAGCGCCGCTGGCCAGAAGACCGGCCTTTTCGCCTTCTTCCGAGCCATTGAAGTTCTCATCTTCGAGTTCAATGCTTACCATTCCATCGTAGCCGGATTTTTCCAAGATTCGGAAAACTTCGACCCATCGAGTTTCGCCGTGACCAGGGATGGTGTATCGCCAAGAGGCCCCGCCGAATCCATGCTCCGCGCCAAATGTCGACTGCTGCTCATATCCGTACTCGTATTGAGCCTCGGCCATCACTTCCGTGTCCTTTCCGTGGACATGGTAGACGCGATCTTTGAACTCATGCAGGAAGCGAATCGGATCGATTCCCATTCGGATCAAGTGCGACGGATCGTAGTTGATGCCGATCGCCATTGAGCCAACCGCTTCGAAGGTCGCGCGGTAGGTTTCTGGGGTGCAACAAAGCGCGCCGGCGCCAGGCCAGCCTTCCATCACAAGTCGGCCGTTATTGGCCTCAAGAATTGGAGCAAGCGCCTTCAGGCCAAGCACCATCGAATCGAAGTTGTCCTTGCGAGGTCGCGCCGCATCGGCAGGGAGCATGACGGTGAAGTAGTTGCGAATCCCGTGACCCCCGAAAGCCGTGATCTTGGTTTCAAGGGCGGCGACGGCGGCGGCACGCTTTTCTTCATCGGCGCTCATCAGGTCGGAAGAAAAGGCATCGACCGATCCGACGGTAAGCCCAGCGG
Source organism: Chthonomonas calidirosea (assembly GCA_945859975.1). Classification (GTDB taxonomy): domain Bacteria; phylum Armatimonadota; class Fimbriimonadia; order Fimbriimonadales; family Fimbriimonadaceae; genus Fimbriimonas. The sequence goes on from CAMAPH010000020.1 coordinate 37,665, forward strand.
AGAGAATGGCTTCGGCATCGGCGACTTCGTTGCCAATATCGATCCCGCCAAAGCCGTTCTCTTTGGCAAAACTGATAACCGAGGAAATGTCCTTTTGCCAGTCAGACCAGCCTCGTCGGAAGCCGATAGGAAATGAACCAGTTCGAGTTGCAAGCATCGTGGGAGACGATACCGGACAACCAACCATAATTCAGGGGTGTCCCAATCAGATAACGCCGTCCGCATCGTCACCCTCGGGTGCGCAAAGAACGAGGTCGATAGTGAAGAAATCGCGGGAGTGCTGAACGAAGCCGGCTACCGTGTTGATGCGAACGCTCGAAAAACTGCCGTTACCGTGATCAACACCTGCGGTTTTCTCGAAGCATCGAAAGAGGAAAGCATTGCCGCGATTAAAGAAGCGGTGAAGGCAAAGCATAAAGGCCTGACCGGACGTGTGATCGTTGCCGGTTGCTTGGCTCAACGCCTCGGCCCTGAGCTGATGAAGCTGGCCCCAGGTGCGGACTCTTATGTTGGCGTTGGCCAGATGGGGCGCTTTGCAGAAATCGTAAAGGAAGTGCAAGCCAGTCGCGAATCAACGCTTGATGTATCTCCACCGCACCACCGCTGGGCAGATGTACCGACGCGGGCGAGGAGCGGACGACCTTGGAGCGCCTACTTAAAAGTTTCCGAAGGCTGTGACCACCGCTGCACCTTCTGCACCATCCCTTCGTTTCGAGGTGCCCACCAGAGCAAACCGATTGAGCGAGTCATGGAAGAAGCGCACTTCTTGGCCAGCCAAGGGACCAAGGAAATCAACCTTATTGCTCAAGACGTTACGCAGTATGGGTACGACCTTTATAAAGAATTTACGTTACCGAAACTTCTGAAACAACTGAACGAAGTAGACGGCATCGAGTGGATTCGCATCCTGTACTTCTATCCGAATCGCCTCACGGATGAAGTGATCGAAACGATGGCAAGTTGCGCAAAGGTGGTGCCATACATCGACATCCCACTTCAGCACGCACATCCAGATGTGCTTCGACGCATGAAGCGCCCTTGGGACGGCGAACGCTACCTCGCCCGGTTCCAAAAGGTCCGCGATGCCATGCCCGACTGCGCGATTCGAACGACCTTTATCGTCGGTTTTCCGGGAGAAACCGACGCCGAGTTCCAATATCTGTTGGACTTCATCAAGGCAGCGCAGATGGATAGGGTCGGCGCATTTGTGTACAGCCGCGAACCAGGAACGCCAAGTTTTGACATGGAAGGGCAAGTCCCGTTCCGAACGAAACGAATGCGCTATGACCAACTTATGAAATTGCAACAAGGGATTTCATTAACGAAAAACCAGGCCTGGGTCGGACGCGAACTATCGGTTCTAATCGAGGATCATCGCGATGGCTGGTCTATCGGTAGATCGTTCAGAGACGCTCCGGAAATTGACGGTTTGGTTTTCGCAGAAGGAAGTTCTCCCTTGGGTGAACTTCGTAGCGTACGCATTAAAACCGCAGAGCATTACGACCTAATGGGCGTGTAGTCCTTTATCGTGTCCCCCTTTTGTGCTAATTTCCAAGCAAAATGCTATAATAGTAGCAAAAATTTACTGCAGTATTTGTTCCAGGAGGCATAATATCAGAACGTAGGTTTACGCCATGAATTTGAATACCAAGGTAGCGTTCGTTATTTCCGGATTGATCGGTCTGAGTGCCGTGTCCCGGGCAGATTACATTCTCGACACGCCACTGTCCGACTACATCCTTGACGGTCCTTCCATCGCGACGGCTTGGTACTTCAAGGACGTGCAGTTCAAGGCTGGTCAACAGATCCGAGCGGATATTCGAGTTTCCAATGGTGCCTTGGAATTCACCAGCACCAGCACGATTCTTCCATCCGGAGCACCTGCAGGACTGAAGGTCTTCTCCAGCTACGGAACGACCGTTGTTGGCTACGAATGGGCCTTCGTCGACAACCGAAAGCTGTACGTGAAGGCAGTCTTGGCCGATGGAACGACGCAGATCGTTACGCCAAACTTTGCAAACGGCGTTATCACGCCAGCAACCTTGGTTTCGGGTTCATCTGAAGGCACTGCAGCGCGACTCACGTCGCCAGACGCTGGTACCTTCGGCGCAGGTTGGACCTTCGGCGACGAGGATGCATCCACGGAAGGCGTCCAGATCAATGGCTGGGTTGAGTTCAACAAGGAGTCCGGAGTCATCCGATTCCGAACGAACAGCACCTGCGACGAAGAAACCGGTCGAAATTGCGGACCGAAGACGATCAACCGAGTCGGAGACAACACACTCTCCGTTCGAAAGGTCAAGGACATCTTCTTTGCCGACGGAAAGGTCTACGTAGTTGCGAAGGTTCGAGAGCAAGGCGATGGCGCCAAGACTTTGGTCTTCACCACCAACTTCGAAGCCGGCACTGCCGCCCGAGCAATCGTTCCAACCGTCGACTACATCCTCGACTAGTAGGAACAAAACAAAAAGCCCAGCCTCAACGGAGGCTGGGCTTTTTTGTTGTCCGGATTTTGAGTTAGGCGACTAGACCTTCTGGGAACCAAAGCGCTAGCTCGTTCGCGGCGGCCTCTGGGTCGCTGCTGCTGTGCGTGAGGTTGTCGTCGATGCTGAGCGCGAAGTCGCCGCGCACCGTGCCAGGAGTCGCATCGAGTGGGTTGGTCGAGCCCATCATGGCTCGGATGGCTTTTATTGCATTTTCGCCGCGAACCGCGAGAGCAACAACCGGACCCGAGGTGAGGTAGTCGCACACGCTGCCAAAGAACGGTCGCTCTTTGTGCTCGGCATAGTGAGCTTCAACGGTCTCTCGTGGGGCATTCACGAGCTTCAGTCCAACAACTTTCAGGTTGCGTCGCTCGATTCGGGTGGTGATTTCACCGATGAGATTTCGCTGAACGCCGCCTGGCTTAATGAGAATCAGAGTTGTTTCCATGAATTCGGAAGTGTACCGACCTGCCTTATGGCCCACGAGAATTCTTCGGGCGTGTTAAGCTATGCGCGTCTCGTGACTGTAGCCCGAATCAGCAATCTCACCGTACGATACGGCAACTTCACCGCCTTAGACGACCTCTCCTGTGAAATACCAGAAGGTTGCACTGGGCTGTTAGGTCCGAATGGTGCGGGCAAAACAACGCTTCTCAAAACCATCCTCGGTTTTGTCAATCCAACGTCCGGCGAAGGCACGGTAATGGGCAAAGACATCCGCACCGATGGCATGGCGATCCGCCAGCTCATTGGCCTCATGCCAGAGCAGGATTGCCACATCCCTGGAATGACCGCGGTTGGCTTTGTCAGCTACGCGGGAGAACTCTCCGGGATGCCGCCAGCGGATGCCCTGCGGCGGGCCCACGAGGTTCTGGAGTACTGCGGACTCGGCGAAGCGCGCTACCGAAACGTGGAAACCTATTCCACCGGTATGAAGCAGCGGATCAAACTCGCACAAGCGCTGGTGCATGGTCCCAAACTTCTGTTGCTAGATGAGCCCACCAACGGCCTCGATCCACGGGGACGAGAAGAGATGCTGGACCTGGTCCGGTCCGTCTCGCATGGACGCGGCGTGAACGTCATCGTGAGCAGCCACCTGTTGCCCGATATCGAGCGCGTATGCGATCGCGTCATCGTGGTCATCAAAGGCAAACTCCGAACCGCCGGCACCATCAAAGACCTAAAGAAGCTTGCCGGTCAACCTGCCGACGTTGAACTCAGGGAACCCAGCTTGGCCTTCTCAAACTTGCTAATGGACAAGGGCCTCACCGTCGCCCCGCCCAAAGGCAATGTCTACCGCGTACAAAGCGAATTGCCACCGGAGGAGCTCCTACGAGTTGTCCAACGAGCCGCCATTGAATCCGGCGCCCAAGTTCGTGGATTCGAAACCGCCGTCCGAACCTTGGAAGAAGTCTTCTTGGAGGCCCTCACTTCATGAGCAACATCAAACCGATTGCCGACCTAAGCTATCGCAACTACGATGGCCCGCTCAAAAAGCCCGGCTCCCGCTGGTGGGTCATCGCGAAGAACGGCATCCGCATTGCGCTGAAAAAGAAAGCGCTCTGGGGCCTCATGTTCGTTTCGGCTTGGTACTACCTGGTGATGCTGGTAGTCCTGTTCTTCGTCCAACAGGTCACGTCTTCTAACCCAGCCGGTGCGCAGGCGATGAAAGCGTTCATGGAACGCCTTATTTGGCCAGACCAGTTTTTGCACGGCTTCAGCTACGCACAGTTGCCGATGCTCATCATTGCGCTCATGCTCGGTGCAGGCTCGATCGCAAACGACAACCGGGCAAACGCCATGCTCGTCTATCTCAGCAAACCTTGCGACAAGCGTGAGTACTTGTTCGGAAAATGGATTGGCATTGCCCTTCCGATCTTCGTGATCATGGTTGTGCCCACGATCATTTTCTACGGCTACGGCGCGCTGACTTTCCGCGAATATGGGTTCCTCAAAGATGCTTGGCTCCTGCCGAAGATGCTCGCGATCATTCCGATTGCGGCTATTTTCCACGCCAGCATCGTGGTCGGAATCAGTTCGATGTTTAACCAAGCCCGTAACGCTTCGGCGACCTACGCTGGCATCTACTTCATCACGAACTTCTTCACATTGCTGATGGGCGGAATCTGGGCCTCTTCTCGGGGTGAAACGCCGTTCCCGGTCAAGCATCTTTTCTATGCCAGCATCGACGGCGTCCTGATCGGCGTCTGCAAGGCTATCATCGGTACAAAAGGATCAGCGCCTTTTGGAATCCAGAGCCCCGGAGGAGTGAGCCAAGTTCCCGCGCCTAATATTGCCGCAATCCTAGGAATCGCCCTCCTGATCAGCGTTGTATTCGTGCTGATCGCCTGGCGAAAGATCCGCGCCGTGGAGGTGATCGGATGATCCAGATCGAAAACGCTTCGCGATGGTTCGGACAGGTCATCGGCGTCAACGACGTCACGCACACCATCGAGCCCGGTGTCACCGCCCTCCTCGGAATGAACGGTGCGGGAAAGAGCACGCTCCTGCGGCTCATCACCGGCCAAATTCGTCCGACCACCGGATCGATCAAAGTCTTTGGAAACGAGCCGTTCGCCAATCCCGAGGTCTACAAGCGCATGGGCTACTGCCCAGAAATCGACCAGTTCTACGAGCACCGAACCGGACGACAGTTTGTGAATTACCTCGCCCGGCTGGCCGGAATGTCTGCCGCCGAAGCGAAGACCCGAACCGACGAAGTGCTTCACGAAGTCGGCATGGCCGATCGCGCCGACAAGAAGCTCGCCGGCTATTCGAAAGGAATGCGCCAGCGAATCAAGCTTGCGCAAGCTATTCTCCACGACCCGGACATCATCCTTCTCGATGAGCCACTGAACGGTCTCGACCCCGTCGGTCGTCGGGAGTTCATGTCGTATCTGCACACGCTAGCCGAGCGCGGAAAGACGATCCTCGTCAGCTCGCACATTCTCTTTGAAGTCGAGCAGATGACGAAGTCGATCATGCTTCTCCACCGGGGCCGATTGCTCGCCGCGGGCGATGTTAGCCTGATCCGCGAGTACATCGACAAGTACCCGCACCGTGTTCGAATCGAAACTCCGCAGCCGCGAGAGGTCGCCGCAAAGCTGATTCAGTTGCCCTACGTGCTGAAGGTCGAATTTGATGAATGGCGCGGCGGCATCGAGTTGCAAACCCGAGAGCTAAACCAGTTCTTCGCGTTCTTGCCCACGCTCACGACGGAAGAGAACTTCACCATAACCGGCTTCTCCTCCCCCGATAACAACTTGGAATCCATCTTCCACTACTTAATCGAATGAGTATCGCGCCCTTCGTATTCACGTCCACCCTGCAGGACATGCTTCGGCCCAAACGCTTTGCCATTTGGGTTATTGTTGCCATCGCGATGGTTGTTCTGGGACAGGTCTTCCTGCGGTTCACCCCAACCAGCACGGCGACGATGGCTTACAGCACGCTGTCCGAGTTGATCGTCTTCCGCATTCTCGCCCTTGCGGCGGCGATTTTTGCGACCGGTGTTGTGAGTCAGGAAGTTGAGCAGAAGACGATCGTTTACTTGCTCACCCGCCCGGTTCCTCGACCCGTGCTCATTCTTGCCCGAACCCTGGCCGCTTCGGTCACGGTTTCGATTGTCGGAATCTTGGCCGCGCTTGGCACCGCGCTCGGGACCCGGTCAACCATCGGCGAACTATTTTTCCGAGACTGCAGTGCGCTCATCCTCGGATCGTTTGCTTATTGCGCCCTCTTCGTTCTGGTGAGCTTGCTCATCAACAAGTCGATGGTGATTAACCTCATCTTTGCCTTCGGTTACGAAGCTGCCGTGCCAAAGATGCCTGGCGACATCTACAAGGTCAGCATCAACAGCTACCTGATGTCGATTGCCTCGCACCCGAAGATTGCGCCCGTGACCTCAGATGCCGCACCAGTTGCAACGCCGGCTGCCGTAAACACGATCCAGCCTGGTGCAGCTTGGCTGGCGATGATCGGCTTGGTCGTGTTGTGTTCGATGTTCAACGCCCAGTGGTTCGACCGAAACGAGTACGTTCCACGAGAAGACGGTGACTAGTCGCGAAGTCGCTGTGTTCGGCAGCGACTTCACCAGCACCGAGATCCTTTCGAGATCGAAGGCTCAGCACTTAGTCCGGGGTCACCTGTCCGGGACCCATCTCAGCATCTCCAGTCACGAAAGCTTCGTAACCAACGAGTCGTGGATCGCGGCTCTGCCAAAGGACGGACCGTGGGTGTTCGGCGTCGACTTTCCCCTTGGGCAGCCCAGGGCCTTTTGCGATTCGCTTGGGATTGAAACCTACGACGAGCTGATTGCCAGAGCTTCTAGAATGAGTCCGGCCGAATGGAAGGCTGCTGTGAAAGGCTTCCGTGGCCCAAATGGTAAACGTCGCATCGGGCGCCTGGTGGACGGGAAGGCGCGGGCCGGGCACGCCATGAATGTCGACAACCCGCCCGTCGGAATGATGTTCCACCGTGGTGCCCCGCTCTTGTATCGGGCCGGCTTTTCGATGGCCCCGGTTCGACCAAATCCATCGGAGCAGATTGTAATTGAGGCCTATCCGGCCCTTGTCGCAGCGAAAGCAATGCCGAGCCGCAATCCGATGAAAGCCGTCAGCTACAAGGGTGGCAAGTCCGCCCAACGGATGGCAAAGCAAGCTTGCCGACAAACAATCCTTGACCGCCTCCCCCAGGTGTGCCCCGATCATTACGGCTTGAGCATTCAGATCGCGGCCGAAGTCCACCAAGCGGCCCTCACCGATTCGCACGGTGACATTCTCGATAGCGTTCTGGCTGCCATCCAGGCGGCTTGGGCGGCAACTCAACCTGGATTCGGTATCCCAGTTGATGCCGATCCATTAGAAGGCTGGATTTGTGATCCAATCTTAATCACTGCTTAACATAACCTTTGCTAGACTGCCTTATGCGTAAAGCCTTCACGCTGATCGAGTTGTTGGTGGTCATTGCGATCATCGCCATCCTCGCGGCAATCCTGTTCCCCGTCTTTGCCCAGGCTAAAGCCAGCGCCAAGAAGACCGCTTGCTTGAGCAATCAGCGTCAGCTTGGCATCGCGCTTACGCAGTACATCTCGGACAACGACGACCAGCTGTTCTTCTTTGCGCACGATGTCGACCTCAGCCGGACGAACCTTTCCCGACCTTACGGTGCGACCCGTGAGAACCGATGGTGGAATCAGATTCAGCCTTACGTCAAGAGCCTAGACATTCTTAAGTCCCCGAGCGACGCTGGCCAGCGACCCCACTCGCTCGAGGACGGCACCAACGGCAAGCCCTTGGTCAAGCGATCCTATGTGGCCAACCGAGCCGCCGAAGGTCTTCCATACTCCGCGGTTGAATTCCCGTCGGACATCGTCGTGATCACCGTAAAGAACGGCATCTACGACGACTCTTGGTACGAGCCACCCAAGAACTTGTACAACAAGACCGCCACGACCCCGCCCGTGCTTGCGCTGGACCTCCAGAACGGTGGCGTAAACATGACCTACTTCGACGGTCATGCCAAATGGATGAGTAAGGGCAAGATCTTGAGCGACCCTTGCGGCGAGCCGTTCAGCGGCGTTTCGCTGATGCGACTCTTCCCGATTCCGCCAACCCCCGGCCGCCCGGATCGAACCCCCTGGCACCCGAACTGCCCGAACTGAGTCGTGGGTACTAATCTGCCGCGTCAAAGTTGACGCGTTCGTAGAGCGAGCGAACTGGAACTCGAAGTCCGATGACTTCAAGTTCTAGTTCCGCGTCTAGGCCCAGGTCCTTTACTTTCCACTCGCCCAGAGGCGAGCGAAGCAGGACTTCCAGCCAGGGCTGTGTAGAGTCGATGTAGATAATTGCCTGCAGGGATTGCAAGGACCGATATAGCGGTTGCTTTCGTGCAAGATCATGCTCCGCCGTTGAAGGCGACAAAACTTCCACGATGACGAGTGGGTTCATCAAAGCGTCGATTCCGCGGAATCTTTCAAACTCAGCGCCAAGGGCCAGCGAAGCATCGGGAAAGACATAGCTTTCAGGACTCACTCGGACCGATTGATCTGGGCCGAAGTACTCCAAGTCTGGAGCAAGGTTCGCGTTGTACACCTGCTTTGCAACATTGGATTGGATACGGCTATGGTCCCGCCTTCCGCCGGACATTTCGTAGACGCGACCCTTTAGAAGCTCCAACCTTACCGCCGAGCGCAGTAAACGCTCCATGAAATCGGATGCCAGAACGCTGCTAACCATTCACAAAAATGATACGCGCACTTTAGTTTGTGGTTCCAACTTTTGGTAGCTTCTGCTCCAAAAGCCAGGTGTAAAACTCGTCCTTCGCGTAGAAGTCCGTCCAAACGTCGTGCCCGCCGCCCTTGATGATGTCGAACCGCGGCTTCGCACCGGCCCGGATAAGCGCATCTACCATCTGCTGACTCTCCGCAATCGGCACCGCGCCATCCGCATCACCGTGCGTCACCCAGGTGGGGATATGGGCGATGGTCTTTGCCAGCCGGAAGTTGCCGCCACCGCAAACCGGAGCGATCGCCGCGAAGCGATTCGGGAAGGTCTCCGCCAAACCCCACGTGCCGTATCCGCCCATGCTGAGACCGGTGATATAGATTCGATCCTTATCCACCCGGTACTTGCGCTCGAGATGGTCGATCATTCCGCCAAGAGTGTCAATGTCCCACCATTTATCTGCCGGACACTGCGGCGCCACGACGATCATCGGAATCTTGCGACCCTTGGCGATTTCCTTAAGCGGCCCATGGACCCCAACCATCTTCAGGTCCGTTCCACGTTCTCCCGAGCCGTGCAAAAACACCATGAGCGGCCACTTTTGCCGCTTGTTCTTGTCGTACCCCTCGGGCAACGCGACCTGGAATGCGGCTGAGACGGTTTTCGTAATCTTGCGCGAGAACGTTTCGTCTTGCGGGGTTTGTCCGTGGGCACCAACCATCGCAACGGTGAGAAGAGCGGAACCAAGCATTCACGTAACTTACTCCAATCCCTTTCCGTGCCACACTTGCGCAGGATGATCGGAAGACTTTGCGGTGAGCTTGCCGACCTTGAAGGGAGTCTGGCCCTGGTCGATTGCGGCGGGGTTGGCTATGAGGTCACGATCCCCGACCACGTTGCCCTCAGTCTGAGTGCCATCGGTAGCCAAGTCGAATTGATGATTCGGCAGGTGATTCGGGAAGACAGCAACACCCTGTACGGATTCCGAACCCCGTTCCAGCGCCGCGTGTTTGACCTCCTTGTTTCGGTCAGCGGTTGCGGGCCAAAGAGCGCCTTGAGCCTGCTCGGGCAGGTGGGTGAAGATGCGGTTTGCGGCGCCATTGTTTCGCAGGACGCGAAGACCCTCGCCCGTGCCAGTGGCATAGGAGCCCGAACCGCCGAGCGTATCATCGTCGAACTGAAGGACAAGGTCGCTGAGGTCATGATGGTCCACCGCATCCCCGGGACCGTTCCGGTGACCGCACCGAAACTGATCGACAGCGAACTCACGGAAGCCCTGCTTGCCCTAGGCTATCGACGCAACGAAATCGAGGCCATTTCGGAAAAGGTGTCGAAGCAAAGCAAGGATATCGCCGAGCAAATTCGCCTCGCCCTTGCCGAACTTCGTGCCTAACCATCACGCGCTAAACTGACCTATGCCTCGCGGAGATGAGCTCGATCCAAACGTTCATGCGGACGACTTTTCCGCCGAGCTGAGCCTGCGTCCCCGACGCCTGACCGAGTTCATTGGTCAGGAAAAGTTGAAGACGAACTTGAACGTCTTCCTCACCGCCGCCCGCCAGCGAGATGAAGCCTTAGACCACGTACTTCTCTACGGCCCGCCTGGCCTCGGCAAAACCACCCTCGCCCACATTATCGCCACCGAAATGGGCGCAGAGTTGCACGTAACGAGCGGCCCTGCCGTCGAGCGACCTGGGGATTTGGTCGGAATTCTCACCAACCTCGAGCCCGGTGCCGTGCTGTTTATCGACGAAATTCACCGCCTCAGCCGGACCGTCGAAGAGATTCTGTATCCGGCCATGGAGGACTGCAAGGTCGACATCATGATCGGCAAAGGCCCCGCCGCCCGATCCATTCGGCTCGACGTGCCGAAGTTCACCGTTGTCGGTGCTACCACGCGCCAGGGCCTTCTCACCGGCCCCCTCCGTGACCGCTTCGGAATCATTTCCCACTTCCAGTTTTATGACCGCGCCGCGCTCTACGAAATCGTGGTCCGCTCGGCCCACATTCTCGGATTCCCCATCGACCGCACCGGTGCCGAAGAGATCGCCCGCCGAAGCCGCGGCACCCCCCG
>CAMAPH010000021.1:0-47908 GCA_945859975.1 Chthonomonas calidirosea
ACGCTTGTCCTCGTATCGCTGAATATCCTCATATTCTTCTGGGATCACCAATGGCGGCTTAACTCGGCCAACATCGTCTTTGCCGACCTAACGATGCGCCCCAACCGGGTGATCGAAAGCCTCAGTGGCGCCCCGGACAAGTTCGCCCTGGTTACCGTTTTCACTTCGATGTTTATGCACGGCAATGCGGTGCACCTCCTTGGCAACCTGATATTTCTGCTCGTTTTTGGACCGGGGATTGAGGAAACGATCGGCGCTTGGCGTTTCAGCCTGTACTACTTTGGATGGGGAATCGTAGCGACCGCGGTGCAAATCTTTGTGAATCCAATTTCGAACACCCCAACGCTCGGAGCCTCGGGAGCCATCGGCGGCGTATTGGGCACGTACTTCCTGCTGTTTCCAACTTCCGTCATCGAACTCCTCATTTTTCCGTTCGTCTTTCGACCAATCCCCGTTGTCGCCTGGAAACTCCTCGGATTCTGGTTTCTGTTTCAAGTATTTGTTCCCCAAGAGGGCGTTGCCAACTGGGCCCACGTGGGCGGCTTTCTCGCCGGAATGCTGACGGTACTAGCCATGGGCGGACGCGACAAAATTATCAAAACCCCGGATGCGATTCATGAATAACCCTCGAACCCGCGCCGTGGTCGCCATTGTCGTCCTATTCCTCGCGACCATCTATCCGCTCTGGCGTCGCCACTCTGCCGAGAGTAAAAACCTCGCCGTCTCGCTTGGAATGGAGTACGAGGCGCTAGAATCGCTCGCCGCCGGACAAAACATCCCGGCTGACGAAGCCGCAAAGAAGGTCCGGTCCGCCGGCATCGACGCCCTCGTGCTCGGTGAAGAAACGGTTTCCGACCTCATCGTTCGCGGCGATCTTAACCTGGTTACCACGTCCGTTGCAGAGCTGCCAAGCGATTCAAAGATTCGCATCACATCGCTGATCATCAACGATCCAAGCGTGCTCCCGCGGGTGATTCGGGGCCTTAACATTCGCTTTGGTCCGCTAGTCAGCAACACCCAGCCTCGCAACGGCCGGCTCAGCCTCGGCCAGATTCCACCTTCCATGGTGCGAAGTACTTCCATCGGCCTTAACCCCGAGCAAGCCGCTTTCACCAAAGAGAACAATTTCCGCATCGTCGCCCGGGCTGGCAATCCAACCGCCGCCAACGCGAACACCATCACCGCGACCATCGACTGGATGGCCGAATACGGTGTCATCGCATTCTTGCCCTTAGGTGATCAAGTCCTTGGGCGACGAGAACTACTCAAGACGACCTCCGAAGCCCTGAAGGCGAAGAAGATCCCGTATGCCAGCGCTGAGTTCGCCAAAATCGCTGGCGACGCCAACATGCTGGAACTGAGCCCGGAGAACGTGATCCGGCTTCACACCGCTCAGCTCGCCGAACTTGACAAACTCCCCGATGCGGACGTCGTCGACCGATACGTCAAAGCCGCGCGCGAGCGAAGTCATCGCATTCTTCTCCTTCGCCCGCCGACTTCGGCCGCGGCAGAACCCCTGGACCACTTCGCCAATCTGATCCAAAAAGTAGCAGAAGGCGTCCGGGAAGAAGGTCTGGTGATCTCGACACCCCATCCATTCGTCGACCCAGAGCTTCCCGGCTGGTACACAAAACTCCTCGCCGTCATCGGCGCTCTCGTCTCCACCCTGCTCATCGGGGTTCTCGTCCCCAAGCTAAACCGCATTCCGCTGATCGGCCTTGGGTTGGTCCTTGTGGCGCTCTCGATCACCAAAACCGGAGCGTCGTTGGTCACGCTGCTTGTCTCGGTCCTGTTGCCGGTGCTCGGGTTCTGGCTCTTTGCCGACCGAGAAGCAAAAGTGCCGGGCAACGACGGCTTACCAGGCATCTTGGCCCGAGTGTTCGGCACTTCGGTCATTAGCTTGATTGGCGGTTTGTATGTCGCCGCCTCCATGACCGGGATTCCATACATGATCCGAGCGGATGAGTTCAGCGGCGTGAAGGTCGCCGTTTTCCTCCCGATCGTCATCGTCGGCCTTTGGTGCGTGTTCCGAAACCGCAACCCGAAGGAGATCCTTGCCGCTCCGATCACCTACGGTGCGGTCTTCCTGGGAATCGCTTTGGCTGGCGTGCTGGGTGTGCTCCTTGCACGAACCGGCAATGATGGTCTTGGCGCGAGCGGAATCGAGATCCTCTTCCGCAACTACCTCGACCGCGTCTTCTACGTTCGACCTCGAACCAAGGAGTTTCTCATCGGACACCCGGTCGCGGTGATTGCCTTCGGATGGCTGCTCACCCGAAAGTCCGGCTCACTTCGGAACGATTTAGTGCTCGCGCTTACGATGGCCCTTGCTGCAATCGGACAGACCGGAATCGTTAATACGCTCTGCCACGGACATATTCCGATTCAACTTAGCTTAGTTCGCCTTACCCTCGGACTCGCCATCGGGAGTATGATCGGTGTTGGGGGATGGGTGGCCATTAAAAGATGGCTGCCTTCGGAGGAATAACGCATTGGCATCGCTTCTGTTGGCCGGATATATCGGCTGTGGCAACCTTGGCGACGACGCCATCATGCTCGGCTTCTCAAACGGGATCCATCGGTACGGGCATGAATGTCAGGTACTGAGTGGCCGACCCGAGGAGACGAACCGGCTGCATGGCGTGCCCGCCGTACCGCGACGAGACTTCAAACGCATTAAGGAAGCCATCGGGGAATCTGACGCCCTGGTCTTCCCGGGCGGAAGCATCTTCCAAGACGTCACCAGCTTTCGAAGCGTTCTGTACTACTCTCGCTTAGTAAAGATGGCCAAAAAGGCCGGAAAGAAGGTCTTCATGGTCGGGCAAGGGGTTGGCCCGCTCAAGACGATCATTGGCCGGTCCTTTGCGCGTCAAGCCTTCCAATCCGCCGATCTCATCGCGGTGCGAGACTCCGCAAGCGCGACGACCCTAAAAGAGCTGGGCGTCAAGCACTCGCCTCGCATCACGGCCGACTGCGCATTTCTTCTCTCCGCGCCCCATCGGGCTGACGACTCGTTAGGCTTCCAGGTCGGCGAGATGAAGACCGTAGGCATTGCCGCACGACCGCTTGGCAAGGGCCACGATGTGGTCGGGATCATTAGCGATTTCTGCCGTCTGCTGTTCCAAAGCGGAGCGATGCCGATTCTGCTCGCGATGGACCGAAACGAAGACGTTCCACTGATTCAGCAAATCGAAGACCGGGCCGGCGGCAAGATTCCGGATCTGCGCAAGTTGGAGAGTCCGGGCGACATCCAAAGCCGAATCGCGCGCATGGACACCATCGTGGCAATTCGACTGCACGCCGGCATTCTCGCCAGCACCGTCGGTGTTCCGTCCCTCATGCTCGCCTACGACCCCAAAGTGACCGCATTTGCCCGCCAGCTCGACATCGGCCCCGCGGTTTCCATGGACAAACTCACGGGCGCAAGACTCTTTGATGCTTACACCGCCTTCCAAAAGGATCGCGACCGAAACGCGTCCATCGTGACCGCCAAACACGAAGAACTCGCAAAAGCGGCGGCCCAAAACGTCGAATTGGTGGCCAGCGCATTCCGAGCACGTACGTAATTCACGGACCATCTAGCATCGACGTACGTCTAACGGTTCTGAGCACTGTATGCTCATCAGCGAATTTTGAACTTGCGGAAGCGTGAAGTGGGTACGGGATTGTTCTTTGCGGCGGTGAGCATCGGCTCGGCGCAGCTCGGCATTCCACAAATCCCGAAAGAGACCTGGGCAAAGATAACGGCGATTCAAAAGCCGGTCACCAGCACTGTGCCACCCCCCACCGTGGCCCCTGCTGGTCAAACCATCGGTCGTCCGGCACTCCGCACCAAAGCCCCAACGCCAAGAAGTCTTCAAGCCTTCTTTAACGAGTACATCACCAACCGAATCGATATCTCGGGACGGCGGACTTTGGCCTACCGCGCGCACTCGGTCGAAGGGGACCGGGAGGCCTTCAACACCCTCAACTATTACGGCCAAGGCGGCGACCAATTCTCCGATCAAGGTCAGATGAACATCTCGGGCCGAAAGGTCTTTGGCTTCATGGATTTCAACATGCAGGTCGCGGACAACCGGCTGCAGGATCCCGACCAGCGGCGCGTCACCTTAAACTTCGACGGCCATCCGTATCGGCTCACCTACGGCGACATCAACGGCTCGCTCCTCAACACCAACCGGTTTGCCCGATTCAACCGCTTGCTGAATGGCGCGATGGTGGACTACAACATGGGCCGACTGCAGGCCCGTGCGGTTCGCAGCCAATCGCGTGGCGCCGCCCGAACGGTGAGCATTCCTGGCAACAACTCTTCGGGTCCGTACTACTTGCAGAGCGGCCGAGTTCGTCCCGACACCATCGAAGTGCAGGTAAACGGAGAAACCGTCCGCCTTGGTACCGACTACGAGCTGGACTCCGATCTTGGCGCGATCACCTTTATCAACCGAATCATTTCCCCAACCTCGGTGATCGTTGCGACCTACGAATCAGCGGCCTTCAACGAGCAAACCGGCACGATCCAAGGCGCCGGAATCTCGTACAACTTTGGGAAGTTCGGCACGATTGGTGCGAGCCTCATGGAACAGGTTGGAAGCGGTGCTAGCTCAGCCAGCAGCAAAATTGAGCTCTTCCAAGGGCAAGGCGTTCCGACGGTTGGCTACGATCTCGACTACGAGCCGATACCTGGAACTGTACAGATTCGAGTCGGCGCGATTATACAAATCCAGGGCGTCGACTTCAACTTTGATGCCACCTACCCGCGCCGTTTTTACATGACGCGGTACATCGATCCGTCCCAAACGGTGTCCGCCACCTACCGACCCAAAGTGATCCAAACGGTCACGGGTGACCGTCGCGTGACCGGCATCGATTGGCTGCTTCCCTTTGTCACGACCGATGCAAAGTCCGGCCGAAAAACCGATCTCGGCTATTTCAAACTCAGCCAAGCCCGCGGCGATGCGGTGAGCGATGGTATCGGCGGCGTAGCGCAAGGCGCAGATTGGCAGTATCGCAAAGGCCCCTTCAACTTCACTGGTGGCGTTCGCGATATCCCTGCCGAATTTGTCAGCATCGAATCTCGTGGATTTAATCGAAACGAAAAAGCCACCGAACTCGGCTTGGAGTACAACCTCGGCCCCTGGGGTTACGGCGTCAAAACCCAAAACTCGTTGGTCACCACCCGGCAAACCGTGAATGGGACTACGGAGACTCGTCTCAACCGGTTCACCACCACGACCGGATCGGCTCGCTACCGTGAAGTTGACGGCATGCAGTGGGGATTAGAGCACTCCCGAATTCGAAATCGGCTGCAGTTCGACTCTGCCCTCGACACTACCGGCATAACGGCTTCGAAGCAGTACGGTCGTTTGACCGCGAACTTCGCGGTAGAGAACCAGTCAGCAACCGGGCCCACTACGTCGGCTACAAGCACGCCGGACATCGTCAGTGTGGCGTTACAGTCATTCCGAACAGGTCTGCAATGGGACGCATCGAAGAACTTCCGCGTTTCATCTCGCGCCAGTCTCTCGAAGATTGACCGCGATGGTGAAAACAGTGATGGCTCCGACGTCAGCATTGGCGCAGAGTGGCAGCCGACGGACCGCTGGAACCTCGCGACCTCCTACATCAACAGCAACTCCGGCTCAATCTCAACTCTTGGAAACCTGAATTCCGGAGCGGGAATTGGCTTTGGCGGAAATGGCTTCAGCAGCGGAGGCCTTGGGGATTCAATCAACCTTGGCAACACAACCCTGCGAAGTTTCCAGACTCAGGTTTCTCACCGGGCTTCGGACCGATTCAATCTCAGCCTTCGCGCTTACCAAACTGGCTCATTTGGCGACCTGAGCTCTAACAGCGAGACCCGAGCCTACGGCGCGGGGGTCGAATGGGATTTGGGCCGGCAAACGCTCTTCAGTTTCTCCCTAGACCAAACGGACACGTCATACGGCACCGGATTAACCAACGCGGTCAAGGGCACTTCCTACACGGTCGGGCTCTCCGGCTCCCCTCCCGGCCGGCTGAACTTCGCCGCCATCCTTGCCGGTGCCCTCAGTAGCGGTGGCACGAGCCAATTCGGCCAAGACTCTCTGAGCTATGAAGTGAGCATGGGCTATCGGATGAACGATCGGAATCGGCTCATTTTTGCCCTCACAAATGCGCGCTCTTCTGGCTATTACGGGCAGCTTGAGCAAATCGCCACCCTGGGCTATGAGTACCGGATCTTCCGCAACATCGGCCTTCAGGCGCTTTATCGCTTCCGCGATGTTTCGAACACGGACGCTACTTTGACCAGCGGAAACTATCGCTCTCGCGGGCTCGATATCGAACTCACCTTCAACTTCCTGCGCTAATTTGGGACGGTCCTAGAGAATCCTGCAGAAAGGTGACATAACTCAACCGTGGGACTTGCCTTACTTCTCGGCGCAACGCTTGCTGCGCCAACTGGTTTCAACATTTCGGCCGCAGATAAGACGATGGAAGGGATCTTCCGCCAAAGTGGCGTCCCGAGTCTCACCTACGCGATCGTAAAGGACGGGAAGGTCGTGAAGTCAAACTCCTTCGGCCGGGCCAATATCGAGACCGAAGCCAAGGCGACCCGGAAAACGGTCTACGAAATCGGCTCGATGACCAAACAATTCACCGCCGCCGGAATTCTCCTGCTCGCAGAAGAGGGCAAGTTGACCCTCGAAGATCCGATTTCCAAGCATCTTGATAATATGCCGGAAGCCTGGCGCGGACTGACGATTCGGCAGTGCCTGAGTCATACCGCCGGACTGAAGGACTATCTAGCGACCTACTCCCCGCTCAAAGCGGACCCAGTTAAGGCTTCCGATGTCTTCAAAAAGATGGGGGCGATGACCCTCGATTTCGCTCCGCAAGCATCTTGGTCGTACAGCAACACTGGCTATCTGATCGCCACGGAGATCCTCGAAAAACTCTCCCGGCAGTCGTTTTCCGAATTCATGCAGACCCGCATCTTTAAGCCCCTCGGCATGAAGAGCACAAGCGTGAGTGACCCAGACCGAGTTATTCCAAACCGGGCGAGAGGCTATAGCGTCGGGCCCCGAGGTCTCCAGAATGCTCCGGTAATCAACCCGTCCCTAGCATCCGGTGCCGGAAACTTGGTGAGTACCGTCGACGATCTTGCACTTTGGGAAGCGTCGCTCCAGACCAACAAACTGCTCAAGCCTGAGTCGCTCAAGCAGTTCTTTGCGCCCGTCCGGTTAACCAACGGTAGATCGAGCGAGTACTCCATTGGTTGGTGGATCCGACAGGATAAGGATCGACCCATCATTGAGCACGGCGGAAACACGGTTGGCTTCAGTTCTGATCTCTTCCGTTTGCCAAAAGAAAACGTGAGCATGATCGTGTTGACCAACACCGGCGGCGTTTCTGGTGCGCAATGGGCACGCGCTGGCCTCGCCGCTCTATTGCCCAGCTACGACCCGAAACTGCGATCCGAACCGGATCCAAACGAGCGAGAGACCGCGCTCATGATGCTTACGCTACGAAAGTGGGGCAAGGGCAAGTACGACACCTCAAACTTTACGGAAGACTTCAAGAGCAATCTAAACACGACACGCGGCCTAGCGATGCGGTTCGGACTGGCTTCGATTGGCAAGGACGCTTTGTCGTGCAAGTACCTCGACGGTGAAACCGTCGACGGCTTCCGAAACAAGCGGTTCAAGTTCAAATTCCCAGGCGCGGTTGCGATCATGGAACTGACATTTGCTCCCGATGGCAAAATTGCAAACCTCGGTTCGATCTATTCCTACCCGGAAAAGTGAACCTGTTCGTTCGTGAAACTTGAGGCTGAGACCCGGAAGCGAGGATGTATTCGAGTACATTCCCTTCTATGCTTAGGAGAGGTTGGCTCTGTATCGTCGCGCTTGTGCTCACGGCGCTAAGCGCGGCCCAACCCGTTTCGCCGGTCATCGCGCCGGGCATAAAGATCCCACCGTCCAAAATTGACTTCCCCAACTGGCGGATGGTGGGCGAGTACGAATGGGCCACCGAGTACAACATCGGACTGCCAACTGCCGCGCCGTCTGGTGTGCGAGAAAACGACACGATTCCGGTCCGAATTTTCATTCCGGTTGAGCGCAGGGGGCCGATTCCGATTGTCGTGATCTCCCACTATTGGGGGGCGGTGGACCTCCGCGCCGAGGTTTCTCTTGCGCAAGAACTCGCAAGCCGAAACATCGCGAGCGCGGTGGTCACGCTTCCCTACCACTTACAGCGAACGCCCGCCGGCGTCAGATCCGGAGCCTTAGCCATTCAGCCAGACCCGGTGGCACTGCGAGCGACAACCTATCAGGCAGTTCAGGATCTTCGCCGTACGATTGACTTCCTCTCGACCCGCTCGGAGTTTGACAGCGGCAAAATTGGCATCGCTGGAACAAGTCTAGGTGCCATCGTTAGCGCGCTCACCTACGCCGTCGAACCCCGAGTGAAGAATGTTGCCTTCATCCTTGGCGGAATTGAGCTGGCCAACATCCTATGGTCTTCTTCCCGAGTGGTCGTGCAACGCGACGAACTCCGAGCCAAGGGATTCACCGAAGAGAAACTGCAAACGGAACTGGCGAGCGTTGAACCCGCAAACTTTTTGCCACGTGACGCACCCGGAAACTCGTTTGTTGTGGTTGGCAAGTTCGACACCGTCATCCCGAAATCCAGTTCCGATGCGCTGATCGCCAAGATGCCGGGCATTCAGATCCTTAGCATCGACACCGGCCACTACGGCGGAATCTTCGTTCAGAGGCGTCTTCTGCGCGAGACCGCTGCCTTCTTCGACGCCAAATTTACTGGTCGAACCTACGCACCTCCGACCCGGATTTACGCTCCGACGATCCGTATTGGCCTAGGCGTAGATGTTCCGAGCGGGTTCGAAATCGGCGCAGGTCTCGATATCTGGGCGTTCGATAAACCCCGGCGAAATCTGGCTACCTTGTTCATCTCCCCGCGCGGACCGCGGATTTGGCTACACCGGCAAATCGGTAGCGGCTTCAGCATCGGACTAAACGCGAGCGAAAAGCGCGTCGGCATCGGTCTGTTGTGGAGCACCGTGCTCTGATGCCAGAGCTTCCGATTGGATTCGATAACCTGTTTGAAACCTTTCGCGCCCTTGGCAAAGCAGCAGAGGGGAACCTGACGGAAACCGATGAGTACTTGTTGTGCGAAGGGACAGTGAACCATCCGGTAGCCAACTTTGCCGTCATCAAGAATCTGAACAGCAACGACGCCGGAATGTTTGCCCGGCATGCCGCGCAACGTTCAGTGTTTCATCTTTACGCCATCCCGACCGCCCCCGTGCACGAGATGCTTCGACGCGCCGGCTTCTTACCGGCGTACCGAATGCTCCAGATGCAAGCCCCGGCGATCGGCCCCCTTGCAGATTCGGTCAGCGAACCCATTGTGGAGATTGACGTGCTTGCCGCAGCGAGCTTGATGATCGAAACTTTCTTTCAACGATACGGTTTGGCTGAACAAGCAGCGATTCGAAATGCAATTTGTAATAGCGGTATTCCCGCCGTTGGCGAAACCGCAGATGGGTTGGTCTTGTCTACTGCGTTAATGCATTACCATGCCGAAACCGTGGGCGTTTACAACCTTTGCGTTTCCGCTTCCAAGCGCAACAAAGGCTTAGGACGTGACTTAGTTCGTAAAATTCGAACGGCGGCAGGTGAAAACCCCGTAATTTTGCAGTGTGACTATAACCTTGGCCCTTGGTATCAGCAACTCGGCTTCTCAGAAATCAGTAGCCTAACGGTTTATACAATTGACCCCAAGATTCGGCCAGAGTTGCTGTAATATAGGAACCAGTGCCCATGGTACGCCGAGCTTTTACGCTTGTTGAGTTGCTTGTAGTTCTCGCCATCTTGCTAGTTGTCGCGGGAGTGTTGTTCCCTGTCTTCGCCGCCGCAAAAGCCCGCGCGCTTTCCACCCAGTGCGCCAGTCAGTTCAAGCAAGTCTCTCAAGCCACGCTCATTTACACTGACGACTACGATCAGCGCTACATGCCGATCAATCACCAAGTCGGCGGCACACCAAGTTCAGAGAACGACCGAACCTGGGTCCAGCTCCTCCTGCCGTATCGGCCCGGATTTGATCAGTTTTTCTGCCCGGAGAACCAAACCGGAAAATCTGCCATTTCGTCCACCTTTGATGCTGACCTGGTGGCCGGAGACACAAGCTCGCGCTACTACACGGCTTCACAGAAGGTGAACCTGGGTTACAACTTCCAGTATCTGAGCCCGGTAGTTCGTGAGCGAACCGGATGGGCCGCCCGGACTCGCAGCCAGTTTGATGTCCAGTCCAGCGCGACCACCATCCTGTTTGTCGATTCCGCCGTACAAGATGCAGAAACGGGACAAGTAACTGGCGGGAGTTGGCTGGTTGTTCCTCCGTGTCGCTACTCTGCCGACTCAATCGGCCGCGCCGTCGACACCTTTACCGGCTCGTCGGCTGGCAACACCGAGGTCTACACCCCGTCGCGGGGTTGGGAAGGTGGCTCGGAGAACGTTGAATTTCGCTACGGTGGAGCTTGGACGTGGCATGCCGGACGTATGACCGTCGCGATGCTAGATGGCTCCGTGCGATCCTTCAGTCCCGGCGATCTGACTCGTGGCTGCAATTTTCAGGCCAATTGGCAAGGCTTCATCCAGAATTCCGCTGTCTACAAGTGGGATTTGAACTGATTTCGCACCGAAAATCGAAACCTACGGCTAAAATGCTGATGTGCTTCGGCTCCCTCATCGTGGATGGCGCCTCGCCTTTCTAGGCGCGTTTGGTCTCCTTGCGTCACTCGCTAGCCCAGCGCCCACCGAAGCCGAGATCCGGAATACCTATCGCGGCTTGATCGATCAGGTCAGCCCAGCCGGGATCAAGCAGACCTACCAAACCGTGAGCGGCTTTGGATCGCGTCTGACCGGATCCGAAGGCGAGCGACAAACCTTCAGTTACGCTGCCGAGCGTCTAACGGCCCTCGGGGCGACAAAAATCAACAAGCGGGAATTCGACGTCACGATCCCCGATCCGACCGCGAAAGGAACGCTCACCGTCAACCAGAAGCCCATCACGGTGCTCCCGATGTGGCCGAACTTGGTGCGAACGTCCACCTGCGACGTTTCTGGCCCAATCCTTTTCGCGAAGTCTGGCTCGCTCGAAGACTTAAACGGCAAAGACGTTAAGGGCTCGATTGTCGTGGTGGAGTTCAACTCTGGCATCCGCTGGAGAAACGCGGCGACCCTCGGAGCGAAGGCGATCATCTTCCTCCAGCCTGATGTTCCTAGCCGAACGGAAGCCGAACAGAAATTTAGCGGTGTTCCGCTCTCGGTCCCTCGCTTCTACTTGCCCCTCAAAAATGCCGGTGAAGTTCTTCGCGCCGCTCAAAAGAATGAGGTCGCTACCCTCAAATGCGACCAACGTTGGGTCACCGTCAAGAGTCAGGTCATAACCGCCGATTTTGCCGGAACGGATGCGAAGCGCGCAAATGAAGTCATCGCGGTCTACGCCAATGCCGACGCGATGTCGATCGTGCCCGGGGCCGCTCCCGGAGCGGAAGCCATCGGTGGAATTGCTGGAGCCTTAGAAGTTGCCCGGATCTACACCAAGACCCAACACGCACGCCCTCTCCGCGTCGTCATCAGCGGTGGTCACGGTCTCGCCCTCATCGGAGCCAGGGAATACGTTCAGCACTACTTAGAGTCGAACGAGCAGGCACCGTTTCTTACCCTTAGCTTAGACATCAGTTCCGGCGCGCCGACGATTGGGAGCTATGCGCGAGGTTGGTTCTATGAATTCCGCGATGAACTAGTCGACCAAATGCGGAGCATGTCCCGGATCTTTCGCGCCCATGCCGACCGCGTTGCGCTAGAAATGGGCGTCACTCCGGCGCGACTCGTTCTGATCGATGGCACCAATAACGGCGACAGTCGAACTTGGAAGAACAACATCAGCGGTAAGTTTGCCGTCGATGCCGAACCGATGGTCCTTGGTGGCCTCAATGCCCTGACCTTTATCACCGTGGAGGATAGCCGACCGAATGTCGACACTCCATTCGACACGGTTTCGCAAATTGATTTTGGCAACGTGACCCGGCAAGTCCAAACGCTGGCGTGCATGTTGCACCACGTCCTTAACGACACCACCGACCAAACCGAGACCTCTGACAACAAGGTTCCACTCTCCCCGTCGCAGCCTTCGGGAATGAGGCTTATCGGCGGCTTTGGCAAACTCCACGGCCAAGTCGTCTCCTTCGATCCCACGCGAAGTTTTGTGCCCGACGAACCGGTCCCTGGCACCCTTGCAACCTATCTAGCAAGGCAAACGACCCTCATGGGCGTTCGCGGCGATATGATCCAGAGCACGATTGGCAAGAAGGCGGACTACCGATTTATCGGCATTCCGACGATCAACTCGTACGGTCCAATCGATCCGCCGAGGAACCGAATCGCCGCTTTTCGAATCGATACCGCTACCGGACGAATCGACCACGCCGCATCGCTTGGTTTCTACGGCGACTTCCAGTTTCGGATCTTTTTCCAGCTAAAGTCACCCGATCGGCAGTCGCCTATCGTTATCTTCCCGTGCGTTGCCATTGACGTTTTCGGGCTGACCGACCCACAGGAACTACGAGCCCTGCGCCGCATCATGCCGACCGACGCCCGGAGCGGGTCGATGCCGCAAGACTTCGGCGTCTTCCTCCCACCGTTCGATCAGCGACTGACGGCGGAAATCGAAGACTCACAAGTGGTCTTCCTTAGTCCCGGTCAGCGCTATATCTTGTTAGGCGGTAACGATGAGAACCGACTTATTCTTACCAACTCCAAAGTTGGCAACGAGGAAGGGCTAGGCTTCCGCGCGCCCGGCGGCAAAGACACCAGCCCGCCGACCTCGCCGGCGGACGATCAATATCTCTTCCCCAACACGGCGTTGACGACCGCGAACGACATTATCGCGATCAACCAAACCCGCCTCAACCGATTCTTCAAGTATCGAATCATCAGCCCTGGCATCCGCGACTTGCACGAAAGTGCCGTGAAGGAAGCGAAAGCGGCGGATGAATCGCTTGCCCAGAAAAACTGGGCCGAGGCGCAACGGCACAGCCGCGCCGCCTGGGGCTTTGCCCTCCGCGCTCACCCGGTCATCATGAGCACCGCCAACGACGTCGTCAACGGCGTCGTGTTCTATCTGTTCCTACTCATTCCGTTCAGCTACTTCGTCGAACGGCTCATGATCGGCAACCAGCTTTTGATCAAGCAGTTGCTGGCCTCGATCGGAATCTTTGTCGGATCGTTCATTCTCCTCCGGCTGATTCACCCGGCGTTCGAGATCGTCCAGAACCCGTCGATGATCTTCGTCGCTTTCGTGATGGGCGTTTTGAGCCTGATCGTCATCTCCTTCATTCTCGGCAAGTTCGAGAACTCGATGAAGGCGATCCGAGCGACCCAGAGCGGCGTTCACGACGTGGACATTAAGCGGTCCAGCGTCGCGATGGCGGCCTTCAATCTCGGCGTCAGCAACATGCGCCGACGAAAAGCGCGAACCATCCTCACCACGCTGACGCTGGTCGTGATGACCTTCATCGTCCTAAGCTTCACCAGCATCGTTGCCGATCTATCCCTGAACGAAGCACCCAGTCCAAACAAGGCAAACTACCCTGGCCTTTTGGTTCGGACACCTGGGCTTGATCCCCTTCAGTTGGGCACTTACCGAACGATCGCCAACGAATTCGGTGCACGCGGAACCGTGGTTCGCCGAGCGTTCTATTACGGGGCGGACATCGGTGACACTGGCGTACTCACCCTCCAGCGCGCCGACCGAGTAGCCGAGGTGCGGGCAATGATGGGCCTTGATCCAGAAGAGGAAAAGGTTCTCCAACCACAAAAGGCCCTGCTTCCGGGCGGCCGCTGGTTCCGCAGTGGGGACCGAAATGTGGTCATCCTGCCGCAACCGCTCGCCGAGCAACTCAAGATCGCCAACAATGAAGTCGGCCGGGCCAAGGTGAACTATGCGGGAACGCAGTACACCGTCATCGGCATCGCCGATGCGGGCATCCTTCGTAGCATTACGGACCTTGACGGGGACGGCTTCATGCCGCCCGATTTCAGCCTCTCGAAGCGGTACCAAGAGCAAACGGCCAGCAGCACGCAAGCCTTCCGTAGCTATCTCCGCCTTGATCCCGGCAGCATTTTCATCGTCCCGACCGACACCGCGTTCTCCCAAGGTGCGGAGCTACGAACGGTTGCTGTGCAGTTCAATGACCCCGCCGCAACAAGGGCCGCGCTCGTTGATCTCATGCCGAGACTTCGATTGAACGTCTACGCGTCGGTACCGAAAGCAGAAGGTGCCACCGAGCTCGAAGTCAAGCAGTTCTCCATCTTCGCCGCATCGAAGAGCACCGGACTCGGACTCATCATTGTTCAGCTCCTCATCGCCAGCGTATTCGTGCTCAACACCATGATCGCGAGCGTTTACGAGCGGACCAAAGAGATCGGCATCTTCAGCGCCATCGGCCTCGCACCGAACCACATCGCGATGCTCTTCTTCGCCGAATCGCTGGTGTATGGCGTACTCGGTGCAGTCATCGGCTACTACGTTGCGCAGGGCTCGGCGAAGATTATTGTCGCTACGGGTGCGCTTCCCGGACTAACGCTGAACTTCAGCTCGACAAGTGCCGTGATGTCCGCGGTCATCGTCATGGGTGTCGTGCTCCTCAGCACCATCTTCCCGGCCAGAAAAGCTGCCCAAATCGCCGCTCCGGCGATGAACGACGAGGTGTTCAACACCGAGCCCGAAGGCGACGAGTGGCTCCTGCCACTGCCGTTTAGCATCTCTGCCGCCGAAGCCGGGCCGCTTACCGTCTTCCTCACCGAATGGCTTAAGGCGTTCGAAGGCTTTACCATCGGCGACTTTGTGAGCCGTGACACCGAGTCTTGGCGACTGCCGGAAGTGGTGCCGCCGGCTTACGAAGTCAGTTGCTCAATGTGGCTCGCGCCGTATGACCTGGGCATCTCCCAGCGACTCACCCTCACCCTTGCGCCAAGCAAGGTCGCGGGCGTTTACGTGCTCGATCTGAAGCTCAACCGACTAGCGGGCGACCCGGAAAACTGGCCCACCGTCAACCGACGGTTCCTAGCAAATCTTCGCCGTCAGTTCCTAACCTGGAGAACCTTGGAGAAGGAACAGCGAGATCGGTACCTATCAGAAGTAGCCGATCTGGCCGTAAAAGAATCGAAAGAAGCCGCGCTTGTTTAGAGCAATTGATGAACCAGCGCGGCAACGTCGGCACTGAAAGGAACGCCGTCCGGCGCTTCGGATTCAACTCCAGTGAGGACCAAATGTACAGCACATCCGGCCCGGATGCCCGCTTCGATATCCGTATCCAGCCGGTCTCCGACCACCAAAGTCTCCTCGACCGACACGCCTAGCTCCGCCATCGCAAGCTGAATTAAGTTTGGATTCGGCTTACCAACCACGAACGGCTCAGTTTGACTACAAGTCTTAATCGCGGCAACGACGCTTCCCGCTCCTGGAATGAATCCGCCGCCTTCAATCGGGAACGTCGCGTCCTCGTTAGTCGCAATGAAGAACGCGCCCGAGCGAATTGCGGCCATCGCCGCTTTCATCAGGTCGTACGTGAACGTCCGGCACAGGCCGACGATTACTGCCTCGGGCCGATCATCGAAGTCGACAATCTCTGTTCCTGCCTCGGCCAAAGACTCCTTCAGGCCCGGTTCGCCAACCACTGCGATCCGCGTTAATCCCCGCTTAGCAGCTTCTCGTACCGCGCCGTAAGCGGTGCCATAGACGAGGTCCGGCGTGCAAGGGAAACCCATCCGTGAGAGCTTGTCGCTAAAAAATTGGCGCGTTTGGGTGGAGTTGTTAGTGACGTAGGCAACGCGAACACCAGCGTCAACGAGTCGCTGCACAGCTGGCGCAGCGCCGTCAATGACCTCGTTGCCGCGATAAAGCGTACCGTCGAGGTCAAAGAGCACGGCTCGAAACGACATTGTCAAACCTTCCGGAAAAGCACGTAGTCTGCGACTGCCTCAAGCACTTGTCGACTATGCGATTCTGGCAAAGTAAGCAACGCTTCCTTCGCGATTCCGACTCGTCGGCGAGCTTCGTTTTCGGCTCGCTCAAACGCGCCCCGAGTATCCATCCAGTCGGCGATCATCCGAATCTCATCGTCGCTCGCGCCGTTTCCGAAACGATGGCGAGCGATCTTCTCCTCGGCGTCCGACAAGGTTTCGCGAAGATAAATCATCGGGAGCGTCATCTGCCCCTCACGGAAATCGGTGCCCGTTGACTTTCCGGTCTTCGCCTTATCGCCGCGATAGTCCAGCAGGTCGTCGACGATCTGGAAGGCGAGACCAACGTGCTTTCCGTAGGTGCTCAGTGCGCTCACTTCGTCCGGCGTTGCATTTGCGATCAGCGCGCCGACATGGCAGCAGGCTTCGATAAATCGTCCTGTCTTCAGTTCAACGATCTCTTCGTACGCCGCTTCCGTTAGATCGAAGTCGCCGCGGGCTTGAAGCTCTCGGACTTCGCCTTCGGCCATTGTTTCAACGGCCGTGCTCACAACCCGAATGACCGTCAAATCGGCGTCAGATGCTAGCACTGACATCGCCTTCGCAAGCAAGACGTCTCCGCTCAAAATCGCGGCGGTGTTGCCGAGCTCGGCGGCGGCGGTTGGCTTTCCGCGTCGCGTCTTCGCATCATCGATGACGTCGTCGTGAATCAAGGTTGCCATGTGGATCATTTCCAGCGAGGCACCGAGCTTCACAACTCGCTCTTCTTCAAACGCGTTGCCAATTGCTTTGGCCGAAAGAGCGATAAATGCAGGGCGTAGTCGTTTTCCTCCGGCCTCCAAAGTCAGCCGGCTGACTCGCTCGACCAGATCAACCCGACTCAGAATCTGACGTCGGAGTTCTTCCTCTACTCGATTCACGTCTTCGGCGACTTCCGCCAGAAGATCCATGTCCAGGCTTCTTTGAGCTACAAATTCTTGAGCCGATGCAATCATTTTTTTCTACCAAAGTGGAGGCAAATGTTTCCGAACATGAGGTCAGCGAAATCCACATCGACAAATCCGGCTTTCCGCATGGAATCAGCCAGAGCATCGCGTGACCAAAATCGCTCGGTACTTTCAGGGAGGTAGGTGTACGCCGTTTGCGCCCCAAAACGGGCACCCAGCCGGGGCAGGATGTGCTTGCTGACAAACCGAGAACCGGAACGAACGACCGGGTTTCTTGGAATCGCCATATCAAGCGACACAAAGCGACCACCTGGTCGCAAAACGCGAAAAATCTCTTGGTGCGCGGCATCGATGTCCGGGACGTTTCGAATTCCCCAGCCAACGGTCACCACGTCCACCGACTCCGATTGAAGCGGCAACTGAACCGCATCGCCCTGAGCCAAATTGGGAAGGCTTTTCTTGCTTGCCTGTTCAAGCATCGGTACGCAAAAGTCCATACCGATGACTGCGCCGGTAGCTCCAACCGCTTTGAGCAGATGTGGCATGAAATCGCCCGTTCCAGCGCAAAGATCAAGGGCAACTTCACCAGGCTGCGGCGCAACTTTCGTGGTCGCGAGGGCTCGCCAACGCGTGTCCTGGTTAAGGGACATCATCCGGTTCAGAACATCGTAGTTGCCCGCAATGTCGGAAAACATGGCATTGACCGCAGATCGCTTCTCTGCTCCGGATCGGTCCCAAATCGGACTATCGGCGGTCGGTCTCCCCATGTCAATTATTTATACCTCTGCTTCCGCCAAAAATGGCTGAAATTTCAGTAATTTGTGAAAACTCAGGACTAATGTCTCAATTCGTCCAGCTCACTCTCGGCTTGTCGAACCGAATGGAGGTCTTCCAGGGCACGATCGAGCTTGGTCTGGGCGGTCAAACCGTAGGCTCCAACCAATCCGTCGTGCAAGGTTCGAAGCTTTTGCGTCAGTGCGTCAATCTTTGTTACGGTGCTCGCCGCGCGTGGATCGCGTTCAACCATCTTTTCGAAGTCTGCCTTCTTCATTCCTGGCATCCGAACAAACGGTTGGGCTTCAGACATGGCGTCGTGCATTCCTTCGTCCACCGCAATGATCGAGGACTTTCGGATATCGCGCCAATGGGTTGAGCGGGCTAGGTCTTCCCATTTCTCCGAGACAAGCAGGCTTCGAACTTCCATCGCGGCTTCCGCGGTGGCGTTCAAAGCACGGCCGACTTCGGGATGGATGCGCGAAGCAAGAATTCCTTTCTTCGCGAGTTCGCGCATTTGCTCGCTCAACGCCCGCTGTCGCGCATCGTGAACGGCGTTGTTCCAAGCCATCGAATCCGCGCGTTGCTGGATCCACTTTGTGAATCCCTGAAACATCCCGTGTCCTGCTCCAAAGAACACGAAGAGGAAGATCCAACCACCCATTCGGCGAAAGATCAGGAAATACAGCGCAACGGCAAGCGCGGCAGGCAAAACAAACTGCGCGAGCGAGCTACCAAAGAAGCGCTTCCAAGAATCCTGGATGCGCACTTCGGTCAGATAGTCCTGAAGGTGCCGGACCTCAGATGGATTCACGTCACCTTCAATTGTGTCATGCCCGATCTTTCGAAACGGGACATTTATCGGCTGTCTCGCCCTACGAGAGTCGTGGAGTGAAGTCCGTTTCTGGCGTGACCCGCTTACAGAAAGCGGCCATGAGTCGAGCGCAGTCCTGAACGTCGGTCACCGAAAGCAGTTCGCACGGCGTGTGCATGTATCGGAGCGGAACGCCAAGGATGCCCACGGCCATTCCGCCCTGATTGAGCTGCATCGCATTGCCGTCGGTGCCCGTTCCGCCCGCTTCCACATCCACCTGATACGGAATTCCATCTTCCGCCGCCGCGCGCTTGATCATGTCGAAAACGATCGGATTCGCGTTGGCGCCGCGCATGACGCTCGGGCCCTTACCGATATCCAAACGACCATATCGGCTCTCGTCAACGCCGGGAATGTCGTTTGCATGATTTACGTCAACTGCAAGCCCAACTTGCGGAGCAATCCAATAGCTTGATGTCGTGGCACCTCGAAGACCAATCTCTTCCTGCACGGTCGCCACCGCGTACACGCCGACTTCAGGATGGAGAGAACCTTCCTCTTTCAGTAGCCTGAGAGCCTCCATGACGATGTAGGTGCCCATCTTATTATCGAAACCGCGCGCCGTCGCACGATCGCCAAGCAAGTACTGAAACTCCCACTGGTAAGTAACACAGTCGCCGAGGGAAACAACGCTCCGGGCCTCGGCGGCGCTCTTTGCTCCGATGTCAATCCAAAGGTCATAGAGCTCCGGACGCTTCTTTCGCTCCTCTTCAGTTAAGAGGTGAATCGCTTTGCGACCGATGACGCCAGCAACCTTTTCGGAGCCGTGAACCCAGACCCGTTGACCGACAATGATCGACGCATCGTGCCCGCCAATGGTCTTGAAATACAGCAAGCCGTCCTCGCTGATGAAGTGGACGATAAAGCCGATCTCGTCCATGTGGCCGGCCAGCATGATCTTGGTTTTGGCCTCCGGATGAACAATTGCGGCGACGTTTCCGTGCACGTCGGTGCGAACCTCATCGGCAAAGCCAGAGGCATAGTCTCGAACAACTTGAGCCGCACGCTCTTCAAAGCCGGACGGAGATGGCGTGTTGACAATCAGCTCAAAGAAGCTCTTAGACTCGGACCGCATAAGTCCGGATATTTGACCCTATCTTAACAATTACCGGCGCGCGCGGGCGCGAAGAATGATCGCCAAAGAGTTCATAACCAGCAGAATCGCTAGCAACACCACGATGGCTCCCGCCGCCGCATCCTGAAACCCTTTCTGAGGCCGCGAAGACCAGTCAAAGATCTGGATTGGCAGAACGGTGAAACGATCATTCACACCCTCAGGAATAGAAGAAATGTACGTGACCGCGCCGATGGTGATGAGCGGTGCCGATTCGCCGATCGCTCGCGAGAGCGAAAGAATGATGCCGGTCATGATTCCCGGAAGAGCCGACGGCAATACCTGATACCGAATTGTTTGCCAGCGCGTCGCGCCGAGTCCATAGCTCGCCTCTCGAATCGTGCGTGGCACTGCTTTCAACGCTTCTTGTGAAACGATGATGACCATCGGCAAGATGAGCAAAGTCATGGTCAGCGATCCTGCGAGAATCGAGCGACCAAGTCCCGCCAAGCGGACAAACAACTCAAGCCCAAGCAGTCCGTAAACGATCGAGGGGACACCGGCCAGGTTGGAAATGTTGATCTGGATGAAATCGGTCAGCTTGCTATCGCGAATCTTATACTCTTCTAAGTAGACGGCGGCCGCCACGCCAATCGGAATTGCCACGACGGCGGTGATCCCCACCACCCAAAGCGATCCCAGAATGGCCGCCTTAACGCCTGCATTTTGTGGAATTCGTGAGGGGAAACTAGTCAGAAACTGGCTACTCACCCGACCAAACCCGGTAGAGAAAACCGACCAAAGCAAGGAGATCAAGATGACCACCGCCAGCAAGACAGATAGCTGACAAAGGAACTCGAACATCTTGTCCTTCACCCAGCGCCGGTTTGCCCTGGTTCGAAGGCGACGAAGCAAAAGAAAGTTCACGCGTACACCTTTCGGTATTTGCGAACGATCTTGATCGCCACGATATTGAGCCCCATGGTGATGAGGAAGAGCGTGGCTCCGACCGCAAAAATCGTCAAGAACGGAATAGAGCCGGTAGGCGTGTCGCCTTTGGAAATTTGGACGATGTACGAAGTCATCGTCTGGATGCTCTGGCGATAATCTGCCGTAACGTTCGGCGTTTGGCCCGCCGCAAGGGTAACTGCCATCGTCTCCCCAACCGCACGGCTCATTGCGAGAATCACCGCCGCCATGATGCCTGAGAGTGCGCTCGGCAACACGATCTTGCTGGTTACCTCCAGCTTCGTTGAACCAAGCCCATATCCGCCCTCCCGAAGTCCCTTCGGAACCGCACTGATGGCATCTTCACAAAGCGAGGACACCAGCGGCAGAATCATGATTCCGACGACGATGGAGCCGGACAAGGCATTGAACACTTCAAGCTCCTTGATGAATGTGCGCAGCCCCGGAGTCAAATACACCAGCGCGATGTAGCCATATACGACAGTGGGAATACCCGCGAGGAGCTCTAACACCGGCTTCGCGATCTTTCGGACCGTGGGATGCGCGTATTCGCTCAAGAAAATAGCGGTCAAGATTCCAATCGGAACCGCTACGACGCACGCTCCGACGGTGATTAGAGCCGTGCCACAGACCAGCGGGACGATGCCGAACTTCGGATCGTTGAAAGTCGGGCTCCATTCGGTTCCGAGAAAGAACTCGGCGGGCGTAACTTTCGACTTTGTGAAGAAGGCAATCGCCTCGGTAGACAGCACCAGCACGATGCCGAGCGTGGTGAGAATCGAAATCGCCGCGCAAGCAAAGCAGAGAAATCGGATGAATTTCTCGCTCCGCAAGCGTGTCGGGACCCCGTCAATCGGCCGATTGCTGCCCGGCTTAGATGATATTGCCATATCCAGATGTCAGCGGCCGATTAAGCCGCTGACAGATTATCTGATTACTTGACCGTTTCTCGCTTCAGCAGGTCGGTAATGGTGATTCCGGTCTCTGCACCTTGGAACGAAGTGCCGACAACTTTCTTGTCAACTCGCTCCTGGGCGATCGTGTAGGCCTCGTCTGGAAGCTGAACGTAGCCGGTGGTCGGAACGATTTCCTTTGCCTTTGCAAGCAGGAAGGCGACGAAGGCTTTAACCTCGGGCTTATCGTCGAGCGACTTCTTGTTGATGTACAGGAACAGCGGTCGGCTCAGCGGAGCGTACGTGCCGTCGGCGATTGTTTCTGGGCTCGGTGCGATGCCGCCCTTACCGGCGTCAACCTTGACGAGCTTAAGCTTGTCCTGGTTCTGTTCGTAGTACGCGTATCCGAAGTAGCCGAGAGAGAACTCGTCTCCGCTGACACCTTGTACCAGCACGTTGTCGTCCTCGCTCGCCTGATAATCGGTTCGGCTGGACTTTTCCTTGCCGACGATGGCCTTGGTGAAGTAGTCGAAGGTTCCGGAATCGGTTCCAGCGCCGTAGAGCTTGATCGGTTCGGCCGGGAAGTCGCTTCGAACGTCCTTCCAGGTTTTAACCTTGCTGTTTGGCTCCCAAATCTTCTTCAGTTCTGCAACCGTCAACGTCTCAGCAAAGCTGTTCTTGGGGTTGACGATGACGGAAAGGCCATCAAAAGCGATCGGCAGTTCAACGAACTCAATGTTGTTCTTCTTTGCCGCTTCGATTTCGGATGCTTCAATCGGTCGCGATGCACCGGTGATGTCCAATTCGCCCGCTGCGAACTTCTTGAATCCGCCGCCGGTACCAGAAGACGCGACCGCAAACTTGACCGCGCTTTGATCCTTGCCGAACTCTTCGGAGAAGGCTTCCGAGATCGGGAAGACCGTGCTTGAGCCATCAATGGAGATCGATCCACTCAGCTTCTCGGCGGTTGTGGTGGTGGCATTGGTGCCGCCCTCCGTCTTTTCTGTGGAGGAAGAATCCCCGCTATTGCATCCGGCAACAAAAATGGCCACCGTAGCTGCAACCAGGCTGGCAAAAGAGATTTTTCGGAGTCGTTGGTCAACCATGCTCTGCGGTAGGTTACAGCCCGAGCGTTAACGGACTGTTAAGAATTCTCATACCGGTAGGGCTGGTTTACTACCGGAGTGCGATTTCGGGATCTCATCTTTAGCCTTGGAGCGGTGGGTGCGGGAATGTTCGTTTACGGGGCGATCTGTGAACGGAAGAACCTCCAGGTCCGCCACTTTCAGCTCCCGTTACCGGGCTGGCCGAGCACTAGGGCTGGGTATCGCATTGCGCTCCTGGCCGACTTTCATGTTCAAAATCTCGACACCGCGGAGCTTGCCTCGCAGGCGATTCACCTCGCCATTGCCGAGCAGCCGGACATGATCGTGCTGGCCGGAGATTTCGTCGACGACTGGTTTCCAAGTCTCCCGCCGCTCCTCGGCGATGTGCTCGCGCCGCTTCACCAGATGAAAGGACGAGTGGTTGCCATCCCCGGAAACCACGATTACTTCAGCGCCCCGCCCGATGCGTTAGCCACCATTTGTCATGAACTCGGGATTGTGTTACTTCGAAATTCCTGCGAAGTCTTGGACGGAATCTGCTGGGTAGGAGTCGACAGTTACCAAGCTAGAGCCTCCAAGCCGGATCAAGCTATGAAGGCCGCTCAGGCTTTGGGCCCGGATCTGCCTAAAGTTGTGCTCTGGCACGAACCCGACGCGGTTGATTTCTTACCGACGGGTGCCAACCTGATGCTGAGCGGCCATTCTCACGGTGGGCAGTTCGTGCTGCCGGGCGGTTGGGCACCGAAGCACAGCACCATGGGCCGCAAGTATGTGCGCGGGTTCTATCCGCATGCGAAGACGCCGATCTTTGTCACCAGCGGGGTTGGCACAACCTTCCTGCCTTCCCGGTTCAATTGCCCGCCCGAGGTCGCGATCTTAACCCTAAACCCCGCTTAGTGCAGGTTGCGCAGGATCACTTCGCGCAGATCACGCTGCCGCATTGGCTTGGCGAGATGATCGTCCATTCCTGCTTCAAGCGCTTGGATCTTGGCCGACTCCATCGCGTGCGCAGAAAGAGCAATGATCGCACTTCGATGGCCGGTCCCGACTTCCATCTCGCGCAATCGGCGGGCGGTTTCGAACCCGTCCATTCCCGGCATCTGAATGTCCATAAGCACTGCCCTAAAGCTTCCAGGAATGAACTTCTCGAGCGCGGCTTCACCACTATCGCAAACAACGACCTCGCAACCCATCTGGACCAGCGACTCGCGGGCCACCATCTGATTGACGAAATTGTCTTCAACCAACAAAATTCGCAACCCGAGATCGGCTTTCATTCCCGATAGTTCATCGGTGCGCGATCGCAAAGGAGCCTTGGTTTCCGGGAGTGGAAGGTGGATGCGGAAAGTAGTCCCGACATTGACTTCACTTTCCAGCTCAACCTCGCCGTGCATAAGATTGACGAGGCTCTTGACAATGGTGAGTCCAAGTCCTGTTCCGCCATATTGTCGCGCCGTGGAGCCATCTGCTTGAGTAAAGCTCTGGAAGATCGCTTCAATCCGGTCGGTGCTAATCCCGATTCCGGTATCGCGGATCATGAGAGTCACGTGGCCCGGACGAACCCCGTCCACCAGCTTTACGTAAACGCCACCTTTTGCCGTGAACTTGATGGCGTTGGACGTGAGGTTCGCCACGATCTGCCGCACTCTGACTCGGTCACCGAGATAAGCTCGTTTTACGGTTGGATCAATTTCGACGTCCAGTTCGATCCGGCTCCGAGCCGCTTCGGCGTAGTGGATTCCACAGGTCGAACGGACGCAGTCGGCTAAATCAAACGGCTCGATAGAAAGCTCCAGCTTTCCTGCCTCAATCTTAGACACATCGAGCACATCGTCGAGGATGCGGAGCAGAAACTCGCCGCTCGATAGGATCGTATTGAGGTACCGAATCTGGGTGCTCGTCAGCTCCGTTTGTCCAAGAAGTTCGCCCGTTCCGAGAATTCCGTTTAACGGGGTCCGAATTTCGTGGCTCATGTTCGCCAAGAACTCGGATTTCAGTTGGGAGGCTCGAACGGCCGTTTCCCGCGCGTGTTCGACCTCGTCTTGTTGTCTGCGACTCTGAATGCATAGTCGGACGTAGTTGGCCGTTTCCCGCAGGTACTGCAGTTCGGCTTCGGACGGCACACGTGATTTGCTGAAGTAGACCGCGAAAGTCGCAATTACTTCGCCTGACGGCCCGAAAACCGGCATGGACCAGCATGCTCCCAGGTTGAATTGTTCAATAAGATGAGTGAAATTACGCCACTTTGGATCTGTTCGCAGATCTGGCGAAATCACCATCTGGCGCGAGAACGCCGCGGTACCACAGGATCCTGTGTCCGCCGCAATCGCGATGCCGTCGACCAAGCGTCCGTACTCGGGCGGCAGCTTCCCCGCGGCCCCCGTCCGTAGCTTTCCTTCTTGCACCAACATGACCGTGCACATTGAGCCGCTAATCAGGAACTCAAGCAATTCATTTACGGCCTGAAGCACAACCGGCAGATCTGCCCCCTCGGCAAGTAAGCGGAGGGCTCGTGACTGGAGCTCGCCCTGCCGCTCTCGAACGCTGCGTTGTAGCAACTCCCGCTCTAACTTTTTGGCCAGCAAGCGACTCTCAAACTGATGCATAACCAAACGGCCTAGCTTCTCCAGCGCCGCAAGAACTTCGGGCGAGTGGTGACGGGCGCGACGGTCAATCGCACACAGCGCACCGAGAACGTCACCCGTTTCGGTGATGAGCGGAACGCCAATGTAGGAACGCACCAGACCGTCGATGACAAGCTGGTTGTCGGCGAACCGGCCGTCCGCCAGGGCGTCGGGCACTACGAACGGTCGTTTTGTCGGGATGGTGTGCTGACAAAACGACAGGCTGCGTGCCGTCGTCGCATTCTCTATTCCAATACGGGATTTGAAAAATTGTCTGTCGCGATGCACCAAGCTAACCATGGCCGTCGGCGCATCGCACAGCTCAGCTACGAGTTGAACGACATCTTCGAGCTGCTCATCTAGGTCAGCCGAAATGATATCAAAGGCATCAAGAACCGCGATTCTTCGGTCCTCCGCTTCCGCGGATAAGTACGGAAACGGATCGCTCTCGCTGTCCACAACTCGCTCCCGTCCCGACAAACTTGGCCCGACTTTGCAACCATTTATGCGCCTTTGCATGGAGCAGTGTATGACACCTGGCACGAACCTGTCTAGCCATAATATGGTGGGTATCGCGTTTGTTGCGGGTATCTTGCCGATAAAGTACGCCCCTGTAGCTCAGCGGATAGAGCGGCCGCCTTCTAAGCGGTAGGTCGGAGGTTCGATTCCTCTCGGGGGCGCCATTCTCTGCGTGTTCCAAACCGTTCGCTAAGCGACGGGCTCTGCTCCAAAAAATTATTATTTACATTTCCCGCGTAGGGAGGGCGATGTAAATTTTTCGGTTTCAAACGGTCGCGCCCAACCTTAAGACGCTTGAGCGGAGAAACGTCAACCTGTAAATTTGCGATCGGTTTAGCTTGCTTTGCTGGCCGTAGTCATCGCGAAACCGGACCAGGCCGCTCCGAGTCCAAGGCATAAGCTGGCAGCGACGTAGCCAAGTGCAGGGCCAAGGTGGCCGTTGCGTTCGAGTTGGATGGTTTCGATGGAAAAGGCGGAGAACGTCGTAAAGCCTCCGAGGAATCCCACGACCGCAACGAGCCTCCACGGATCGCCGGGCGCGAAGAGCGCGGCGGCAACGCCGGCTAGGAGGGAACCGAGAACGTTGATCCCCAAGGTCGCCCACGGAAAGCCGTCCGCGCTCGGAAGCATCGCGGAGATCTGAAACCGGCAAACTCCTCCGAGACCTGCGCCTAGGAAAACGCTGAGATACTCAACCACCTTCATGCCTCGCCTTCATCAAACGGAAGGGACAACAGCTCCGGCGATTTGAACCGGGCCACCGGTGGCTCAATCTCCAAGATCTCTTTGGGGGGATCGCCTTGCTTTGCACCGAGGGCCTCCAGTTTCCGGGCCCGGCTCAGCACATTTCGCTCAAGGGAACCGACCGAGTCGTTGTAGGCATTGACGGCGGTCTTCAATCCCGAACCTACCTTCGTTACGTGCTCGGCGTAGGACCGGATTCCGGCGTACATTTGCTTGCCAATATCACTGATTTCGTGGGCAGATTTGTTAAGCTTTTCCTGATCTAAAACGTACGAAACCGATCTGAGCAAGGAGATCAAGGTCATCGGATTCGCCATGAAGACCTTCTCCGAAACGGCGTTTTGGTAAAGCGCCGGATCGTGCTCGACGGCGGTCAGATACATCGCCTCGTGGGGCAAGAACATCACAACGAAGTCGGCCCCGTCGTACTGCCGCTGGTAGTCCTTCTGCGACAGTTGCCGCGCGTGTCCTCGGACCGAGGCTAGGAATCGATTCATGGCGGCGGCCCGTTGCTCTTCCGTTTCTGCGTTCGTGAGCTCTTGATACGGGTCAAACGGGGTCTTGCTATCAATCACAATCGAACGATTATTGGGCAAGTGCACAACGGCGTCGGCGCGCAGTTTGCCGTCTTCCCGGTCGGTCGAGTCTTGCAGGGTGTAGTTCACGCCTTCCTGCAAGCCTGAGTTTGAGAGAACCGTCTTGAGCATCGTCTCGCCCCAGCTACCGCGGGTTTGCGGCTTTTTAAGCGCATTGCTCAGCGAGGTCGTGACGCCGAACAGCGACTGCAATTGCTGCGTTAACTGGCCAGTTTGGTTCGCGAGCTTCTCATCGGAGTTCTGAACTTTGGCGTCGAGCTTGGCGAGGTTCTCGGCAATCGGCTTGACCATCTGCTCGATCGACTTCTTACGTTCTTCGAAATCCGCGTCGGCAACAGATCGGCTCGATTTCTGACTTCGTTCGGCCGCTTCCAGCAGCTTCTTTTGTGCCTCATCGAGGGCTTCCGTGGAGAGGGTTTTGAAGGCATCCTTGAGTTGCAACTGCGCGGTGGCCAGGAGCTCCTTTTGCTCTTCCACGTGGGATTGCATGGCGGCAAGCTGAGCCTTATTCGCCTCGTTAAGTTGCTCAATCTGCTTCTGCATAGACGCCCGTTCAGACTGAAGCAGCTCGGCAACTTGCTGGTCCTTTGCGTTGAGCGTCAGTTCGGATTGCGTCCGAAGGTTTCGAAGATCGGTTTCGGCCTCGGTCTTAGCTTTATCGAGGGTCTTGAGGTTCCCTTCAAGAACTCGAAACTCTGCTTCGCGATCTGCCAGTTCTTTCTCTAACTTTGGCACTTGCTCTAGCCTAGTTTCGCTGGTTGTGAGACGCTCTCGAATTTCCTGCAATTCGGCCTGGCTCTTCTTGGTTGCCTGCAAAGTGGCCCCCACCGCGCCGAGGACTGCGCCAATAACCAAGGCGAGAATGCTGATGATAATTGAGGTGCTATCCATCGAAATCTGTAGACGAAACTATACTAAAATCGCGAGGGCTTCTGCTCCGGATTTGCCATCGTGCACGATCGACATCAGGGCCTGAGTCATGAGCGTTGGCGTCGGGTGCTGAATCACGTTTCGGCCGTAAACGATTCCGCTTGCGCCTTGAACCATTAGAGCGGCGGTTCGAACGAGGATCTCTTCGTCGGTTGCCCGGCCACCACCTCGGACCAAGACCGGGAACCCGCCAGCGATCTCCACCACCCGGTGAAACTCCGAGATTTCGGAGCATGGATCGCACTTGATAATATCTGCCCCAAGTTCAACTGCCATGCGCACAAGCGGAAGGATCTTCTTGATCTCGCCGTCCACCTGGTACCCGCCGGAGACCTCATTCGACTGCATCACCAACGGCTCAACCATTAAGGGCATGCCAAACCTGTCGCATTCCGACTTCAACGCACAAACGTTTTTAACGCACTGATTCAAGAGTTCAGATTGTCCGGGCAGTGACAGGAGGTTCACCACGATACAAGCCGCATCTAGCTGCAGAGCTTGCTCAACGGCGTTTTGAATGAGCTCCGAATGCAGGGTTGCCGGCAGCATTGACCCGTACACATTGGCCGTGTCGGTACGCAAGACCAGTGCTGGCTTTCTGGGCCCCGGGATGGACTGCAGAATGCGCGCCGAACCGGGCGGAAGCTGGATTGCATCGGGCGAAGCCGCCACAACTGCAGCGATCGCCCGCGCCGGGTCTTCGATGCCACTTAAAAAAGTCGATTCATTGAAGAACCCATGGTCGATTGCAACGTCAAAACACTTACCATCGGGTGCAAAGAGACGGTTCAAACGGTACGACAAGCTCACCGCACGATTCTATCTTCTTCTTAGAACTTCGAGTTAATTGCGGTTTTTGTAGTAAAATTCAGCAAGTTTGATGTTTGTTACCTCCACGAGTACTCGTTGGCGAACGTAATCTGCATTATTCCGTTGGAACTACAAATGAAGAAGCTTTCAATGACGAAAGGTTCAATCGCTCTTCGCTGGTCGCCGCAGGCAGAATCATTCTCCGCGACTCCCGGTGAATCGATGAAATACTTGCTCCTCCTCAATGGAGTGGCCGGGCTTCATCGCGACCGCTCCGAAACCACCGCCGTTTGCATGCCCGAAGGGTGCGGACCAAAATGGCTTCTCGACTCTCTCGCTCAGTCGAATCCGGAAGTCCTTCCGGGCGAAGACGGCCCCATTGCTCTAGTCCTTGTTCTCTAAGGCGCGACGTATCATCGATGCAGCACTAATATTTGTCCGGTGGCCGCTTTTTTCGGCCACCACATTCAAAAATCGAATCGGCACCCCACTCAAGTACAAATCGCCGATGAGATCCAGCAACTTGTGCCGCGCGGGTTCATCCGGAAATCGAGCTTCGTTCTTATAGCCGTCCGGTCCAAGAATCAGAACCGAGTTTTCATCTAGCCCTAAGCCTAATCCGGCAGCGATGATCTTAGGAACCTCTTCAAAGAACGCGAAGGTTCGCGCCGAAGCTAACTGCTCCCGATAACTTTCCGATGTTGCCCGAAACTCAAAGGACTGAGCATTAGGCCATCGATCGCCCGTGTCGTAGTCGTACCGCCAGTGGCCGTTGCCATCCGAGATGGCGATCTTGATCGGGTCTTCGTGAACGAATAGGCGTCGAAAGAGGGGCGGCAACTCCGCAATCCCAAGGTCCGTGGTCCCGGCCGATTCCATGGCGTCGAAGAACGGTAACGCGCTCCCATCCAGTCCCGGCACTTCAGGCGCATTGAGCTCAACCTCGGCATCGGTGATCTCCAAACCCGCAAGGGCGCTCATCACGTGCTCGATCGTGCAGACCGTTCCAAGTTTCGTGGACCGAGTGGTTTCGGTGACGTTCTCTGGTCGCGCCGCAAACCGATCGGTTCCATAGCGGAAGGCAATTCCCTCTTCGCCTGGGTGAACGGTCATCTTTACCGGAGCGGCGGAGTGCAGTCCGATACCCTCGAAAGAAACGGAGTTTGCGAGCGTCTTGCGTTGGTACGTCATTTTTCTGAGTCCTGCTTCTTTTCGATTTGCCGAAGCCGTTTCCAAATTTCGGGAAGGCGGCCATAAAGGGCCATCGAACGCTTTTCGGTATCCATCGGTCGGGTTGGATAGCCAAGGTACACGCCTGGTTCGGTGATGTCCGAGATCACCGCAGCGCGACCGCCGAGGGTGACGCGACTGGTGATTGAGACATGGTGCGCGACACCACACTGCCCCGCCATCACAACGCCATCGCCAATCTGAGCGCTCCCACTGATTCCGGTTTGAGCGGCGATCAAAACATGCTTGCCGACTTGCACGTTGTGTCCAACCTGCACCAAGTTATCGAGCTTTGTCCCTGCCCCAATTCGAGTTGTTCCGGCAGTCGCCCGGTCCACGGTAGTGCATGCCCCAATCTCGGCGAGTTCTCCAACTTCAACGGCTCCCACTTGCGGCACCTTTGCGTGCTTGGTACCGTCCCAGGTGTAGCCAAATCCGTCGGCTCCGAGCACAGCGTGGGGATGAACGATCGCCCCGGCCCGCAAGGTGACACTCTGCATCAGGACGGCATGAGGGTACACAACCACACTTCGCTCTATGTGGCAATTGGGGCCGACATAGGAAAACGGATAGATCACGGCTCCTGCTTCGATGACGGTTCCTCCCTCGATCACGACAAAGGCACCAATCGCGGCCTCAGAAGACACGGTTGCCGTCGGCGAGACTTGTGCAGTTGGATGAATGCCAACCGCTACGGGGTGCGGATCGATGCAGAAGTGGAGCAGTTTGCCGAAGGCCGCACGGGGCGATTCGACAACGACCAAAGAAATCCCTTCGGCCACAACTCCGGTCGGTACCAGGGCCACGCCGATTCCATTCGCTACAACCTGCGAAAGATACTCCTCGTTCTCCGCGAAGACCACGGTATCGGGAGAGGCATCGAACAAGGTGCCCGGCCGGCTCACCTTTCGGGTCGAGTCTCCAACAATCGAACCGCCCACAAACGCGGCAAGGTCCGCTACCGTCCAAGCTTCTGGGAATTTCGCCATGCTATAAATTCTGCCGTCTTATCTACGGCACCTTTCTTCAATTCAAATCCATTGAGCCCGACCCAAATGCGAAGATCGCTCTCCACAAGCGATTGCGTCAGTTGGGGTTCGGAGAGCTCCGGCGATGAAGGTACCTTGGGCACCTCAGCCAGCGGTTTTCCACCCGGAATCGTCACCGACTCTGCCGCGACGGGCCGCAGTTTGATCACCTGACCTCGCGCAAGGTCAAGTTGAAAGTCTTTCGTGGCGTCCGCCACCTGCTTGTTCGCCTCGGCATTTGCCTGGGCATCTAGCTCGTTCTTCCGCAATTCAATCGCAAGAAGAATCTGGGTCCGACGCTGGGCGAGGGCGTCTAGGCGAAGAATCGACATGTTCTCGATCCTCGCCTTGAACTCAGCATCAATGCGGGCGAGGTCCTTGCGAAGCTGCAGTGCTTCGTCTTCCCGCAGTTGAGGAACCGGTCGGAGCGGCGTAGGCGAAGGGGTGTTTTGCGGGTTCGGATCGGGCCAACCGGCAAGAAACGCTAGACGCGATACTTTTGGAAGCCTTTCTGCCCCGACTTTCTCTAGTTCCGCCCGAATGCTCTCGCTCAATTCTGTCAGCGAAGACTCCTCAAGATCACCAAACTGCCGCTGGAGCTCGACTTCGTACCGCTTGACATCACGGGCGTATAGCTTTCGGAGTTGCTTCTCCAAACGCACGCGGATCGATTCTTGGAGCTTTCGGACTGATTCACGCAGCTCGTCGGCGTTCTGTGGACGCGTCATGATCTCTCGCGCGGGCAACGCGGGCAAGACGGCAGTAACCCCGGGCAAGGGTTTTGGTGCGCGAGGCACGGTCGGTTCTTTCTCGGCAGGTGGAAGTGATTGCTGGACCACCTGGCTAACGTTCACGCTCACCGCCAGTTTTGCCACGGGCGAGCCACAACCGGCACAAATCAGGAGCGCAAGGAACGCGCTACTTCTTGGCGTCCATTGCTTTAAGCGCGGCATCCGTGAGGTCATTTGCTCCGAAAGGTGCGATCCCAATTTCAAAAACAACGTTATAACCTTCCGCCTTTGCCACGTCCTGAACCGAGGTGCGAGCGCGTTCAAGGCCCTTAACCTTTTGGTCCGAAGCCCAGCCCTGGATCTCGTTCGTGAACTGCTTCAACAATCGATCGGCGAATTCGCTCATTGCTTGGCTTCGCCGCGCGTAGTCTTCCAGCAGCGTCCGCTCTTCGGCGGTCAGCCCCGCGGCTTTAGTGGAGAGTTCCGCCCACTTTTTGTTGGCGGTGATGACTTCCGCTTTGATCCGCTCAAGCTCCGCCTTCTCTTCATTGGTTGGGTTGGTCTTGATCGTGAGATCTCGGAGCCGTTGAGCCTGCTCGGTTGTGAGCACACGGT
Source organism: Chthonomonas calidirosea (assembly GCA_945859975.1). Taxonomy (GTDB): domain Bacteria; phylum Armatimonadota; class Fimbriimonadia; order Fimbriimonadales; family Fimbriimonadaceae; genus Fimbriimonas. The sequence goes on from CAMAPH010000021.1 coordinate 32,476, forward strand.
TGGTATCGATGAACTCGAGTAAGCCTTCTCGCGATGCCTGCATCTGCCGGAACATCGTCTGGGTTTCTTTTCCGTAGCTACTGTTCTCGACAACTTTCGCAATGTCCACCACGCCGAACTTCATCGCGGGCGTTTGAAATCCGCTCGCAAAGGTGACGGCAGCAAATGCCGCCGCCACGACCCAACCCATTTGGGCAAGGGCGCCCTGCAAGGCTCGGCGGCGACGGGGGGTTCGGCGTGGATGATCCATTACGGTTTTTGGGTCGATTACTTCTTGGCGTTAATGGCTTTGAGCGCTTCTGGCGTCAAGTCATTTGCAGCATAAGGTGCGGTTTCGTCGGAGAAGACGATGCTGTATCCTTGCTTTTGCGAGATCTCGCTGATGGCCGCTTTGACTTTCAACAACGTATCTGCGCGCATCTTGCTCTGCCTATCCGTGATTTCTCGGCTAAATTCCTGCTGAGTTAAGCCCAAGTATCGCTCGTTTTCTTGAACGTTTCGTTGGAAAGTTGCAAGCTGAGTCTTCTCGGCGTCGGTTGCGTTTGGCTTCGTTTGAAGTTCTCGATTCTTCTGATCTGCGGTGACTCCAGCCTTTCGAAGTCGCTCGAGTTCCGCCTTATCGGCGTCGGTCTGCGGTGTCTTGAGACTCAACTCTCGGAACTTCTTTAGGTCTGCGGTTGGCAGCATTGGATAGGTCGCGAGGAAGTTGAAAGTGTTTTCGCGAGCGGTACCGAATTCACGGATTTCGACATCCAGCTTTTGCCGGATTTCGCTGTCATCAAACACTTTGGCGACGTTGACTGTGCCGAGCTTCAGGGCCTTCTCTTGAAAGCCCGTGCTCACGACGAAGATGAGAGACATTGCGAGAGCGCCCGAAACCGCCCAGCCTAAATTTTCTTTGTTCATGTTTTTCCTTTATGAAGCCTTGGTTAGAAGGACGTTCCGATCAAGAAGTGAGTACGGCTCTGACCATCCTCATTGAAGCCAAAGTCGATTCGAATAGGTCCAAGCGGAGTTCGGAACGCAAGGCCCAAACCGTAGCCGAGGTGCATCTGGAACTTGTTTGACTGGCTGAAGTTGTTGATGGCACCGTAGCCACCCCAAGCTCCGCCGTAGTCTGCAAATCCGATGATGTTGAACGACCGCTGAACTGGGTACCGATATTCTAGGTTCGTTACCAACTGGTGTCGGCCCCAGAATCGATCTTCATCGTAACCACGGATCGAGTTTGCGCCACCCGCAAAGTACTGCTCGAAGAACGGGACGGTTCCCGAAATTGTGCCGTAGCGAGCTCGGAAGGCCAAAACTCGTCGTGGGGCATCTGGATCGTTTCGGCCACGCGCCGGTTGGTTTGTGAAGTAGCGCCGGTATTCGATGGCCGACTTGGTAAACGAACTGTTGCCAAGCAAGCTGGTATCGGTGATCGCTCCGCCAATGCGGTCGATTCGCGTGAGACCAGGCTCGAACTCGAGTCGAAGGAAGTCGCCCCGCGAAGGATCAACCACCAAGTCTCGCTTGTCCGAAGTCAGCGCAAACGCGACGGTGCTGACGGTGCCGTCCTGTTGGATGAAGCCCGTTCCGGTGGACGTCGAACCATTAAAGGTCTTCGTGGATTCGTACCGGCCACTGATTCCGAAAGTGAGATCTTCTTTGATCGGCCTGGCTAGAGCAAGGGTTCCACCAGCACGTCGCTCAAAGACCGAGTTGTCGGTAGTCGGCGTGTTGCTGTTGAAGAAGTTGTTGAATCGGTAAATGACGCGGCTGTACACCGATACCGAAACCGTGGTGTCTCGGTCGTCATAAAACGGGTTGATGTACTCGAGTCCGACGCTGGCGCCGCCGCCCTGCGTGGTCTGGAGGTAGTCGAGCGTCACGCCTTGGCCGGTTCCGCCGAGGTTGTTTTCCGAAAGCCGTACAACACCAGCAAGGGAGTTCTGCGGGTCAAGCTGAAGACCAACGTCAAATCGCCCCGTTCGTCCTTCCTTGACTTCGACCGTCAGGTCAACCTTACCAACCTCTCGATCTGGGTCTTCGATGCTTCGTATCGTGCCGGGTTCAAACCAACCCGAGCCAGCGACTCGCCGCAGATCTTTGCCCCAGCGCTCGCCATTAAATGCGTTTCCAGAGCGGGTCTTGATCAGGCGCTTAAACACCCAGTCCTTCGTTCTAACGTTTCCTTGGACCGAGATCGTGCCGACTTTGATTTCGCTGATCGCAAGGTTGATCGTGCCGGTGCTGCCTTCGAGAGGAGTGAAGTCGAGAACCTGGGCGAAATAGGATTTGTCAGCGTAAAGCTTTTCAATCGCGCGGATGCTTGGAGCTAGGGCGTTTGCATTGAAAACGTCGCCAGGCTTCAAGCTGACAACCGCGAGAATCTGTTCGGTGGTGACAACCGTGTTTCCGGTGACGCGAATTTCCTTGATCTCTGGAAACTCAACGAGGTCTACCGTAACGGAGTATTGGCCGCTTTCCAGCGGGGTGGCCCGAACGCTTACCGCGGAGAAAAAGCCTAGGTCTTCTAGAGCTTTCTTATCGCGATCCAAGTTCTCTTGGATGTATGGCTGTCCTACCTTTGTCCGAATGATGCCGCTGATGGTCTCAACGGTTACGCGCTTGTTGCCGCGAATGATAACTTCCTTGATGTTGGTCGCTTCCTGGGCAATCGCCGCGGCGGAAGTGAGAAATAACAAGGCAAATGCCGCTAGATTTTTGGTCAATGCTCCTCCAACTGGTCCTTCAAACAATGCAAAGGTGAATGCAGACTTTACCCGTGATGCTTCGGTAGACCCGACCGATTGAAGCAAACGTGCTCAGCTTCACTGCGTTACGCAAGGGCCCAGCCACAGATTCAGTTCTTTAGAATCTCACCGAATAGTTCAGACCCACTTTGAAGGGCCGGATCTCATCCTGTCCGACAAAGAACGAGATTCTCGACAGCCAGCCTTTCAACTTTCGCGGTCGGTAATCCAGCCTAAATTCGTATCTGACCGGGAAGCCCGGAAGTGGTTCTCCAATTTGCCTTCGCCCCTGGAAAATGAAATCTCTCCCAAGATTCTTGGCAAACAGGATCGTGCCTTTTTCGAAGTTGTTGTAATCGAGACTGAGGTAGTCGAGGCCGAGGCTTCGGGCGAGTGGGCTCGTGATTTGCTCGAACACGAGCGGAACCGCGATTCCCACCAAGGCGGACCGTAATCGCTCCTCGGCAAGGTCTCGTTCGCCAGTGTTTCCGAGGCTCTCGATGACGTCGGTGCGACCCAACAGGGCGATGATTTGGTTCTGGCTGAGGCCGGCCGGATCGGAGGATGCCGCGAAGCTCAAGCCTCCCTCTTTCAGCAAGTCTCCCGTGACCGCGATCGTGACGTCATACCGTTCTGGGTTCTGGGTAACGACCGCGGTGGTGACCGCAGTTCGGCCTTCGAGTTCGACCTGCATCGTCGTGACCGGGTTTCGCGCGTTGCCGTCATACTCGATCGCAACCGTTCCGCCTTGGTCCAAACGAATCTTTGCTCCCGGAAGCTGGAAGGAACCACGTTCAACGAAAATCTCGCTCGTTAAGCGAGGGGTCACTAACGATCCGTTTAGGTTTGCATCACCATAAAGATACAAATCTGCGGTCGCGGCGCGAAGCCGGGAAAACTCGGCCATAGAAATGTCGATGGCAAATCTGGGATTGACCAACGGTGGCGCGGTAGCTGTGGACTGAGCCTGAATCTCCGGTACGACGATATCTCCGTTGCGAACGGTCACGTTTCCGGCAAGCAATGGCGAAGCGAGATTGCCGCTCACGTTGATCGTGCCGGTCACCGTTGCATCAACTGCTCCTCCCTTCAAAGTCTGCTTGTGCCGAACGTTGCGAGCCACCAATTTGCCCGTGACGGAACTCTGCAAGATTCGCTCTAGGCCACCTTCCGAGAAGGCATCTGCCATCCGCTCCAAGCTTCCGATCGGGGACATCAGTTCGAGCTTCACGTCGCCACCTTGGGCCACCATGAAGTCGGCGTTGGTAGAAATCTCGCGCCCGTCTAGTCGAACGGCAAAGTTAGCATTCTTCAGTCCGTTATCTACGTTTCGCAGCGAAATGTTCTCGGCTTGAACGTTCACGCCCCCCGTGTATTGCAAATCGTTCAGGGTTCCCGCCGCGCTGATTTGCCCCGAAACGAAGCCAACCGTTTTTTCCGGATCAATCTGCGCGCTGAACTCGCTGATTTCCGAAAGTGGGCGTCGGCTTAAGTTGACGGTGGCCGTGATTTGCTGATCGGTGGGAACCTGGGCCGGGAAACTAAATGGCACATTGGCCGCAATCGAACCTTGGAATCCTCGGTATTTGAACACTCCGGCGGCTTGGATGCCTCCGGTTTTTCCATCGCCATTCGTGACGTTCACTTGGTCGAGCGACAAGATCAAGCTGGCATCTGGCCGTTTCGGATCGGCGAGCAAGCCCTGGGTTTCCAACGACGCCTGGACGCTCGGATCCTTTACCGTGCCCGACACCGCGAACGGAATGGTAAAGCTTCCAGATCGGCCTTCTAGCGCTGGCAAGTAGGGGCTGAGCTCCTTGATCTGGATCTCGGTAAGTTCACCATCCACCGAAATGGCGCCGTTCTCGACGACCGATCCCTGCGCGCTCACTTGTCCCGTTGGGCCCTTTACGGTGAACGATTTCACCGTGGCGACTCGATTTTCCCAACCGCCAGAAAGCTTGATTTCTCCGATCGCCGTAGGGCCGAGCGCGACCTGATTCGCTTCGAGCGAGTCGACGAAAATGGACGGCTTTTCGACCGTTCCGTAGCCTCTCACCGCGAAGCTGGCGGCGCCCTTGATGTCATTCAGCTGTCGGCGCGTTTCGTATGGAACGTCCTTCAGGTAGCGGCCGGATGCCTGAACAAAGTCTTCTAGCAGAAAGCCGTTCACGTTTAAATTGGCGGTGAATTGTTTACTCTCAATGTCGTAAGCGTCGACGTTGGCTTCGATAAAGCGATCCAATTGTCCGAGCGCGAGGTCGCCCTTGACCACGCCATCGACAATGCTTGCGTTGATATCTCCAGCGCCGATCGGTGTTCCGTTGAAGACGAATTCCTGTACGGCACCTTTAAGGTTTGCCGTGGTGAGTTGCCCATCGGCGATCTTAGCGTTTGCCGTGCCCGCGAACGTTCCGCTGGCATCGAGGATATCCACGGTTTCGGTCGAGATGTCTTTGAGCGAGATGTTCGAAGCCGAGGCGGTCGCAGAACCGAGGCGCGTGTTCAGGTCGTAGTTGCCGTCCACCTGGACTTTTCCGCCGAAGACCGTGGCATTAAGTCCGAAGAGCGAGAGCTTTGAGTTAGCGAGGGTTACGAGGCCACGAATGTCGTTTGCGCGGACATCGGCCACGACGACGTTCTCTCCGCTGACTTCCGCCGTCATGGTCGGCTTTTGAAGCGTGCCGCCGATCGTGATCATGGGTGCATCAATTCGGCCGATGGCCTCTTCGCCCAAGACATCGGCCAATTGGAGTCGCGCGATGGCACCGGAACCGCTAATTCCGCCGGTGCGGACGGAGTAGCGCATCATTCCGCTGACTTCGGTCGGGCCGCGAACGGCCTGCAAGTTGGTGAGGAACCAATCGTCGCGATTGCCTGAAAAGGTCGATTTGACAAGGGGCACGGTTAGGTTGGCAAATTCGGTGCCATACGCCTCCGCGATGCCCCGCACCAGCGGCTGAGTTGTGGTGCCCTTGACCGTTCCCACCGCACTTACCGTGCCTTTCACGTCGCGAGAGAACTGCCCCATATCGAAGGCAAGGGCAGAAAATCGGAGATCCAGGGGTCCGTTTGGTGCGGCTTCTCCGGTTACGGTGAGCAACGATTCGCCCTGGTTGGCTAGTGCGCGCGCGATTTCGAACGATTTCCCGTCCCAGTTACCGGCCACAACGACTTGCCGGACTTTGAGCGGAAGATCCTTGTTTGCCAGGTAACTCGCGGCCCCGGTTACCCGGAGTTTGGCCGTCGGCTTTGTGAATGTTCCGCCTAGGACGGCACTAAGATCGAGGTTCGAGGATAGCCCCTTCGGGATCTCCTTCAACGGAACTTTTGAAGCGTCAACTTTTTGCGCCGAAACCCAGCCGTTCAGCAGTTGATCGGTGGGGCGAATCATCATTGCCGCAGACACTCGACCGAGGTTCGTTTGCGCATCGCGGGCAACAATCGACACTTGGTCCGTGTTTCCGGTTAGCGCGAGATTGATGTTGGTTCCAGAGTAGCGATCAAAGGCGGCCGATCCCGCCGTCGCGTTGGCTTGGAACTCAGCTTTGTCGTTTATGCCGGCGATCCAGCCTTGTGCCCGAACGTTGGTGGCTTTGGTGCCTTTGGGCAATACGATGCCAAGCTCTTTTGGAAGTCGCGATGCATCGGCGATGTCGACTTCGATCGCGCCAGTGTAGGTGGCCGACTTGCCGAAACTGACGTTGCCAGAGAAAGTGCCGCTCGCGCTGGGGTCACTCGCAGACATCTGTCCGGCGAGGGCAGAGTCGGTGGCGGTTCCGTTAAAGTTTGCGCTAACAATCCGATACTTTTCCCATGTTACATCGGTGGCCTTTCCGGTTCCGATGTACCGAAACCGGGCCGCACCGGAGGTCGGGATGAACGCCAAAATTTGTCCTTCCGCTCGTCCCGATCCGATGCTGAGTTCTTTTGGGAGTTCTGGTTTCAGTGTGCGATTCAATGCGGAACTAAGCGTGGCGACAAACGCTCCGGATTTCACTACCGCGCCTTTCTTCGCGATCTGCTGAGCTCTAAATTCGGTTTCTCCAACGGTCGGGACATTGAGGTGGCCGCGAGCGCGCCAGTCGTCGCCGATTCCCTCGACAACTACTTTGCGAGTGATCGCGGAGAGATTGCTCTTTGTCCGGGCGTCGTAATAATTCAGCCGCAATCCATCAACGAAAACGGAGAACGGTAGCTTTCCGGGCTCACCCTTCTCTTTTGAAAGGTACTGCTCAAATTCAAACTTTCCGTTTGGAAGCCTCCGCAGGTTGATGTTGACGTTTCGAACTTCCGCGCGGACGAGGCTGGTTTGAAAGTTCATGATGTCGCTCGTCTTCGCCGAGGCGGCATCCATGCTGAGAAGTAGTTTCCCCTTAGAATCGGACAAGGAAACGCCCCAAAGCTGCATGGTTCTCGACTTTTCGTCCAATCGGAACCGCTGTGCGCGTAGGGTCAGTAACTGTCCCGCTGCCTTGATTGGGATCTTGACCGGTGCCTGTGGGTCGAGGACAAAGTAGACGACGCCTTGCAAGTAAAAGAAAGCCATCAAGCAGATGGCAATCGGCGGCACGAACGTGATGAGAAAGCGGAGGATGGATAGCGAGACTCGAATACCCTTCCTCCTGATCAATTAACTTGCGACCGCTTCTGCTCGCTCCAAACGCTCGGCCATGACCTTCTTCGAGAATTCGATGGCGTTGTATGAGCTGCGAATGAACGGTCCGGATGCGACAAACGCGAATCCGAGTTCTTCGCCAATCCCTTCGTACTCCTTAAACTCGTCTGGGTGTACGAATTCGCTCACCGGCAGGTGCTTCATCGTTGGTCGCAGGTACTGGCCGATCGTGACGGCGTCGACGCCGATGGCGCGCAGGTCCTTTAGAGTTTGTACAACCTCATCCCGCGTTTCTCCGAGTCCGAGCATGATGCCGGACTTGGTGTAGATCTTCGGGTTGAGTTCCTTCACCGTTTGTAAGACGCGCAAGGTGCGGTCGTACTTTGCCTGCGGGCGCACGATCGTGTGCAGTCGCTCGATGGTTTCGATGTTGTGGTTATAGATCTCCGGCTCGGCGTCGGTGACGTTCTTGATACACCAGCGCTTGCCTTTGAAGTCCGGGGTGAGGACTTCGACAATCACATTCGGGTTCTCGGCGTGCAGCGCGCGGATGGTTTCCGCAAACTGCATAGAGCCTTCATCGGGCAGGTCGTCTCGCGCAACGGAGGTCACGACGACGTGCTTGAGTCCGAGACTGCTGGCGACTTCCGCTACGTTGGTCGGCTCGCTTTCGTCGACGGTGGTTCCGCGTCCAACTTTAATCGCACAGAATCCGCAGGCGCGCGTGCAAGTCTCGCCCAGGATCATGAACGTTGCCGTCTTCTTCGACCAGCACTCGGGCAAGTTTGGACATCGGGCGCTTTCGCAGACGGTGTGCAGGTTCTTCGACCGCATCATGCCCTCGACTTCTTTGATCGTATCGGGACGAGGCAGCCGGATGGTCAACCACTCCGGCAATCGTTGGGTCATACCGTTATTCTACGCGAACCATCAAAAAGGTTCCGGAAACTTGGGATGCCGAAGCTCAGTCGACGGGCTTGAGGAATGCTCGTATCCCTTGCAGCAACTCAAGCACTTCCGGGAAAGACGGATAATCGCCGTAGCAGAGAATCTGGCATTGCTGTTCATAGTCTCGTCCGAGTGCAGCCGCGACCTCCGGATCTGGAAAGAGAGCGGCACTTGCTGAGAGCTCCAAGCGCTCAGGAAAAACCTAGTTCGGAAAGTACTTGGTCGTGAGCGCGTGATAGTCCATCACGATTTCTGCGTACTCACTCGAACCTAGCATTGCTCTCACCTCATCTCTTGGCAAAAGCTGTGATAGATCGTAGTAGTGCCGGGCGTAACCCTCAATCGGTTTCCCTTCCTGCTGCAATCCTCGCGCCACTTTGTCATGGAGCGCAAACATTTTCTCCACAACGGTTCGGCGAAAGTGGAGGAGCTTCATCTGAAACGGCACACAGTCCTCTTGGTCAGGGGCAACTCCATTGGCAACTAAGTGCGCGGCCAGCAGCGACGTGATGGGCCTTTGCTCGGTGGGGAATGTTCCGCTTTGGATGCCAAGTTCCAACAGCACGGAAGGGCTTATTCCATCAGAGCTTCGACTTGACCGGTACTTGAAGCGGACGGAGCGCGCAACGCCCTTGATAATCGGACCGGTTTCGGGGAGAGCGTCAAACGCTGGGTGGCTCGATCCCAACGCGATTACCTCTTTCAGCAAAGTGCTTCTGGCTTTCTCACCTCTGTCGCCAGGCTCCACGTACAGGTCGATGTCCTCCGAAAATCGATTGATCAGGTTCCAGCCTTTCGACAAACTCGTCCCCCCTTTGAACAGCAGGATGTTTCCAAAGTCCGCTGCGAGCTGACGAAGCAACTCGGTGACGAAGTAGTCCTTCTCGATGATCGCTGGTTTGACGTTCCGACTTTTTGCAGTCGCGTCAATCAACTGCGGGAAATCTTCGCGTTCAAAGAGCCACTTCATTTGGCTTGCCATCTCTTAGCAGTTTTTAGTACACGAAATGCTCCAAAGTCAAATTTTGACAAGGGATTAAGTGAGTCTCGCAGCGGCTGCCAGAATCGCGGCGTTGTTCCGATCTCCTCCAGGAATGCGCCGAGCATGGCTCGGACCCTCGGCGGCTCGGACAGAGCTACAGTGACCAATTGCCGTAACCTTCGGGGTTCAAGCTCAAGCAGCCGAGCCAGTACCGACTTCAGCGCATCCGCCGTGTCGGCATCGTCCATCTCACTAAAACGCCCTCGGTCCCGCAACACTTCTAGTAAAGCGGCGTCTGCTTTCGCCAAGGTTTCTGTAGCTCCTGGACTACCCTTTCTCCGCTTCGGTCGAAGTACGCGGCTGTCTACTTTGGCCTGTCCATAGATCACGATCTGATCTCTCGCTGGAACTTGGGTTGAGAGCCCCAGCAAATTGGCAGCCGAGGTGCCGATTGGCCGAGATTTGCCGTTCAGGACTTTTTCAGCCACCGATGAAGCTGCCGGCTGGCTTTGACCAAGCAGCGTCGATCTCGGAACGTAGTACACGCCCTTCGACACTCTCTCAAGTTCGCCGCTCGCGCTCATTCTGGAAAGAGCTTTCATAACGGCAACCGCTTTGGTCGGGTCAAAGTCGCTGACACGAACAAACTTGCCAGCATTTGCCTTTGCAGTTTTTTCCACCAACTTCGAAACGGTTTCCTTTCGCTTCAGGCGGACTTGGCCCTCGTTCACAATCCTAGTATAGCTTTTAGGTTCAATCTGTCAGGTTTAAATACCCAAAAAACTTGACAGCTTGAGCTTCAATCATGGCAGTGATCGGGGTAGCCCGATCAAAAAGCTATACAAAGAGAAGCAGGCGAATAAATCGCCACCGGGGTGAAGTTGACCATGCAAGGCCAACTGGTGCGCGGGAAAAGACTCGAACTTTCACGCCTTGTGAGCGCTACCACCTCAAGGTAGTGCGTCTACCAATTCCGCCACCCGCGCACGAAAATGTAATGTACCCGATCTCTGCGGCGCGTATACTCGGGTTCCCCAATGCAACCCACCGGTGACCTACGTGTGACGGCTGTTCGGCCGCTTTTGCCTCCTGCGATTCTTATCGAAGAGGTCCCGCTCACCGATCAAGCTGCAAATCTCATTTCCAGTGCGCGAACCCAAATCGAGGCTTCGCTTCGCGGAGAAGACAAGCGACTTGTTTTGATCATTGGCCCATGCTCGGTCCACGATCCGGTCGCGGTGCTGGATTACGCCGAAAAACTGAAGCAGCTGGCCGACCGATACGCGAACGAGTTGATCGTGGTGATGCGGTGCTACTTCGAAAAGCCACGAACCACCGTCGGCTGGAAGGGCCTCATCAACGATCCGAACATCGATGGTTCGTTCCAGATCAACGTTGGCCTTCGCGTTGCGCGCAAGCTCCTTGCCGACGTGACCGCCATGGGACTTGCTCCAGCGACCGAATTTCTGGACACCACCATTCCGCAGCATATTGCCGACCTCATCGCCTGGGGAGCCATCGGCGCCCGGACGAGCGAGAGTCAAACTCACCGCGAACTCGCGAGCGGACTCTCCATGCCGGTCGGATTCAAGAATGCGACTGACGGCAACGTGCAGACCGCAATTGATGCCATCAAAACTGCCCGCCAGCCCCACTGGTTCCCCGGTGCCACAAAGGACGGCATGAGCGCCATTATTCAAACTGCGGGCAACCCGAGCTGCCACGTCGTTCTCCGCGGCGGAAGCCGAACCGGGCCAAATTACACCTTCGAGCACGTTCAGAACGCCCACCAGGTCTTGGAGCGCGAGCAACTGCCGAGCCGCCTGATGGTGGACCTCAGCCACGCAAACTCCAGCAAAAACCACGCGCGCCAAATCGAGGTCGCAAAAGATGTCGCTGGCCAGCTTCGGAACGGCGACAGCCCGATCTTTGGCGTGATGATCGAGAGTTTCCTTGCCGAGGGTCGACAAGACGCTGGATCGGGCACGGACCTAACTTACGGTCAGAGCATTACCGACGCGTGCCTTGGCATGGATCAGACGGAGCAAGTGCTGGAGCTACTCGCGAACGCCGTACGCTAGTTCTTGGTAGCGCGGAGCTTGAAATCAAGTCGGACTTCATAGGCACGGGGCCAAGGTAACCAAACCTTGACGTCGTCCAGCGTCGAGATCGAGTAAATCCCGTCGCGGCCGACGATCTTCGTGCCGAAGAACATATCCCGGAAATACTCCCCGAGAAATCGCGCCAGATCTCGCTGAACAAAGTTGTTAACCGCCGAAAGCGAGCTACCCGTGGTCTCTTCCTTGGAGGCACCCGGAAGCTCCTCGATGAGTTGGTACGCCGCTGGGCGAGTGTAGCGATGGTACGCAAAGTCGTTGACCATGCGGTGCAGCAAGAACTCGCACCTCGCCACTTCGTTCTCGACGCTTTGCTTACCAAGCTTATGAGACATCGCGGCAATATTTGCCGCCGGAATCGCGGTGCCAAGCGTGTTCCCGGCCGTGTTCCAGCCAGCGTAGCTCAGCAGCTTCTCTGCCCGGTTCCGCTCCGTGAGAACTTGGAACAGCCGCGGGTCGGCAACGCCGCTTGCGCCGAGGTTGATGTCTGCCACCGCGACCGGCTGGCCGAGATCAATCTCCTGACCTAACAGGGTCGAAAAAATCTCAAATGACGAAGCGCGCGGGTTCGGACTGTTGATGAAGAGTGAGTAGTCATACAACCCGTCGCCGGTTGCGGGCCGGGCTCCGGCGGCGAAAATCTGATCTTCCAGCGACTTCCGAATCGGTTTCGATTCATAAAGCGCAATCTGGTTCACCGTCGATGGATCGGAAAAGACGATTCGAACTCGCGGCGCCCAGTTGGCGGCTCTGAGCATGGCGCGAGAAATCAGGATATTGCTGTGCTGATCAATGCCTTCGCAGAAGAAAACTTTGGCATCCAAGTTATTTTTGGACACCGCCGCTCGAAGCGCGTTTGTTTCGCTCACGTGCGGCCCATATTCTCGCGCGTCATCCTGCCCTAGAATCAGATAGTCCAGATCGCCCTTCTTCGAGAGATAGAGCAAATGCCCCTGAAGCTCGTGGTTTCGCTTGCGGGTTGCTCGATATCGTCGAAGTTCCTCCGCGGGCACCATCTGCGTGGCGTTCCGAATCTTCTCGCGTAGCTCTGGACTACCGGTCTGTCGCGATTGATCTTCGAGCTCGACCAATCTGGCGAGTTGCATGCGCCAGCTCGCGGCCTGGCGAGTTGCCGTTGGTGCAAGTCGCATCACCGCCGAAAAGGCATAGATCTGAAGGTTCGGTGCACGCTCCCGCAATTTGACGAGCCGATTCAGCCGTGCCTTCGCTACGCCAAGCGGGACGGAATTGACGCGGCTTTCGATCAACCCCCCGTAGGCGATCATGTCGGTAGACACGACAAGGGCGTCCAACTTTTCGATCGGCTGTGCCTCGAGCCAATCCAAGATCGCGTCGGGCTGGCCAGGTGAAGTGAAACGGCCAAGAGTTTGGTACGGCGGCATCCGAACGTCGGCCCCACCAATTCGACCAATCCACTGCGCGAACTGTCCCGAAGCCGGTCGGCTATCGAGGGGAACCAGCAAAATCTGATCCGCCCTCGCCACCCCGACGAGCAATAACCCAATCAGGATCGTGAGGAGTCGCACTCGGTTAAGGTACCCCCGGACCGATTCCACCCTAGCCATTTGCTTCATCGAGTCCAATCCAGCCAACCGCGTCCGCGATGTCATCAAAAACGCGCATGTCCGACGGCAGATTCGCGAGGATTTCCTCACCGTATCGCTTTGTTTTCAAACGAGGATCGAGCAGCGCAATGACGCCTTTATCTGACGAACGACGAATCAAGCGACCTGCGCCCTGCCGAACCATCATCTTCGTCTGAGCCAAGGTGTGCTCGCGGAATGGGTCGATTCCCTGCGAAACCAAGTACGCCATTCGCGCAATCTGAATCGGTTCGGTGGGAACTTCAAATGGCACTCGAACAAGAACCACGCACGAGAGCGTGTCGCCCGGCGCATCGAACCCGGTCCAGAACGAGCGTAAGGCAAAGAGGCTGATCTCCGGCGATTCCTTAAAGCGATCTCCTACCGCCGCCGCACCCGTTTTGGGCTGCATCAGAATCGGGAACTCCTCGCGGTTCATCAACTGAAACACGCCTTCCATCTCCTTTCGGCTATGGAAAAGCGCGAGCGTCCGTCCCTGGCAAGCTTCGATAATGTCCTGCAGTTCGCTCGCGAGAGCTCGATAGTAGTTCGCCTCGTTGCCATCCCGACGCGCCGCGCTCGGGTCCGGAATCGAGCCGACCTTCGGAATGTAAACCGCCGCCTGTGTGGAGTGATCAAACGGCGATTCGAGGATTTCGCGAAAGTCTGGCTTCAGGCCGATGGACCGCTCAAAGAACGTGAACTCACCGTCCAACACCAGCGTCGCCGAGATGCACGCATGCGGCACCTTGCTCCACAGAATCTCTGTAAGTGGCGGTCCAAGGTCAACAATATCCTGCCGCAAAATCGCATCTTGTGGGCCGAAGCCGAAGCTCGGCTGGCCGAGATAACTCACCGAAACCCCATGCGGAGTAAAGATCGCTTCGCATCCACGGGCAAAGTCGGAGAAATAGCTGATGTAATTCCGGGCCGTTTCCTTGAGCCCGCGATCCGATTCGTCAAGCACACCCTCCGCCTGATCAACAACTCTCTGCGCGACGTTCGCGACTTCCATCACCAAGGCTCGGGCCTGATCTAAATCGGCCGCCGCCCGAAACTGCTTAACCGCCGGATTGTCTTCGAGTTCGCTCGGCGCGGTTTGCAGAATTCCCGGTGTCCCGAGCCCGGCCCCCGGCTGCTCAAACTGCCGAATGTAGACATCCAGTTCCTTTCGAATCTCTGCCAGAAACCGGTCCCAGTTACCCGACACCAAAAACGATCCCCGCTCGAGCGCGGGACGCAGCAGCCCCTCCAGCCGCCCGAGCAAGCCAAGCAACGCCCGGATTCGGGGAGCGCTCAGCTCGAACTCAAGCCCGTTTTGCGCGGCAGACGCAAAGTCGTGAGCCTCATCAAGCACGATGAAATCCAGCTTCCCGAGGATTCCTTCGCCCCCCTCAGTTCCGCTCGCCATGAGCGCGTTCTGGATCACCACGTTGTGGTTCGTGATGATCACCTTCGCCTTCTCCGCCCGGCGACGGGCCGAATAGAAATAACAATCGTGATAGACCGGGCACGCCCGAGCAGGACAAACCGGCGGCACCGCGATTCGGCTCCACGCTTTCGAGATTTCGGCTTTCGATATTGGCGCCGTACGTCGGAACTCCGTTTCCGTTCCTTCGGTAAGGCGAGCGCGGATGGCATCCATCTGCTGCGGCAGGTGCTGGTCCATGTCCACCAAGCACGCATAGCGCTGGCGACCTAACAGCAGCGCAGTGGGAACTTCCTCATCAAACAGGGAGGCGGCAAACGGTACGTCTTTCTGCCAGTACTGGTCGGCCAGAACGTTTGTGTACGTCGCGATGACCGTGCGCTTGTCGCCGGCAATGGCATGAGCGAACGCAGGAATAAGGCAGGCTAGGCTCTTACCCAAGCCGGTGGGCGCTTCGAAGGCGCCGGACTGTCCGCCCGCAATGAGGTCGCTCAGCAACGAAGCTAGTTGCACCTGACCCGCCCGTTCCATGAACCCAGGCTGTTGTCGCAACCGCTCGAATGCCAGCGCAATCAAATCTTCCGGCGACGTCGGCATTCACCGATATTGTCACCGATTTTCCAGGAACTCGTTGAGCGAATGTCTTCGTACAACGTTGAGCTTAAGAAAAGGCTCGGGAAAATCCCGAGCCCAATACAAGTAAGGAAGTGGCCTGACTTCTCAGGTCCTATTTCTATAACACAGGCCGCGCAATTAACCAAGGAAATTTCTTGGCACTATCCTCTTTTGCGTCAAAACACGCTGAAATCAAGAAAAAGTGCTAGGTGCGCCCGCCGATCTCAGCTTCCAGAACGTCTTAAAATTTGATTCCCCCGTTTTCCCTTCTACCGGGCTACACTAGTTCCGCGCATGGCGATGAAGCAGGCGGAAGAAAAGGAGATCACGTCGTCCCCATCTATCTCCGGGTACGAGGCTGGCTTCAGCCCTTTTCGTATTC
>CAMAPH010000022.1:0-47061 GCA_945859975.1 Chthonomonas calidirosea
GCCGAGCATGAGTCGTTGTCCCGTGGCAGATTGAGCCGATGTTGTCGACTGACTCTCCCAGTGAAGCGTTTTAGGATCAACAAAGTAGTCCTGGTACATCGTGGACGGCGAGAAGTTCCGCTCTGATTTCTTAAGTGTAACAAGATGGACGTCCAGGCCGGCTTCACGTACGTAAAAGGTTCCTTGACGCATCGATTCAGGATTGTCGCGGAATGGCGCCACGATTTCATCGCGAGAATAGTCCATGCCTACTACGAACGGAAGGTCTGCTGCCAGAGCCGGCCGATGCAATGCATATGTCGCAAGGTAATCCAAGAGTTCGAGCATCTCTCGCCGAACCCTCGGCGTGATTTTCGAAGCATCCATTGATCGAGATAAAGGGAAGGAGACCATCCGTGACCAAGCGGACTCCTGCGACTTGAGCAAGGCATCGCGGTAGTTTTCAATCCTTAGGGTGTCGTTCAAATGAATAAAGCTACTCACCCGCTTCACGGCTTCGTCCTCGGCGTTTTCGACGCCCGCGCTAACGAGCAAGTGGTGCAAAGAGTGCCCGCGGTAAAGATCTGAGAGCTCGACTCCTGACTCGCGAATGAAACTGGACACCGTGATCTCTTTGCCCGCGGCAACAAGACGACGAATCTCATCAATCATTGCCCGTTTGTTCGTCGGGATTCCATTCTTTATCCCGTCGAGAATATGGTTCTGAGTCTCTTTGTCTAGCCTAATGTTGCATCCAGCGGGCAACTGGGGAAACTCATCAGTGATTGCTCGCTGCAGCTCCATCCGAGTCTGGCCCGTGATGGCTCGACAACGCAAATCCCACCGAAACTTCCGATTCTGCTGACCAACGAAGTCGAGCACGGTTAGCGCGCCCTTGTCTGCGTGCTTTCGCAGCCCTCGACCGAGCTGCTGGATGAACACCGTCGAGCTTTCGGTCGGACGCAAAAAGAGTACGGTGTTGATTTCGGGCACGTCAATACCCTCGTTAAAGAGATCGACCGTGCACACGATTTGGATTTCGCCCTTCCGAAATTGGGACATGATCCGATCTCGGTCTTCCGCCGAACGTCCGGAGTGCAGCGGTACGGCATTGTAACCAGCCGAGACAAACTGCTTTGCCATGTAATCAGCGTGACGAATCGTGGCGCAAAAGGCCACGGCACGAAGTCCATCAAGTTCGGGGGCTTTCTCCTGAAGCTCGTGAAGGATGATCCGAACTCGTTCATCACCGCGTTCAATGAACTCCTTCTCCAGATCAGAATCTACATACTTTCCGCTGATAAAGCTCGCGTTACTTAGGTTTGTCTTATCGTCAATTCCATAGTAGTGAAATGGGCAAAGCAAGTTTCGCTCCAGTGCATGCCAGAGTCGCAATTCAAAAGTTGGAACACCAAATCGGTCAATTACCGATCGGCCATCAGTTCTCTCGGGAGTAGCAGTCAACCCGAGCAACTGAGAGGGTCGAAAGTGATCGAGTAACCGCTGGTAAGTCCTTGCCTCGGCATGGTGGAATTCGTCGACAATGATAACGTCAAAGTGATCTGCCGAAAACTCACTAAGCCTTTTTTCGCTGAAAGACTGAATCGAAGCAAATACATACTTCCAGTTGTCTGCCTTGTCCTGTCCAACGTTCAGTTCGCCAAAATCTTTATCGCGCATAACCGCGCGAAAGGCTCCTAGCGACTGCTCCAAAATGTCGCCCCGGTGCGCAACAAACAGAAGCTTAAGTCGTCCTTTCGCAGCCTCGCACAACCGCTTGTAGTCAAATGCGGCAAGAAGTGTCTTTCCGGTTCCGGTTGCAGCAACGACGAGGTTCTCTCTCCGACCCTCGAGTCGCGCGTATTGAAGTTCGGCAAGCGCCTCCGCCTGATGAGGATGCGGGGCGAGGTCAGCAAAGAACATCGCAACCGGATTGGGGCTTCGCTGAGCTTTCAGCGAGATGGTGAGGCGTTCCGTGTCTCTTGCTGGATCAAAGTCCTCAAACTGCGGATCGTGCCAGAGGCGTTCGAATGTGCTCTTTAGCCCTTCAAAAAGCTGCGGCGATTCGATTGCGCTCACTCGGACATTCCATTCAAGACCATCGACAAGCGCGTTTGGCGAGATATTCGATGAGCCAATCGTCGCGGTGTTGGCCCCCGAGTCCCGGTGAAAAATCCAAGCTTTAGCGTGCAAGCTCGTCTTTTGATCTCGGCTTTCGTACGCAATTTTGACGCTCGCGTTGGTTTCTGCAATCCTGACCAATGCTCGCGTGTGCGTTCCGCCGAGATAAGTCGTCGTCACGACACGTAGTCGACTTCCAAGTTCCTGGAGCTCTTTGAAGATCAGGTTCAGCCCCGCAACGCCAATAAACGGACAGATGACGTCGACGCGATCTGCCGAAGCTAATTCCTTACGGAGGATGTGTGCGTAATTGACCTTGCTTTCGTTTGTAACGAGTGCGTTGTGAGCAAGCGGAATTTCTGGAAGGGTGACCGTGCCTTGCTTCTTTTTAACTGCGGCAAGCACGCATGCCTCAATGAGCTCATCTTTGCCAAGTTGCTGAATCGCTCTTACCGTTTGCGAAATTGCTTGATCCACGTCATCCGTGAATCTCAACTGCTCCCGCGTGCGGAGCAGGATCTCCCTCGCGAGATACTCCGCGAGATCCCCGAGTTCCAGCGAATGCACGACCGCTTCAAGATCCGACGGAAGCGCTTCAATTTTCGCGCGCACAGTGTCGGTTACTAATAGATCGTAGACTCCCTTAACTAGCGACATCGAAGCCGGCAGCATACCAAGCGATCATGAGGTCGCGAATCACTAGCAAGTTTTATGCTGACCACGACAACGCCTTCCGGTCGGCGGACAACGATGCGTCTAGTACCTTAATCAGCGGATCGATTCGCGCATAACCTTGCGCTCAGCCCTCATTTTGAAACCGAGCCGCTCGACGGTTCCAGCTTCGCCGATAAATGTTTGCCGAGTAAGACGCCATCGCAGTTGCGACCACTACGACGAACCCAACGACCGAGAGAATATCGGCCGTATTCCGAAAGTCAGAAAGCGAGTCCGTCATCGTAAACGCCAGGACCACCAGAAGCACCGTCAGAACTCCGGCAAAGATAGCGAAGTTGAATCGGAAGATCATCGCAATCACCCATCGAGGCAGCTTTTCCGATTCCGCCGGTTTTGGCCGACCGATCCGCAGCCAGATCGCCTCATCATCCATCTGCGCCAGGCACTTGGCTTCCCATGCGTCTCCCATCCTGACCTTAGACTACCGAAGTCATACTCAGAACACCATGTCAAACATCGCCTGGAACGCTGACGACTACAACCGTAATGCGCGCTTCGTCAGTGACTACGGTCACCAAGTTGCCGACCTCCTAGGTGAAATACGCGGACTCCGGGTGCTAGATCTGGGCTGCGGAGACGGCCCACTGACGAAGGAACTCGAGAACCGCGGCGCCGACGTTATCGGCGTAGACGAAAGCCCGACAATGATTGAGAAGGCGAAAGAGCTTGGGCTGAACGTCGCCGTGATGGACGCGCGCGAGCTCACCTTCGACAACGAGTTTGATGCGGTGTTCTCAAACGCCACGTTGCACTGGGTAAAGCCTCCCGAACTGGCCGTCGCAGGCGTTGCCCGAGCCCTGAAACCCGGCGGAATCTTTGTCGCCGAAATGGGCGGGCACGGAAATGTTGCCGCCATCGTTACCGCGCTGATCGCCGCCACCCGCCTTCACGGACTACCTGACTTCGAGAGCCCCTGGTACTACCCAACGCCTGGCGAGTATGGCCAGCTACTCACCGAGCATGGGTTCGAAATCGAATCTATCGCGCTCATACCCCGTCCGACGCCGTTGCCAACGGGGATGCTTGGCTGGCTGAAAACTTTCGCCCAAACGAGCCTCGCGGAGTTCCGACAAGAGTCAGTGGCAACCGTTCTCGACACGGCCGTTGAACTTTTGAAGCCGAGCCTTTGCGATAGCGCCGGAAACTGGACCGCCGACTACATCCGATTGAGGTTCCGAGCAAAAAAGATCGCGTCGTGAGGATTAACCTCACGACGCGATCGCAACCGGTTTAGGCTAGGTCGAAGCGGTCAAGGTTCATCACCTTGTTCCAAGCAGCGACGAAGTCGTTGACGAACGTTTCTTCGGCGTCGCTGGAAGCGTAAACCTCGGCCAAAGCTCGCAACTGCGAGTTCGAGCCGAACACGAGGTCGACAACCGTTCCCGTCCATTTCAGCTCACCCGTGTTCCGGTCGAGGCCGTCCAGAACACCCGCTGTGCCGCCGGAGCGCACCCATCGGGTGTTCATGTCGAGCAAGTTCACGAAGAAGTCCGTGCTCAAGGTGCCTTCACGCTGGGTGAAAACACCGTGCTTGGCATGACCGAAGGTCGACCCAAGAACGCGAAGTCCGCCAATGAGGACGGTCATTTCCGGCGCGGTGAGGGTCAAGAGGTTTGCCTTTTCCAGCAGCCACTCTGCCCCCGCATTCTCGCAACCGGGGCGAATGTAGTTTCTGAACCCGTCGGCAATCGGCTCCAGACTCGCAAACGAGTGGGCATCTGTCTGCTCTGGCGTTGCATCCGTTCGCCCGGGAGTGAACGGAACGGTGACGGCGTATCCCGCCTGTTTCGCCGCCTCAGATACTGCCGCGCAGCCGCTGAGGACGATCAGATCGGCGAGAGAAACCTTCGTCCCGTCGGTCTTCGATGCATTAAAGTCAGCCTGGATCGCCTCAAGCGTTTCAAGAACCCGCGCGAGCTGTGCTGGCTGGTTCGCCTCCCAGTCCTTTTGCGGCGCAAGTCGAATGCGTGATCCGTTCGCACCGCCGCGCTTGTCGGTGCCGCGGAATGTTGACGCCGAGGACCACGCGGTGTAAACCAGTTCGGAGATGGTCAGTCCGGAGGACAAAATCTTGCCATTCAGGTCCGCTACGTCGGCTTGGTCGATCAGCTTGTGGTCAACCGCCGGAACCGGATCCTGCCAAATCAGCTCTTCGCTCGGAACCAGCTTGCCCAGGTACCGATTGATCGGCCCCATATCGCGGTGGGTGAGCTTGAACCAAGCCCGGGCAAACGCATCGGCCAGTTCATCTGGGTTCTGGTGGAAGTGCCGCGAGACTTTTTCGTACTCTGGATCGAGACGAAGCGCAAGGTCGGTGGTTGCCATCATCGGCGCGTGTCGAACGTTAGGATCGTGGGCGTCGGGCACGAGTCCATCGCCCGATCCGTCCTTTGGCGTCCACTGGAACGCGCCGGCTGGGCTCTTCGTGAGCTCCCACTCAAATCCGAACAAGGTATCGAAGTAGCTGTTGTCCCAAGTGATCGGGGTCGGGGTCCATGCGCCTTCAAGTCCGCTGGTGATCGTGTGAACTCCCTTTCCGGTGCCGAAGCTGTTCTTCCAGCCAAGTCCCTGCTCGTCCAGATCGGCACCTTCAGGCTCGCGACCGACGAATTCATCCGGATTTGCCGCGCCGTGAGTCTTGCCAAAGGTGTGGCCACCAGCGATGAGTGCAACCGTCTCGTAATCGTTCATCGCCATTCGGGCGAAGGTTTCTCGAATGTCGCGAGCAGAAGCGAGCGGGTCTGGCTTACCGTTAGGACCCTCCGGGTTCACGTAGATCAGCCCCATTTGCACTGCGCCAAGCGGATTGTCGAGCTCGCGATCGCCGCGATATCGCTCATCGCCAAGCCAAGTCGTTTCGGGACCCCAGTTGATGTCCTCTTCTGGCTCCCAAACATCCTCGCGTCCGCCGCCGAAGCCAAACGTCTTCAGGCCCATCGAGTCAAGCGCAACGTTGCCGGCCAAGATCATGAGGTCGGCCCAGGAGAGCTTTCGTCCGTACTTCTGCTTGATCGGCCAAAGGAGTCGTCGTGCCTTATCAAGGTTTCCGTTATCGGGCCAGCTGTTGAGGGGAGCGAATCGCTGCGTTCCCGATCCGGCTCCACCGCGGCCATCGCCAATTCGGTACGTGCCCGCGCTGTGCCACGCCATTCGGACGAAGAAAGGACCGTAGTGGCCATAGTCCGCAGGCCACCAATCTTGCGAATCCGTCATCAGCGCGGTTAAGTCCGCGACCACGGCGTCCAGGTCGAGGCTCTTGAACTCCGCCGCGTAATCGAAGTCGCCTGGCATCGGGTTTGCCATTGGGCAATTCTTCTTCAAGAGATTTAGATTGAGCTGATTCGGCCACCATCCCGCGGTCGTCCGCGCACCGGCGATCGTGTGGTTCAGCGCGTCGCCCGAGAACGGGCACTTAGATTCATTTGACAAGACGTTTTCCATTTCCTTACCGTGCGGCTCAAGTCGCGACAGGCTCCGTCACACCCTTGAAAGGTGTAAAGCCATGAGTGTCTACGAACCGAACCACGTCACCCTCATCTCCATTTTGGCCGGAAAACTGGCGCCCACTTGACGCATCAAACGTGATCGGCCTAATATGCAACTGATATGTTGCATATCTCCGATACGATAGAGCGCACTCTCGTCCTTCCCGCTACCAGATCCACCGTCTGGCAGAAGTCATTTGCCACGCCGGAGGCACTGGCGTCGTGGTTTCCGGAGCGAATTGATGGCAACTTTGAGCTCGGAGGAACCTACACCATGATCTGGGGCGAGTTCCACTGCCAGTGCCGACTCGTCGAGCACATCGAGTCCGAGAGCTTTGTCTACCAGTGGCACCCCGGCGCGGCCTGCGAGATCTCCAAATACCCAGAAGACCAGCTTTCAACCGTTCGCTTCACCCTCAGCGATCATCCCGAAGGCACCCAAGTGCTCATGGTCGAATCCGGCTTTATGCGAATTCCCGAAGATCGACGAGTGAACGCGTTCACCGAGAACAATGGCGGCTGGGACTCCGAACTGCCAAAATTGCAAAAGGCATACGCAATTTGACCACTCAAATCTTCTTCGCGCTCTCCGATCCGCACCGACAAGAAATCCTCCTCCGGCTCGCCCGGGGAGGACCGCAAACGACGTTAACCCTGCTCAAAGGGATCGGCGCAACGCGCCAAGGGGCGACGCGCCACCTAACGATTTTGGAAGAAGCCGGGTTGGTGAAGAGCGAAAAGCGCGGAAGAGAGATCATTCGCGAGTTCAATCCCGAGGCCGTGACCTTGGCCCAGCAATGGTTTGCTGATCTTGAAAGCGCATGGGATTCGCGACTTGACCGACTTCGGAAGCAGTACGAACAAGAGTAAGCGGCGCCCGACAAAGGTAGAATTCCAACTAGAGCCGCTATGGATCGTAAGGCATTTCTCTCGCACTCAATGGCAGCAGTTGCTTCCCTCGCACTGCCGAAACTTGAGCTATTCGACGAGGACTTGGACGCCCAATCTGCCAAGGATCCACGGAAGGTGATCGCAATGGTTGTCTATCCGGAATTCACGGTTCTCGACCTCATCGGTCCGTACCAGTTTCTTTCAGCCCTTACAGATCATCGAGTGCTTTTAGTTTCCAAAACCAAAGGGCTTGTGACTTCCGACACAGGACTTGCCGTGCAAACCGACGTAGCCTTCAAGAACTGCCCGAAGGAAGTGTCCGTGCTGTTTGTTCCGGGTGGAACTAACGGAACCCTAAAGGCGATGAAGGACCCCGAAACTCTAAGCTTTGTCAAGAATCGCGGGGCACGCGCAGATTACGTGACAAGTGTGTGCACTGGATCTTTGCTACTAGGGGCCGCGGGACTTTTGAAAGGCAAACAGGCAACTGCCCACTGGCTCGTCCGCGACTTGCTCAAAGACTTTGGCGCGGTGCCGGTAAACAAACGGGTGGTGATCGACGGCAATCGCATCACGGGGGCCGGAGTCAGTTCCGGTCTTGACCTTGGTCTCGCGATCATCAACCAGATTGCCGGAGCGGCCTACGCAAAGCAGTGCCAGCTTTGGTTCGAGTACGACCCACAACCAATGTTTGATTTTGGCAGCCGCGAAAAGTCGAAACCCGAAGATGTCCAGATGCTGGAATCAATGGTCACGGAGTTTCGCAAGGAGCTGAAACAGTACGCGAAAGCGCGTACTGGAAAGTGAATCGGTCCCCGGGGCGGCCCAAGTCCGCCCGTGATGTTCCACGTTCCTGAATAGCTATTTTCATAGTAATCTAGCCGGGCTGGAGTCGATGGAGATCCAAATGTTGTCCGCAAATCGCACTGTTAGTTTCGCGCTCGCGCTCCTCATCTGCCCCGCCATTGGCAAAGCCGATTCACCAACGATGTCGCACCTTCAGGCTCAGCTATATCCCGTCAACGCGGTCAGATTATTACCAGGACCGTTCGCCGACGCCGTTCGGGCCAATCGGGAGTACGTTCTGGCGCACGATACCGACAAGCTCGTAGCCCCATTCCGCCGCGAGGCCGGTCTCTCGCCGCGAAAGGAGTCTTACGGAAACTGGGAGAACATCGGCCTGGACGGGCACACGGCGGGTCACTACCTATCCGCCCTCGCCAGCCTGATTGCCACCGGGCAAGACACACCAGAAGGGGAGTTGCAGCGGCGCCTGACCTACATGGTCAGCGAACTCGGCGAGTGCCAAAAAGCTGGTGGCGACGGCTACGTGGGCGGAGTTCCGGGCAGCAAAGCGCTTTGGGCGGAGATCGGAAAGGGCAATGTCGATGCGATCAATCGAAAGTGGGTGCCTTGGTACAACATCCACAAAACCTACGCCGGACTCCGCGACGCCTACCTGCTCACTGGAAATGAGCAAGCCAAAACCGTGCTGGTAGGCATGACCGACTGGGCCCTCGCCCTGGCGGCAAAACTGTCGGACGACCAGCTACAACGCATGCTCGCCCAAGAACATGGCGGCATCAACGAATCGTTCTCCGACGTTTACGCGATCACCGGCGACAAGAAGTATCTCGCCCTCGCGCAGCGATTCAATCATCTCGCTCTTCTGAAGCCGCTGAGAGAGCACCAAGACCGACTGACCGGACTTCACGCGAACACACAAATTCCCAAAGTCATCGGCTTCTCCCGCATCGCCCAACTACAGGGGTCTGATGAAGATGAGAACGCCAGCCGCTTCTTCTGGGAAACCGTAACAAAAACTCGAAGCGTAGCCTTCGGCGGCAATAGCGTCTCAGAGCACTTTAACGACCCGAAGGACTTCAACGGACTCGTACAACACCGCGAAGGCCCCGAGACCTGCAACACCTACAACATGCTGCGGTTGACGGAAAGCCTCTTTGCCGGAGCACCGGATGCGAAGTACGTCGATTTCTACGAGCGAGCTCTGTTCAACCACATCCTCGGCTCAATCAATGTCCAACATCCGGGCTATGTCTACTTCACGCCGCTGCGCCCCGGGCACTACCGCGTCTATTCGCAACCCGGCGAGGGCTTCTGGTGCTGCGTCGGCACCGGGATGGAGAACCCCGGCCGATACGGTCAGTTCGTCTATGCCAAGTCGCAAGAAGGCGTTTACGTAAACCTGTTCCTGGCTTCAGAACTCACCGACGCCACGCGCGGACTGACACTGCGGCAAGAAACCAAATTCCCCGATGAAGGCCGAACCCGGTTGCGAGTGTCCCTGAAGGATTCTCAAAGCTTCACCCTCTTCCTGCGGCATCCGGGTTGGGTTGACGCGGGCAAGTTTGAGGTGAAAGTAAATGGCCAGAAGGTTCCGGTTGAATCTGCTCCGACAACTTATCAAGCCATCAAGCGGCTTTGGAAAGACGGCGACCAGATCGAAGTAAGCCTGCCGATGCACACGACCGTCGAAAGACTGCCGGACAACTCCGATTGGGTTTCCATCCTCCACGGCCCAATTGTCTTGGCATCAACCACAACCACCGCCGACCAGCCCGGACTCTTCGCCGGCCCTGGACGCGGCGACCATATCGCCCAAGGTCCACTCGTGCCAATTGACAACCTGCCTTCCTTGCTGTCCACTCCGGAACAGTTACCAAAACAGATTGTTCCCGATCCAGCCGCTGGTCCCTTGCATTTCAAAATCTCCGCCCCAGTCTCTACCTCAGAACAGAAAGAGATCAAGCTCATGCCGTTTTTCCGACTCCAAGAGTCCCGGTACCAACTGGTCTGGGACCTCACGACACCGGAGAAACTCGCAGCCAAAAAAGCCGAGCAAGCGGCCCTGGAAAAAGCAAAGATCGAACGCGATCGAGCGACGATTGACCGTGTCGCAGTCGGAGAGCAGCAGCCAGAAGTGGATCACGAAATGGCCGGCGAAGGGCTGGAAACCGGTTTCCACAACGGCCGCCGGTGGCGACACGGGCGTTCGATCCAATACACGCTGAACCTCCGCGGCGCCAAATCAGCGGATCTCGAAGTCACTTACTCCGGGGACGATGCCAACCGAACATTTGACATCTTTGTAAACGATCAAAGGCTCACCACCCAAATCCTGAAAGGCGAGAAGCGTGGCGGCTTTATCGAGGTGAAGTACGTCCTGGCCGCAGACTTGATCCAAAATGCAAAGGACGGAAAGTTGGTGGTTCGGTTTGTGGGTAAGGACTCCCTCGCGGGTGGCTTGTATGATCTACGCTTGCTTCGAAAGCCAGGCGGGAGCGAATAGAAATGGCTGAATTGACTCGACGCGACCTGATCGCTGG
The DNA here is from genome assembly GCA_945859975.1 of Chthonomonas calidirosea. Lineage (GTDB taxonomy): Bacteria > Armatimonadota > Fimbriimonadia > Fimbriimonadales > Fimbriimonadaceae > Fimbriimonas. The sequence continues at coordinate 10,559 of CAMAPH010000022.1, forward strand.
AACCGCCGCAATCGCCGCTGCTGGCCCGCTTTCTGCTCTTGACCTTGGTGCCCTTGTGAAAGAATCGAATCTCGAACTCTGGTTTGAAAAGCCTGCTGCAACCTGGACCGAAGCATTGCCGGTCGGGAATGGGCGGCTGGCGGCGATGGTCTTCGGAGGTGTGCGCGAAGAGCGCCTCGCCCTCAACGAAGGCAACATTTGGGCGGGCGGACCGCGTGAATACGACAATCCGGAAGCGCTCGCGGCTCTACCGGAGATTCGCCGCCGGATTCTTGCGGGGCAATACCGCGAGGCGCATGAGCTCACAAACGCCAAGTTCATGGGCAAGCCGATGGGGCAAGCACCTTACCAGCCACTCGGGGACCTAATTCTCAACTTCGAACACCCTTCCGAACCAACAAGCTATCGAAGGGAACTCAATCTCAACGACGCCGTCACCCGCACCACGTATACGGTCGATGGGATCCAATTCCAGCGCGAAGTCTTTGCGAGCCACCCTGCAGGTTTGATCGTGTGCTCCCTGACCGGATCGAAGAAAGGATCGCTCTCGTTCTCCATTCAACTCCGCAAAAGGGACAGGGCGAAAACCTCCGTCACCGGACAAACCCTCAGGATCGAAGGAACGAGCGGCGAGCATGCCGGAATTCCGGGCTCCATTCGATACGTCGGCATTGCAGAGCTTCAAGTGAAAGGCGGCCAGATCAGCGTAAAGGACGATGTCATCACCGTCAAAAATGCTGATTCGGCAACCATCCTGTTTTCAGCCGGATCGAGTTACCGAAACTACAACGATCTCACCGGTAATCCCGATATCATCGCCACGGCGCCGCTGGAGGCCGCAAAAGGAAAGACCCTCGCCAGCCTAAAGCGAGAACACATTCGAGACCACCAACGTTTGTTTGAGACAGTAGCGATAGACCTTGGTCCAGTTCGTAACCAGCCGACAATCGAACGAACCAAGGACTTTCAAGAAGGCAGGGATCCTGGCTTAGCCGCGCTCTATTTCCAGTACGGCCGGTACCTGATGATCGCTGGCTCGCGGCCAGGCGGTCCGCCGCTCACCCTGCAAGGGCTGTGGAACGAGAGCTCCACACCACCTTGGGGGAGCAAGTACACGATCAATATCAACACCGAAATGAACTACTGGCCCGCAGAAACGTGCGGGTTGAGTGAGTGTCATGAGCCCCTGTTCGGGTTAATCGAAGACATCTCCAAACCCGGAGCAACCACGGCAAAGAAGCATTACGGTGCGGGCGGCTGGGTGGCTCACCACAACACGGACGGTTGGCGCGGAACTGCGCCGGTTGACGGTGCCACATGGGGGATTTGGCCGATGGGCGGCGCCTGGCTCTGCACCCACCTTTGGGAGCGTTACCTCTTTACCGGCAACAAGGCCGAGTTGGCGAAGCATTACCCGCTTATGAAGGGGGCAGCCAAGTTCTTCCTGACTTCGAACATCGACCTTCCTGGCACCAACTACCGCGTAACTTGTCCGTCGATCTCCCCCGAGAACGATCACCGTCCTGGCGTCTCCATCTGCGCTGGACCAACGATGGACAACCAAATCCAGCGCGATCTCTTTTCCGCCTGCATCGGTGCGGCCGCGGTTTTGGAGAAGGACGCCGGATTCGTTCAGGAGCTGAAGGTGGCCCTCGAAAAGCTCCCACCGAACAAAATCGGCAAGGGCGGCCAGCTTCAGGAATGGATCGAGGACCTCGACATGGAGGCTCCAGAGCGAACTCACCGCCACGTTTCTCACCTTTACGGCGTGTTCCCCAGTGCGCAGATTTCCCCGGAAACCACCCCGGAACTCGCCAAAGCCGCCCGCCGGAGTTTGGAACTTCGCGGGGATGAAGGAACCGGCTGGAGCCTTGCTTGGAAGATCAACTTCTGGGCACGACTGCTAGATGGCGACCGCGCCTACAAGTTAGCAAAGGACGCCCTAAGGCCGACCAACGGTCGATCGGGCGGCGTGTATCCAAACTTGTTCGATGCCCACCCGCCATTCCAAATCGACGGCAACTTTGGATTCACATCGGGCGTCGCTGAAATGCTTCTCCAATCGCACGCGGGCAAGATTCATTTGCTCCCGGCCCTGCCTAGTGCTTGGCCAAAAGGCAGCGTGAAGGGACTCCGGGCGCGGGGTGGGTTCTCCGTCGATATCGAATGGGACAATGGTCGGCTTGTTCAGGCAACGATCAAGAGTCTTTGGGGAACCAGAGCGATCGTTCGATATGAAGATGCACTTTATGAAGTTGAAATGAAGCCGGGCGTCCGCAAGTCTGTCTCGGCACGAGACTTCGAAAAGTAGTTCGATTCATTTCGGCAAATTCAAGACGACTTCACCCGCGGGCAAAACGGCGACTTGTTCCAACCGAACGAGCCGAGACAACAGGCTACGTAAGTAGCGTGAACTCATCGGCCCCCATCCTTCGCCATCCAGTCCGTGGGTGTTAAAAACAAACCAGCCTCCTGGAGAGGCGAGAAAATCTTTCAGCGTGGCGTCAAAGAACTCGTCACAGTTCTCGGGACCGTGGCTCCAACAGCCGATTCGAACCGGCTCTCGCTTTGTCGGAATCGGGTTCACCGCCGCGTCCCCCTGAGTTCGAACCACTAGGAACTTCGAAAGGGCGTAAGCATCCAGCTCTGGGTTTGAAGCGTTATAGGCAAAGTTGTAAACGGAGTCTTTAGCTTTAAATCCCAGAAGATTCCTTTCGAACTCCGCGATGCATCGATCAATGTCGCGTTTCGCAGCTTCCAATGGAATGGTGGTGAGGTTCGTATGGTCGTAGGTGTGGGCCATCACTTCATGACCGCGCTTCTTGAGGGCGTTCCAGTCCGAGAAATCTCCTTTCGGAAACGGCACAAGACCGGCATCCGGATGGCCGTTAACCGTCGGAACGAAATTCTCCAAGTGGCCCTGCGCGATAACGTTGAAGCACGCTCGCAGCTTGAAGGATTCAAATATCTCCGCCGTTTCATAGAACGACTTCTTAAAGCCATCATCGAAGCTGAGGGTGACGATGTGTGTCTTCTTTGGTTTTGAGTTCAATCCCATTGTCGCGCCGGCAATTCCTGCTCCGGTCATCCAGAGCAATTCCTTTCTTGTCATGTCTTCTTTGACCTTCCAACTCCTCCGCTCTAGTTCAGCCACCGCGCACAATCTTCTCGGTGAACATTCCAACTGGGCCCGACTCGGCGAAGAAAGCCCAGTCGTTTAACTCGGACACCGGCAACGAGACCTGATCTCCTTGCTTCATGCCACGGACTTTAAATGGCGAACTCATCAACTTGCCATGGATCATGTCGTCCGCCACACGCTCAACCGCGATCCACATAAACTCAACGTTGTGCCCGTCACCCAGGGGTCCCTTTACGATATGGAGTTCCGGGTCACCGCCCTTGCCGAGAGCCTCCACGAACTCTGGCCATCGGCTTCTGGCCTCCGCGACGGCCGCCGCCATTCGGTCATCACTTGGGTCCACCAGCATGACTTCATTGCCCTGCCCTTCCGCAAACAATTCGAGAATCTGTCCCGCGATCAGTTGTTCCCGCATCTCCGGCGAAAAGCGAATGCAATGGTTGTTATCCGCCCTCCACAGCAAAAGCGCTTCATCGTCCGCATATTCGGCCAGCACTCGCCCAAGGCTGATCAGCACCTGATTCCAGCGCTCCTCTTCAATGGGTGCCGGACTAAAGAAGGACGCAAAGCTCTTGTGCTCCAAAATCGCTTCACGTAACCGTGATTCCGGTATCTGCTCTGCCATTTGCTCCGCGGTCAATTGCGGAGCACCATAAGTCATCGGGGCCTGCATCACTTTCAGCGAAGCTCCGTTGACAAGCAACGACAATTCGAGCGCGTTCCCCGACACTTCGATCTCAACGCTAGCACGCTCAGCGGCCGCCTTTAACGGTTCAGGCTGAACAAGGGTCGGAGTCCGGTACAGGAGGATCAACGCCCGGAACGGCCCGCGGCTTCGCCGTCGTATGACAACAATCGCGCCACCGATCAGGACTATCGCCGCAAGCACCCACCAAATCATGAGCCGATTCTACAACTTCGACAAAAGCCATTTGCCTGAAGAGTAGAATCGCGCGCAACATGGACGAGATTCAGACCGCCAGAGCCGATCTTCAGCAAGCCACCGAACGAGTACTGAACCTCGTTAGCCTCACCCCAGACGAGCACCTTTTCTGGAAGCCAAGCGCGTCGGCTCGATCGATCGGGGAAATCGTCGCCCACACCGCCCATGCCCTCAAAAACATCCTCGGCCAGCTACGGGGCACGCCCTTTCCGCCGGCAAATAGCAGCGAAGCAAATCCCCTGTTCCTAGAGCACGACCGACAGTTCACGGATCGGGAAACCCTGCTCGAGTATTTCGGAACGCATCGAGACAACTACGATCAGTACCTAGCTGCCCTCACTTCCGATGACCTAGATGTTATCGCGACGTTGCCTTTCGGACTCGGACAAGCCCCGGTGAGATTCTTCATGAAAGCCGGAGCGGACCACACCGCAAGCCACATCCCGCAGATCGAATACATCCAGACCATCTACGGCGACCACGACTGGCACACCGGTTTCTGAAGCCAGAACCTGCTCGACGTTTGACTAATCGGCTCGATCCCTCAGTTTCTATTGTTTTCTACTGCACATTACGGTCCGCCTCGCAACTCCTGATTGTCGTTTTCGGCCGTTTTCGACAATAGCGGGATGATTTTGGGCCCAAATCGGGCGAATGAACGGATCAAACCGCGCCTGCGTCTAGGCAATGCGCAACACTGCAACCGGCAAAACCATGAACCCATTCACCCTAAATCCAGAGCTGGACCTCGTCTTGGTACGAGAATCTGCCGTTCCACCCGAGCTCGTTTATCAGGCATACACCACGCCAGAGTTGCTCGAACAATGGTTTTGCCCGCGCCCTTACAAAGCGGTCGACTGGGAAATAGAGCTCACCCCCGGAGGCGCCTTCAACTCGGTAATCGTGTCGCCCGAAGGTCAGCGATTCCCGGGCGCCGGTTGCATTCTGCAGGCAGTGGAGAACAAAACTCTGATCTTTACAATGCGGTGACCGCCGGCTTCCGGCCAGCAATCAACGAAGGCGAAGACGCTTTTTCCTTTACGGCAATCATCCAGCTCGAACCGAGCGGAACCGGGTCCAGATACACCGCTACCGTCATGCACGCCGATGCCGCATCAAAGCAGAAGCATGAAACGATGGGCTTCTTCGACGGCTGGAATGCCGCTTTCGACCAGCTTATTGAACTGATGTCGAACCACGCCTAGGCTGATCCCTTGGCACGAATCTGCTCGTCACGTTCAATCTTGCCGTCGTTGACCCGAATGATCCGATCGCACTGATCGGCGGTGCTTTCGTCGTGATTAACGTTCACGAGGATGGTTTCCCGCCGTCGGCGGCGCGTTAGCATATATCGGCATTCCAAACAATTCCGTCGCCTGCAACGAGCGTGATCTGAACGCTGGAAGTTTTTTGCTCGTTCTTCAGCGAATAGAAGTGGCGACAGAGAAAGCATTACCGCTTGAAGTGACCTCGCCAAGAAGTATTGACTCCTTTGGCGGCAATTACGCCCTATCCACCAACTAAGAATGGTCAACCGGCGGCGTATACGAAACTAGAGGAAACATAAATGCCGAATAAGACAAAGAACGAATTAATTCACCCTTCACTTGCGGTGGTCAACGAGAGTCAGGGAGAATGGAATCGCAAGGTGCTTCAACCCGTCCTGTACGACCTGATCGCGCTCGGAAGGGTTTTAAAGCAGTTGCATTGGAACGTGAACGGACCGAATTTTCGGGCCCTTCACCTGCATCTAGACGAAATCTACGCCACCGTCGAGGAGGCCATCGACGACGTTGCGGAACGCCTCGCATCGACCGGACACAGTCCAAACGGCCGAGTGGCGGACGTCAAAGAGCAGTCTGAGATCGAGGACGTTCCGGCAGGTTTCACTTACGAGACGCAGGTTCTGCTCCTCGCCGAGCACGCCTTACATCAGATGGTCGGTCTCATCCGGTCTCGCACCGTGGACATTGAGGACATCGACACGGCCTCCGCCGATCTGCTGCACCAGGTCTCGCTAGAGTTGGAAAAGCATCATTGGATGCTCGCCGCCCAGAAAGTTCGAGCCAGCTAGGTTCATCAGACAAGAGCAGGACGAATTCCGGGAACTTCCTCCACTTCGGTAGGCCTCTCGGAGTTCGTCAATCTGTGCGTTATCCCACCTACTCACGCGGCCATGCGCGGGTTACTGTCTTCGAGCACCGGCCCAATCTGCGCATTGGGACAACTCGCTATGTGCATAACCAAAAGCACGTTCCTCGCCCAAGCCGTCGATCAAGTCTGATCCAGGGCGATCCGAAGTGTCGCTTAGTCAGTAATTTCTAAATCGGACTTCCCAAGCGCCAGCTTGGCAACCTGGCTGATAGCACGAGCTCGCTCGGTGTCATTTGCGGTGGAATCCCCAACAAAGGCAACGATGACGACCCAGTCTCCATTTGCTCGACGAGCAATCCCAACGTCATTGGTCGCACACGAAACTCCGTCCATGGTCGAGCTCGTTCCGGTTTTGTGCCCCAGCTTCCATCCCTTCGGCACTCCCGCCGCAAGTCGATCTGGGCCGGTTTTCGTGCGCTCCATCACCCCAAGCAAGTAGTCAGTTGCACGCTTTGAAAGAAGTTGGCCCGTTACGAGTTTCTTCAGCAACGTCGCCATTGCTACCGGCGTCGAAGTGTCTCGCCGGTCCGCCTGATATCGCTTGTACGCTGCGCTCTTTTCCGCTTTTGGAACCGCCTGAATCGCGCGATCTAGCTTCGCCGAATCAACGTATTCAGGTTTCCAAGTCAAACCAAAGATCTGTGTTTGTAGGTCCCGCTCTTGGCGATCCACCGTTAGACCCGCGATTCCCTTCTTCCGCAAGAATGCGTTCACGACCTGAACCCCGCCCATTTTGCGAATGAGAAAGTCCCCGGCGGCACTACAACTTTCGGTGACGGTAAGTTCGATGCAGTCTTCCAGCGAGACGGTCATCGAGTTCCTTTTGCCTAACCTCTCTGCGAGCGGTTGAACCGAGAGACTGAAGTCGGAACGACGGAAAGTGAACTTTTGACCGACCTTCCACTTTCCGCGGTCAACCTGATCCAAAGCTGCCATCGACACAACCAGCTTCATCACGCTCTGAATCGAAAACCGCTCGGATTTTCGTGAATAGTAAGCCGCTTTGGGAGTAATGATCGCTGCCCCCAACCGGCCCTGAACCGCAGATTCGATCTCTGCAAGCCGTGCTTCGATCGGTCGAACCTGAGAAACGCTCTGCACAAACAGCACGGAAAGGAGTGTCAAAGTCGCACGAATGTACCTGGACCGAATTCCCTCGCTCCCCAGGTAACGTGCCTCCATGAGAAGCAAAGTTGCTTACGGATTCGGAATCGCGACTGCCCTCGTCGCGGGCGTGGCGATTGGCCAGGTCGCCCAGAAAGAAAGCCCAGATTCCCACTACCACCTTGGTCCAGATTCGCTGGTCGAACCCGGCGTACCGAAAGGCGAGATCCAGGGTCCGTTCGTTATCAAAAGCGACGTCTATCCCGGCACCCAGCACACCTACTGGGTGTACGTGCCCGCCCAATATGACCCGAAGAAAGCAGCTGCCCTCATGGTCTTCCAAGACGGTCAAGCCTTTAAGCAGGAAAACGGCGGCGTGCGCGCGCAGAACGTGATGGACAACCTCATCTATCGCCGCGAAATCCCCGTGATGCTCGGCGTTTTCATCAATCCGGGCCGCACGCCAGAGCAGGATGAACCCTCGCCGCAGCGCGGCTGGGGAGATGGCTTCACCAACCGTGGCGTCGAATACAACACGCCCGATGACAAGTACGCGAAAGTCATCACAGAAGAGCTCATGCCGGCGCTGGATAAGTCCTACAACATCTCGAAAGATCCCGAAATGCGGGGAATTGGGGGTGCCAGTTCGGGCGCAATCGCGGCATTTATGGTCGCCTGGGAACGGCCGAACTCTTTCCGAAAGGTCCTGAGCATCATCGGCAGCTTCACCAACATTCGCGGCGGAGACGTCTATCCCGAGCGAATAATGAAGAGCAAAAAGAAGCCAATCCGCGTCTTCCTCTGCGACGGTCGCAACGACAATCGCGGCATTCGAAACGGCGTTTACGATCCCCGCTGGGACTGGTACCTGCAGAACGTTCGACTGCAAAAAGCGCTGACCGAGAAGGGCTACGACCTCAACTACACCTGGGGAATGAATAGCCACGGTCAGAGTTTTGGCGGCCAGATCATGCCGGAAATGATGCGTTGGCTATGGCGCGACGCAACGCCGATCATCACCGACCCCAACGATATGGTTGAGCGTGGTTTCTATCAACCGGCCAATCGATAAAGTCATGAAATATCTCATCACCATCCATCGTCCAAACGACTTCGCCCATGAAGACATGCTCGGCCCAGAGGTTCGAGAAGCCATCGACCGTGTCAATGACGAAATGGTCGCGGCCGGAGTCCGCCTGTTCGTCGGCGGCCTGTATTCACCGAGTTCTGCCACCTCAATCCGGCCTCAGTCCAATGGGGACGTGACGGTCTCCGAAGGTCCCTACCTGGAAGCCACCGACTATGTGGATGGCCTTTGGGTTTTGGAGTGCGAGACGAAGGCAGACGCAATCGAGTGGGGCCGCAAAGCGGCCCTAGCTTGCCAAGGTTCCGTCGAAGTCCGACCATTTGCCGGCGCCGCCATGAAGGAGTAACTCCCGCAGAACTTACCGCTGAACCGGGACGAGCTTAACTTCAGTAAGCCCCTGGTTCAACGGTATCGAGTACGCCAGCGCGTCCTGTTTATAGTCTCCATCTGGCCGGTAAGACCTCGTCTTTGCCAGCTTCGCCGGCACCTCGATCCGCAATCTTGCGGTCGTGCAGTACTCGCTCACCCCAGAAAGGGTCACGGCGACCGAACCCGTCTTTTCGTTGTAAGTCACCGAGTCGAACGTTCCCGCGTCCAGGCACAAGTACATCCCCAACGGAGCAAGGTAGACCCGCTTTCGGAACGAGTCCTTCGGAACAACCTTCACCACTCCCGACGAAAGCTCAAGGTCGCCACCAAACGCTTGCCAGCCGAACTCCTTTGTCTTAACGAGGTAGGTACCGGTGTTCCAAGCATGGCCGAAGAAGTTCGGACCATAGTCACCGGAGTAAGCATCCCACTTGAGGGTCGAAGGGAAGGAGTGAAAAGCCGCGGAGGCAAAGCCATTCTCATGAATATTGGATAGCGCCCCCATGGTTCCGCCGTACCCCACCCGTAATAGGAACAGGTCCTCCGGGTGCTCTCGATACTCGGTGAGCAGCGGAATCGCGTTCATTCCCGAACCGTAATGGTGAATCTGGCGCTCGATTCGGCTGAGCTTCGCCCCGTAAATAAAGTCCCAATACCGGCGAGCATTCCCGTTATAGCCCCAGTGCGGAATCGCGGGATCATACGCGAGAATTGAGTTGAGGGTGACTTGGGCTTTCTCTTCGTGTCCGAAGAATTTGCACCAACCGTACACTTCCTCCTGCCCAGTCGAGTCCCAGGCCATCTCGCTTCCAAACGGATACGGCTCATTCTTCCACCGATCGGCCCGCACTGCCATCTTAGATTCAATTAAGCGCGCTTGATCGGTCCAGCCCTCTGCCTTCAAATCGTTCAGCAGCCCGATGAAGACCGAACCTTCCATCAATCCAAGGCGCCAATATCCAACAACGTCTTCACCGTTCTTTCCAAAGCTAGTGAGATACTCTGTCGTCCGAAACGCTTGATTCAAGTACCACTTCCAATCGTGCGCCTTCGCTAGGCCAGGATAGTTGCGGGCAATCTTGTACAAAGAATAATAGGCCGCGACCACGTGGGGATAGTTGTATCCCCGCCCAATATCGTTGCTGGCCTCTTTGTTCCAACTTGTCCAACTGGTCCAGTTAAATTTCTTGTCGTATGGGTAATCCGGCAAAGCTTTAGGATCGTAGAAGAACGTGCTCTTGCGAACGCCGTATTTCTTCGGCCCTTCCTTAAACTGCAAATTCCCCCAAAGTACTTTGTCAACAAACGATTCAAGCTTCGCGACTTCTTCCGGATTAGGCTGCCCCATCTCCTTCATCGCAAGGGCAAGCCAGTTTCCCGACCCACCCTCGTCGCCCAGCCCCGCAATCCAAACCCGCGAATCCTGAAGCACCTGGGCCTTCGCCTCATTGTCGTAGGTAATTGCCGAAGGTGCACGGCCAAACGGATCATTCGAGTCGGTAAACCAAGCTTCGTTTGTCAAAAACCGCCCAAGATTGGCGACCGCAACCGCCGCTGGCTTCGTGTTGTAGTAATTGATCGTTTGCAGCGTGCCGTCTTGATACTTAACCGACACCCGAACTCGGCCCCATGCCTTCGGCTTAACGTCAAAAGCCATCCAACCTTTTGCCCCGCGCGCCGCCTTCGAAACCTCCGCCGCATCGCGCGGAAGCACTTCAATTGCTGAAACCGGCTTTCGATATTTCAAGAACAGCTTCCCGGTCTGATCCATCGGGAGCACATAGCCCGGCAAACCAACCGCCACCGGACGGCCAACTCGCGCAAGCGTGTTCTCAATCTCCCGAATGCTCTTCGAAGGCGTGAACTGAACCCCATAAGTCCGCGATTGCCGCGGTTTCAGCACGCCCGAAGTAGGTTCGTTCCACTGCTGCACGCCTTTCCACTCCGACTCCGCATGGGCCCGGGTGTGGACCATCCACTCCATCATTCCCTCAAAAACCTGGTTCGGCCCGAGTGGCTCGCGCACATAGTTCCAAGCCTCTAGTGGCGTCGAGCCAACCGGCGTCACAACCATCGTCGGCCCCGTTCCGTTCAGCTGGGTAACCCGCAAAAATCCCGCATCCTGCCCAATGTAAGGATCAGTAAATGAGCACTTGGCATGAGCTTCTTCCAAGCTCCGGTCCATGATGATGTTGTTAAACGGCATCGGAATCCCCAGCGAGCCAATCTCGACGTTGTCCGAAGTCCGATTTGTCAGCGTGAACAAAAGCTGCAACCGACCGTTCTTAACCTCCCACCGCCGCGAGACCGTTACCGGAGACTCAACCGAAAGACAAGGCGTGAGATCATGTTCGCTTAGCGCCTTCGACGATGTTGCCACTGCCGGTTTTCGGTTCCGATACGTGCTGAACGACTTAAATTCCTGCGAGCCAATCGATCGAGCCCGAAAGGAAATGTCCCCCAAATGAACAAAGCCATCCGCTTTTCGAACGCTAAGCCGGTCGGAGGCAAGAAAATCGAACCCAACCGAATTCCGAGGCACTAGCCCAACCCCGTTTCCACCATCCGCCGTCAGCCTCAGCTCATAGTCGGGCGTGCTTATCGTGCGAAGCCCTTTTTCTAACCCGATCGCATCAATAACGGGCGGCTTTTGCTGAGCCACAAGGGCCAAAGTGGTTGCAAGAACGGTGGCGTGTATCATCGAATTCCCAAAATCTACCGACGGAAATCCCGTTCGAAACCGTGAACAATTAAGCATGACATTCATGGTCATCGAGAGATTCCGCCACGGCGACGCCGCCCCCGTTTATGCCCGGTTCCGAGAGCGCGGCCGCCTCGCTCCAGAAGGCGTAAAGTACAAATCGAGTTGGGTCGACGAGTCGTTCCAGGTCTGCTTCCAAGTCATGGAAGCCGAATCAAGATCGTTGCTCGACGAGTGGATCTCGAACTGGGATGACCTTGTCGATTTCGAAGTCTTCCCAGTTGTTGATTCCGCCACTGCCCAGGCGCGATTCTCGCCCTAGCCTTGCAGTTCTGCCAAAACCACGTCAAGCACATCCATCGTCCCGCCCCAACCCTGGGTCATGCTCGGCCGACCGGCTTCAAACGTTTGCAACTGCACCGGGTCAGAACCGATAACCGACATCTCTAGGCGAAGCAACGTGCCGCCATCAACGTCCGAGAACTGATTCTTCGACAACATCTCAAGTGGCCAATCCGGCGCCATCGGATGCCGCGTGATTCCGCCCCCTTCATCCGAAAAGGAATGGTGATTGACGATCAACTCCTGGTCCACAATCTCGCGATAAATCCATCGCCCCCAAAAACCGCTCTGATTCGGCGGAACGATCTCGTAGTGAAAAATGCCACCCGGTCGAAAGTCCATAAAGTTCCGCCCCGGCGCCATCCCCTTTGGAGACATCCACTTACCGAGATGCTCGGCCTGCGAAAACGTCGCCCAAACCAGGGCGCGAGGGGCTTTGAAAGTGCGTTCCAGCACGAAAGGTTCGTAGTTCATTCTTGTTCTCCAGCTTGAAGTTCTTCTAGGTAGGCGTCCAGCTGGTCAAAGCTGGCTTCCCAAAATTGGCGATACTGCTCCACCCAATTGCTCGCCTCGGCAAGCGGCTGAGCGTTGAGGGTTCGCGGACGCATTTGCCCCTTCCGGTCCGTTTCCACCAGGCCCGCCCGCTCCAGCACCTTCAGGTGCTTAATCACCGCCGGCTCCGACATATCAAACGGCTTCGCAATCTCCCCCACCGGCATCGGCCCCAGGGCCAGCGCCGCAAGAATCGCCCGCCGCGTAGGGTCGGCGAGGGCAGAGAAGATAAGGTTGAGTTTGTCGGACGCCATTGCTAACCGTTTGATTATATAACCAATTGGTTTTGATTTGTCAAGAACGCGTGTTCTGGAAATGGCACCCGGCCGGAGACCCATGTAGCTACCGCTGAAGTTCGCCGTAATAGGTGGTGACGCTGGATGCCTCGACGGAACCGGAAAGGCTGGCAACCGGTCCGGGCGTGGCTCCCACCAGTTTGGTGTTTTCGGATTCGCTGGTCCGGAAAACGTTGACGTTCCGCAGCCGGCGTGCGCCCTTCATATCAAGGTCGAGCTTGGTCGAGACGGAGTTCGTATTCACCACCACGGCGGCAAATTTCCGCATGGATGGGTCAGCAAAGGTGGTGACGAAGACCCCTTTCTTGGGTTGCCCCTGGGTACTGACCACCCGCCACCCCGGCCGAACAAATCGGCTGTACTGAGCCATCGCCCAAAGCAACTTGGCGGGCCGGTTGTCTTGCATGAGCGAAGAACTCCACCAGAAGACGAACGCGTTCAGGTTTGACTGCGTGAAATCTTGGTGCATCACTTTGGCGACCACCAGCGCTCGATTCATTTCGCTGGTGCCGTTGAAGGCGGACATATTCCATTCCGTCATCCAAACCTGCTTCCGAAGCGCGGCGGAGGCTTCGAACCGGTTGGGCTGATAGTTGTCTTGATCGGTGAAGAGGTTGGCGAGGTTACCGCCCATGCTCCAGGGACCGTATTCGTACTGATGCCCGGCGGCGATCTGAACCAGATTCCGCGTTGCTGGATCGGCGTAGACCTCGCTCAAGTGCGAATCCTTAAAGTTGTTATCCTCGGCGGCCATGATCTTCAGCCTCGGATTCAATTTCCAAACGCCTTTTCGCGTGAACTGCTTGTTGAGCACGAGCAGGAAATCGTGAAATTGTTTGGGCGTCCAGTCGCACGACTCGTAGTCGCAGTCGAAGCTCGGTTCGTTTTGCAGCGAGAGTGAATAGAGCGGGTAACCCATCTTGGCCTTGAACCCCAGCACGTAGTCCGCAAGTAGATCCGCGTAATCTTGATAGTGGGCGGGGTCCAGATAACCGCCGACCTCTGGCTTGGTCGCATAAGAAGCTTCGGTCAATCGGTTTTGGCTCTGCTCTTCAGGGGGAGTCGGACTCTTCCAGCGGTCGTTCGGATTATTGGGCGGGGTCCAAGGGCTGCTGAAAACCTTGGAGAGTTGGTAATCCGGATTGGCGGTGACCTCGGCGAGCAGCTTTCGGGTCGCGACTAGATCCCAGTTGTCCCAGTTCAGCTTGAATTTTTTGTACGTCCCCTGCTTGTCCTGAACCGTAGTGAACACGTACGCCCCGTCTCGCTTTTCGAGAAACTGATCGTCCAGCTTTGGGTTCTCGCGAAAGGGGATGCGGTTGCGCAGGATTGAGAATCCCGCCCCTTTCGACACGCTGAAAAACGCGTCCATAGTGCCCGCTCCGACCGGGAGATTGCTCCATGCCGAGGAAAATCCAAACCCATCCACCGTCTGCAATGGCCGGCTGAAGTCGATGGTCACGCGCTGACTCTGCCCAGCGGGAACGGCGTCTGCCGTAACGGGAGCCAGAACAAAGAGGAGAGAGGTCAGAAACATGGGTGATCCGGTTCGATTTACCTTCGCAAATCGTGATGATAATCTACATCAATCCTGGAGTTTATTGACCGAAAAGCAGCGGATGCAGCTGGACATCGCCCGTATCACGCCGGCTTTCCGATGGCTCAGGTCTCCGTTATTTGCAAACATTGGCTAGCCTTGCCCTGGTAGATAACTTTGCGTTGCTTGGCCCAATCGCCGAGCAAAGCCCGTACGCTGCCCTGGCGGAAGGTGGATCTAGTGGCTGGCTAAGCACGAGTGCAGGCGCCACCAACATCGCCTGGGTCGTGGATGTTACATATGACAGAATATGACGCACGATGACCCTGCCAGAGCCCGTTGAGTTTGTCGAGTTTCTTGCGCCCTATCCCGTAGCCACCCAGACGTTAGCGCGGGCGCTACGACAACGCTTGGTCGAACTTCTGCCGCCCTGCATCGAAACCATCTGGGACGCCACCAACACCGTCGGCCCCTCCTACGGCTTCACCGAGAAAAACGCCGACCACTTCATCCACCTGCCGGCCTACACCAAATACGTCAACATCGGATTCACCCAAGGCGCGTCGCTCACGGACCCAGAAGGCCGCCTGCAAGGCAGCGGCGCAAAGATTCGGCACATCAAACTCACCCGCGCCGAAGATCTAGATGACCCGTAACTCCACGATCTGATCCGGCAAGCCGTCGATTCAGCCGTGCAAGTCCCCGAACCCGTCGAGGCGAGGACGATTGTCCGCGTAATGGACGGTCCTAAACGCCGACCAAAGCCGAGCTAAACCCCGCCCCAAGCCCACTCCAAACCGCCCGGAAGCACCGCGCTGCTGTACTCAATGTGCAGCACCCGCCGATGATCCACCCGCGTCGCCCGCGGCGAACCGTGGAAAACCAGCGGCCGCATCCAAATCAAATCGCCAACCTCTGCCGTAAGCGTCACCGCCGTCGCAATCTCGGCTTCGGAAGGATAATCGCGAAAGCCGAGTAGATGACTGCCCGGAATCGCCTGCAGCGGTCCATTATCCGCCGGACAAGGGTCCAGGTGGATTCTCAACGCAACGCATAATTCCAAAACCTCCACCGGCGGCAGCGTGTGTGCCACGTTCTCTTTCACGCTCCAAGCCGAAAACCCCGGCACCTCTGGCTTAGCCTCCCGAACCGCAATCTTCGTATCCTGATGCCACCCCAGATTCCAATTCCGCCCCGCAACCTTATCAAACAAAATCCCCCGCACCGGCCGCGCGTCTCCATTCACCAGGGTGTCCGCCAATCCCTTCAACCGAGGATCAACTGCCAGCGCCGCGC
The DNA here is from genome assembly GCA_945859975.1 of Chthonomonas calidirosea. Taxonomy (GTDB): domain Bacteria; phylum Armatimonadota; class Fimbriimonadia; order Fimbriimonadales; family Fimbriimonadaceae; genus Fimbriimonas. The sequence continues at coordinate 26,082 of CAMAPH010000022.1, forward strand.
ACCACTCAAACTCCAAGAGCCCCCGAGAACCCGCCTGCCCGTCCAAATCCGGAAGCCGCCCCTTAATTGCGGCTACTTCCTCAAGACTGAATAACCCCGGAACAAGCCCGTACCCAACGTCCACCAACCTATGATAGCGGCATCACGCTTGCGCCGATGGCGCCTTACGGAGGGATTCAACTTTCACAAAAATCTCCGCCGGTGGACCGTCGAAGTACTTCAGCAGCGCCGGACAAAGCCAAGCCTCCTGCCCAAAAGCTTCGCAATAGTAGGTGTTGCCGCTCAACTCCGGCCGACGCCATTCCAACTTAATCGTCGCGCCGGGGAATTCACCCGCCGAAAACACCATCCGAAAACCCTGCTCCGGCGAGTCAAACCCCTCCGTCGCCACATCAATCAGCGAATCCGCCCCCGCAACAAACGGCTCATGCACCAACCCCCGAGCCTCATCATCAAATACCCACATATCCAGATGCTTGTACGGCGCGATGACAAACAGAGAATTCATAAAATTTCACCTCGGCGGCCCTGACAAAAGAGTCCGCGATGTCTCGATTATGAGCCAAGTGCGCGGCTCTTTCTGCTATGAGAATGCTAAAGACGACTGATTCAGTAGCTCGCTCACAACCGCGATCAGCTCTCGTACAGACTGACCGGCCAGTTCGTACACCGCTTCCGGATCAGCGACGTCATACCCGTGAACTAGGATATTGCGAAAGCCAATAATGCCCCTGGCATCAGGAATTAGATCGAGGACGTTCGGCTCGAATCTTTGAATCCGAATGAGGGTTTCACCAACGATGATGAATTGCCTTTCGACCGCCGATTGCTTCTCCCACTGCTCCAAGAATTGCTCTACGGTCAATTTGTAGACCGCACGTTCAATCAGCTCGCAAGCTCTAAGCAAGTCCTCAAGGCACACGCGAGTCTCAAGCCGCATAGAAATCTCGTGCCTGACGGTCAACCACTTCGCGGAACCTAGCGTTGCGCAGCTGAGCCACGTTCACAACATCCACCTTCCGTCCCAAAAGGCTTTCTAAGGCTAGCTTCAATCCGACCAAGCGATCTAACGGCGGCAACATCTTCGCTTCCACTCCGTAATCAACCAGGAAATCAAAATCACTCGATTCTTCTCTCCAGTCCGAAGAAAGCGCACTGCCAAACACCCTCAGCCGCTCGACCGCATATCGCCGGCATAGTGCCGCGATCTCGTCTCGGTTGGTTGCCAGCACTTCAAGAGCATTCATTTGAGAATTCCGTCTGCGGCCTTGGGGTGTCGATCCTCCAAAGCGCTCGTTCCGGTTTTAGATACATGGTCCAAAACCTGCTCTTCTCATTCTACAGTCGCCACAAGCAGATTCCCAAACTTCCTGAGTCTAAGTTAGAGTGAAATGGGGCCGACAGCGGCGAAATCGACCTAGTATATAAATTTTTACCTGCAATGAATTGTCTCTCGAAGAGGTGCTACGACCCAGAAACCCGGCGTTAACTCTGAATCGACTTGTCCGGTGGTAGAGTCCATTTACGTCCGCATGATCACGCCGCCTCCTATCATAACTGCGAAAAGACGTTCACCTTGGATAATCCCTTCGCTGATCCTCGCTGCCGGACTGTCGGTAGGGTTCGTGTTCTTTCGCGGAGTTTTCACGGCTCCAGCGATCACTGAGGAGGACTACCTACAGAATGTCAAGGAGACTCCGGTGACATTAGGCGAGCTCGGCTTCACGGGATCTGTGATCGCAAATCGGCGAAATACGTTAACTCTCTACACTGCCGACGAAGAATCAACGTTCTACTCGACGCCTTGGAGAATCATGAATCTAGCTGGTCCGAACAAACTAGGGCATCTTGTTGTATTTGAGATCAACCAAGCCACGGACGAATACCGGTTTATTCTGGTGGACTTTAATTCGGGCACCACAAAGATTGCGGATAAAGGTGTTGGCGATGTTATCTGGAACCATGTCGTGGGTGAAATGACAATGCATCCCGAGGAAGACAAAGTTGTCTACTTCAGCGGAACGGGTAATCGACAGTATCCGGGTGCCTACATGGAGATCGGTAAGTTGGTTCAGCTAGACTTGACAACTCAGGCTAAGTCCGAACTCGCAAATGAAGTTGTGGAGAACGAATTTACTTTCTCCGCCACAGGAAGCTCACTCTTCTATACTCGCTCAACGGCAGACGCCGAGCCGCAAATCGCTCAGAAGATACTAAAGACTGGCGTCGTAAAGTCCTTGGGTGCAGGCTGGAGCTGCTCCTTATCCTTTGATTCCAACTCGCTCGTCGTGTTCGATCAGGAAAATGCACCAGCGCGCTCCCTCAACCTCAAGTCCGGCGTGTGGAAGCCGCTAGAGCGCAACGACTACTATTTCTGGCCCCTAGCCACGCTTTCAGATTCGCTTGTCCTGGCCGAGAGTTTGCCCCTCACCAAAGAAACTGCCCGGTACTTTCCCCCGACGGGCTCGATCTCTGGTGCACACCTAATGATGCGACTCGGCGTTTTCGAACCGAAGAAGCAGCGCGCGGCAATTCTGCGAACCGATCTAGATCGATACGAACCAGTGGCGTCCTCTGGCCAAACGCTGACAGCGAAGGCGTTTAAGACCAAGTTGTAGAGAAAGCAAACTCGAAGTTGGCCACGGACACGGTACTCGCGGGTGGGATTTCATAAAATTGTGAAGCAATTGTCGATTAGGCAGACAAGAGCAACCCCTTATACTCAAGCCATGCCCGCACCGACGGATCCGAAACCACCCGAAAAGTCAGCCCAGGCAAAGTCATGGATGCAGATTGGCTCGGCCAGCCTGCTCGTCATACTGGCCGCGCTCTATGCCTTTCGGCCCGCAATGACAACCGCGATAACAACGTGGCCCGCCGCCGTGGGCATGTTCCTCGGCATCGGCATCGCCATGTTTGCCCGCCGACCGCGACGCTGGCTCATTTTTGGCTGGCTCGCATTCGGATTGATCTTCGTCGAAGAGTTCCGCTCCCTTCCCCGAGGGCTATTGCCGGCTCCAAATCGAGATTTTCGTGTCGTAACCCTCAACTGTGCGGGAGGATCAATCCTTGCCGCCGCCGAGGTCAAAGCGCTCCAACCAGATCTGGTTCTGCTTCAAGAATCCCCCTCTCACCCAGATCTGGAACGCCTTGCCCAAGACCTTTTCGGCGACTCTACGCTCGTCACTTCGGGCCCCGACGCCGCGATCCTAGCTCGCGGAAAGCTCACCACCATCCCACGCCCTCGACGTATCGGAAACTTCGTGGCCGCCCGATGGGAACCCGCCCCGGGCCAAAGCATCGACGTCGTCAGTCTTCGGCTCGCCCCGCCGGTTCTCCGCTTCGACCTTCTCAATCCCGCCGCGTGGCAGGAGTTCTCGCGCAGCCGAGACCAGCGCGGAGAAGAGATGAACCAGATTTAGCGCGAACTGCAATCGCTAGGCGCCAAGCCCGTGATCATCGGCGGCGACTTCAACACTCCACCCGATGCCGCGATCCAAAAGAATCTCCTCGCAGATATGCAAGATGCCTTTGCCGTCGCCGGAGTCGGCCCCGGCGCAACCTGCGTCAACCCGTACCCATCCATCGTCCGCATCGACCAAATCTGGACCACCTCCCGCGTAGAGTGCGTCCGAGCCTGGGTCGCCACCACGCAAAACTCAGATCACCGAATGCTCGTTGCCGACTATCGCTGGCGCTGAAGTCCCCGATCGTAGAGTTTGCGAAGCGTGAAATCCATGGCATCGGCGATCGTTGGATCGAATGGAAATTCTCGACAGCTCAAGGCTACAATGAATCATTCTGTTTACCGACTACGTAAAGAGAATGAGGAACTCGTTCATTGGAAATCACGTTTGCGACTGCAAAGCTGGCGAAATCCATGAACAGCGATTCCAAGCTGAGCCAAGCCCACGGCGCGGAATTGGCCAAGCAGATTCGAAAGCGCCTCGACGACCTAGATGCTGCTGCGAGCCTGGAGGATATGCGCTCGTTGCCTGGCAAGTGTGAAGAGCTCTCCGGCAACCGAGCCGGCGAACTCTCAGTTCATTTGAACAAGAACTGGCGACTCATTTTTAAACCTAACCACAATCCGAAGCCGACAAAAGACGATGGTGGACTCGACTGGACGCAGGTGACGGCGGTCCAGATATCCGAGGTGATTGACTACCACTAAGCCACCAAAGACCCAGGGAACTGAAACCAATCATGCCGAACCTAGAATACAAACCAACGAGCGTCTCGCCACCCGGCGAGACGCTAAGTGACATCCTTGAAGAGCGCGGAATAACGCAAACGCAGCTGAGTGTCCGACTCGGTCGTTCTGGAAAGAACCTAAGCCAGATCGTGAACGGCAAAGCGCCCATCACTCCTGATCTTGCCGTGGATCTTGAGCGGGTGCTCGGCACTCCCGCTCGGTTCTGGCTGGCGAGAGAATCTCGGTATCAGGAATGGCTTTCTAGGTCGAGTATTCCCGAGCCAACCGACGCCGATTTAGAGTGGGCGAGAAGTTTCACGTATCCGAAGATGGCCGAATATGGATGGGTTCCGTCAACCTCAACAGCGCGGGAAAAGTTCTTCAACCTCCTAAATTTTTTTGGTGTGGTCCACCGACAAGCCTTTCAGGCCTGGGCCGGCAATCTCAGCCCCCAGTATCGGCGCTCAGAAACCGCGATCGACAAAGATCACCTCATCGCCGCTTGGCTTCGCCAGGGTGAACTAGAAGCTGAAGGCGTGGATGCGGGTGACTACAACGAAAAGGGGTTTGCTGCCGCCGTTGCCCACGCAAGAACCCTAACTTGCTCTCATCCAGAAGACTTTGTGCCCGAGATAAAGAAGGCGTTTGCCGCCAACGGAGTTGTGCTGTTGTTCGTTCCTGAGTTGCCTTCAATGGGCGTTTCTGGAGCCACACGATGGTTGACGCCATCCAAGGCGCTGATCCAGATCACCCTGCGCTATAAGACTAACGATCATCTGTGGTTCACGATCTTCCATGAGTCGTGCCACATCCTCAAGCACCAAAAGCGGGTTGTCTATCTGGAGACGAATGGAGCGAAGAGTCCCGAAGAGATAGAAGCGGACGAATTCTCGGCCAACCACATGATTCCGCCTGGCCCATTAAATAGATTTGAGGAGGCAGGTGTGTTTGATAAAGGATCGGTAGAGGCTTTTGCCGAATCCATTGGCATCTCACCAGGCATCGTGGTAGGAAGGCTCCAGAAAGAAGGACTGATTCCTTGGGACAGCCTCAATAGCCTCAAGGTCAAGTTCCAGTGGTCGAAGGACTCCTAACTCTTAGCTATGCTTAGCAAATCTGATTTCACAACGGCACTGGATTGCCCCAAAAAACTCTGGCTCTCTCGTCACCTGCCTGAGCTGAAGGAAGCAATTGCACCCACCGCTCTGCGCCGAATGCGAATCGGAACCGAGGTTGGCTTGCTGGCGAAGCGCCGGTTTCCTTCTGGCGTCACGATTCCGGTCTGGGAATTGGGAAACGAGGCGGCTGCAGCGAAAACTGAAGAGTTGATGGCCACGGGACAGGACGTGCTCTTTGAAGCCACGTTTCTGCAGGACGATTTAGTGGCGAGAGTTGACGTGCTGAAGCGAGAGGAATCCGGTTGGCGAATTATCGAGGTCAAGGCGACGACCAAGTATAAAAAGCCAGGCCACCTCCTGGATGTCGCTTTTCAAGCATCGCTGTTTGCGCGTTGCGGTCATCCTCTATCAGGGGCATCCTTAATGCACATTGACACCAATTACGTCTGGGACGGCGGTGATTGGCATGTTGACAACCTCTTCAAGATTGAGGAGATCACGGACGATGTGGCGAAGATCCTGCCCCAGATTCCCGATCAGGCAACTTCGTTTCTTAATTTGATCAACCAGGCCGAATATCCGCCATTCGATGGCGAAGCACCCTACTACGACCCGGTCATTCATTCGTCGTGCAAGGGTTGCGAGTTCGCCAAGCATTGCACACCCCGCGTTCCCGCCGACCACATTCACTATCTCGGACTCCACCATTCTCGGAGTAAGAAGCTCTTGGCCGATGGAATCCGAGCAATCGGCGGTGTTCCGAAGGACCTCAAATTGTCGGATACAGAGCGGCTGCGCTACCAGGCGTTCGTTACTGAGAAGCCAGCAGTTTCGGGCGATCTAGACTCTCGACTTGCAGAGATCCAATATCCTGCTCACTTGATCGACTTTGAAACCCTTAGGCCAGATCTGCCCCTCTTTGCTGGGCATTCTCCATTCCTGATGCTGCCATTTCAGTGGTCTTGCCACACCTTGAACGCGGCCCCGGATTGGTCCGTGACTGATCAGTCAATTGGACACACAGAGTTTCTCCACCAGCATCGAAGTGATCCGCGTGAGGCATTCATCCAGAGTTTGCTCGCTCAGATTTCGACCGGCGGAAGCATCCTTCATTATCACGACTTCGAGAAGCAAGTGATCAATGAAATGGTCAAGGATCGAGTCCCCGGAGCAGATCAAGTTCAGGCAATGTTTGACCGCTTCATTGACCTTAGGAAGATCCTTGAGGATTGTTACGCCGACGCCAAGTTCCTTGGCAAAACATCCATCAAGAACGTCCTACCGGTAGTTGCTCCAACCTTAAGCTATTCCGGTTTGAATATTCAGAATGGTGATCAGGCGCAAGTCGCCTACGCGAGCATGTTGGCCGGAGAGCTTGGCAATGACCAAGCCAAGCAGTTGTTTGCCGATCTACTTGAATATTGCAAGCTGGATACTTGGGCCATGGTGGAGATACTCAAGGCGCTATCGGCAGTTGCTTAATCGCGCTTCCTACACATTGCCCCTCTGTACCGGCAAAAGTCGATCAAGTCGGACAGATCAAGCTTGATGCTTTGTCAGCTTGAACATCACGAAGTGTCCATCGTGCCGCTGAGTCTGCGTAGGCTCGGTACATTCCCAAAATGAGCCCAAGACAACTCGCCCACGACGAGATCCAATCGGTAGTCGACTCCGAAACAAACGCCTGGAACAACCTAGACGCCGACGCCCTCGTCGCCTTGTTCCACCCCGACATGGTCTGGGTTTGGCCGCCGGACGCGCAGAGCCACGACCCCGAAACCTGGGTCATGCCGATGGGCCGGTTCGATGCCGACCGTTGGAAATCCGACTGGAACCGCCTGTTCCAAGACTTCACCCTGGCCCACAACCACCGAACCACCGTCCGCATCGAAGTCTCCGACCAGCTCGACGGAGCCTTCGCCGTCGTCGACGTCGACACCCTCTGGATCAACAAACACGACCAATCCAAATTCCACTGGCAAGGCCGCGCCTGCAAGGTTTACGTTAAGGTCGAAGACCGCTGGCTCTTCATCCACCAAACCGGCCTCCTGCAATACACTTGACCCTAAGGCTCACAAACCAGAAAAACCCAAAATCCCAGGTTGACATCCGCCCGTTTCGCCGCCTTAAAGAACGTGAACCAACCGCCTGCGAAAATTTAATTTACACCCGCCCCCAACGCGGGAGCATTTATAAATAAATTTCCGCCCCAAGAAACGAACCCAGATCCGGAAACCACCAGCCGCGCAAAAGCGAGCGGCAAAGCAAGGTTCAGAACCCAAAAGCCCAACCTGAACACCCCACCAACCCGGTAGATTTGCCCCTTTTAATCTCCAACGGAAAATGCTAACTTAATGAAGTTATGCGCGTCCTGGCTCTTTGGATCTCGCTTCTTTTCGCAACGGCAGTTGGCCAAGCCCAAAGCGGCGCCGAAGTCAGCGTCATGTACGGCCATTCCGACTCGGTCGAGTACATGGTGTTCTCCCCGAATAGCCGGTACCTGGCAACGGGCTCGTCCGACGAATCCGTCATCGTGTGGGACACCCGGCTAGGCAGCGAGTTCCGCCGCTTCCGCCGCGTCGACGTTCTCCGAACCCTCTCAGACCTAAAGATCACCGATACAAAAGAGGCAAAGGAGAAAATGGCCCGCCTCGTGCTTGCCCTCCGCGGCGCCATGCCGCTGGGAATCTCCGCCGACGGCCGCACCCTCGTCAGCGCTCACCGGGACCAGACGGTGAAGTTTTGGGACCTGACAAACGGTACCGACGTAGCAACCGAAGTCGCCGTCCCCCCCGCCCCGCGCACGGAAACCAAGATCAACAAGAGTCCAATCCCTGGGGTCAAAGTCGGAGCAGATAAGCCCGAGGAAGCCCTCTTCAACGACTTTCTGAAGGGGGCCGGCGGCCAGTTCCTAGGCGGACAGATACCGGTCATTGGCCGAATAAGAAACCTGCTCTACGGCGACGAAGGAACCGGCCAACGCCCGATCAATGAAGTCGTCCTCTTCGCCGCACCGCGCGACCTCAAGTTCGTCCTCGTCGGCGTACAGGACGGCGTCCGCTGCATCGACGTCGCAACTCGGCAACCGGTCGCAACCTACAAGCCGCGCGACAAGTACGGCGCCGCCGCCATTCGCCGCCTAGCCGTATCTCCCGACGGTCGGTACGGAGTTTGCACGCTGATCTCCGGCCGGGTCGAGGTTTTCGAACCGACAACCGGAAAGATCCTTGCGACCGAACGCGTCTGGAAAGAAGACGCCCCCATGCTCTCCATCAGCGAAGCCGGCGACTCCGCCGCCATGGTGAACGAGAACGGTCGGCTTCAGGTCGTAGCGCTACCCAGCCTGGAGAAGAAGCTCCAAATCGACCCGCCAATGGGCTCTAGCGGCGCGCCAAGCGTCGTAATGTCGCCATCCGGTGACCGCGTTTACGTCGCCTACAAGCAAGTCCAAACCATCGATCCCTTCAACCCCCGCCCAATCACCTCGGCCAAACCCATCCTCGCAAACGCCGTCACCGTCGCGTACTCGGTCGCCGAAGGAAAGGTTCTGTTCAAGGCGACCGGCATCGACGTAACCCGCGGTGTCTTCAGCAGCGATGGCCGCTATTTGGCGCTCGGCGAATACGTCCTCGATACCCAAGTCGCTCCAGGTGAAACGCCACAAGCCCGCAGCCTCCGCCTAGGCATGCCCGATGGCGTTAAGTTCGTGGCAACCACCTCGCTCAACTCACCAAACGACGCCGCCTTCGCCCCCAGCGGACGGTTCATGGCACTCAAGGAGAGCAAGAACCGCACAAGCCTGCGAGACGTGCAGACCGGACTCGGTGTTCTCACTCTCAGCGGCTTTGGCGATCCGATCCAGCGCATCCGCGCCACCGGCTCCCGCCTCCTGGTGGCCGGAGGAGCGGATCCAAACTCCTTCAACCGCCTCCTCGCCCCGTCACTTGCTGCGGCCACAGATATCGAACCAGACCTTCTTTCAAACCTCTACCGGCTGGAAGAACTCTTCAACAAAAAGAAGCCGGAAGTCCGAGTCTGGGATGAAGCGACAATTCCCGTCTTCGATCCGCCACTTTTGACCTTGGGTTACGGCGAACAAGCCGAACGGCTCCTCGATGAAAAAGGCGTGCCGCCGACTTCGATCCGCTTGCTCGATCCAGCCACGTGGCGACAAGGCGTGGCAATCCAATCACAAGCCGGCGGCTTCGGCCGCTCGGAGATCGTCGAGCGAGAGCAACGTATCGTCGCGAGTTCCGCGGTCGGCCTCGGCGGCACAATCGCTTGGGACGCGCAGACCGGAAGCGTCGCCGCTGGTGCGTATCCGGCCAACGAAACCGTGCTTGCAGTCGACGTCTCGGGAAGCCGAGTCCTCGTGCAACGAACTGAGAACATCCGTGGAAAGCCCCAACGTCGTGGAGTCCTGAAGATCGACGGAAAGGACGCCTTCGTTGTGATGAAGCAGCCGCAAGAGATCGACAACTTCCGGTTTCATTTCAGCGCCGACGGCTCGACGCTGATGTTGGTAGATCCACGAAGAATCCGCCGCTTCAATGTCAGCACCCTGAAGTTCGTACCGGACGTTCGAGTTTCAGTACTGCAAGTCACCGAAGACGGTGCCTACGCCGTGCTTCGAAACCGCGGTGCCGCGACCCTCTACGACCTGGCCGCCGGAAAGGACGTGTGCAACGTGAAGGAAGTTCCCCTCCTCATTCAGTCCCTCGCGGTGAGCCCAGAAACCGGCAGATTCGCCCTCGGCCATTCATTCAACAAATTAACCGTGCACGACATGGCCACCGGCGAGCGCCGGAACACCATCGAAAGCCACGAGGATATGGTCACCGGGATCGCCTTTTTGGATGCCGGTAAGCGATTGGTGAGCGCGTCATACGACTGCACAATGCGCATGTGGGATGACGCCGGAAAGGAAGTCGTCCGCTTCGTCCCGCTCGGTGAGTCGGACTTTGTGGTGGTCACTCCGGACAACCGCTACATGTCGTCGCGCGGAGCTGATACCGGCTTAGCGTTCCGGCTCGAAGGTGGAACGTATCCGTTTGAGCAGTTCGACTTGGCGCTGAACCGGCCCGATCTCGTGCTCCCGCGTATCGGAACACCCGATCCTAAGCTTGTGCAACTCTACGAAGCGGCATACCGCAGAAGAGTCCTCCGCGACGGCCTTGAGGCAGCCACTTCAGACTTAACCAAGCGCCCAACTCTTGAGGTTCCGAAGCGAGACGAGATCGCCGGGGTTGCGACCCAGCCGACGCTCTTACTCCGAGTTCAGGCAAGTGCCCCCACGGGACGCACGCTGAAGCGGTTCGACGTTTGGGTGAACGATGTCCCCGTCCCGCAGGTCTACGGGCCCCCGCGGCCCCTTGGCGCAAAGTGGGAAGGCAACCTGGACCCAATCCGCCTGAGCGCTGGCCGCAATAAGGTGCAGGTGGTAGCTGTTGACAGCGCAGGCGTACGCTCGCTCTTCGAGACCTTGTACGTTCGACGCGATGCCCAAGTCCGCCGGGTCCTGCACATTCTTACCGTCGGCGTATCGGACTATCAGACCGGTAGCGATCTCAAGTATGCCGACGACGACGCCAAGGCCCTCGCCGTTCCAGAGCTGTATGCCGGGGCGTTCGACGAAGTCAAAGTCACCGCCGTACTCACCGACGCCAATGCAACTCGCGCCAACATCGTCGCCGCCGTGAAGAAGCTAGAGACAACATCGCCCGAAGACGCGATCCTCATTGCGTTCGCCGGCCACGGTCTCATCGATCCGAAAGACAAGCAGTTCTACTTCGCCACCTACGACACCGACTTTGCCAATCCACGAGAGAAGGGCATCGCATACGAAACCCTGCCAGAGCTCCTCCGAGCCGTGCCCTCGAGGCAGCGTCTCATCATGTTCGACGCCTGCTTCTCCGGGGAGCCCGACGGCACGGAAGAAGCGCAGCGCGTTCCGCTTGCCGATGGCATCGTACGTTCGGGGACCCGAGTCGCCGGAACCTATAAAGTGAGCCAAGCGGTCCAGGTCATGCAGACTCTGTTTTCAAACCTGAACCGCGGCGTCGGCGCCCACATCATTGCGGCGGCCGGTGGAAATGAGTTCGCGGTCGAAAAGGACGGCCACGGCATCTTCACCTCCGCGGTGCTAGAGGCACTTCGCGACCCAAGCATCGCTGGCGGCAACGTTAAAGATGGCCTCGCCGTCACGCGCCTCCGCGAGTTCGTCCTTCGCCGCGTTCAAGCGCTGTCCGGCGGCCGTCAGTCGCCAATCTCACGCGCTGAGAACCTAGCACTGGACTTTCGAATCCGTTAACGCGAATTCCCCGTGAGCACAAACGGCGCCCAATAGTAGGGGTGAGCGTAGCGGGGAAGTCCGGTGGGCCATTTGGGAGCAGCGGAAGCTGCTCTCTTTGCCTTGGTGTCCGACCGTCTAACTCCCGCGGGAACACTGACGATTTGGCGACCGCTCAAAAACTCCAGCTGAACGCTTCGAAGGGCGGCCAGTGGAGAAGTCTTCGGGTTGGCCGCGAGCTTTGCGTACATTCGGCGCATCAGCTCGGCCGTCGGTTGGTCCGCCACTGGCCAAAGGCTCGCTGCGACCGCTCCGACCCCTTTGCGCAGCAGTCGCTCTGCCATCCCTTCGGCGGCATAGCCGTCCGAGTCCTCGGCTCCCGGCGCCGTCTCGCAAGCGGAAAGCACGACCAGCCGAAGAGATGCGAACAGCGAGTTGGGCAGCGATTCCAGCTCCTGCAGCGACATCTTAGTGCCGTCGCCAAGGAGCAACTGCGAGTTCTCCGGCGGTCCTGGCCGCAGAGAAAAGTGGCTAGCAAGGTGCAAGACTGTCGGCTTCGCCCGCAGACCCGCTTCCAGCGCCTTGCGGGTGAATTCGCCGTTGCGCAGAGGCTTCCCGGGGAAAGCGGCGGCGATGGCACTGAGTTCGGCATCGACTCCCGGCAGCGCCGTGTAGCCCGGAGCGGCCTTCGAAGCACCGCAAGCCAGTACGCGGTAACCGGTTCGCTTATCGTCCGGTCGCAGCGCGTCCGACCCCGGGAAGTAGGCGTGTACTCGGCGCGCGACGAGGAACTTCTCACCGTCCCAAAGCGCACCCACCGGGATCAAACGCAGAGCGCCATCGAGCGACCAGAGCACGGTCTTGACTCCCTCCGCCTTAAGATGCGCCTCGATAGGCGCAGCAAGGACTTTATAGATCGCCAACCCAGAAGGTCGCGGGTCACGTGTCGGATCTTCCAACACCTGTCGGAAAGTCGTAACGCGCTTGCCGAGGTCCTTAACCGAGGTCTTAAAGGAGCGCAGGCTGCCATTGGTGGCAACTAGGAGGTGGAGATCGTTCTCTCGGTAGAGAGCATAAACGGCCGCCGTTCCTTTGGGCGTGGCCCGCTTGATGCGCTCGAAGGCGGGGGTGGATTCCAACTTGCCGCCGCCCTTTTTGGAATCTTCCATCACGCGGCGAATGGTGGCGGAATAGGCGGTGCGGAGCTTTTCCAGTTCCGGCTCCAGCGCCTTGGCTCCGGCTGTATCCTTGCGCAAGCGTAGCGCCTGCTCGCGGGCACCCACTTCAGAAAGCGTCCTGCCCGCGGCCTCGATCTGGGCGTCCCACTTTGCCTCCACCGGAGTAAGGGGCATCGCGCCGCTCCATGCCGCGCGGTCAGCTTCAGTGCGCTCCTGAGCCTTCAGCAGGTCCATCGCATGAAGAGCTTCCGCCTCCCGGCTTTGATCCAGGAGCAACGGAGCCAAGAAGCGGAACACAGCTTCGTTTTTGCGCGACAGCCGTCCCCGCAATTCGCCATCCAACCCACGCGCACCAAGTCGCACGCTCTGCGAAGCATTTGCCGATTGCTTCGCGAAGTAAGTGGCGACCAAGGGATGTTTGGCCACCATGAGTGAGGCAATTCCGCCTAAAACTTGTGCCACGCCAGATCGACTCTTAGCGGCTACCAAAATCGGCAGAGCATGCTCGTAGCGCTCAAGCGCCTTCGCTGGTTGGCCGGTCTCGCGGAAAAGCGTACCGATCTTGACATGCCCAGTTGCCACTTCGCCTTGAATCTCTAATGTTTCCGCCAAAGCTACAGATTTCTCGAAACAGTTGAGCGCTTTCGCATAATCACCGAGGGACTGGTAGACGCTGCCAATCTGGCTAAGGCTGGTGGCTTCAATTGACCGATTTCGGATTTCGAGTGAGATGGAGAGCGCCAGGTTGTGGTGTTCCAAAGCTTTCGCTGACTCGCCGGACCTGCCGTAGAGCAAACCAATGTTGTTAAGAGTGGTTGCCTCTCTGACGCGATCCTTTATTTCACGAAAGATTCGTAGTGCTTGCTCGAAATACTGCAGCGCTCGGATGCTTTGCCCGAGACTGTCATACGTGCTCCCGATACCAGCTAAAGTTTGGGCCTCTCCACCGAGGTCTTGAACTTCTTTCCGGATCTTTAGTGCTCTGTCAAAATACTTAAGCGCCTTTGATGGCTCACCAAACCCAGAGTAAACTATTGCGATATTGCTAAGCGTTACGGCATAAGTGCGTTTATCGCCGATTTCGTCCAGAACAGTTAACAAGCGCTCCAAACTATCGAGAGCCCTACCTGTTTGTCCGATCGAGTTGTTTACGGCGGCAATGTTGTTGAGAGTCGACGCCGCTCCTCGAAGGTCTCCAATCTCTTTCAGGATCGGAAGTGCCAGCTCGTAGAATTCTAGCGCTTTTGCCGATCGGCCGAGGTCTGTAAAGACGAAACCCGTATTATTAAGGGTTGCCGCCTCTTGACGCCGATCCTTTACCCTCCTCGAGATTGCGAGGGCATTCTCGTAAAATTCCAAGGCCTTCGCCGGCTGGCCGATGCTCTGATACACCGCGCCAAGATTATGCAAGGTTGCTCCCTCTCCAGCAAGATCTCCCACTTCCCTTCGCAAATTTAACGACTTAACCAGGTATCCTATCGCAGTTGCAGAATCACCGCGATCGGAGTACACGACTCCGATAGACGTTAACACGATAGCTTCACCGAATCGGTCACCTACAGCCCGTTGGAGTGGGAGTGCACGGTTGTAGTAGCTTATTGCTTTGTCGGGTTGGCCAAGATTTCGCGCTAGAACACCGAGATTCGCGAGCGTTACCGCCTGCCCGCGTTCATTTTTGAGCGTTTCCTGGATGTGTAGTGCTTGCTCATAGTACTCCCTCGCGTTCGCAGGCTGGCCGATACTTGAGCAGACATTGCCGATGTTGCTTAAGGTCGTTGCTTCAGTTACTTGATCACCGACTTCCCTTAGAATGGGCAGCGCAAGCTCGTAGTAGTACCTAGCCTTAGCCGGTTGGCCAATGCGGTCGTAGACGAGGCCGATGTTGTTCAGGGTCACCGCCTCACCACCCCGGTCCCCCGCGTACTTTCGGATGGGTAGAGCCCGCTCATAGTATTCCAGCGCCTTCGCCGGCTGTCCAAGATCAAAGTTGCAACGCCCGATCCAGTTGAGTGCTAGGCCTTCCCCGACCCGGTCGCCGCGCTCCTGAGCGACCTTCAAAGCCTGCTCAAAGACAGGCAACCGTTGCGCCCACGTCTTGTCGCCAGCCGCACCCTCGTCCAACAGCCTCTGCACCTCCGGCGTCGGCTTAGGCGCGGGCTTTACCGTCTGCGCCGCAACCTGCGCAGAAAATATCGCCAGCCCGAGGAGCACAATGGCCGTCAGATGCAATCTCATAGTCCTAGTATAAGCCTAACCCGGTCAAACCACCAACAGAAAACTAAATCTGCAACCGACTCATAGCCATCGACGTACCATTGCAAAGATGACGCTCCTTGCTGCCGTTGCCATGCTCGCGATCCAGGCCCCGCCGACCTTTCGGGTGCTCGTTGTCGGCATGGGACCCTACTCCGCCACTGGTTCTGCCTTCCCGAACTTAAACGGCGAAAACGACGCCCGGAACCTGGCGGCGCGGCTTAAGAGTGCCTACAACCTAAAGGACGAAAACTTCCACTTCGTCCTTGGCAAGGAAGCGACAAAGGCCAAGATCGAGGGCGAATTCCGAGACTGGCTCGTCAAGGACGCGAAACCCGGCGACACCCTTGTCTACTTCGTTAGCGGCCACGGAACGCTCGTGCCCGATCCGAGCTACGCCACCGGGGTGCGCGGCGCGACCGTACCGATCGACTTCCGGGTGCGCACCGATGGCTCAATTGATGAGACCAGCGTCATCACCAGCCGCTTTTATAACGAACAAATCACCAGCCTGTCGAAGAGCGGCGTCGAGAACGTGACCCTAATTTTCGACACCTGCCACGCTGGTTCGGTAGCGCGAGGCAAAGGCGAGGTCGTCGCGAAATGGATCGAAAACCCGGGCGCGAAGGCTCGTCCCGTGCCCGCGACCCGCAGCGCGTACATTGGCTACGAATTCGGAGGCAGCGTCGTCATCGCCGCCGCTCGGTCAGATCGCTCGGCCTACGAAAATCGCCCGGAAGGCGGAAACCTCACCGTCGCCCTTTGCCGTGCCCTTCGCCGCCAACAGGAGCGGCAAGCGGCTGGTTCATCCGCCTTTTCGTATCGACAACTGTTCGCCGCCATGCGCGCCGAAATGGAAACCCTCGACCAGCCCATCCCGCAAGAACCAATCCTCGCCGGTCCCGCCTCGGACCGCGAAGTGTTTGGGCGAAAGATGGAAGCCATCGAGCCTTACTTCACCATGCTTCCCAAGGGGAGCGGTTGGAAAATTGATGGCGGACGTGCCGTGGGCATCGAGACGAACCACGTCATTGGGATTTACCCAATCGGAACCCGGAAGTTCAGCGGAGTGAAACCGATCGCAACTGCCGTCGTCACCAAGTCGGATGCATTCGAAAGCGAAGTCAAACTGCGAGAAGCTGTCGCACCTTCGGCCCTGAGCGGAGCTCCGGCCCAGATCATCGATGGCCTTCCCGATGCCTTCTTACGCCTCGATCTTTCGCGCGTCACCGAGCCGATCTCGGAGCTTGCCAAGCTGCCTCTGGTGCGCCGGGATGACGCCGCAGCTGACGTCGTGATCGTCCCGTCTGGAGCCAAAAAGTCCACCCCCGACGATTACGATTCGTCACCGGGAAGCTGGCGACTCTTCGATGCTGGCAAGAGTGAACCGTTCGCGGAGGTCGCCGGCAACGATCCTCGCCGAGTCGAGTCGCTCCTTGACCTGATTCGCGACGCCGCTCGCCATCGCTCGCTACAGCGCCTTGAGACCCCGTCTCCATACGTCAAAGTCGAAGCCGAGATGGTCCCCGTCCGGTTCAAGGAAGCTAAAGAGGGCGAAGTAACCGAAGCCATTTTGCCGCCACGTCCTATGGAGTCGCTATCAGCGGCTGACCGATTTGCCATTCGGGTACGCGCCGTTCCCGCCAACGGAATCCCGATGCGGAATCCTGAACTTGCACTGCAAGAGGCTCCATACATCGCCGTTCTCAACCTTTTACCGCGAAAAACGGTCAAGTCCCTTTGGCCAGATGATCGGTTTGGCCTGAATCCGGAAGGCCGCCGGCTCCCGCCCGATGGCGAATGGCGCTATTTAGGGGAAGAAGGTCTCGTTCGGTCCAGCCGTATTTCAGAGATCCTTCCCTGGGGTCAAAATCCAGACGAGGGCCCGGGTCGTGAAACGTTTAAAATTATTGCCACCCGCACTAACATATCTTTAGCGCCGTTTCTCACGAGCGCACGGAGTGGCTCCAAAAGTGGAACGCGTGGGGACAGCCGACTCGCCGACCTTCTTGATTCGTTCAAGGAGGGTCTGCCAATCGAACGGACCGGAACAAAGGCCGGAGCGCCGTCCGAGTTCGGCGTCGTGTCGATCACCGTTAACATCCCAGATCGATAAAGCGACTGTAGAATAGCTGGACCCCGGAGAAATAGATGCCCATGCACGACGTAGAATCCCCGCCCGTGAAATCTCCGGGCGAACGCACCTACATCGCGTTTGTTCGGATGCTCCCAGGGTCGACAGCGGGAGGCAAATCCAAAGAGCCGTGGCGGCAAATCGAGAGTTGTCCCAGAACAAGCCATCCGCTACCGCGTCCACAAATCGACGACCTCGGCTATCACTACGTGCTTGGTCCCGACGGCAAGGCAGCGATTGACTCCGCCAATGCACTGGCCCAAGCGCTCTTCGCCGAGGGACACGATCAGTACATAGTCCTTGACCATGTGGACGTGAGCGAATTGGCCGAGTTGCCCGAGCCGGCCGTACTGAGTGTCAAGGCTGGTGAATTGTGCCTAAGCGAGGCTGCAGCGGCGGCATTGCAGGCCAATAAAGTCTGGACACCAAAGAACAAGTCTGACTTGCGACTGTACGATTGGGAAAAAGAACTGGGCTTCAGCTGGCAGATGGCAAAGAAAATCCTTCTACGGACGCAGGAACCCGCGCATGAATTGGCAGGAATTCCAACAGTTTCCCGGCGGATTTGTCATATTTTGCAAGATATTGTTTTTGGAATTATCATTGCAGCAATTGCGGCTTATCTCATCGAGCCGCTTATCGAGCAAACGCCGGTGGGTCGCTGGGGAGATCAGATCGCTTACGAGCAAATGGTCGGTGCCCTGAGCCCCGCGTCAAACAAGTCTCCTGTTGTCGTGGTCGATATTGGCGAGCAATTAAATTATAAAAACGAGATCTATACCGATCTCGAAAAATTGGACAAAGTGGTCGGTAAGGTTTTGGAGCAGAAGCCTCTCGCGGTAGCGGTGGACTTTGACTTCGGGCCGAACGACGATGATATTCGTCGGCGCACCAATGGGTATCGCATCGATGCCAGCTCGATACTTGGGCGATCCATTGATTCAACGAAAACGGCCTCGCCAGTCTTCTTGGGCACTACCTTGCCCGATCCCGGTGCCGAGGAGCTCCTCGGAAGTCAGGAGGCGATCCCTATGGCCGTTCATCTCCTTCGGCCCCCGGGGTTCATCATGGGCCAAACCGAAATGCTCGGGTCGCTTCACCGTGGTGAAACGGTTCTGCCGAGCCTGGCCGAAAAACTGGCAGAGGTTTACCGAGAACGGCGTACTCCGTCTCCGAGCAGTCCGCTTTTCAGCTTCTTTTTTGAGCGCTCCGAGACGCATCGTCCGTTTACCGAAATCGTGAAGGGCCTTCCGCAAGAAATGGCCGAAGTACTGAACGGCATTGAGGCAGACACGTATCTGCTGAATTACGCCAATGTCGACGACTTGATGAAAAATCGAGTCACGGTGTTGCCCAGCGGCGAGCTCAAGAATCCAGAGAACGCACGCCGTCTGCTGGAAGATAAACTCGTCGTTCTGGGCTCGACTACCACCGAAGGGGACCTCATGCGCCAACCTCTGGTGTACCGTCCCGTGCCCGGCGTCATTCTCCACGCGCTGGCCGTCGACACCCTTTTGCGGAGTCCAATTTATGATTTCACTGAGATCGGGAACAAGGTTTCCGGCTTCATAAGTGGTTGCCTCGTGCTCTTCCTAGTTTCGGCCGTCCGGTGGCGCTTCATGACCGGTCGTGGGGAAGAGATTGAACAGCGCGCGGCAGGGTTTGCCACTCTGCTCTCCCTGTTCTCGATTCTTGCTCTAGCGTGGGGGCTCGCTCGGGCATACGGCGTGTTATGGACTGGCGCTTTCGTGTCCCTCTTCGTGGTGCTCGTCGTGGAGCCCCGCATCGAACATGGCCTGCACCACACTCCTAAACTTTTCTCTGATTTGAAACGAATATTCCGAGGCGCACGAAAATGAAATTCATTGCTTTGTTTAGCTTGCTTGTGATCGGAGGAAGCGCAACCCAAAAAACGCCGGGACGCCTTTCCGCCGGAGTGTTGATCGTTTCTAAAGGCGTCGCCCTGTTGAAGGACCCCGAGGCTGGCAAGCCGCTTCGGCTGCCGGCTGGGAGCACCGCGGGCGTTCGCACCGGCGATATTGTGAAACTCCTGCAAGGGACGGCCTTCATTTTGCACCGGGATGAATCTCGGGAGCCATTGCCAATTGGGAGCGAAGTGCCCGTTCGGCGGCGGCTGACCGAGCGGGATCGCAAGCTTGCGCAGCTCCGACCGATCCTCGATAAGGCAGCCCGAGACAAGGGCGCCCCGTATCCTAACGCGTCGTCGCTTGTTCCCGCATCACTCCTGACCGTTCGCCTCCCAGAAGCGCTCCCCGGCGGGCGGGTCCGCGTTGTCTTGCGCAATTCCCGAGACGAGGTCGTGGCCGAGTTCACTGCGCAGTCGAAACGCCTGATCGTGCTGCCGGAGTTGCGGCGCGCGGCCATGGTCTTGCGAGATGCTGGAGACGAGTTCGCTTCGGTCGAATTCGTGTCCGGAGCAGTTCGCCGGAAGGCCTCATTCCGGCTCCTGCCTCGCGCCGACGAGCAGCGGCTCTGGTCGTATCTTCTGTTCCCACCACAGGAATCGGACCCAGAGCTTGCCGCGCTGGAGCGCCGCGTGGGACTGGTGCAGTTCCAGCTCAACGGCAAACGTCCATTCGTTGATCTCGCCACCGCACTGGCTCCATAGGCTCACCGATCTTGGCAAGTCCGACGTCGCGGATCTCAGCACCCTCTGGGTGAAAAACAAAACCAATCCAAATTCCACCGGAAGGGCCGAGCCTGCAAGGCTGACGACCGCTGGCTGTTCATCCACCAAACCGGCCTCCTCCAATACCCGTGACACTCAGGCAAACAAACCAGAAAAACCCCAAAATCCCAGGTTGACATCCGCCCGTTTCGCCACCTTTAATTACGTGAACGGACGGCCCGCGAAAATTTAATTTACAGCCGCCCCCAACGCGGGAGCATTTATAAATAAATTTTCGCCCCCTCAAAACAAGCCCGTGCCTCCGAACAAATCCGAACCTAAAAGACCTGCAATTAATTAAGATCCCTGAGGGGGAACGTTAATCAATTCCACCGACCAGGGTGATCACAACAATGGATTGCCCTACCGCACCTAAGGCAAAGTCAGGCAAACAAATGTGTCCGAAGTCGGCCCCCGGTCGAATCCGAATAGCTTCGCATATCCGCCGCCGCTGGCAGCAATGACCAAATACTGCTTGCCACGCACGGAGAACGTAGATGGAGCCGCAAAGGCCGAAGCGGGAAGCCGGTATTCCAGCAGCGTCTTACCGGTGCGGCTGTCGAAGGCGCGAAGGGTCTGGTCGCAAGTGGCACCAACAAAGACCAGATTTCCTTTCGTCACCAGGGTCCCGCCCAAGTTCGGAGTCCCGGTCAGCGGAACGCCTCTCCGGGTCAGTTCTCGATACTCACCCAAGGTCTTTCGCCAACGAAACCTCCCGGTGTTCAAATCGATTGCGGTCAAAGCGCCCCAAGGCGGCTTAATGCCCGGGTAACCCTCCCGATCGGTCAAGTGAAGATAGTTCGCCGGATTCGACATGATGCCCGGAAGGTCATTCGTATTGACAAAGAGCGTGTTTGATCGAGGATCGAACGATGCTCCCGACCAAGGCGACCCGCCAAAGTAGCCCGGCACCACAACCGTGCCTTGTCGGGTGGGCGGCAAGTAGGCCTGACTGTAGCTCAAGCCCTTCAGCTTCTTAAGCACGTCCAAACGAGCTTCGGCAGAAATGTCCGTAACGTCATTGTCGGTGAATACGGTGCGGGAAAGCGCTGGCGGCAAAACCGGCTCGGGCTGAGTTTTCGCGGCAACCTCACCTTCGATCACGGAAGCAGGAACATCGACTT